>NZ_CP042862.1:2400000-3000000 GCF_008001015.1 Serinicoccus profundi | reverse complement strand
CGAGGACGACGACAAGATCGCCGCCCCGCTCGTGCGCACCCTCGAGCGGGACGGTCATGCCGTCGACCGCTTCGCCCAGGGGCAGCCAGCCGTGGACCGGGTGCTCTCCGGGCAGCCACCCGTCGACCTGGTCCTGCTCGACCTCGGGCTCCCGGACATGGACGGCATCGACGTCTGCCGTGCCCTGCGGGAGGGTGGCTACCCCGGCGGGATCATCATCCTCACCGCCCGCGACGGTGAGCTGGACCGGGTCGTGGGGCTGGACACCGGTGCCGACGACTACCTCGCCAAGCCGTTCGGCCTCGCCGAGCTGCAGGCGCGCACCCGGGCACTGTTGCGTCGAAGCTCCCTCAACCGGTCGCCAGAGCCGGACAGCGGCGCACGCGAGACCTCCGTCGAGAGCGGGCTGCACATCGACGTCGATGCCAGGCGCGTCCTGGTGCGCGGGGTCGACCTGCCGACCACGACCAAGGAGTTCGACGTGCTGGCCCTCCTGGCGGCGCGGCGTGGAGCGGTCGTGAGCCGCGAGGTGCTCATCACCGAGGTCTGGGACGAGAACTGGTTCGGCTCCACCAAGACCTTGGACAACACGGTCGGGCGGCTGCGTACGAAGCTCGAGGGAGCGGAGGCTCCCGTGCGGATCACCGCCGTCCGTGGAGTGGGATTCCGGTTGGAGCCTGCGGCGGGTTAGGGCCTGTGCGCCATGGCCGTCCCGCCTGGTGCCTCTAGACTCGGGCACCATGACTGATCAGGCGGGCGCTCCCGCGGACCGGCAAGAGCTGCGCAAGACCCTCAAACCCCAGTGGGTGTGGGCGGTGGCCCTCGGCTCGGCGATCGGCTGGGGCGCCTTCGTCCTCCCGCAGGATCTCCTGGCGCAGGCCGGCCCGCTGGGGGCGAGCCTGGGTCTGCTCATCGGAGGGGCGTTGATGTGCCTCATCGCGGTGAGCTACGGCCTGCTCATCCGGCACTTCCCGGTCAGCGGTGGGGAGTATGCCTATGCCTACACCTTCTTCGGGCGCACGCACGCCTTCATCGCCGGCTGGGCGCTGGTGCTGGGCTACGTCTCGATCATCGCGCTCAACGCCTCGGCGCTGGCTCTGCTCTTCCGCCGGCTGCTGCCGCCGGTCGTGGAGTGGGTGCCGCTGTGGGAGGTCGCCGGCTGGCAGGTCTACCTCGGCGAGGTGGTGGTCGCGTCGGCGGCGCTGGTGCTCTTCGCCTTCCTCAACGCCCGTGGGGGCACCCTCTCGGGACGGGTGCAGTATGCCTTCTGCCTGGTCATGCTGGCCGCCGTCGCGTGCATAATGATCGCGACCTGGTTGCACCCCGGCACCCCGTTGTCGAACCTCGAGCCTGGCTTCCCCGATGGCGTGTCGCCCCTGTCCGCCGTGCTCATGATCGTCGCGATCGCGCCGTGGGCCTACGTCGGCTTCGACAACGTCCCGCAGGCGGCCGAGGAGTTCGACTTCTCGCCGACCAAGGCGTTCGGGCTCATCATCCTGGCCATCGTGGCGGCCGCCGGGATCTATGTCGCCATGCTCATCGCGACCGCGGTGGCCCAGCCCTGGCCGCAGATGGTCGCCGACGCACCTGCGTGGGGCACCGCCGACGGGCTGGAGCGGCTCTTCGGTCCCCTCGGGCTGGTGCTGCTCGCCATCGCCGTCGTGATGGGTGTCTCCACCGGCCTCAACGGCTTCTACGTCTCCGCCAGCCGCCTGCTCTTCGCCATGGGTCGCGCCCGGGTGCTGCCGCCGTTCTTCGCCAAGGTCAACGACGCGGGGGCGCCGGGCCGAGCCGTGTGGTTCGCCGCCGGTCTGTGCCTCATCGCCCCGCTCTTCGGCCGGGAGGCCCTCCTGTGGGTGGTCGACATGACCTCCGTCGGCGTCACCATCGCCTACACCTACACCTGCCTCGCGGCATACAAGCTGTGGCAGTGGTCGGGCAGCGACCAGGGTGCGCCTGACACCCGCTCCAGCGGCCGGAAGGTGCTCAGTGGTCTCGGTGCCCTGACCGGCGTGCTCTTCCTGGGACTGCTCCTCCTGCCCGGCTCACCCGCCCAGCTCGGCACCCCGTCCTTCATCGCGCTCGGTGTATGGGTGGCGCTCGGCGCGATCTTCTACGTGACCCGGCTGCGCTCCAGCCATCAGATCGACGATGACGAGATGCGCCACCTCGTGCTGGGGGAGCACGCGAGCCGGCGACCGGCGGGGGATGCGCGATGAGCCCGCGCGTCGCCGTCATCGGCCTGGGCTACATCGGACTGCCCACGGCAGCAATACTGGCCCGGTCTGGCTACGAGGTGGTCGGCGTGGACGTCAGCGACCGCCACGTGGATGCGGTGAACGCCGGTCAAGTGCCCTTCGTCGAGCCCGACCTGGCAGAGCACGTCGCCGAGGCGGTGGCACAGGGCACACTGAGCGCTCAGAAGGACACCCCGTCCGCGGACGTCTACGTCATCGCGGTCCCTACCCCCTTCGCCGAGGGTCATCGGGCGGACCTGACCTACGTCGACGCGGCCACCGATGGGCTCATCCCGCAGCTGAAGGGCGGAGAGCTGGTGATCCTCGAGTCGACCTCGCCGCCTGGGGCGACACAGCACGTGGCCGACCGCATCACCGCCGCCCGCCCGGAGCTCACGACGGGTGTCGACGGAGGAAGCCTCAACGTGGATGTCGCGCACTGCCCGGAGCGGGTCCTGCCCGGACGGGTGATGATCGAGCTCGTCGACAACGACCGCATCGTCGGCGGCTTGACGCCGACGGCGGCCCGACGCGCCAAGGAGGTGTATGCGACGTTCTGCCGCGGGGAGATCTTTCTCACCGACGCGGTCACCGCGGAGATGGCCAAGCTCACGGAGAACGCCTTTCGCGATGTCAACATCGCCTTCGCCAACGAGCTGTCGATCATCGCGGAGAAGGTCGGCGTCGACGTCTTCGAGCTGATCGAGCTGGCCAACAAGCACCCCAGGGTCAACATCCTGCAGCCGGGACCAGGGGTGGGGGGACACTGCATCGCGGTCGATCCGTGGTTCATCGTGTCTGCAGCGCCTGAGGAGGCTCACCTCATTCGCGCCGCCCGCGAGGTCAACGACGCCAAGCCTGAGCATGTCGTCGACCTGGTGCTGCGCGCCATCGCTGGGGTGAAGGCCCCGACCATCGCCACCCTCGGACTGGCCTTCAAGGCCGACATCGACGACTTGAGAGAGTCCCCGGCCCTCGCCATCACGGCCGAACTCGCCCGACGCTGCCCCGAGGCGACCATCATGGCTGTCGAACCCAACGTCAAGGAACTGCCCCCAGGTCTGCAGGTCATGGAGAACGTCCGCCTTGCGTCATTGGAGGAGGCGCAGACCGTGGCCGACGCAGCCGTGCTGCTGGTCGACCACCGAGAGTTCCGCGAGCACGGCTGGGGCGGGCGGGCACCGGTCGTGGACACCCGGGGGCTCTGGCGGGACCAGCGAGGATGACCCCGGGGCCGCTGCGGGTCATGACCGTCTACGGCACCCGGCCCGAGGCGATCAAGGTGGCGCCACTGCTGCGCGGCCTGGGTGAGGACCCGAGGTTCGACCCGGTCGCCGTGGTTTCGGGTCAGCACCGGGAGATGCTCGACCAGGTCAACCAGATTTTCGGCATCGTCCCCGACGTCGACCTCGACGTCTTCGCCCACGGGCAGAGCCTGAACGGCCTCATGGCCAAGGTCTTCGAGCGTCTCGACCCGGTGCTGGCCCAAGCGTCCCCCGACGCCCTGGTGGTGCAGGGGGATACGTCCACGGTGGCGGCGGCATCCCTCGCCGCGTTCTACCGCGAGATCCCTGTCGTGCACCTCGAGGCCGGGCTGCGCAGCGGTGACCTGCGGTCCCCCTTCCCGGAGGAGGCCAACAGGCGGGTCACCTCCCAGCTGGCCACGCTGCACCTGGCCCCGACGCGGACGGCGCGGGACAACCTGCTGCGGGAGAACATCCCTGCCGGAGATGTGGTCGTGACCGGCAACACGGTCATCGACGCGCTCCTGCACACCTCACGCCAGGGCGTGCCCTTCAGCGACCCGCGGCTCGGCGCACTGGAGGAGGAGGCTCGACGGGTGCTCCTGGTGACGACCCACCGCAGGGAGAGCTGGGGGACGGCGATGGAGGGGGTGGGGCGTGCCCTGCGTGTCCTGGCCGGGCGCTACCCCGATGTCACGATGGTGCTGCCGCTGCACCGCAACCCGCTGGTGCGCCAAGCCCTGCTCCCGGCCCTGGACGGGTTGCCCAACGTCCTCGTGACCGAACCGCTGGCCTACGGCGAGTTCACCCGGCTCATGGCCGCGAGCACGGTGGTGCTGACGGACTCCGGGGGTGTCCAGGAGGAGGCGCCGTCACTGGGCAAGCCGGTGCTCGTGCTGCGCTCGAACACCGAACGCCCCGAGGCCGTCACCGCGGGGACGGTGCGGCTGATCGGCACACGGGAGCAGGACGTCGTCCGTCAGGTGTCCCGGCTTCTCGACGACCCCGGCGCCTACCGGGAGATGGCGCACGCGGTCAACCCCTACGGCGACGGCAACGCCACCACGAGGTGCGTCGCGGCGCTCGCCCAGCTGCTGGGCGTGGGGGAGCGGGAGCCCGACTTCGCGGGCTGAGACCCACCTACGAAAATGGGCTCTCCTGACTGATCCGTGGGTCATTTCCGGCCTGGGAGGGCGGGCTTGTGGCCGCCGAGGCTGAGCATGGCCAGGGCGATGAGGGCCTGGGGTGAGCGGAACCCGAAGGCGATCCGGGTGATGAGGCGGACCTTGGTGTTCACGGACTCGATGCGCCCGTTGGACAGGCCGTGCTCGATCGAGGCCAGGATGGAGCGGCGGTGTCTGAGGATCTTGCGTTGCAGCTTCACGAACGCGGGGATGCGGCACCGGCGGGCCCAGGACACCCACCGGTCCAGGGCCTCCTCGGCGTCTTTCAGGTCGAGGCGGAAGACGGTGCGTAGGCCTTCCTTGAGCAGGTAGGCCCGGTACAGGCGCGGGTCTGCCTTGGCGACCCAGGCCAGCTTGGCCTGCTGGCCCTCGGTGAGGTTCTCCGGGTTCTTCCACAGCGCGTACCGGGCGCCCTTGAGCGTCTTGGCGTGCCCGGACGCGCGAGCGGCCCGTCGCTGGGTCACCGCGCCGCGGGCGCTGTTCCAGGCGTCCCGGCGGACCTCGTCCAGGGCGTCGGTGGCCCAGGCCACGACGTGGAACGGGTCAGCACAGCGCACCGCCTGCGGGCACCGGTCGGCCACGACCGTGCTGACCCACTCGGCCCCATCAGCGCTGATGTGGGTCAGCTGGGTGCACCGGTCGGGGCCGAGCTTGTCGAAGAAGCGTGCAGGGTGGCCTTGTCCCGCCCGGGCGCGGCCCACAGAAGGACACCGGAGTCGTGGTCGACCACGACCGTGAGGTAGCGGTGGCCCTTCTTGTAGGAGATCTCATCGATCCCGATCCGTCGCAGCCCGGCGAACCGGTCGGTGGCCGACTCCACCTCCTCCCGGGTCCGGGTGATGATCGCGCCGACGGTGCGCCAGGCGATGCGCATCAGCTGGGTGACCGCGGTCTTGGAGCACTGCGTGGCCAACCACGCGACCTGGGCGTCGAAAGCGTGGGTGTGCCCGGCCCCGTGCCGGGCCCAGGGCACCGCAGCGACGGTCGGCCCGTGAGTGCGGCAGTTCATCCGTGGCGCTCGGCCTCCAGGTACACCTGGACCGTGCCCAGGTCCAGGGCCCGCCACCGGCGCCGGCCCTCGCCCTGGTCATACCCCGGGCCCGGCCGCCCGCACCGCCCGCACCGACTGCGAGCCCGTTTCCGGGGGCGCACGTGCGCGACCACGACCTCCTCGCCCTCGTCGAGCTCGACCCGCTCGAGGACCGTCTTCTCGACTCCCAGGAGCCCACGCCATAGGGTGACGTTCTGCACGCCGCTCTCCGCCTCACTTGGTGACTGACCTTCGACAAGCCAGAAACCTAAGCAGAGAGCGGCGTGCGCACGTCAACGGCGCGCCAGAACACCCACGGAAGCGTCAGAGGAGCCCGAAAATGCGAGCCCTAGTCACTGTCGCGGGTGCCTTCGTCGAAGGCGAGAGCCCACTCCTCCGCGGTGGGCTCGTCGGACGTCGCTTCGCGCAGGTCGACGAGCGACACCCGGTCGTCGTTGTCCTTCGCCCACGCCACCACGTCGTCGGCCACCCCCGGTTCGTAGAGCCCTGACGGTCCTGCGGTGACGAGCACCGGCACGTCCGGGAGTTCGTCGAGCAGTTGGTCAAGCTGCTCGGGGATGTTTTCGTCGCCGCTCGACCCGCCGAGGGTGACGAGGACCGCGTCCGGTGGTGCGGAGGCGTCGATGAAACGGTCGACGCGTCTGGTCGCCTCGCGGATCGTCGTGCCGTCGCGACTGGCGCTCCACACGTGCAGGTCAGGACCCTCACCGTCGGAGAGCTCGATCGGGTCGTTGAAGGCGTCGTCAGCGCCCTCGGCCCAGTGGCTGACGAGGGTAGGACGGCCCTCGGCCTGCCGGCCGGCCCAGAGCTGCACCCACTGCGACTCCAGGTTGCTGTAGCCGTCGCCGATGACCAGGAGGTCGGCGCCGTCACTCCAGGCCGACCTCCAGTCGGACAGGGTCGGCTCCGCCTGCTCCGTCGTCGTCTCCTCCGGGTCGGACGACTCCGGGGGCTCCTCATCCGCGGACGAGGTCGACTCGTTGTCGGACGCCTGGGTCGAGGTCTCCTCCGTTGTCTGACCGTTCTCGGAATCTGACGTTGCGGTGGGTGTGGTGCTTGTGCCCTCGGTCGGTGTGGGACTGCTGAGGACCTGCGCTGTCGGTTCGGGCATCTGGCGGACGTTCCAGATGGCGTAGCCGGACGCGCCGACCGCCCCCAGCGCCAGCACGATGAGGAGCGTGTTGCCCTGCCGACTCGAGAGCTCCACGGATCAGCTGCTCTGCTTGCTCTTGCGACGGGCTCGGCGCGACTTCGCGCGCTTCCCCTGGGCCTCGAGGGCGGCGTCCGACTGGTAGCTCTCGTAGGCGTAGGAGTAGGCGTCCGGGCCCTTGACGGGTAGGCGGTTCAGCACGAGCCCCAGCAACTCGGCGTCGACCTTCTGCAGGTTTCCCAGCGCCCGGTCGAGCTGGTCACGACGGACGAGCTTGGTCCCCACGACGACGATGACACCGTCGGCCTGGGTCGACAGGATGGCGGCGTCGGTGACGGCCAGCAGCGGCGGGCTGTCGATGATGATGTAGTCGAAGCGTCCCTCGAGAGTGTCGATGAGGCGGCTCATGGCGGCAGAGCCCAACAGCTCGCTGGGGTTCGGTGGGATGGGCCCGCAGCCCAGGACCCACAGGCTCTCGCCCCAAGGCTGCAGCACGTCGTCGAGGTCGGCGCGTCCGACCAGGACGTCCGTCATGCCGGCTGCGTTCTCCAGACCGAGGTACTCCAGCAGCCGCGGCCGACGGAGGTCGCCCTCGATGAGGCACACGGTCGCCCCGGACTGTGCCAGGGTGAGGGCGAGGTTGGCCGTCGTCGTGGACTTGCCCTCACCGGGGATGGTGGACGTGAAGACCAACGTCTTCGGCTGGTTGTCGGCATCGATGTAGCGCAGATTGGTCCGCAATGTGCGGAAGGCCTCGGCTCGGGGGCTGTGCGGGTCGATCTGGACGACGAGGGGGTGCTCGGGGGCGTCCTTGTCGTAGGCGATGGCGCCCACGATGGGTCCTTCAGTCACCCGCTGCACGTCTGCCTCACCCTTCACGCGGGCATCGAGAAGATCGCGCAGGACTGCTGATCCAAGACCCAAGAGCAGGCCTAGTACTGCGCCCAGAATCAGGTTGCGCACCACGTCTGGGGAGTCGGCCACGGCTGGAACGGCGGCGGGTTGGACTACTGTCGCCTTCACGGGGCTGTCGCCGGATGAGTCGGCACGCTCGAGATCTTGCACGGTCTGAGAAAACTGTTCGGCGATGGCGTTGGCGAGCGCCGCCGCGTCTTGCGGGTTCTGATCGGTGACACTCAGGTTGATGAGAACGGTGCCCGCGGGAACCTGCGCCGTGGTGCGACCCGACAGCCCGGCCGAGCCATTGAGGTCGAACTCATCAGCGACAGGGTCCAGGACGATCGGGGTGGTCACGATGTCGGCGTATGTCGCGACCTGTCGCTGGGCGAAATTGGATCCCTGGGCGAGGTCTGTAGCAGTGTCACCACTGGAGGTGGACACGAAGACCTGCGCCTGCGCGCGGTACTGCGGCGTCGTCAGTGCGGTGATGAGCGCCGTGACGAGCAAGACAGCGAGCGACACCGCGACGATGAGTCGCCACTGACGTCGGACGAGGTGTAGGTAATCAGTGAGTTCCACGCATACTCCGGTGCTCTCGGGGGCGGGTCGGGACGGAGAACCCACCGGGCAACAATAGGGACTTGCCCAGCAGCAATCTACCTAGCCGCTCGCGATGCGAGGTTGCGACACGAAGTCCGATATCGTGACACGCTGCAGCATCCGTAGGGGAAAGGCGCAGGAGTGACAGTCGACGGCAGCTACCGACTCTCCCAGCTCGATGAGCTGGAGGCCGAGTCGATCCACATCTTCCGTGAGGTCGCGGCGGAGTTCGAGAAGCCGGTGCTGATGTTCTCCGGTGGCAAGGACTCGATCGTCATGCTGCGGCTGGCGGAGAAGGCGTTCTACCCGGCCAAGGTGCCCTTCCCCGTGCTGCAGGTCGACACCGGCTACGACTTCCCCGAGGTGCTGGACACCCGCGACCGCTGGGTGGAGCGGCTGGGGGTGCGGCTGCATGTCGCCTCGGTCGAGCAGGCGATCAAGGACGGCTGATGCGCTTCTTCGGCCGCTTCCTTCGGTCGCGGACGGTGGTTCTCGTCGCAGGCAAGTTTTCGCTGACGATTGCCCAGGGAGCCGTCCTCATCGTCCTCGGGCGCAGCCTGGGCGCCGGCGCTGTCGGAACATACACTTTGGCGTTGGCCATCGTCTCCCCCTTCTTTCTGTTCGGTCACCTGCGGCTGCAAGACAAGTTGGCGAGCGACCCCGAGGCCGAGACCAGGTGGCCCGAGTACCGGAATGCCATGGCACTCGGAGGGCTAGCGGCCTTCATCCTGAGCGTTCTCATCGCGGCGATCTACCCCACGCCTGGGCTGTTCAGCGTCGCCGTTCCCTTAGCCCTAGCGCGGCTTTCAGAGTCTTACGCCTTCATGGTGCACGGCTACTGGCAAGGGCTAGGGCGGATGCGGATGGTTGCCGGGGCGAATGTTAGTCGCTCTGCAGGACTAGTGGTCGGCACCGTGGTGGGCTTGTTGGGAACAGGCCAGCTCTCTGGCGCAGTCTGGGGTGCGGCTCTCGTATCTCTCGCCATCACTCCTATGCTCGAGGGTCGTGAACGAATCCGACAGGATCGCCGCGGAAATCTTCGACAAGTGTGGCGGATAGTTCGCAACCTTGCCCCCCTGGGAGGTGTGGCTGTCTTGCTGTCCATGAATCAGACGGTCGTACGCTTGGTGATCGAACGCTCAGTCGGAGTCGCGGAGCTCGGGATTTTCGCTGCTACGGCCTACCTCGTGCGGATCGGATCGATACTGGCCCAGGCGATTGGCCAGGCACGTTCACCCGAGATTCGGCAGGCCACCATGACTGGTGACCGCCGCAGCGTCGCCCGCCACGGCCTCCATAGCGCCCTTATCGCCGCGTTGGTCGGCTGCGCTGCTGCCGTAGGCATGATTGCGATGGGACCGTGGCTGATGTTGGTGGCGTTCGGTGAGGACTTTGTGCCTGCGCGAGTCTTGATCGCTGCCATCTTTGCGGCCGGGATACCGCTATTCGTCTCGACGTCACTCACGGTATCGACGGTGGCTGCAGGTCGCCGCGGTGCGTACCTGGGGGCAGTTATGGCGAGCCTGGTCGTCACCACTGTGGCGGTCCTGTCCCTCGCCCCTCGCTACGGAAGCGCCGGGGCTGCGCTGGGGTGGGCGACCGGAGAGCTTACCGGCGCACTACTCCTCGTCTTGTTGGCCGCGAAAATCGCACACAAACCTCCGAACTGACGGGAAGTTGGAGGCGGAGCGGTCTCAGTGCTTCGCCCTATTCGGTAAGTAGCTCGACCTCCTACGCCTACCCCCAAGCTCGGTCGTGACCGACTTGGTTGATTCGGGCCAGACGTAGCTCGCCGCCTTGGGTCCGGCTAGACCCGCGAACGCGAGGGGAAGTAGCAGCATAAGCGGTTGAGTTCGAATTCGGATCAAGAGGCCATAGTTGTAAGCAGCGGTGATGGAAACCACCACGTACAGCGCCATGGCAGGCACGAAGAGCACCCAGAGGCCTGGCGAAGGGTGGTGTCGAAGCCATCTGATGGCGCAGAAAAGAACAATCCAACAGAACACTGCATCCAGGGCAAGGACCAGCAGGGGGCCGGTCCATTCCCATGGTAGAGGACCCAGCAATGCGCGACCGAAGTTAAGCGGGTCGACCGGGAGGGTACTGGACGAGGCGATGCTGGTCGTGCCGCGAGCGACGGCCACCCTCGATGACTGCAGATCGGATGATGGTAGTTGTGCCCAGACGTAGCTCAGGACAGGAGTGATGAGCACCGCTGAGACGGCAAGAACGAAAAAGCGGCGATCGAGCGTGTCGCGCCTAGCAAAAATCAGTGCCATCACAATGGCGATGCCCAAAGTGACGACCGATTCTTGGCGGGTGCCGGCCAGGCCTAAGAAAGCTATGGCAGCCCATGCGCCCCAACGTAGTTTCAAGGCACAGCGCAGGGCAGCCATTCCGGCGAGAGCAGTGAAAAGGAAGATGAAGGGCTCTCTGATGAGGTCTTTGGTCCACAAGAGCAAGCCGGGCACGAACATGCCACTCCACAGGGCGAGGCGGACGGCTGCGGTCCCTCCACCCAGCATCTTGGTGCTATGCGCTAGGACGAGAGCGGTACTTGCCACCGCTGCAGCGTTCAAGATGATCATGGGGTAGGGGGTTGTGCCGAATGCACCATACATGGCAGCAAGCGCGACGATGTAGCCTTGCCTGTCCTCGAGTTCGGCGGGCCGACTCGAAGCTCCTTCACGCCAGAATGAGAGAGTGCTTCTGGCCGTGTCGTCGTACAACTGAGCATCGTTGCCTAGCCCGATGGCGTGGATGGCCAGAACGCCGATCAGACTGTTGAAAGAGAAGCTGGCCAACACCGGCACCAGCGCTGCGCCCATCGACCGACGCGCAGCCGCCGCCAACGCGAACACTACAGTCATGGCGACGACCAATGTGGGGAGTAGGTGATCCATCAGGCGACAGCTCTCCAAGGGCCGTACTGCGAGGAAGTTCTCGCCCCGTGTCGGTTCGCTCCCGCCCTAGACCTCAACGGCCCCAGGGTCATGGCTGAGTTGACGCACCCGGATGGCCCTCCTGGTGTTTGGGCGCTCAGCCAGGTCTCTCTATCCTCCATCTTATGAGCCCTGTCGCCAGGGCTCTTTGCTATACCCCAGATCTTGGGCTGCAGATGCCACGATGTCCCAGGTGTCGTCGATCCAATCTTGTTGCCATGCGCCCCACCCGCCAGTGGAAAGACTGAACCCGCGCGTACCTGCCACGCGCCCCGCTTCGCGACCTAAGTCGTGGTTATGGAGGTGGTAGTTGAGAACCGACTCGTTCCACGGCAGGTGAAAATGCGACGTGATACTGCCTAGAGTGTTCCGGGGATCGCTGCAGAGGTCTTCATACCTGATTGATAGCGCGGTAGTGTTTTCTGATTCGCCGAGGGCTGTCAAGCCTCGTGTTGTGCGGTGCCAGTATCTTGCCGCGGTCAACACGAGATCTTTGCCCATGGTTGATGAGCCGAGAGCAGGATGCTTGAACGACCCGGCTCGGGTGAAGGAATGAATTTGGTCCAGCGGATGGCGATGCATGATGACGAATCGGGCCTCGGGGAAAAGAGCCAGGATCCTTAGAGGCTCTTCTGCATATCGCGGGGATTTATCTACCCAGCCAAGTCTGGACTCCCGACCGGAGGCGTAAGTATCGAGGGGCACTCGCGCAGTATGGGCGAGTAGTTCACGGACATGTTCGGTGTCGTACCCGAGGTCGCGATAGCCGGCCATGCTGGCCTCGTCTTCCATAACTGCCGCTATAAGGGACACGAAATCGGACTCGGGCGGCACGGCGATGTCTGGGTGGGAGTCGAGGCAGTACCTCAGCAGGGTCGTCCCAGACCGGTATGGGGACAAGATAAAGCGGGCCTGGGTACCGGCGGGAGCCTCTGCGGAATGAATAACTTGGACCCTCGTCCTCCCCTTGACGATCTCTCCATAAGCCCGTCGTGCCGACTCCTTCACTCGCTGCAAGCGCATGTCAGCAAGTGTACGGGCACGGAGGAGCCATTGATTCTGCCTCTCGTCGACCCCCCGCCGCCTGGTGAAGAGAACCGTCATGCCGTGAAACGGCGGTCGACCCAAGGGGCAGGATGCTGCCGGAGCTCGTCAAGAGGTGCATCCTTGATGTGGATGGCCATCAGCCCGTCGAGAGGCAACGGGAGGGGCATGCGCGACAAGGGTCCTCAGGTACTCGGTCCACTGTCTCCAGACCAGCGGACGAGAAAAGTCGCGTTCGACACGTTCGCGAGCTTGTATACCCAGCTGATCACGCAGACGTTCATTGCTGACCAGGAGGTGCGCAGCCGCAACGAAAGCAGGTACATCGCCCTGGGTGACCAGCAGTCCCGTCTCGCCGTCCATGACGGCATCGACGGTGCCGGTGGCGCGGTAGGCGACGGTGGGGATCTGCATAGCAGCAGCCTCAATCACCACGGTGGGTAGTCCTTCCCGCCTGGTCGGGAGGACGAGGACGTCCGCGGCCTTGTAGGGCACACGCATGTCGTCTTGATGTCCGGCGAAGACGACCCGAGGGTTCGCGAGAAGTGCTGCCATGTCCGCCTGGTCCCTGGCGCTGTGGGGTTCGGGTTCGCCGACGACCAGCAGCCACCCACGACCGGTTTCCGGTTCATCGCTGTTGCCCAGGGCAGTGGCCAACGCGACCAAGGTGGACAACCCCTTGTCCCCCGTCAGTCGACCCACGAAGGCCAGGACGCGACCTTCGGGCCGCAGCCCCAGCTCATCGCGAGCGGATGCTCTGTCAGCCGAGGACGGCGGCTGGAAGTGCTCGAGGTCCACGCCGTTGGGCGACCCGCTCCCTAGAACAGTCACGCGTCCGTCCGGTGCGCCTGCTGTGCGGAGTCCCTGAGCCACGCTGGGGCTGACCGCCACGACGTGATGAGCGAGGCACGACAGAAGCAGCTCGAGACGGGTCAACCCCGTCCGGCGCAGTCCGGACGCCCCCTCGAACCTCAGCCCGTGACAGAGGTAGATGCGGTGAGGCACGCGCAGAACGCTGCCGCAGGCGAGAGCCAGCAGGCTCATCTTGGGCGTTCCCGCCACCATGATCTGGGGCCGGACCCGCCGCAGTGCCGCGGCCACCTGGAGGAAAGCACGGGCGTCGCTGCGCAGCGAGGGAGTGCGCGTCACCTCTACCTCGTGCAGCGTCGCCCCCTCCTCCGCACACCGCCGGGACAGTCGGCCGGAAGGGTCGGATCCGCACAGGACGTGCACGTCGAACCCGGCCTCTCGTGCTGCCCTGAGCTGGCCCTCGAGGAAGATGAGGGCTGAGATGGGGGCGGTGACCGCGTACATCAGGCGCGGTGTGGTCATCGCGCAGGCACCCCTTTGACCACCATGGTCGCGGCGACGGCCCGGGTCACGACGGCGCCGGCCCCGACCACGGCCTCGGCGCCGACGTCCAGACCCTGCAGAACGGTGGCGTTGGCACCTACGAGGGCTCCGTGACCGACATACACCGTTCCGGAGAGGCAAGCGGCCGGATTTACTCGAGCGAAATCCCCAAGGACGCAATCGTGGCCGATGGTGGCGTTCTGATCAATGTGAACGTGGTTGCCGACCTGGATGTTGGTGCTAAGGGTGGCGCCCGCAGCCACCACGCAACCGTCGCCCAGGGTAACGCGGGGGCCGAGATGAGCGCGCGGGTGCACCAGCGTGGCGAAGCGTGTGTCGCTTGGGAGTCGTTGCGTGATGGACCGTCGGATGGACGGATCACCCACTGCGACTACGACCTCCTCCACCCGAGTATCCAGTTCGTGTATGGGTCCGAGGATGTCCGCCCCTAGGTCGCCGCAAAGCTGGCGGTGGTGAGCGGGTCGGTCGTCCCGGATCGCGACTACACCCCACCGTGACTCCGTGTCGTTGAGCAGCGAGGCGAGGCACCACGCCTCCCGGCCGAACCCACCGGCCCCCACGATGGTCAGATCCCTCATACGAAGTGGGATTCCGGTGCCGCCTCGGCGGACCCGAGGAACTCTGGCATGGTGGCGCTGTCAGGGGCTGAAATGCCCTTACGTCCTAGAACCGCCGTAATGGTTGCTGCCATGATGCGTAGATCCATGATGGCCGTGTGGGAGTCCACGTACTGCACGTCGAACCTGAACTTCTCTTCCCAAGAGAGGCTGTTGCGGCCTTTGACCTGCGCAAGGCCGGTCAGGCCGGGACGGGCCTCATGGCGCCTGGCTTGCTCGGGCGAGTACCTCGACAGGTAGGCGGTGAGCAGGGGGCGTGGGCCGACCAGACTCATGTCCCCGCGAATGACGTTCCACAAGGTTGGCAACTCGTCAAGGCTGGTGCTACGGAGAACCCGTCCGAGGGAGGTCAGCCGCGCGGCGTCGTCGGAAGACCCCGCCGCTTCCTCGCTCAGCATGGTCCGGAACTTGAGGATGGTGAAGGTTCTGCCGTGCAGGCCCGGACGCTCTTGTCGGAATAGGACCGGCTTGCCCATCGTGCCCCGGATTGCACCGGCGACCACGACCTGAACGGGTGCCGTGACCACGGCCACCGGGATGGCGACGGCCAGATCGAGTATGCGCTTGCCGCGGTAGCTCATGCAGCCCGCCCGAGAATCAACCGGAGATGATCGATCACCCGATCCACCTCGCTATCGCCCAGGCCCGAGCCGCTCGGTAAAGTCAGCCCCGTCTCGAAGAGGCCGTCGCACGTGCCGGATCCGTAGAACTGTGCACCGGAGAAGACAGGTTGCCTGTGCATTGGCTTCCACAGGTGACGAGCTTCGATCGCGGCGTCATTGAAAGACTTGATGAGACGGTCGACGTCAGTATGGGCGTCTTCGCTCACCACCGTGGTCAACCAGTAGTTGTCGTGCCCTGCTGCGCGGTTTCCTTCCTCGCCCAGGAACCTCAGTGGTGCATCTTCCAAGGCTGTGACATAGCGCCGCCTGATGTCCCGTCGACGGGACATCATGGTGTCGAGTCGGGTGAGCTGAGCACGCCCCAGAGCTGCCAGGATGTTGGACATCCGGTAGTTGTAGCCGATCTCGGTGTGCTCGTACCACGGGACGGGCTCTCGAGCTTGGGTAGACAGCTTCCGGGCGTGATCGATGAGAGCCCCATCATTACTGAGCAGCATGCCACCGCCCGAGGTCGTCATGATCTTGTTGCCGTTGAACGACAAGGCTGCTGTTCGCCCGAACGCACCAGCGCCCCTGCCTTTGTACGTGGCACCCAGGGCCTCCGCGGCATCCTCAACAAGCGGCACCTCGCGCTCCGCCAGCGCGGGCTCGATACGCCCGTAGTCACAGGCTCTCCCGAAGAGGTCCACGGTCATGACGGCAGCGACATGCCTACCTCTGGCGCGCTGGTCATCGACCGCTTCTACGAGTAGATCAGGGTCGACGTTGCCATCCTCCATGAGGCTGTCCACGAAGACGGGCTCCGCCCCGGTGTAAGCCACGGCGTTAGCTGAGGCGGCGAACGTCATGCTCGGGAGCACGACGACCGTGCCAGGACGGGCCCCTAGATGCACGAGCGCCAGATGCAGAGCGGCAGTGCCAGAGGACAGCGCCAGCGCGTGGCGCACGCCGACTCGGTCCGCGACCTCTCGCTCAAAGGTGTCGACGTCGGGTCCCAGAGGGGCGATCCACCCTGATCGGAGGGCGGCAAGGACGTACCGCTCCTCGACCTCGGTGACATCGGCCTTCGAGAGGTAGATGCGTTCCGTCACTCCGAGCGCTCCAGCGCGCGGGTTTCGGGCGAGAGTTCCGTATGCGCGGCGAGCCAAGCGGCAGTCTGCTCGGCGGTGCCGAAGTGACGCTGTCGGACCTGCTCCGGCTCCATCCGCGGGACATTGACGGCTGTGATCAGCGGGTGCTCGGTCGGCCGGAAGCGCTCACCCTCGGTGAAGAGCACCTCGCTGAGCTTTTCGCCTGGACGCAAGCCGGTGTAGCGGATTTCGATGTCCTTTCCAGAGGTGCGGATGAGGTCACGGGCAACGTCGACGATCTTGACGGGCGTGCCCATGTCCAGGACGAGCACGTCACCATCACGGCCGATTGCACCGGCCTGCAGGACGAGCTGTGAAGCCTCAGGGATGAGCATGAAGTATCGCTCGACGTCCCTGTGCGTGACTGTCACCGGGCCACCCTGACGGATCTGCTCGGTGAAGGCCGGGATGACCGAGCCGCGCGAGCCGAGGACGTTGCCGAAGCGCACTGAGACGTAGCGACCCGGCTGCCGCAAGGCGAACTCGGCGGTCAGGCGCTCGGCCATGCGCTTGCTTGTGCCCAGTACCGACGTGGGGCTGGCGGCCTTGTCGGTCGAGATGTTGACGAAGGTGCCGACGCCGTTCTCCGCGGCAGCGGTGAGGACGTTGAGGGTGCCTAGGACGTTGGTCTGCCAGGCTTCCTTGGGGTAGCGCTCCAACAAACTCAGGTGCTTCAGGGCTGCGGCGTGGAACACCACGTCTGGCTTGCACGTGGCGAACTGTGTCTGCAGATTGTCCCCATCCCGGATGTCGGCGAGGAGGAGATCCTCTCCCTCGAGCAAGCCTCGGCCGGTGATGGAGAGCTGGACCGCGTGCAGGGCGGACTCGTCACGGTCGAGCATGATGAGACGGGCAGGATCGAAGCGTGCAATCTGGCGACACAATTCGGAGCCGATGGATCCGCCGGCGCCCGTGACGAGGACGATCTTGCCGGTGAGGTGCTCGGAGATCGTCTCCTGATCGAGCTCGACGGCCCGGCGTCCGAGCAGGTCCTCGAGGTTGATGTCGCGCAGGTCGGTCGCCTGTGGGTCCGTCTGGCGGAGCCAGTCCTCGATCGGGGGGAGTACCTGCACTTTGAGGTCCAGGTCTCGCGCCTGCCTTTGGACGTCGCGCAGCAGCTCGGGCGTGGCGTGCGGCACCGCCACCGCGAGGTAGGTCGCCCCGGTCCTCTCGACCGTTGTCGCCAGCTTGGCGAAAGTCCCCACGACCGGGACGCCCTCGATCTTGAGCCGACGCTTGTTGCGGTCGTCGTCGAGCAGGGCGACCGGCGTGAACTGCGAGCGGTCGTCGTGCAGCATGTTGTGGACGAGCCGTCGGCCGGCCAGCCCAGCACCGAAGACGATGACCTTCTCGCCGTGCGGATTGCGGCTCACCAGTCTCGAGCGGTAGGTCCGGACGAAGAAGCGCGCCGCGAGCATCAGGACAAGTGCGAGGGCCGGAGAGAGGAGAGCACTCGACCGCGGGATGAAGACGGCCGGCGTGAGCCAGGCGATGGCCATGAGCGCCAGAGCGGTGATCAGGGCCGTCCGGGTGAGCGCGGCGATCTCGTCAAAACTTCCACGCATGTGACGGACCAGGTAAGGGCCCGTCAGCAACCCGACGGTAGCGTGAATACCCGCCACGATCGCCATTCCGATCCACAGATTCGATTCTGTGAAGATGGTCAAGGAAAATTCAAGACGTGCCCAGATGGCGATTGTTAGGGCGATGGCCCAGGACAAGGCATCGATAGTGACCCAGAAGCCACTGATGGCGATTTCACGTCGCGTCTGTGCGGCCGAATGGGGAGTAGGCATAAGCGTGGCCTTGGGGACATGGGAACGGGGACACGCCATTCTGTGACAAAAGTAGTCCCGAGTGCAAGGTGCGCTTTATCACCTGGATGCCGGGCGAGGAGGATGCCGCGCCGTGCAGGGCTCAGTTGGTCGCGTCCGCGACCTGCTCGGAGCTCTTGTGGCTCGCCTTGGCGATGACCCGGCTCGACTGCCGGTTGGCGAGCATCCGGGCCAGCCCGACGAGCGCCCCGGAGAGCAGGGCGAAGGCCACCGCCTCCTTGAGGTCGATGTCCGGATCCTCGGGGTTGGCCGGGGAGTCGCTGCCGGTGACGAACTTCCAGGTGCCATCGGTCGCCTTGCGTGCGATGGAGCTGGCCGCGAGCACGGCGGCGACGGTGACGGCCTTGGCGACGAGATTTCCCATGCTCCGATCCTGCCACAGGACCACAGGGGCGGCGACGCCCCGTGACCGGCACGGCGGCCGCCTCACCCGCAAGGGTGTGCGAGGCCTGTCGGCCACCTCTTCTTGCTATGGTCTGCGCGCATCCACCTCCGGGCATCGCCGCCCGGGTGGCGACACGCACGGTTGTCCTCCCCGACCCCCGAAAGGTTGAGCGCCTCCGTCATGCAGGCTGACCTCTCCACCTGGCTGGTGCTCGGGCTGTGGATCCTCCTCGCCCTGGCGGCGCTGGGCATCCTCTGGGCCACCGCGCGCTCCAGCCTCAAGGGCATGGAGGTGGTCCTCGGCCCCCCTCGCCAGCCCTGCCGGGAGAAAGAGTCCGACCAGGAGTCGGGCACCCGCGCAGGTGAGCACCCGCCCGAGGCGGGCGGCGATGACGACGGTGATAGTGTCGAAGACGACCACGACAGGGGAGCGCCCGAGCGCTGAGAGTGCGGCACCCGCCGCAGACCCTCGAACCTGCACCGGCTAGCACCGGCGAAGGAAGTCGATGAGGAGACGCATCGCCATGACTCATAACCGTCCTCGACGGACCACCATCCTTGCCCTCGCAGCCCTCACCGGGCTCACGCTGAGCTCCTGCACCCTCATGGGTGAGGACGACACCGAGGGGAGTGCCGCGGCACCGACCGGGGCCGAACCCTCCACTACGGACGACCCGGACGCCGGCGACGACACCGCGAGCGACACCGCCCCCGCGCCCACCCCGGCCGACACCGGCACCGTGGTGCTCGCGGCGCACGACTCCTTCACCCTCCCGGACGAGCTGATCGCCGCCTTCGAGGCGGACACCGGCTATGAGCTGGAGGTCCAGCTCGCCGGTGACGCCGGCCAGATGGCCAACCAGATCGTCCTCACCGCCGGCAACCCGACCGCCGATGTCGTCTTCGGCATCGACACGACCTTCGCCAGCCGGGTCGTCGCGGCCGACGCGCTGGAGGCATACCGCCCGGACGACCTGCCCGCCTCGGTCACCGAGCACGACCTCACCGAGGGTGGCGACGCCTACCTCACGCCCGTCGACTACGGCGACGTGTGCGTCAACATCGACACCGCGTGGTTCGCCAACAACGGCATCGAGCCGCCCGAGGACCTCACCGACCTCACCGACCCGGCCTACGAGGACCTCTTCGTCACCCCCGGCGCCAGCACCTCGAGCCCCGGGCTGGCCTTCCTGCTCGCGACGGTCGGCGAGTTCGGCCCGGGGGAGTGGCAGGGCTACTGGGAGGACCTCATGGCCAACGGTGCCAAGATCACCAGTGGGTGGACGGACGCCTACACCGTCGACTTCACCGCGGGCGGCGGCGACGGCGACCGGCCCATCGTCCTGTCCTACGCCTCCAGCCCGCCGTTCACCATCCCCGACGGCGGGTTCGAGCCCACGACCCGCGCCCTGCTCGACACCTGCTTCCGCCAGGTGGAGTATGCCGGCGTCCTCGCCGGGACCGACAACCCGCAGGGCGCGCAGGCGGTCGTCGACTGGCTGCTCAGCGAGCCCGTGCAGGCGGCCATCCCGGACAGCATGTACGTCTACCCGGTCGATGACGAGGTCGCGCTTCCCGAGCTGTGGGCCCAGTGGGCGCAGGTCGCCGAGGACCCGATCGTCGTCCACCCGCGCCAGATCGAGGCCGAGCGGGAGACCTGGCTGCGCGAGTGGGCGGACATCGCCACCGGATGAGTCCGGCGAGCCGGTGTTCCATTTTTCTTCATGTTTCACTATGCTGAACACTTGGACGTCATGAGACACTGGCTGGTCGAGTTGCTCAGGCGGGTGCGGGCTGAGGGCGTGGACGCACGTCTGGAGAGTTCTCCCTCCCCGGATTCCGCAGCCGATGGAACCTTGACCGTTGCCTCGCCGACCGGACAGCAACGGTTCTCGGCCGTCATCAGGACGGGCCTGTCTCCGTCGGCGGTTGGGTTACTGCCGGCGGTCAACAACCCCATCCTTCTCGCAGATCATGTCAGTGCGCCCCTCGCTCAGGCGCTGACCCGCGCTGGGTGGAACTACATCGACCAGCACGCGAACGCCCATGTGAGTGCCCCCGGACTCGTTGTTCGTATCGAAGGCAGGGGTCCGGCACGCGCTGCCAAGGTCTCCATCTCAGCGCCCTTCACCAAGGCAGGGCTGCCCGTCACCTTCGCGTTGCTCGTGCTCCATGGACAGGGTGTGAAAGCAACCCAGAGGGAGCTGGCTGACTACGCAGAGACCTCACTGGCCACGACGAACAGGGTGGTGCGCGCACTGCGTGAGCTTCGTCAGCTCTCGAGCGAGGGGAAACTGTTGCGCCCGGACATGCTGGCCGAGTCATGGGCCGACGCCTATCTGGCTCAGCGAGATCTACTCGCTCCCGGACAGGCATACACGTCAGACGTGTGGAAGGGCGTTCCCGAGATGCGATCAAGCGCTCGACCCGCGGGCACGTATCTAGGGTCTGAAGCGGCCGCGGCGGAAGTCGGTCTGTCCATCCGCCCGATCACCGTTCTCCTCTATGCAGACACGGCTGGGCGGAATCAGATCATCCAAGCCGGTCGGTTGAGGCGCGACAGTGGAGGGTGGGTCGAGATTCGGCAGCGGTTCTGGAGTGCCGGGCTGCTCGGGGACTCGGCGGTGGTCCCGCCCTTCCTGGTCCGCGCAGACCTGTCGGCCATGGAGGATCCACGCCTGAGCGCCTTGGCCGCATCGATGGTCGGTTCGCTGAGCACACGTTCTTGATCCAGGGCGTCGAGGTCGCTGTCGTTCCCTTCGGCAGCATCGAAGGCGGGCGGCAGGTCACTCTGCGCGAGAGGAGATCCAGCAGCCACCGAGCACCCCCGTGTAGGGATGCTCTCGCCGGTCACGGGGTGATCAGCTGCAGGCCGGGGAACGCTGTGGCGTACCTGGTGGCGTCCCGGGTGAGCAGGCGGTGACCCGCCACCACGGCGTGCGCGCCGATGTAGAAGTCGGGTAGGGGCGTCGGCCTCTTCCCGCCGCGACGACGGTAGGCCAAGAACGCCTTGCCGGCGAGGAATGCCCCCGACCACGGCAGTGCCTCCCGCACGAAGTGACGCGCGGGGAGGAGGTTCTCGAGGTCCTCGATGCGGTCGAAGCCGACGGAAACCTCGGCATACACGATCGGGTTGATGACGACGAGGCCTCGGTCGAGGGCGGCCGACAGGGCCTCCCCGGACCAGGCGGCCCAGTGGGGGTCGTCCGTGGCGATGTCGAGCAGGACGTTGGAGTCGACCAACGTCGAGTCAGTCATCGCGCAGCAGGCTCATGAGTTCATCGGTGCTCAGATCCGTGCTCGCCCGACCGCGCATCCGGCGCACCAGCCGTCCGCCGGGTGTCTCGCCCTGATCCGCGTGCACGATGCGCAGAACGGCGCCGTCCGCGACCACCTGCACCTCGTCGCCTTCGACGAAACCGTGACTACGCCGCAGTTCCGCCGGGATCGTCACTTGCCCCTTGCTGTTCAGCCGCATGGCACCTCCATGTATGACGTATTCCGTGTGTCACATCCTACGCTGAGGAGCCGGGGTACGTCTGGTCCGCCGGGTCACCTGTAGCCTGAGATCCACGACAGGGGAGCCTCGCGCTGAGAGTGCGGCCCGCAGCCGCAGACCCTTGATGAACCTGCTCCGGTTAGCACCGGCGAAGGGAGTCGACATGAGCCGATCTGCGACGTTGCTCAGCCGCGTGCGGTGGCGATCGGGGGCCAACGGGCCGGGCCTCGGGCTCGGGATCCTCGCGCTCGTCCCGCTCGCCTTCCTCGCGGTCTTCTTCGTCCTCCCGGTGAGCGGGATGCTCGCGCGCGGGCTGTGGCCCGAGGGCAGGCTCGACCTCAGCGCGGTGCCCGAGGTGCTGGGGCGGGCCCGGACCCTGCGCGTGCTGACCTTCACCCTGGTCAGCTCGCTGGCCGGCACGGTCCTCACGCTGCTGCTCGGCGTGCCGGTGGCCTTCGTGCTCTACCGCCTGCGCTTCCCCGGCCGTGCCCTGCTGCGCGCCGTGGTGGTCATGCCCTTCGTGCTGCCGACCGTCGTCGTCGGCGTGATGTTCCGCTCCCTGCTGGCCCCCGGGGGCCCGCTCGGCGGGCTCGGCCTCGACGGCACCTGGGTGCCGATCCTGCTCGCCTTCGTCTTCTTCAACCTCGCCGTCGTCGTGCGCACGGTCGGCGGGCTGTGGGAGGGGCTGGATCGCCGGGCCGAGGAGTCCGCCGCCACGCTGGGCGCCAGCCCCTGGCAGGTATGGCGCACCGTCACCCTCCCGGCGCTCGCGCCCGGCATCGTCTCCGCCGCGACCCTCGTCTTCCTCTTCTGCTCCACCGCCTTCGGGGTCGTCCTCACCCTGGGCGGGCTGCGCTATGGCACCATCGAGACCGAGATCTACCTGCTCACCGTGCAGTTCCTCGACCTGCAGGGCGCGGCCGTCCTCTCGGTCCTGCAGCTGCTCGCCGTCGTGGCCATGCTCACGGTCGCGGGGCGCACCCGCACCCGACGTGAGCAGACCCTGCGACGGGTGGGCGCGCAGGCCGCGGCCCGGGCGCCCCGGCGCGACGACCTCCCCGCCCTGGCCGCTACCGCGCTCGCCGTCGCCTTCGTGCTGCTGCCGGTCGGCACCCTCGTGGTGCGCTCCCTGCAGGTCGGCCCGGGGTGGGGTTTCGCGCACTACCGCGCCCTCACCGACCCCGACGCCACCGCGGCGCTGCGGGTCAGCGTCACCGAGGCGATGGCCAACTCGCTGCGCACCGCGGCCGACGCCACCGTCCTGGCCATGCTGCTCGGTCTCGCCGTCGCCGTCGTCGTCTCCCGCCGCCCCCGCGGCATCGGCTGGGCGCGGGTGGTGTCGGTGCTCGACGGAGCCTTCATGCTGCCGCTGGGCATCTCGGCGGTCACCGTCGGCTTCGGCTTCCTCATCACCCTCGACCGGCCTCCCCTGGACCTGCGCACCTCGCCGGTGCTCGTGCCCATCGCGCAGGCGATGGTGGCGCTACCGCTGGTGGTGCGCACCCTGACGCCCGTGCTGCGCTCGGTGGACCCGCGTCAGCGGGAGGCGGCCGCCACCCTCGGGGCACGGCCGTGGCGGGCGGCGTGGACGGCCGAGGCCCCGGTGCTGGCCCGCCCGCTGCTCGCCGCGACCGGCTTCGCCTTCGCCGTGTCGCTGGGGGAGTTCGGCGCCACGAGCTTCCTGGCCCGCCCCGACCGGCCCACCGTCCCCGTCGTCATCTACCAGCTCATCTCCCGGCCGGGCGCCGACCATCTCGGCATGGCGCTCGCCGCCAGCGTCCTGCTCGCGCTCGTGACGGTGATCGTCATGGGCGTGGTCGAGCGGCTCCGCGTCGGCTCGGTGGGGGCCTTCTGATGCTCGAGCTCACCGAAGTCACCGTCACCTTCCCCGGCGCGACCGCGGTCGATGACGTCTCCCTGCAGGTCCAGGACGGCACCGTCCTCGCGGTGCTCGGGCCCTCGGGCTGCGGCAAGTCCACCCTCATGCGCGCGATCGCGGGGCTGGAGCCGACGACCTCCGGGACGATCCGCTGGCAGGGCGTCGACCTCGCCGGGGTGCCCACCCACGAGCGCGGCTTCGCCCTGATGTTCCAGGACGGGCAGCTCTTCGCCCAGGCCAGCGTGGCGGACAACATCGGCTACCCACTGCGGCTGCGGGGCGTCGGACGCCGGGCCAGGGCGAGCCGGGTCGGCGACCTGCTCGAGCTCGTCGGGCTCGCGGGATATGCCGACCGCCGCCCCGCCACCCTCTCCGGCGGCGAGCAGCAGCGGGTGGCGCTGGCCCGGTCCCTGGCCGCCGACCCGGCGCTGCTGCTGCTCGACGAGCCGCTCAGCGCGCTCGACCGCGCCCTGCGCGACCGGCTCGCCGGCGACCTGCGCGAGATCCTCGTCACCACCGGCACCACCGCGCTCCTGGTGACCCACGACCACGACGAGGCCTTCACCGTCGCCGACCGGATGGCGGTCATGCTCGAGGGCCGGATCGCCCAGGAGGGTGACACGACGCAGGTATGGCGCGCGCCGGTCTCCCGCGAGGTCGCCACCTTCATCGGCTACGACACGATCCTCGAGCCGGCCACCCCCGCCGAGCGTCGCCTGTGGCTACCCCCGGGCCGCGGGGACGCTGCTCGTGGTGGCCCGGAGCCGGACGCGGCGACCTCCGTGGTGGCGTTGCGCCGCTCCGCCCTGCGCGTCGATCCTGCCGGCCCGCTCGTCGGGACGGTGCGGCGGGTGATGACCGTCTCCGACGCCGTGCAGCTCGAGGTCGAGGTCGAGCGCCTGGGGCGGATCCCGGCGTTCGCCGACGACCTCGGGCCCGAGGTCGGCGACGTGGTGCGGCTCGCGGTGGATCCACGCGGCGTCGCGCACCTGCCCGAGTGACCTGCGCCGGACGCCGGGACTCACTGCAGAACCTGCGCACAAGGCGGATCGTGCGGAGAGACGTCGGAAGATCCTGCATACCTCGAGAGGCGGTCCCGATGCCGGACGACCGCCGCGCAGGGCCTAGATTGGTCCCCCATGAACACCCCTGACGGCTGGCGTCCGGACACGCTCGCGGTGCGCGGCGGGCTCATGCGCAGCGAGTTCGACGAGACCTCGGAGGCGCTCTACCCGACCTCCGGTTACGTCTACGCCAGTGCGCAGGAAGCGCAGGCGGCGTTCAACGACGAGGTCGAGCGCTTCGTCTACAGCCGCTACGGCAACCCCACCGTCGCCATGCTCGAGGAGCGGATGCGGCTGCTGCACGGCGCCGAGGCCGCCCAGGCCACCGCGTCCGGCATGTCGGCGGTCTTCACCGCCCTCGGCGGCCTGTGTGCGGCGGGTGACCGGATCGTCGCGAGCCGCGCGCTCTTCGGCTCCTGCTTCGTCATCATCGACGAGGTGCTGCGCCGCTGGGGCGTCGAGAGCACCTTCGTCGACGGCACCGACCTCGAGGACTGGGCCCGCGCCCTGTCGACCCCGGCCACCGCCGTCTTCTTCGAGACCCCGAGCAACCCGACGCAGGAGCTCGTCGACATCGCCGCGGTGAGCGAGCTCGCGCACGCCGCCGGCGCGGTCGTCGTCGTCGACAACGTCTTCGGCACCCCGGTCTTCTCGCGACCCCTGGATCACGGCGCCGACATCGTCGTCTACTCCACCACCAAGCACATCGACGGCCAGGGACGCGTCATGGGCGGGATGATCCTCGGCCCCACCGAGCTCGTCGGCGGTCCGATCCAGACGCTGCTGCGGCATACCGGACCGTCGATGTCGCCGTTCAACGCCTGGGTGACGCTCAAGGGGCTGGAGACGCTGACCCTGCGGGTGGAGCGCCAGGCGCAGAGCACCCTCGAGCTCGCCCGTCACCTCGAGGCCGACCCGAGGGTGACCCGCGTCTTCCACCCCTGGCTCGAGTCCCACCCGCAGGCCGAGCTGGCCCGGCGGCAGATGACCGGCGGCGGCACGGTGGTCACCTTCACCCTCGACGCCGGGCAGGAGGAGGCCTTCGCCTTCATGAACGCGCTGGAGATCGTCGACATCTCCAACAACCTCGGCGACGCGAAGTCGCTCACCACGCACCCGACGACGACGACGCACAAGCGGCTGCCGGAGGAGGCGCGGCTGGCCGCCGGGATCACCGAGGGCACCATCCGGCTCTCGGTCGGCCTGGAGGACGTCGAGGACCTGCGGGAGGACCTCGAGCGGGGCCTCGCCGCCGCCTTCTCCTGAGCCGGAGCGGGTCGCGGCCGGACCCGGCGGATACTGTGATGCAGATCACAGTATCTGGATGCAACGAATCTCCTCCTCCTGACGTCTAGGTAGTGTCGGTTCGGGACAGCCGACACACCCCGTCGTGAGGGGCCGCAGTTTGCGGGACGGTGGGGATGAAGGTTGGTGGGGCGCTGGATCAGGGACCAGCGCCCCACCACCCACACCCTCATCGGCGCGCTGCGTGGCCTCCAGACCTAGACTGACGGGGACGCGACGCAGACGCCGAGGAGCCCTTGCGATGATCCGCACCCGCCGACCCCTCCTGGCCCTGAGTGCCCTGAGCCTGGCCGCCGCACTGGCCGGCTGCGGCGACACCGGCAGCGATGCCGGCGACGAGCCGACGCCGACCAGCACCCAGAGCGCCGATGACAGCAGCGCCGACCCCACCGACACCAGCGAGGATGCCGCAGTGACCTCCGAGGAGCCCGCCATCGGCGACAAGCCGACCCATACCCAGATCGCCCCGGGTGGGGGAGAGGCGTCGCTCCCGCTCGGCACCGTCCCCGACGGCACCGCCGAGCGGGCCGACGTGCAGGAGGCCATCGCCGCCGAGGCCGAGCGCAGTGGTGTCGAGCCCGACGCGGTGGGCATCGCCGGCTATGCCGACGTCACCTGGAGCGACGGCTCGATCGGCTGCCCCCGGCCCGGGATGATGTACACCCAGGCGCTCGTGCCCGGGCACCAGCTTGTTCTCGAGGTCGACGGCTCCTACGCCAGCTACCACGCGGCGGAGGGCAAGCCGTTCTCCTACTGCGCCCAGCCGGTCGCGCCCTCCTCCTCGGAGTCCCACGGCGGCACGATCAGCGACCGCTGACGCGCCTCAGCGCGCCGGTCGCAGCGTGAGCGCCTGCACGACCGTGCCCACCGGTCCCTGCTCGTCGTGCACGACGGAGGCCGTCTGACCGATGCCGGTCGGCCCCCACGACACCCGGGTGTCCATCCCCACCCACGGACCCTCCGGCTCCCGGTGCAGGTGCAGCGTGAGGTCGACGTTGGGGAAGAGCCACTCGTGCGGGGCCTCCCTGCCCGCCGTGCCGTTCGCGGTGTCGAGCAGCCCGACCCAGGAGGCCAGCGGCGAGGCCTGCTCGCCGGTGCTCCCGCCGACGAGCGGCACGTGGGTGCGCACCCAGGTCCGGCCGCGTCCGGCCCGCGACCCCGGCACCGACCGGAAGTCGAGGCTGCGGATGAAGCCACCGCCCCAGTGATCCATCCCGTGCCAGTCCTCGAGCTCCCCGGGCGCGGGCAGCTCCGCGTGCTCGCCCGAGGCGACCGCGCTGGTGTCGCCGCGCACCAGCCGCCACGCCGTCATCCGGACGGCCGCGCGGCCCGCGATCTCCACGCTCGACTCGAGCAGCTCGATGGTCCGCCCGGGCCGCAGCACCCGGGTGGTCACCGTCATCTCCTCGCGCCGGATGAAGCCGAGGATGTCCACGCTGAGCCGGGCCCACTGCAGGTCCTCGCGCGGGTGCTCGTGCTCGAGCGTGTGCAGCAGCAGCCCGATGACCGGGGCGACGTGCTGCTCGTCGGGCGACCACGCACCCTGCACGTGCTCGGTCGGGCGATAGCGCCCCTCGCCCAGTGCCGTGAAGTAGTGCCGCCCGTCAAGCCTCATGAGGCGCGAGTGTAGTAATGGTCCCGTGACCCCGCCCGAACCCACCCGACCGGCCACCCACCCCCAGCCCCACCCTCGGGCCCGCGCCTGGAGCCGGATCGCGCGCGCGGTGATCGGCACGGCATACCCCTGGGCGCCGGGGCACCTCGTCCTCGGCCCCGACGACACCGACGTCACCCCCGAGCGCCTGCACCCTGCCTTCCACGGTGCCTTGGACTGGCACTCGTGCGTGCACATGCAGTGGTCGCTCGTCACCCTCCTCACGAGGTATGCCTACGCGCTCGGCGAGCAGGAGTGCGCCGCCGCCCGGTCGCTGCTCGAGGAGCGGCTCACCGCCACGCACCTCGCGGCCGAGGTGGACTACCTGCGGGCCCGGCCCGGTTTCGAGCGTCCCTACGGCTGGGCGTGGGCCGCGCAGCTGGCTGCGGCGACCGCCGGTCTCGCCGACGTGCTGCCGCAGGCGCGGGGCTGGGCAGACGACCTCACCCCGCTGGCCGACCTCCTCGCCGAGCGGATCCTCGCGCACCTGCCCCGCCAGGCCTATCCGGTCCGCCACGGGAAGCACCAGAACGACGCCTTCGCCCTGCTCCTGCTGCGCGACGCCTACCGGCGGCTGGGCCGGGACGACGTGGTGCGCGCGTGCGGTGACGCGGCGCGCCGCTGGTTCGGCGACGACAGCCCGCTCGCGACCGACGACGAGCCCAGCGGCTCGGACTTCCTCTCCCCGGCGCTGACCGAGGCGCTGCTCATGACCGAGGTGCTCGGTCCCGACGAGGGCGCCGCGTGGCTGGACCGCGCGCTCCCGGGGCTCGGCGCCGGGCGCCACGAGCACCTGCTCGAGGTGCCGCGGGTGCTCGACCCGACGGACGGGCAGGGTGCCCACCTGCTCGGGCTCGCGCTGTCGCGGGCGTGGGCCCTGCGCACTCTGGCACCCTGGGTGCAGGATGCCGCGGCCGCCCGGCTGCGGGAGGCCGCCGAGGAGCAGGAGGGTGCCGTGCTGGAGCAGATCACCGCCGGCGACTTCATGGCGACCCACTGGCTGGTGTCCTTCGCCCTGCTCGCCGACCCGGCGGAGGGTGGGGGATGAGGCTGGCCGGCGACGGCGGGTGGACCGTCCAACGCCGCTTGCTCGTCATGATGGTGGGGATGATGGCCCTGGGCATCGCCCTCACCGGGGTGCTGTCCTTCGCGGTGCAGTTCCGCTCCCTCGACGAACGGATCCAGGACGACCTCGAGCAGGAGATCCAGGAGGTCTCGCGGCTGGCCGAATCGGGTCCGCTGCGCGACGGGGAGCCCTTCACCGACGCTGACGCACTTTTCGTGTCCTTCATCGAGACCTCCGTCGCGAGCTCCAACGAGGCCTTCCTCGCGTTGCTCGACGGGGAGCGACGCTTCCAGAGCCCGGGTGAGCGGGACTTCCGGATCGACCACGCCGACGTGCTCGACCTCATCGCGAGCACCCCGCTGGAGCCGGGGCGGGCGGTCATCGACACCGTCGACACCCAGGGGACGACGCTGACGGTGATCATGGCCGACGTGCGGCTGCCGCAGGAGGAGCGGGAGGGCACCTTCGTGGTGGCCATCGACTCCGGCGCGCTGGCGGACCAGATCTGGCGTCGGGTGTGGACGTATGCCGGGGTCGGGTTGGCCTCGCTCCTCGTCGCGGGAGCCCTGGCGCACGTCGTGCTGGGGCGGCTGCTGCGGCCGCTGCGCGAGCTCCAGGACGCGACCGCGCAGATCAGCCCGGAGGACCTCTCCCGCCGGGTGGAGGTCTCCGGCAGCACCGACGTGACCGCGCTGGCCCACCGTTTCAACGCCATGCTCGACCGGATCGAGGACGGGGTCCGGATGCAGCGGCAGTTCCTCGACGACGCCGCCCACGAGCTGCGCACCCCGCTCACCATCCTGCGCGGCAACGCCGAGCTGCTGCGTCCGGAGGACCCCGAGGACGTCACCGCGACCCGCACCCTGCTGCTCGACGAGGTCGACCGGATGCAGCGGCTCGTCGACGACCTGCTCATGCTCGCGCGGGCCCAGCGCGGCGACTTCCTACGGCCGCAGCGCACCGACGTCACCGAGCTCGCGGTGGAGTGCATGGAGCGCATCACCTCCCTCGGGGACCGCCAGTGGCGGTTGGCCGCGCACGCCGAGGGCCAGGTCGTCCTGGACCGGCAACGGCTCATCCAGGCCGTCGTCCAGCTCGCGGCCAACGCGGTGAAGTTCAGCGAGCCCGGCTCGCCCGTCGAGCTGGGCTCGGGCTGGGTCGAGGGCAAGGACCCGCAGGTCGGGCGGGCCCAGGAGCTCGGGGCCCGCCCCGCCACCCGCTACCTCAGCCTCTGCGTGTCCGACCACGGCACCGGCATACCCGAGACCGAGCAGGCGCGGATCTTCGAGCGGTTCGGGCGCGCCGAGTCGGCCTCGCACGTCGACGGCAGCGGCCTGGGCCTGGCGATCGTGCAGGCCATCGCCGAGGCGCACGGCGGCGCCGTCGGCGTCGAGTCGGTCGAGGGGCTGGGCTCGCGCTTCACCATGTGGATCCCGGGCGACACGCAGGCCGGCCCGGCCGCGGCGCGCACGATCGAGGCCGGGGTCGTCCAGGACTCCCCGGTGCGGACCGGCGGGTAGCCTGCGCGCATGGCGAACATTCTCATCGCGGAGGACGAGGAGGGGATCGCCCGCGTCATCGACCGGGGGCTGCGGGCCGACGGCCACCGCACGACGATCGTCTCCGACGGGATCGCCGCGCTGGAGGCCGCCAGCGGAGGCCAGATCGACCTCGTCGTGCTCGACGTGGGGCTGCCCAAGATGGACGGCTTCACCGTGCTGCGCATGCTGCGCACCATGGACGAGCCGGTGCCGGTCATCATGTGCACGGCCCGCGACTCGGTCGAGGACACCGTGCACGGCCTGGAGAACGGCGCCGAGGACTACCTGCCCAAGCCCTTCCGGGTCGAGGAGCTGCGCGCCCGGGTCAAGCTGCGGCTGCGCCAGCACGCCGAGGCGCAGGCCGGTGGCCGCGGGGAGGACGTCCTCGAGGTCGGCGGGGTCCGCCTCGACATCCCCGCCCGCACGGTGCACGTCGACGGCCAGCCGGTCGAGCTGTCGGCCCGTGAGTTCACCCTCGCCCGTGAGCTCATGGACCACGCCGGCCAGGTCCTCAGCCGTGACCAGCTGCTGGACCGGGTGTGGGGCTTCGAGGTCACCGGCAGCTCCAACGTCGTCGACGTCTACATCCGCTACCTGCGGGCCAAGGTCGGCGCCGACCGCATCACCACCGTGCGCGGGGTCGGCTACCGCTTCGAGCGCTGACGCGTCCGCTGCTGACGGCGTCCGCCCGACGCCGCTGCGTCGATGCAGGTCAGGCCGCATGAGAGCACTCTCATGACGGTGTCATGGTGACCTCATCCCGCCCGTGTTCACTCATCCTCACGCCCCGGCACCGGGTCGGGCGGGAGAGGACGACATGGACCGACGCAGCAGCACCGGCAGCGGCGCACAGCCGCTGCGTGCCGTGTTCTACTCCCACGACTCCCAGGGTCTGGGTCACTTCCGCCGCAACCGCGCCCTCGCGCATACCCTCTCCCAGCGTCTGCCGGTGCTCACCGGTCGTCCGGTCACCGGTCTGCTCCTCAACGGTGTCGCCGGGGCCGGCGCTCGCAGCCTGCCGGCCGGCTTCGACGTCGTCACCCTCCCGGCGATCGGCAAGACGGCCGGCCACAGCGGCTACGGCCCGCGCCACCTCGACCTGGGGATGGACGCCGTGCTGTCGGTGCGCGGGGAGATCGTCCGGGCCACGGGGGTCGCCTTCCGGCCCGACCTCGTCGTCGTGGACCGCCACGCGCTCGGCGTCGGCGGCGAGCTGCTCGCCGGGCTCCAGGCGATGCGCCGCGAGCTGCCGCAGGCCCGCTTCGTCCTGGGTCTGCGCGACGTCCTCGACGCCCCCGAGGCGGTCGAGTCGGAGTGGCGGCAGACGCCCGCCGAGCTGGTGGCCGAGATCTACGACGAGATCTGGATCTACGGCGACCCGGCGGTGCACGACCTGCGGCTCTCCGGCGAGCTGCCCGACGAGCTCGCACCGCTCGTCCGCTACCAGGGCTTCCTCGCCCACGGCCGCGCGGAGGAGCCGACCGAGCTCGACCCCGAGCAGCCCTACCTCGTCACCACGGCAGGTGGCGGCAGCGACGGCACCCGGCTGTGCCTGGCCGCCGCCCGGGCGCGGGTGCCCGCCGGCCACCGGCAGATCCTCATCACCGGGCCCCAGATGTCGGACGCCGACCACCGTGCGGTGGAGCGGGAGGCCGGCCGCCACACCTCGGTGACCCGCAGCGTCGACGACGCCGCCGGGCTCATCCGCCGGGCCGCCGCCTCGGTCTCGATGGCCGGCTACAACACCGTCGCCGAGACCCTCGCCACCGACGTGCCCGCGCTGCTCGTGCCGCGCGAGCGCCCGCGCACCGAGCAGCTCATCCGGGCCCGCGCCCTCACCGGCGTGGGAGCCACCGACCTGCTGCGGGAGGGCGACCTCACCGACGCGGCCATCAGCCGGTGGTGGGCGGGCGCCGTGCACCATCGGGTCGACCGCTCCGGCCTCGACCTCGGGGGCCTGCGGGCGGTCGCGACCTCGGCCGCCGCGCTGGTCCGCACCTCCCCGGCACTCGCCCCGGTCCCCGCCTTCGCGCTGCCCACCGAGGGCCTCACCGGCAACAGCACCGAGTCCGCGGCGGCGGCCGTGGACCGCAGGGAAGGACTGGCCGTTGCCGTCTGAACGCACCGCCTACGTCCTCAAGGTCTACCCGCGCTTCTCCGAGACCTTCGTCGTCACCGAGATCCTGGCCCGTGAGGCCGCCGGCGACGACCTGGCCATCTACGCGCTGCGGCCCACCACCGACTCGCGCTTCCACCCCCAGCTCGCCCAGGTGCAGGCCCCGGTGACCCACCTGCCCCGCGCGCACAAGCTGTCGGCCGAGTGGGAGGTCCTCGCGCAGGCGCAGGCCGAGCTGCCCGACTTCGGCGCGCGCTTCGGTGCGCTCATGCCGCTTCTCGTCCGTCTCGACCCCTCCGACATCGCCCAGGGCGTCGACCTCGCGCTGCGGCTGCGCCGCGACGGCATCACCCGGGTCCACGTGCACTTCGCCAGCATGGCGTCGTGGTGCACGGCGATCGCGAGCGCGCTCACCGGCATACCCTTCACCGTCACCACGCACGCCAAGGACCTCTTCCACGAGTCCGTCGACCGCGTGGTGCTGCGGGAGGTGCTCGGACGGGCCGCTGCCGTCATCGCGATCAGCGACTACAACCGCCGTTTCCTCCTCGAGCACGTCGACCCCACGCTGGCCGACCGCGTCAGCCTCGTGCGCAACGGGCTGGAGCTGGGGCGCTTCGCCTACCGCGACCCGCGCCCCGTCGGCCCGGTGCTGCGCGTGCTCGCGGTCGGCCGCATCGTCGAGAAGAAGGGTTTCGACCACCTCGTCGACGCCGTCACCGCGCTGCGCGCCGAGGGTATGCCGCTCGAGGTGCGGATCGTCGGTGAGGGCGAGCGCGCCGCCGACCTCGCCGCACAGGTCGAGCGGGCCGGGGTCGGCGACGTCGTCACCCTGCTCGGGTCGCGCAGCCAGTCCGAGCTCGTCGCCGAGCTCGACTGGGCCGACGTCATGGTCGCCCCCTGCGTCGTCGGCGCCGACGGCAACGCCGACGGGCTGCCGACTGTGCTGCTCGAGGCGATGGCCAGTGGGGTGCCGTGCGTCGCGACCGACGTCACCGGCATACCCGAGGCGATCCATCCGGCCACCGGCGACGCGCCCGCCACCGGCGTGCTGCTGCCCTGCGACCCCGACGGGCTCGCCGGCCGGGTCGCCGACGCGCTGCGCCGGGTCGCCGAGCCCTCCTGGCCCCGGGTCGAGGTCGCCCGGTCCGCCCGCGCCCGCGTCGAGCGGGACTTCGACACCACCACCCAGGCGGCCCGACTGGCCGCCGTCACGGCAGGAGCCACCCGATGACCCGCGTCGCCTACGTCTGCGCCGACCCCGGCATCCCCGTCTTCGGGACCAAGGGGGCGAGTGTCCACATCCAGGAGATCGTGCGTGCCTGGCGCGACCGGGGCGCCGACGTCGAGGTGTATGCCGTCCGCCTCGGTGACCCCGAGCACGTCCCCGCCGACCTCGCCGACCTCGTGGTCCACCACGTGCCGGTCGGTCGGATCGGGTCCGGCTCCGGGTCTGGCTCGGACGACGCCGGTGCCGCGGCCCGGCGCGAGGTCGCCCAGCGGCAGGCCTGCGCCGAGATCGCCCGCCGGGTCGTGGCGGCGGCGCCTGATGTCGTCTACGAGCGCTACTCCCTCTTCTCGACCGTCCTGCACGCGGCGCGTCGCGGTCTGGGCGAGGGGGTCCGGGCGGTGCTGGAGGTCAACGCCCCGCTCATCGACGAGCAGCGCGAGCACCGCGTGCTCGTCGACGAGGTCGGGGCCGAGGGCGCGCTTCGGGCCCAGGTCGCGGCGGCCGACGTCGTCGCCTGCGTGAGCGGACGCGTGGCCGAGTGGGTGCACGAGCGCGTGGGGCTGGACGAAGGACCGTGCGCCGCGCCGGGTGAGGTCGCGCACGGCGGCGCTGGTCTCGTCGGTCAGGCCAGCGTCCTCGTCGTGCCCAACGGGGTCAACACCGACCGGATCCAGGCCGTGACCCCCGATCTCGACGGCGACCCGGTGGTCGTCTTCGTCGGGACCCTCAAGCCGTGGCACGGCGTCGAGGACCTCGTGCGGTCCGCCGCCCTCGCGCAGCGCCCCTGGCGGCTGCGGATCGTGGGCGACGGGCCGCAGCGGGCATCCGTCGAGCAGGCGGCCGCGGAGCACGGGCTCACCGTGGAGCTGACCGGCGCGGTCGCGCCCGAGCAGATCCCGGCAGCCCTGGAGGGGGCGCTCGTCGCGGTCGCCCCCTATCCGGAGAGCGGCGACCACTACTTCTCCCCGCTCAAGGTCTACGAGTACGGCGCGGCCGCCCTGCCCGTCGTCGCCTCCCGGATCGGCCAGATCCCTGCGGTCGTCGAGGACGGGCGCACCGGGCTGCTCGTGCCGCCGTCGGACCCGCCGGCGCTCGCCGCCGCCATCGACTCCCTCGTCGCCGACCCCGACGCCGCGCGCCGCATGGGCGCCGCGGCCCGCCGGCTGATGGAGCGCGAGCACTCCTGGGGCCACGTCCTCGCGGCGACGCTGGCGCCGATCCCGGTGGCCACGAGGATCTCGGCGACCACGCCGACCACCCGTCCGGCCGTGCCCGTCGCCGGGGTCCGCTGATGGCCCGCTCCACCGCGCCGGCCTCGCCGCTGCGGCGGACCCTGCGGCTCGTGCTGCCGCACCTGCACGGGCAGCGAGCGCTGATGGCCGGCGGGGGAGTGCTGCTACTGCTCGAGGTGGTCTTCCGCGTGCTCGAGCCGTGGCCCACCAAGCTGGTCATCGACGCCCTGACCCGCAGCCTCGGGGCGGACCTCGCCGAGCCGGGGCCGCAGGCCACGGTCCAGCTGCTCGTCGCCTGCGGCCTCGGCACCATCGCGATCATCGGGCTGCGGGCCGTCTGCAACTACGGCGCGACCGTCGCCTTCGCGCTCAGTGGCAGCCGCGTCGCCACCCGGCTGCGGGCCGCGGTCTTCGACCACGTGCAGGGGTTGTCCCGCAGCTACCACGGGCGGGCGCGTTCCGGCGACGTCGTGCAGCGGCTGGTCGCCGATGTCGGTCGCCTCCAGGAGGTCGCCGTGACCGCCGGTATGCCGCTGGTGGCCAATGTCTTCACCCTGGTCGCGATGCTCGGCGTCATGACCTGGCTGGACCCGGTGCTGGCGCTCATCGTGCTCGTCTCGATCCTCATCTTCGGGCTGTTCTCCCGCCTCTCGACCGGCAAGATCACCCACGCCTCCCGCAAGACGCGGCGCAGCGAGGGCGAGCTGGCCAACGTCGCCCAGGAGACGCTCACCGGGATGACGCACGTCCAGGCATACGGGATGGAGCGCGACCGCTCGGCCACCTTCCAGGGCTCCAACAACCGCTCCCTCAAGGACGGCGTCGTCGCGCGGCGGCTCGCCGCTGGGCTGGAGCGACGCACCGACGTGCTCGTCGGCGTCGCGACCGCGGCGGTGCTGCTGCTCGGTGGCGCGCGGGTGCTGCAGGGGGCGATGACCCCCGGCGACATGGTGATCTTCCTGACCTACCTCAAGACGTCGATGAAGCCGTTGCGGGACCTGGCGAAGTACACCGGGCGCATCGCCCGCGCCAGCGCCTCCGGCGAGCGGGTCGCCGACCTGCTCGACGAGCAGCCCGACATCGTCTCCCCGGTCGACCCGGTGCGCCTGGGCGTCGTCCGAGGTCGGGTGGAGCTGCGGGACGTGCACCTGGAGTTCGTCCCCGGGCTGCCGGTGCTGCGCGGGGTCGACCTGCAGATCGAGCCGGGGGAGCGGGTCGCCATCGTCGGCCCTTCGGGCTCGGGCAAGTCGACCGTGGCCTCGCTTCTGCTGCGCCTGCTGGACCCTGGCTCGGGCAGCGTGCACCTGGACGGGGTCGACCTGCGCGAGGTCGACCTGCGCGACCTGCGCGGCCAGATCGCGCTCGTGCAGCAGGACGCCGTCCTCTTCACCGGCACCATCGAGGACAACATCCGGCAGGGCCGCCCCGAGGCGAGCGAGCACCAGGTGCAGCGTGCGGCGCGGCTCGCCCGCGTCACCGAGTTCACCGACGAGCTGCCCGAGGGTCTGCAGACCGAGGTGAGCGAGCGTGGGGCGAGCCTCTCCGGCGGTCAGCGGCAACGGATCTCCCTGGCCCGGGCCTTCCTGCGCGACGCACCGGTGCTGCTCCTCGACGAGCCGACGACGGGGCTCGACCCGGACAACGTCGTGCTCGTCGGTGAGGCGATCGCCGAGCTCAGCCGCGGGCGCACCAGCGTCATGATCACCCACGACCTCGACGTGGCGCGGGGCGCCGACCGGGTCGTCGTGCTCGAGCAGGGCCGGGTGACGTGGTCGGGGCCGGCACAGGAGGCGCCGCTGGGCGAGGTCCTGGAGGAGAGCCGTGGCTGATCGGACGGCGTCACGCGGGTCCGCGCCGGACCCGGTGCTCGAGCTGCTCCTCGACCCGGGGCGGCTGAGCGGGCTGCTGCGCACACCGGTGCGAGTGACCCGCGTGCGACCCAAGCCGGGGGTGAGTCACACGGCGGTCCTGCTCGGCCCCGACGGGCGGGTGCTCGGCTGGATCCAGGCGCTCATCGGGCCCGCGCGCGCCAAGGCGGTCAAGGCTCGGGAGCGGGCGCAGCGCTACGGACTGGCCGAGCAGATCTCCTCGGTGCCGCTGCCGCAGTGGGACGCCGAGCTGGTCTGGGGTGGCCTCGCGACCGACCCGGCGCTGGCCAAGCCGTTGCGCCGCAGCGGCCTCGACCTCACCGCCGACGACCTGGTGCTGCTGCGCTACAACCCGCTGCGTCGCCTCGTGCTGCGGGCCGGGGACGAGGTCGTCCGGGTCACCGCCGAGCCGCATGCGCAGCGGATGGCGACCGTCAGTCAGGCGCTCGCGGCGCAGGGCCTGCCCGTGGTGACGCCGCGGGGGTCGGGCGAGGGGTCCACTGGCGACGGTAGGGCGACGTCCGGGCGGGTGGGGCCCGGCGTGACGACGTCCGGAGGTGCAGGTGAGGTGGCCTCCGGGGGTGCGGAACCTCGGGTGATGACGTCTGGACGGGTCAGCGTGTGGCCGTGGGTCGAGGGGACCGACCTCGCCCGAGACGCGGAGCACCCAGCCGACCTGGTGAGGGCCGCCCACCTGGCGGGTGCGCTCGCTGCCCGGCTGCATACCGTGACCCCGACGGTCGTGGGTCTGCCCCGGCGAGGATGGAGCGATCTGCGGGCCGCGGCAGAGCGGGCGGTCACGCAGGTCGAGGCGGTCGCGCCGGAGGTCGCCGACACCGCGCGGCGTGCCCTGGCCGGGCTGCCGCCGTCGCTGCCGGAGGGTGGCGAAGGCGAGGGAGGGGCTTCCGAGCCGGCGTCCGTCGGCACTGCGCCCGCGGTCACCAGGCCGTCCCGGCTCGCCGGTGTGCCCTCCACGCCCACGGTGCAGAGTTCTGCTGCCGTGGTGCTGCACGGGGACCTCTCGCTGGACCAGTTCCTGCTCGGCGATGACGGGGCGGTATGGCTCACCGACCTGGACCGTGCCTGCCTCGGGCCGGTCGAGATCGACCTGGCCTCGGTTTGGGCGAGCGAGATCCTGCGCGAGGCGCAGGATGCGGTCGCCAGGAGGAGCCCGGCCGCTGCCGCTGGCGGCACCGACTCCACCTCGGCGCAGTGGGAGGCCTTCCTCGCCGGTCATGGCCGGAAGGCCATCGGCGGCGCGTGGGTCGCCGCGGCCCTGCTGGCGCGGGTCGGGGAGCCGTGGCGGGCCCAGCGTGCGCGCTGGCGCGAGGAGACCCTGCTCATCGGGCGGCTAGCGCTCGACCAGCTCACCCGCGCCGCCGATCAGCCGACCCACAGCGCGGCCGACGGGCCACCCTCCCGAGCGCGCGACCGCGATGCCACCCCACCGAGGCCGACGGGCGGCTCGCACGGCATACCCATGACCGACGCCGCACGCGAGAAGCCCGAGGAGACATGGCGGGTGCCGGGACACGTTGCCGGGCCGCGCCCCGAGGACGACGTCGACGTCGAGCGTGCCTGGCCGGCCGGCGAGCGGCACGGGCACCACCGGGTCGCGATCGAGGGTCGCGACACCCGCGGCCACCTGCGAGCCGGCACCATCACGACCGCGGGGGAGGTCCACTTGCTGCCGTATGGCGAGGATCCGCGGCTGCCCGCCCTCGGCGATGTTGTCAGTGGCGGAAGCCTGCTGGTGCACCGCGCCGGGCGGCGGGCCGTCGTGCATCGGTGCGACGGCTACCTCAAGGTCGTGCGCCCGGGCCGGGCGGCGGCCGTCGCCGAGGCCTCGTGCGGGGGGCGTCGGTGGCGCGGGCTGCCGGGCTCGACGCCGCGGACGTGCTCGAGTGCACGGATCAGACCGTGCGCTCCGCGGCGCTGCCGGGGCTCCCCGTCCAGCGGTTGTCGACCGACCGGGGCTGGACCGAGGTGTGGGGGGTCTGGGCGGGCGCCTGGTCGAGCTGGCAGCGGCTGTCGACGACCGGTCTGGAGGCGCATACCCCCACCCACGAGGCTCAGGTGCTGCGCACGTGGTCGGAGCGGGTGGGCGCCCTCGGCCTCCTGACCGGCACCGGATGGTCCGAACGCCTGGAGGCCACCGCGGCCGAGCTCGACCGCTCGCCCGCGGTGGATCTCGTCGTGGCGCACCGCGACCTGCACGACGGTCAGCTGCTCTGGGACGGCCAGCGCATCGGCGTCATCGACCTCGACACGGTATGCCGGGCCGAGCCCGCCCTCGACCTCGCCAACCTCGCGGTGCACGCCGCACTGCGGCAGGCGCAGGGGGTGTGGACGATTGCCGCCGCGGACGTGGTGCGGGAGGCCGTGGCTGAAGCTGCCCGGGCGGGGAAGGTGCCGCAGGCACGGCTCGGGCTCGCGCGTCGGGCGACCGTGGCGCGGCTCGTCGCGGTCTACTCCCTGCGGCCGCGCTGGCGCGACGTCGTCCTGGAGTGGGCCGAGGAGCAGTGGACGGTCGACGTCCGCGCGTAGGTGTGGGCCGGTGGTGTGACTGCGTTTCAGCGGATTCTGTGGCGGCTGGCCAGCGCGGATGAGAGGTTTCTCATGGAGGTCTCACCCCCCTCTCCTCCGGGCTCGGCAGACTCGGTCGCATGAAGATGGTGGCTTCCGCTCTCGCCCTCGTCCTCATCGGCCTGACCGGTGGGTGGCTGTGGATCGACGCCGCCGCAGACGCGCAGGAGACCGAGGGCATCGTCGTCGCCGGTGCCCTCGAGATCGCCGAGGCTGACGCGCCCGTCCCCCAGGCCGGGTCGGCCGGTCGTCCTGACGTCCTGACCGCCGACCTCGTGCGAGCACTCCAGGAGGGGAGCCTCACCCTCTCGGACGGCTTCGCCCAGGTGCGGGAGGACGCCGAGCGGGAGGCCGAGGCGCGGGCCGCCGAGAAGGCCGAGCAGAAGGCGAAGGACCAGGCGGCCGAGGAGAAGGCGGCAGCAGAGAAGGCGGAGAAGGCTGCGCAGGAGGAGGCCGCCGCCCAGCGAGCAGCCGAGGATCAGGCCGCGGCCGAGGCCGAGGCTGCCGCTCGCGCCGCCGAGGAAGCAGCCCGTGCCGCCGAGCAGGCACCTCCTGCGCCGGCCCAGCCCGCACCGGTGCAGCCTGCCCCGGCGCAGCCGGCACCCGCCCAACCTGCACCCGTCCAGCCCTCGCCCGTCATGTGCTGGGACGACGACGGGTGGGAAGAGTGCGATGACGACTGGGACGACGATGACGACTGGGACGACGATGACTGAGGACGCGCCGTCGGGCTGACCCTCCCTGTCGGGTCGGCACCCGTCGACCCCCACGAGCCGGGCGGCGCGCAGTCACCCCTGCTGACGGCGACCGCCCTCGCGGACCGAGCACCCGGACGACCCACCCGGGTGCTCGGTCGTGCCCGGCCTGGATCGTCTGGGGTCGGAGCCGCTCGCGCGCCGCCCGGGGCGCGGCCGTCGAGCACCTAGCCTGAGGGGGTGGACCGTCCTCTGCCACCCAGCGCCCTCCCACCCAGCGCCCTCCCACCCAGCGCCCTCCCACCCAGCGCCCTCGCGCGCCGCAGCCTCCCACCCAGCGCCCTCCCGCGCCGCACCCTCCTGACCGAGACACTGCTCGTGCTGGGTGTCAGCCTCGGCGCCTCCGCCGTCTGGTCCGTCCTGAGCATCGCGCGCAAGCTCACCGCCCCCGGAGGTCTGTCGGCCCAGACCACGAGCATGAACACCAGCGCGGCGCCGGACCAGCCCTGGATCGACCTCGCCTACCAGCTCGTCGGCATCGCCCTGGCTCTCGTGCCGGTGGTGCTCGCTCTCCATCTCCTGGGCCGCGACATCGCCCGCCCGTGGCGGGTCATGGGTCTGGACCGCACCCGACCGGTCCGTGACCTCGCGCAGGGGACGCTGCTCGCGGCGGTGATCGGCATACCTGGTCTCGGTCTCTATCTCCTCGCGCGCGAGCTCGGCGTCAACACCACCGTCGCCCCGGCCAACCTGCCCTCGATCTGGTGGGCCGTGCCCGTGCTGGTCCTTGCGGCAGTCCAGAACTCGGTGCTCGAGGAGGTCGTGGCGGTCGGCTACCTCTTCACGCGGTGGGCACAGGCGGGGTGGTCGATGTGGGCGATCATCCTGACGTCGGCGCTGCTGAGAGGCAGTTACCACCTCTACCAGGGCTTCGGCGGGTTCATCGGCAATGTGGCGATGGGGGTGATCCTCGGGTGGTTCTACGCGCGGACGCGGCGGGTCATGCCGCTCGTGGTCGCCCATACGGTGCTCGACGTCGTCGCCTTCGTCGGGTATGCCGCCCTCGCCGGCCGGGTCGACTGGCTCTGACCCGCGCCGCGACTGACAGGTGAGGCACAGGTCGTCCTGAGGTGTGGCATACCCACGGCGCTGATGGTGGAGGCATCGACGCCACGGACCGTGGCGGCACCGACAGGGAAGGACCATCATGAAGACCTCCATCGCCACCGCACTCGGGGTGAGCGGCCTGACCGCAGCCGTGATCGGCTTCGGGGTCGCCGTGCCCAGCCTGGCCGAGGACGCCTCGACCACGAGCACGACGACCGAGGATTCCGCCTCGACCTCGGACCCTGCGGCCGAGGGGACGACCGAGGATGAGGATGGCGTCCGCGACCCGCACGGTGGTGGGGCCGATGGTCCTCGCGGCCACGGCCCGCGCGGCCTCTCCCTCACCACGGCGGCCGACACCCTCGGACTGACTGCGGAGGAGCTCGGGACGCAGCTCGCGGAAGGGACCACGCTCGGGGAGATCGCCGATGCCGAGGGCGTGGACCGGCAGGTGCTCGTCGACGCGCTGCTCGCCGCGGCGGAGTCCGACATCCAGGAGTTGCTCGACCAGCCGCTGACCGGCGGGCCCGGCCCGCGGGGGATGGGCGGCGTGCCGGGCGGTGCGGTCGACGGCCTGCCGCCGGAGTCGGACACGGCGGTCCCTGGTGGCGTGCCGGGCGAGGATGGGTCCACGGCGAAGCCTTGGCAGCCGGAGTCCAGCACGGACGGGGCGGGCGCGGGCGACGACTCCACCGACGAGTCGGGGGCGACCTCCGACACCTGACCGGGACGACGGGCCGCCGGGACGCCGCTCAGGGTCCCGGCGGCATACCCTTGGACCATGACGCAGATCGTCCACCTCGCCGAGCAGGACCGCTGGGAAGCTCATGATGCCGACCGGTCCATCGGATACCTCTCGTACGCGCTCGCCGACGGCGTCCTGGACCTGCAGCACTCCGTCGTCGACCCCGCCGCGCGCGGCCAGGGACTGGGCGGTCGGCTGGTCGAGGAGGCGCTGCAGTATGCGCGCGCCGAGGGCCTGCGGGTGCGGCCGACATGCCCGTTCGTGCCGGACTACATCGCCCAGCACCCCGAGCACGCAGACCTCGTCGAGGGTGCGGAGAGTGCCGCTGCCGAGACCGCCGAGGGCGGCGACGTCGCCACCGTCGGGATCCGCGACCAGAGCATCCGCCTGGGTCAGCTGCTCAAGCTCTCCGGGGTGGTGCCGGACGGTGCCATGGCGCGCATGGTCATCGAGAACGGTGAGGTCACGGTCGACGGGGAGGTCGTCATGCGGCGCGGGACCCAGATCCGCCCCGGCCAGATCGTGTCCTATGCAGGGGAGTCGATCACTCCGGCGCACGAGGGCTGACCGCTCAGAACGGCGGCGGTCCCGTCGGGCTCATCCCCGACATCGTCAGAGCGTGCTCGAGCAGGGCGCGGGCTCGCGCTCGGTCGGCAGTGCTGGCGATCGCCACGATGGCACCCCCTTCCCGATCCGCGACCACCCCCCGGTGGTTGCGTGGTGCTTCATCTGATCTCAGAATAGAACACGTGTTCGATCAATGGAAGGTGACACGCCCAGTCTGGGGATAACGGGCCGAGCGCATCGGGGGTGTGGACGACCTGGGTGCGAGCAGCGCTCGCGCGCGTGGAGCTGGGGTGCAGCCAGCAGTCGACGGTCGCGCCCGGGTTGTGGCTCAGCGGGGTCTAGGCAAGCGGGTACTACAGGTCAGCGGACCGGGGAGATCTGCGGGTGCGGCGGGTCAGCGGACCGGGGAGAGCTGCGGGTGCGGCACATCAGTAGCCCGGTCAGAGCAACCGGTGCGGCCAGTCAGCGGGCCCAGGGAAGCTGCGGCGCCTCCTGCGCGAAAGCCTCCAGGATGCGGCCCGCACCTTCGACGGCGCTGAGCCGCTGCTCGCGGATCTCGCGCTCCACCCCCGCGGCGGCCTCGCGCACTGCAGGAGACCCGCGGAAGGTCGACCACAGCTCGGTCTGCAACAAGGCCCACAGCCACTGCAGCTGCTGCTCGCCGCGCCGACGCGCCAGCCCACCCTCGACGGATAACTCGAGGTGGGAGCGGTGGGCGAGGACCTCGCGCCATACCTCGTCGAGACCGTCGCCGTGCAGCGCGCTGCAGGTGAGCACCGGCACCCGGCGCTCGCCGTCCCCGCCCCGCAGGAGGCGCATGGCGATCGCCAGCTCCCGCGCTGTGCCCCGGGCCTCGGCCTCGTGCGGACCGTCCGCCTTGTTGACCGCGATGACGTCGGCGATCTCCAGGATGCCGCGCTTGATGCCCTGCAGCTGGTCGCCGGCCCGGGCCAGCGCGAGCAGGAGGAAGGTGTCGACCATCTCGGCGACCGCTACCTCGGACTGCCCCACCCCGACGGTCTCGACGATGACGACGTCGAACCCCGCGGCCTCCACGACGATCATCGACTCGCGCGTCGCCCGCGCCACGCCGCCGAGGTGCAGACCGGTCGGCGACGGACGCACGAAGGCGTCAGGCGACGTCGTCAGCTCACCCATGCGGGTCCGGTCGCCGAGGATCGACCCTCCGGACCTCGCCGACGACGGGTCGACCGCCAGCACGGCGACGCGATGCCCCTCCTCGATGAGGCGCAAGCCCAGCGCGTTGATGAAGGTCGATTTCCCCGCGCCCGGCACCCCGGAGATGCCGAGGCGCACCGAGGTCACGGTGGAGGGCGCCGCGGTCGTGGGTGGACCGTCCACCGGCTCCGAGTCCGACGCCGGCTCCGACGCCGACGCCGACGCCGACGCCGGCTCCGGGTCGTGGGTCGTCTCCCGGTCGTGCGTCGTCGGGTCGGGTTGCGGGTATGCCGAGTCGCCGACCGTCGGAGTCAGTCGCCGCAGCAGTTCCCGGGCGGCGGTCCGGTGGTCGGGATGGGTGGACTCGACCAGGGTGATGGCGCGCGCGAGGTGCCCGCGCGAACCCGAGACGACACCCTCCGCGAGGGCATCGACATCGACCGGCCTAGGCACCCGCCCGCCCGGCCGTCCCGTCACCCTCCCGATGCCCCAACCGCTGAGCGAGCTGCCCCACGAGCTCGGCGGCAGCGACGGGGATGACGGTGCCCGGCGGGTAGATCGCGTCCGCACCGAGCTCGTGCAGCTGGGCCATGTCGCCCTCGGGGATGACCCCGCCGACGACGATCATCATGTCCTCCCGGCCCAGGGCGTCGAGCTCGCGCCGCAGCGCGGGCACGAGGTAGAGGTGGCCGGCGGCGAGCGAGGAGACGCCGACGACGTGCACGTCACCTTCCACCGCCTGCCGTGCTGCCTCGCCCGGGGTCTGGAAGAGCGGGCCGACGTCGACGTCGAAGCCGAGGTCGGCGAAGGCGGTGGCGATGACCTTCTGCCCCCGGTCGTGGCCGTCCTGGCCCATCTTCGCCACGAGGATCCGCGGCCTGCGGCCCTCCTCGGCCTCGAAGTCCTCCACCAACGCCAGCGTCCGCTCCAGCGAGCCCGCTCCGGTCGATCCCATGGCTTCCTTCGCGTAGACACCGCTGATGGTCCGCACCTGCGCGGTGAACCGGCCGAAGACCTCCTCCATCGCATCCGAGATCTCGCCGACGCTCGCGTGCGCGCGGGCGGCGTCGATGGCCAGGGCGAGCAGGTTGCCGGAGAGGTCGCCGGAGTCCGGTGCGCTCTCGGACTCCATGGCCGCGCGCGCCCCGGCCGTCAGCGCCGTCAGCGCCCGCCGGCAGGCGTCCTCGTCGCGCTCGGCGCGCAGCCGCTCGAGCTTGGCGAGCTGGTCGCGGCGCACCTGGGCGTTGTCGATCTTGAGGACGTCGAGGCTCTCCGGGTGCTCCAACGGATAGCGGTTGACCCCGATGAGCGGCTGGGTCCCGCCGTCGATCCGCGCCTGGGTGCGCGCTGCCGCCTCTTCGACCCGCATCTTGGGGATGCCCGCCTCGATGGCCGACGCCATACCCCCTGCCTCCTCGACCTCCTCGATGTGCGCCCACGCGGCGCGCGCGAGGTCGTGGGTGAGTCGCTCGATGTAGGCGCTGCCGCCCCACGGGTCGATGACCCGCGTCGTCCCGGACTCCTGCTGGAGGAAGAGCTGGGTGTTGCGGGCGATGCGGGCACTGAAGTCGGTCGGCAGCGCGATCGCCTCGTCGAGGGCGTTGGTGTGCAGCGACTGGGTATGCCCCTGCGTCGCCGCCATCGCCTCGATGCAGGTGCGCGTGACGTTGTTGTAGACGTCCTGCGCGGTGAGCGACCACCCGGAGGTCTGGCTGTGGGTGCGCAGCGACAGCGACTTCGGGTCCTGCGCGCCGACCCGCTGCACGAGACGCGCCCACAGCAGCCGGGCCGCCCGCAGCTTGGCGACCTCCATCGCGAAGTTCATCCCGATGCCCCAGAAGAAGGACAGGCGCGGCGCGAAGGCGTCGACGTCCAGGCCCGCGGCCTGACCGGCGCGGAGGTACTCCACCCCGTCGGCCAGGGTGTAGGCCAGCTCCAGGTCGGCCGTGGCCCCGGCCTCCTGGATGTGGTAGCCGGAGATCGAGATCGAGTTGAACCGCGGCATCCGCGCGCTGGTGAAGGCGAAGATGTCGGAGATGATCCGCATGGAGGGCCCGGGCGGGTAGATGTAGGTGTTGCGGACCATGAACTCCTTGAGGATGTCGTTCTGGATCGTCCCCGAGAGCAGCTCCGGCGCCACCCCCTGCTCCTCCGCGGCCACGACATACAACGCCAGGATCGGCAGCACGGCACCGTTCATCGTCATCGACACCGACATCTGGTCCAGCGGGATGCCGTCGAAGAGCTGGCGCATGTCGAGGATCGAGTCGATCGCCACCCCGGCCATGCCGACGTCGCCCTCGACACGGGGGTGGTCGGAGTCGTAGCCGCGGTGGGTCGCCAGGTCGAAGGCGACCGACAGGCCCTTCTGCCCGGCCGCGAGGTTGCGGCGGTAGAACGCGTTGGACTCCTGCGCGGTGGAGAACCCGGCATACTGCCTGATCGTCCACGGCTGGTTGACGTACATCGTCGGGTAGGGGCCGCGCAGGAACGGCGGCAGCCCCGGCCAGGTGTCGAGGAAGTCCAGCGGCGCCAGGTCGGCCTGCCCGTAGACCGCGGCGACCTCGATGTGCTCGGGGGTGTGCCACGGCTCGGGCAGCTCCGGGTATGCCGCGCCGCCGGCCTCGTCGTCGGCAGCCATTTGCGACGCTCGGTGGGGGTCGGGGGCGACCATCTGCGACGCTCGGTCGGGGGAGGAGGGGTCGGAGTCGGCGTGGGGGTCGGCGTGGGGGTCGGGGTCGGGGTGGCCGGAGGGCACAAGGGTGAGCGGGACCTGGCTGAAGTCGGGGATCGTCACCGGGCCACCTTCAGGGTGTCGAGCAGGGCGTCGAGGAAGGCGACGACGTCCATCCCCGCGTGCACCGTGCCGTCGACGAGAGGGCCGTCGGTGTCTGCGTCGGGCGTGGCGCGGCCATGGGGGTCGGGGGCAGGGGCAGGGGCAAGGTCGCTGTCACCGTCGGCCCGGCGAGGGGCCAGCTCGCGCTCGGCGCCGGCGAGGAGGACCTGGGTCGCGCCGGCGTCGCGCAGGGCGCGGGCGACGGCGGGGCCGTGCTCGGCATACCGGTCGGCGGAGGAGGTGAGGATCGCCACCGGCGACCCGGTGTCGCGGACCGCCGCCGCGAAGACCTCGGCGTCCGTCCCCTCGACGAGCACCCCGCGGATCCCGGCGGCGGCGAGCAGGCTGGCGGTGAAGGTCTCGCGGGCCCCGAAGTCGCGTCGGGCGCCGATGCCCGCCAGCACCACCTGGGGAGGCGTGCCGTGCTGCTCTGCATGTGTGCGCGAGCGGTCGCGCAGCGCCTCGAAGACCGCGGCGTCGCGCACCCGTGGCAGCCCGCCGGACACCGGCTCGGGCCGCGGCACGCGCTCCAGCGGAGCCTCGTCGACCGCCGGGAAGCTGCTCACCCCGGTGATCGGCGCGCTCCGGTCGGCGATGCGGCGGGCCCGCTCCGCGCTGCTGGCGGCCAGGACGTCCGCGACGAGCGAGGACCCGTCGAGCGCCCGTGCGAGACCGCCCTCGGCCTCGACCCGCTGCACGAGCTCCCAGGCGCGGGCGGCGAGGTCGTCGGTGAGGGACTCGACATAGCCCGAGCCCCCTGCCGGGTCGGTGACGCGCCCGATCCCGGCCTCCTCGGCGAGGATCACCTGCGTGTTGCGCGCCACCCGCCGGGAGAAGGCGTCGGGGTAACCGTGGACGTGGTCGAAGGGGAGCACGGTGACGGCCTCCGCACCCCCGACCGCAGCGGCGAAGGTCGCTGTCGTCGCGCGCAGCATGTTGACCCATGGGTCGTCCCGGGTGAGCATCCGCCAGGACGTCACCGCGTGCTGCCGGGCTCCGCGCCGCGGCGCCGGCACGCCGCACTCCTGCAGCACCCTCGACCACAGCACCCGCAGCGCCCGCAGCCGGGCGATGGTGAGGAACTGGTCGGCGCTCGCCGACACCCGGAAGTCGATCTGGTCGGCAGCCGTCGTCGGGTCGACCCCGGCGGCGTCGAGGAGGCGCAGGTGGGCGATACCACCCGCGATCGCGAGGCCGAGCTCGTCGACGTCAGCCCCACCTGCGTCGTGGTATGCCGTCGCGTCCACGGTCAGCGCCCGCACCCCGGGGTGGTCGGCGAGGACGTGGCGGGCCAGCTCACCCACCCCCGCGTCCTCCACGGGCCTCTCCGTGACCGCAGCGAGCGCCAGCGGGTCGAGGCCGAGGTTGCTGCCGGGGGCCAGCGGCACACCCCGCTCGGTGGAGACAGCGAGCAGGGCCCGCGCGCTGGCCTGCTGGTCGTCCTCGCTGGAGACGACGACGGGGGCGAGGTCGAGCTCCACGCCGGCCAGCAGCCGCCCCAGGTCGTCGGGCGCGACGGCGCCGCGCCCGACCTGATCCACAGGGAGTCGCGCCGCGCTCGAGGTCGGCGAGCACGGCGCCCGCACCGGCGGCGGTGTCGGGGTCGTCGTGCAGGGCCCGGACGTCCCAGCTGCCGTCGGTGCGCACGGTGGTCCCGCGGCGGAACGGCGCTACCCCCGGCTCGCCCAGGTCGGTGCGGGCACGGTGGGGTTCGCCGAGGTCGTGGTCGCCGAGGTCGTGGTCGCTGCGGGCGGGGGAGTAGACCGGCTCGATCTGCAGGCCGTCGACGGTGCGGGTGCGCAGCGCCTCCAGGCACTGCTCGACGGAGAGCTGCCGGTCGGCGGGGCGGCGCCGGTTGAGGACACGGACGACCTGCTCCTCCCACTCCCGGCGCCCCACCTGCGGGAAGGACTGCGCCAGGGAGAGCACCTCGGGCATCGCGTCGACGACGTCCTCGGCCGGCTGGATCGTCTCCTCCATCGGTTCGTGCTCTCCCTCGAGTGACGGACACCTTCCCCGGGATCGTAACGCCGGGGTGGGACGCTCCGGCCGGGAGGCCGACTATCGTGGACGCCACGAAGGAGGCTCGATGACTCTGTCCCCCCACGGCTCCAGCGCCGTGGCCACCGGTTCCCTGCGCAAGGGCCTGCCGATCATGCTGCTCGGTGGCATCCTCGCCTGGGTCGCCGGTCAGTCGTGGAGCGTCGAGCGGGGGTCGGGCGAGGTCTTCCAGGTGCTCATGGCCTACGGCAACCTCGCGATCATGGCGGTCGCCGCACAGTTCATCGCCGGCCCCCGCGGGCGCGCCTGGATGATGGCGACGGCGGGCGCGGTCGGGATGACCGTGCCGTGGTTCTTCGGCCTGGCCGTGGCGCAGGAGGGGCAGGGCGTGCTGGTCCCGACGATCCTCGTCGGGGTCACGAGCTGGTGCATGACGTATGTCGTGTCGATGGTGACGCGGCGCACGGTCGGCAGCCGCGGCCACTGATCGGGCGGCGGCCCAGCACTCATCCCCGGTTCGAGAGCCACTCCCGCGCCACCTCGACGAGCCGGTCGTTGGCCTCGGTCTCCCCGATCGTGCAGCGCACGCCGTCGCCGGCGAACGGCCGCACCATGAGCCCGCGGGCCTGGGCCGCCTGCGCGAAGGGCACGGCGGCCTCGCCGAGCGGCAGCCAGCAGAAGTTGCCCTGGGCCTGCGGCACGTCCCACCCCTGCTCGCGCAGCGCCGCGACGACCCGCTCGCGCTCGGCCACGAGCTCCCCGACCCGCGCGAGGAGCTCGTCCTTGGCGTCGAGGCTCGCGATCGCCGCCTGCTGCGCGAGGTCCGTGACCCCGAACGGCGTCGCGGCCTTGCGCAGCGCGGTGGCGATCTCGGGGTGCGCCACGGCATACCCCACCCGCAGCCCGGCCAGCCCGTAGGCCTTGGAGAAGGTCCGCAGCACGACGACGTTGGGTCGCTCCTGCGCGAGGGCCAGGGCGTCCGGCACGGTCTCCTCGGTCGTGAACTCGAGGTAGGCCTCGTCGATGACGACGAGCACGTCGCTGGGCACCCGGTCGAGGAAGGCGCGCAGCTCCTGCTCGCCGACAGCCGGACCGGTCGGGTTGTTGGGGGTGCAGACGAGCACGAGGCGGGTGCGGTCGGTGATCGCCTCGGCCATGGCGTCCAGGTCGTGGCGTGCCTGCGCGTCCAGCGGCACCTGCACCGAGACTGCTCCGGAGAGCGCGACGACGATGGGGTAGGCCTCGAAGCTGCGCCAGGCATACACCACCTCATCGCCGGGGTCGCAGGTGATCGCGACGAGCTGGGTGAGGACCGCGACGCTGCCGGTGCCGGTGGCGATCTGCTCGGCGGGCACGCCCAGGTCGGCCGAGAGCGCCTCGGTGAGGGCGACAACGCCCATGTCCGGGTAGCGGTTGACGCTCGCCGCCGCCTGCCCGATCGCGTCGAGGACCGAGGGCAGCGGCGGGTGAGGGTTCTCGTTGGAGGAGATCTTGTATGCCGTGACCCCCTCGACCGGCGCCGGCGGCCTGCCCGGGACGTAGGCCGGGACGCCGGCCAGGGCGGTACGCAGACGGACGGGGCTGGACTGCTCGGTCATGAGGTCAGGGTAGCCAGCCCCTCCGACGCACCAGGCGTGGGACGATGGCGGCATGAGACTCCTCGCCACGATCGTCGCCAACGGCGTCGCCCTCTGGGTCGCCTCTGCCCTCGTCTCCGGCATCGAGTTCGGTGGGTCGGGCTGGAGCCAGGTCCTCACCATCATCGGGGTGGCGGCGCTCTTCGGCGTCGTCAACGCCGTCGTCCGGCCGCTGGCCCAGCTGCTCTCGCTGCCCCTCATCGTCCTGACCCTGGGCCTCTTCCTGCTCATCGTCAACGCCCTCATGCTCGTGCTGACCTCCTGGCTCTCCGGGGTGCTCGGCCTGGACTTCCACGTCGACGACTTCTGGTGGGACGCCGTGCTCGGCTCGATCGTCGTCTCGATCGTCTCGATGTTCGTCGGGATGCTCCTGCCCGACGGCCGCGACTGACTCCCGGCCAGGCCCCGGAGCGGCCACGCGACGTGCCCCGAGGTCAGGTTGACGTCTGCGGTAACGTTCCGGCCAAGTCCACAGCACGAAGGAGTTTCGCGTGAGCGACGACGATGTCGCGCCGCAGGGCGCACCCGTATCCACCGGCGGCCACGAGCCGCCGGAGCGGGACATCACCGACGGCGGGCCGGACATGGTCCAGTTCCTCGCCGCCGACGGCAGCCGGGTCGAGGTGACCCCGACCACCGAGCCGTACGCCGCCTACCTCGAGGAGATCGACCACGAGGAGCTGCGCGGCTTCCTGCGCGACCTCATCCTCGTCCGCCGCGTCGACTCCGAGGGCTTCGCGCTCCAGCGCCAGGGTGAGCTCGGGCTGTGGCCCAGCCTGCTCGGCCAGGAGGCCGCTCAGGTCGGGGCCGGCCGCGCGATGCGCCCGCAGGACTACGCCTTCCCCGGCTACCGCGAGCACGGCGTCGCCTGGTGCAAGGGCGTGCCGCCGGAGAACCTCCTCGGCATGTTCCGCGGGGTGAACCACGGCGGGTGGGACTCCAACGCCAACAACTTCCACCTCTACACCATCGTCATCGGCAACCAGATGCTGCACGCCGTCGGCTACGCCATGGGGGTCAGCCGGGACGGCGACGTCGGCACCGGTGACGCCGAGCGCGACACCGCGGTCATGGCGTTCACCGGCGACGGGGGCACCGCGCAGGGCGACTTCAACGAGTCGCTCGTCTTCGCCGCGGTGACCAACGCGCCCGTCGTGTTCTACGTCCAGAACAACCACTGGGCCATCTCCGAGCCCAACGACCGGCAGTTCACCATCCCGCCCTACCGTCGGGCCGACGGCTTCGGCTTCCCCGGGATCCGGGTCGACGGCAACGACGTGCTCGCCAGCTATGCCGTCACCCGCCACGCCCTCGACCGTGCCCGGGCCGGTCAGGGCCCCACGCTCATCGAGGCCTTCACCTACCGGATGGGCGCCCACACCACCTCCGACGACCCGACGAAGTACCGCATCTCCGCCGAGGTCGACGCCTGGAAGGCGAAGGACCCGATCGACCGCATGACGGCATACCTGCGGGCGGAGGGCGCCATCGACGACGCCTGGATCGAGCAGATCGACGCCGAGGCCGACGAGCTCGCCACCCGCATCCGCCGGGCCTGCCAGACGATGCCGGACCCGCCGCACGAGGAGATGTTCGCGCACGTGTATGCCGAGCCGCACCGCCTGATCGAGCGCGAGGCCGCGGCCTTCGCCGACTACCAGTCCGGCTTCGAGGACTGAGGGGCAGCGATGAGCACGCAGACCAGCACCGCTACCCGGATGACGATCGCCAAGGCGCTCAACGCCGGCATGCGCGCCGCGATGGAGCGCGACCCCAAGGTCGTCCTCATGGGTGAGGACGTCGGCAAGCTCGGCGGCGTCTTCCGCATCACCGAGGGCCTGCAGAAGGACTTCGGCGAGGACCGCGTCATCGACACCCCGCTCGCCGAGGCCGGCATCATGGGCGCCGCGGTCGGTATGGCGCTCCGCGGCTACCGCCCGGTCGTCGAGATCCAGTTCGACGGCTTCGTCTACCCCGCCTTCGACCAGATCGTCAGCCAGGTCGCCAAGATGCACAACCGCAGCCTCGGTGCCCTCAAGGTGCCGATGGTCATCCGCATCCCCTACGGCGGCGGCATCGGCGCGGTCGAGCACCACAGCGAGTCCAACGAGTCCTACTTCGCGCACACCGCGGGGCTGCGGGTCGTCACCTGCTCCAGCACCGAGGACGCCTACTGGATGATGCAGCAGGCGATCGCCAGCGACGACCCGGTCGTCTTCTACGAGCCGAAGCGGCGCTACCACGAGCGCGGCGTGCTCGACCTCGGCGCCCAGGGCGGTGCCCTGGAGAACGCCCCGCACGCGCTCGACGAGGCCGTCGTGCGCGTCGAGGGCAGCGACGTCACCGTCCTCACCTACGGCCCGATGGTCAAAGTCGCGCACGCCGCGGCGCAGGCCGCGGAGCTCGAGGACGGCCCCTCGATCGAGGTGATCGACCTGCGCTCGCTGTCGCCGCTGGACACCGAGGTCATCGAGGAGTCGGTGAAGAAGACCGGCCGGTGCATCGCGTTGTCCGAGGCCCAGACCTTCGCCAGCATCACCTCCGAGCTGGCCGCCTACGTGCAGGAGCACTGCTTCTACCACCTCGAGGCCCCGGTGCTGCGGGTCGGTGGCTACAACATCCCCTACCCGCCGAGCCGGCACGAGGAGGTCTTCCTCCCCGACCTCGACCGCGTCCTGCACGCCGTCGAGACCCTGCTCGCCTACTGACCTCGTAACCCAGCAGCAGCCCAGATCTCAGGAGAGGCGACCCCCGTGCCCGAGTTCAAGCTTCCGGACCCCGGTGAAGGCCTCGTCGAGGCCACCGTCATCGAGTGGAAGGTCGCCGTCGGCGACACCGTCAGGACCAACGACATCGTCGTCGAGGTGGAGACCGCCAAGTCCCTCGTCGAGCTGCCCATCCCCTGGGCGGGCACGGTGACCAAGATCCTGGCCGCCGAGGGCGAGGAGGTCGAGGTCGGCACGGGCATCGTCGTCATCGACACCGGTGACGGTGCGGGGACCGACGGCGACGGTGCGACCGGGGCGGGCGACACCGCGGGGAGCGGCGGGCCGGACGAGGAGCAGGACGCCGCCGCCGCGGCCGACCTCGTGCCCACCCCGCCCGCCGGGGGGGAGGGCGGCACCACCCGGCAGGCCATGCTCGTCGGCTATGGCGCGATCGAGGGTTCGACGACCCGGCGCAAGCGACGCAGCGGTGCCTCCGGGGCCGAGGCGGAGGCCGCGGCCACCCCGCAGCGCAAGGCCAAGGCGTCGCCGCCGGTGCGCAAGTACGCCCAGGAGCGCGGCGTCGACATCAACGCCGTCCCGGCGGCCGGCCCGACCGGGATCGTCCGGCGCTCCGACATCGACACCTACCTCCAGGGGGCTCCGCCCCCCGGATACCCCCCAGCCACCCCCGACCTCCAGGGCTCGGCGGGCGCCGGGGCCACCTCACCGAGCGCCGCAGATGGTTCCCCCTCGACCCCACCGAGCGTCGCAGATGGCTCGCCCGCGCCGTCCAGCGCTGCGGCATACCAGCGCCCGATGCTGTCCCGCTCCGGCGAGCGCGAGGAGCGCGTCGACGTCAAGGGCGTCCGCAAGCTCACCGCGCAGGCGATGGTCGGGTCGGCCTTCACCGCGCCGCACGTCACCGAGTTCATCACCGTCGACGTCAGCCGGACGATGGAGCTCATCGACCGGCTCAAGGCGGACCGCGCCTATCGTGACCTGCGGATCAACCCGCTGCTCGTCCTCGCCAAGGCGATGACCGTGGCGGTGCGCCGCAACCCGGGGATGAACGCCGTGTGGGACGAGGACGCGCAGCAGATCGTGCAGCGCAACTACGTCAACCTCGGGATCGCCGCGGCGACCCCCCGCGGTCTCGTCGTGCCCAACATCAAGGACGCCGACCTCATGGACCTGCGTCAGCTGGCCGAGGCGATGACCGACCTCGTCGCGACCGCCAAGGCGGGGCGCACGCAGCCGGCCGACATGTCCGGCGGCACCATCACCATCACCAACGTCGGCGTCTTCGGCGTCGACACCGGCACCCCGATCATCAACCCGGGGGAGTCCGCGATCGTCTGCTTCGGCGCGGTCCGGCGGATGCCGTGGGTCGTCGGTGAGGGCGAGCAGGAGCGCATCGAGCCGCGCTGGGTGACCCAGCTCGCGGTGAGCTTCGACCACCGCCTTATCGACGGAGAGCTGGGCTCGAGGTTCCTCGCCGACCTCGCCGCGCTCATGGAGGACCCGGCCAAGGCGCTGGCCTGGCTCTGAGCCGGGTCTGCCGTCCGCGCTCGGTCGCGGCCGGTATGCCGCTCGCTCAGTCGCGGGTGACGGCGCCGTCGTCGCCGGGGTCGTCGCTGCTGCGCGCCTCGACGACGATGAGCACGGCCACGATCGCCGCCCCGAGCAGGGCCAGCAGGGTGGGCATGAGGACCGGGTCGTAGGGCGCGACGAGCGCGCCCGGCCCGTGGTCGTCCCCGGCGGACTCCTGCCAGGGCCAGAGGGCCCGCAGCGAGCCGATCATCAGGCCCGACATGACCAGCAGCGTCGAGCGCCGGTGGCGGTCGAGCAGCCAGCTGAGCAGCTGCACGAAGGACGCCAGGCCGGTCATCGCGCCGAGCGCGAAGACCGCGATGTAGGCCAGGTCGCGGGAGTCGACCGCGTCGAGGGTGGTCGTGTAGAGGCCGACGGCCAGCAGGAAGAAGGATCCCGACACGCCGGGCACGACGAGGGCGCAGATGGCGACGGCCGCGGCGCCGAAGACGAGGATCAGCGGGGGCTCGGCGATCGTCTGTCCTCCGGCGAGGCCGATGAGGGTCCAGGCGAGGACTGCCGCGCCCACGACGAGCAGGCCGTCGACGACGGCGGGGTGGCGGCGCTGCGGCAGCATCCGCAGGGGTACGAGGACGCTCATCGCGACCATGCCGAGGAAGAGCCCGCGCGCGTGCTCGGGGGAGCCCGTGACGAAGCTGCTCATCACCCCGGCCATCGTCACGACGGCGAGGCCCATGCCGACCATGACGGGCACGAGGAGCCACCAGTCGGTCCGGCGCAGCTCGGTGACAGCTCCGCGGACGCGGCCGTGATCACCCCCGACGACAAGGGTCTTGGCGGCCGAGACGACGTGGGAGGCCGACCCGATGAGCTGCTCGTAGAGCCCCGTGACCAGGGCCACCGTCCCGCCGGAGACCCCGGGTATGAGCTCGGCCATGCCGATGAGGAAGCCGCGCAGCAGGTCCAGCGGCAGCAGCAGACGGGTGCGCGAGGGGTGCGCGGTCGTGGCGGGAGAGGTGTCGGTCACGGCGTGCAGCCTACGTGAGTGCCCACGGCGGCCGACGACTCTCGGGCGTCCCCGAGGCTACTTCGGGGCGTACTGCCGCGCCTTCTCGCGGATGCGGTCAGGCTCACGTCGGCGCAGGACGGCACCGATGGTGACTTCGGGGACGACGGAGATGGGCTCGAGGGTCTCGGGGTCGTCGCGGGAGATGCGGGCAGTCCCGCTGAAAGGATTGTGGTCATCCTTCTCCCCCTCGCTGTACCACCAGCGTCCGGGGTAGTGGGTGAGGAGGGTCTGGCCGATGTAGCGGACGGCGCCGGTGAGCTCGTGCTCCTGCTCGGGGGTGATGTCGCCGCGCAGCCAGTCGGTGCCCTCGGGGTAGCGGTCGAGGATCCACTGGCCCAGGGTGGTGAGTGAGTCGAGCGAGTAGTCCCATCGGTCGGCGGGGGCGGCGGGTCCGTGCATCCAGGTGTGGAGCTCGGTGTCCATGGTGTCCAACCAGGACGCGAGGCGGGTGCCGGGCTCGGCGGAGGGGTGGGTGTCGATCCCCCGATCGGTCGCCTCCGGGCCGGTGGCGTCGGGTCTGGCGGCGTGGTTGATGTCGAAGGCGTCGAGCAGGACGTCGTCGCCGGGGCGTGTGATGGTCGCGGAGACCAGTCGCAGGACGTCGACGGGGTCGTCCTCGGTAATGTGGGGGACGTCGAGGACCAGGACAGGCCGGCCTCGCCAGCTCACGTCGGGGTCGGTGGTGTAGTGCCAGTGCCCACCGATGTGGCGGATCATCGTCTCCCCGATGAGGCGCACGGCGCCGTCGACGAAGGCGGTGTCGGAGCCGTCGGTCACGGCCTGCGGGGTGGCCAGCCGGTCACGGATGACGTCCTGCAGATCGCCCAGGGCGTCCCGGGTGTAGATCCGTGCCTGGAAGCCTTTCGGGAGGCCGAACATCTCGAACCCGGTGATCTTCGGGTCCATGTCCTCCAACCACGTCTCGAACAACTCCCGGGAAGCCGGCAGACCCTGGGCCGGGCCACCTGAGTCATCCCGCCCGCCGGATCGCTTCGCGCCCCCCTCGTCGTCGCCACCGGGCGATCGCCTCCACCACGCCATGCTGCTTCCCGTCCTCTCGACCTGCTGTCGGTTCGAGACTATCCGGTGGGGCTGCCGACCCCGGCCCAGACCTCCCACTCGATACCGGCCTCGCGCATCGCACGTTGCGCCGCCGCGCTGGGCTCGTCGCTGAGGATGTAGATGATCGTCCAGTCACGGTCCCGGATCATCGCGGCGTCCTTCTCGATCTGGGCCAGGCTCGGGTTGCCGCCGGACTTGAACTCGTAGGCGATGCCGTTGGCCTCGTCGACGTAGTCGTAGTTGCGGGTCCTGCCGTCCGGCAGCTCCACGTCCGTGTTGCGGCTCCACCCGTCCTCGACGCGGAAGCCGTGGTCGTCCCAGAAGGCCTGCTCGTAGGCCTCGCCCTTGTTCTGCCGGGCCCAGTTGTCGATGGTGTTGTCCCTCCAGCGCTCCCAGCTCCACGGCGTCCGGCCCTCGGCCTCGCACCTGTTCAGGTAGCGCTGCCAGCGCTGGAGCAGTGCCTCGCGAGATCCTGGTGGGTAGGTCGCACCCATGTCGATGTCGTCGAGGTCGAGACGATCCGGCTCGGGGGTGTTCCGCAGCGACTCGCCGGGGCTGTCGTACTCGTACTGACGGGGGTTGTCGGGGGTCCCGCCCACCAGGGGCCGGTTGCTGCCCGGCAGGTCGTCCGGGCCGGGACCGCGCGGCGTGGGCGTGGGCGGCTGGTCCCGCTTGAAGAGACGCGCGAGGAAGTCGACGATCTTGCGGCGCATCGAGGCGGGCAGAGCGTCCAGGAGCTTCTTGCCGAGCTTGAGGAAGACACCACCGGGGATGAGGAGGGAGACGAGGGTGAAGGCGCCCTCGATCGCGAGCTGCTGGACGAGCTCCTGCCCGTCGATCTTGCCCTCGCCCCAGTCGGCGACCGTGTCCACCATGTCGCCCGCGCCGATGAGGCTGCCTCCGATGCCCATGATGATGAGTGCCACGCCGGCGCTAGGCACTCCGGCGAGGGCGCCGATGCCGGTGGCGCTGGCGATGATGGCCAGGATGAGGAGCACGGCGCCGACGACCACGAGGATCCAGCCGACGACCTTGAGGACGATGGCGATGATCCGCAGGATGATCACGTTGTTCTTGATCCACTCACGGACGCCGGCGAGGTTCTCGTCGATCCAGGCGCCCAGGTCGGCGGTAACCTCGTCCCACCAGGCCGCCATCGCCTCCCACGCCTTGGAGACCTCCTCGGCGAGGGTGTCCCAGGCCTCGGTGATCTTGCCGGCCAGCCACTCGGCACCATCTCTGATGCCCCCCAGGATGTCGCCACCCAGCTTCTTGATCCCACCGACCGACAGCAGGGGTGGCTCCTCCTGAGGCGGCTCCGGAGCCTGCTCAGGCACGAACTCGGTGGGTGGCGGCGTGCTCGTCGTGCCGCCCGTCAGCGCACTGATCGAGGTCTCCACCGGCGAGATCGGCTGCTCGTCGACACTCAGGTCACGCCCGGCCAGCTGGTCCAGGAGTGCGCCGGAGTAGGGGAGCCTGGCCAGCTCCTCGGCCTCCCGCTCGCGGCGGCGCAGCGCAGGCACGACCCTGGTGTCGAGATCGTCCTCGGCTCCGAGCACGGCGTCGATGTTGTGGCCGGGGACGCCCAACCGGGTGAACTCGGCACGTAGCGTGCGGATGTTCGTCTCGACCGCACGCACGACCCGGTCCAGGTCGGCGTTGGCGCCGTGCAGGCTGCGGTGATCGATCGCGACCTCGGTGCCCATCACAGGCCCCATTCCCTGCGCAGCTCACGGGCGCGTTCCGGGCTGACCTCGCGCGGGAGCCCGTCCCTGGCTGACTCGACGTCGTCCACCAACCTGCCCAGCGGGCCGTAGAGACCAGTCCGTGCCGGCTCCAGGTGAGCGTCACGGAACCGGCGGGCTGCTGGTCCCTTCCAGGCATCGCCGTCGCCCACGGCCTCGAGCGGTCCGCTCAGACCGGGGACCTCACCGGTCGCCAGGCGCACCCGGCGCACGAGCTCATCGAGCTCGGCACGCAACGGGTTGGTGACCGGGTCCTCCGGCTCGCTCATCTGTTGCCCCTGTCGTGTGAACTGCTGCCGCCCCACCGCTGACCCCAGGATGCCACGGCCGGGAGCGACCGGACAAGACCCTGGTGCGGCATGAACGCGCCAGTGGGTCGGATGGCAGGATCATGTCGAGCCGCGCTGAGGCAGACTGGTCCCATGGACGAGCGACGGCTGGAATGGGACGACCTCGGCCGACCGGGAGAGAAGATGGGTTTCGGGGAGCCTCCGTTCGGCTACCGGGTCCAGGTCCCACCCGGCTGGAAGGTCCTGCGCACAGGGCACGAGCTGTCCGCCGACGTCGAGAAGGCGTGCACCGCGACACCGGGGTGGCCCAACCTGGACCCGGCCCAGCAGATGTCCCTGCGCCAGCTGCTCACCAGCATCGCCACCCAGGCGAGCCTCGCCGGTGCGGTCCTCACCGCGGCTGATGCCGGGTACGACCGTGGTAGTGGAGAGCTCCTCATGGGCTCGCTCACCCTGGCCTGGGTGCGGACCGCGCCGATCGAGGCCGACACGGCGCTGGCCGAGCTCATGGCCGACGGAGGCGCCGAGGTCCGTCAGTTCCCCGGTACGCACTCGGTGGGCGTGCTGTCCGCGGCGGTCAGCGACACCGGGCGCGAGCTCCTGGAGGGGACCGGGACGCGCGCCTACACCATCCAGGCGTACGTGCCCACCCCCGGCACCACCTGGATGGGCCTGGTCACGGGCACCACGCCGCAGGAGCGCATGGCGCCGCTGATGGAGAAGGCGACGGAGCGGATGGCCCGGACCCTCACCGTGACCGAGGGTGGCTCCCCCCGGCCCCGTCGGGAGGAGACGGAGCACTGAGGAGGCACGGCATACCATCGCCCCATGCCCCGGCCCCGCCTCAAGGACCGCATCTTCACCGCGCTCACCACCCTCGCGGCGCTGGTGGTCCTCGTCGTCGGGTTGTCGCGCGGTAACACCCGGGTCGCCGTGCTGGGGTGCGGGTTCTTCCTCGGGTATGCCGTGCTCCACGCCGTGAGCCGCCGCCTCGAGCCGGCCGCGCGCCTGCTCACCGGCAGCGAGGCCGACCGCGCCGAGGCCATGGCGCAGTTCCGCGCCACCCGCCTGGCCGGTCAGGGCGGGCTGCTCATCGCGCTCTTCGGGGTGCTCCTCGACGTGACCATCGGGTGGGCCCCGGGGCTGTGGGTGGCCGGGACGGTGCTGGCCGTGCTCGCGCTCTTCGTCGGCGGGCTGTGGTGGTTCAGCCGCGCCGCCCGCACCCGCACCCGCTGAGCCCCTACCACCCGGACCGACCACGGCCTAGCACGACCCTCATCGGGAATCTCGCCGATGACGGTCGTGCTAGGCCGTGGTCACTCCCGATGCGGTGGGGGGGTGGTGGGGCGGGCCGGGGTGGGGACGGCCGGGGTGGGGCGGGGGCGTGTCACCGGGTGAGAGTGAGGGCCTCCAGCACGCGGCGGGCGAGGTCCTCGTCGCCGTGCACGTGGTACGCCGTGTCCTCGGTGCTCGCGCGACCGGCGCTGCGGCGGGCGAGGGCGTGGGTGGACAGCGAGATCGTGGTCGTCGCCTCCTCACCGGCGTCGGTGACGGGCACGTCGTCGCCCTCCTCGGCGGAGTGCCCGGTGAAGAGCTCGTGCGCCACCGGCTCGCCCGCCTCGTCGACGTCGATGCGGACCCCGGCGCGGCCGGTCACCGGGCCGGTGCTCTCGAGGATGAGGACCGTCCCCGGCTCGGGCGCGACCCGACGCAGGACCACCCGGGGGAGGGCGGTGAGGACCATGGCCGTCCACTGGGCCGCGCCCGCCCCGTCGAGCGACCCGGGGCGTCCCACCGCCTCCCGGATGTCCTGCTCGTGCGTCCAGATGTCGCACAGCCGGAGCTGCACCAGATCCCCCGAAGCGGGCCTCCGAGCCGCGCACCGAGCGCACCGTCGAGTCCAGCGCCAGGTCCGGGGCGTAGAGGTCGGCACTGCGGATCTCGACCAGTGCCCGCAGCTCGGCGACGAGCTGCTCGGGGCCCACGTCGGCGCGGGAGCGGACCCCTTGCTCCATCCAGACGCCGAGGTCGTTGCGCACGTGCTCGGGCGACCCGACCTCGATCGCCTCGTCGGGGACGGGGTGCTCGGAGCCGGAGAGGTAGTCCTCCAGGTGCACGGTGTGGGCGACGTGGTCACGGACCCGCCAGCCGGGGCAGTCGGTGGGGAGGTCCCACTCGGCCTCGCGCAGCCCGTCGCACACGTTGACCATGGAGATGAGCACCTGGCGGTAGGCCTCGACGAAGCCGGGCACGTCAGCGGGCGGGGAGGGGTGGACGACCATCCCCGCAGCCTAACGACCGCCGCCCGGGCCGCGTCGAACCTCGTCGGGGCCTCCGTAGCATGGAGGTATGTCGTCGCCCCCCACCGTGCCCCCGGTCACCCCCGAGGTGTCCGGCGCGCCCACGGGGTCGGGCACGGTGCGCTGGACGGTGCCGGTGATCACCGTCCTCACCGCCCTCGTCGTGGCGATCCCCGCCGCCGCCCTCAGCGGGGCCGCGGCACCCCTGGTCCTCGGCGACGCAGGGCCGCTCGTGCGCTGGGGGATGGTCGTGCTCGAGGTGGTCCACCATCTCGCCGCCGCCCTCACCATCGGCCTGCTCGTCGTGGCGGCCTTCCTCGTCCGCGAGGGCCGCGGCACCGACCGGCGCGGCACGGCGGCCCGCATCGCCGCCCTCTCGGCGCTGCTGTGGGCCGCGACCTCGGCGGGCATCCTGGTCCTCGGCTTCGGCGACCTGGCCGGCATACCCGTGAGCGCCCCGGGCTATGGGTCCGACCTCCTCGCCAACCTGTGGGGCCTGGAGCTCATGCGGCTGCGGCTCATCGAGACCGTCCTCGTGCTGCTCCTCGTGGCGGCCGCGGCGGTGGCGCGCACCCGGGGCGCGCTCGCGTGGGCGGCCCTCCTGGCGCTGACCTCCCTGCTGCCGCTCTCCTACGGCGGTCACGCGAGCGGCACCGCCGGGCACGAGACGGCCGTCACCGCGCTCATGCTGCACCTCGGGGGCATGACGGTCTGGGTCGGCGGGCTCATGGCGCTGGGACTGCTGCTCCGCGTGCTCGGCACCGCCCTGCCCGACGCGCTGCGCCGCTACTCCACCCTCGCGACCTGGTGCTACGCCGCCATCGCCCTCTCCGGCCTGCTCTTCGCGCTGCTCACCGTCGACGACCTCGGCGACCTCACGAGCGCCTACTGGTGGCTCATCTGGGCCAAGGTCCTGCTGCTGGGCGTGCTCGGCGCCTTCGGGGCGGTGCAGCGGCGCGAGATCATCGCCCGCGGCGCCGACCGGCCGTGGCTCTTCGGGGCCCTCGCGGCCGGCGAGCTGGCCGTGATGGGCGCCGCGGTGGCGCTCGGCGCCGTCCTCTCCCGCACCCCACCGCCGGTGGTCGAGTCCTCCGGCGACATCGACACCGCGGCCTACGCACTCACCGGCTTCCCGCTGCCGCCGCCCTACGAGAGCGCCAGGCTGCTCGACGTGTGGCAGGTCAACTGGCTCTTCCTGCTCGTCGCGCTCGTCGCGGTCGGCCTGTATGCCGCCGCCTGCGTGCGCCTGTGGCGCCGCGGCGACCGGTGGCCGTGGTGGCGGCTGCTCGTCTGGGTGATCGGCTGGGGGATCTTCGCCTACGTCACGAACGGTGCCCCCTCGGCCTACGGGCGGGTGATGTTCTCCCAGCACATGGTCATGCACATGGCGCTCATGATGGCCGTCCCGATCTTCCTCGTCCCGGCGCAGGCCATCACCCTGGCCTACCGCACCCTCCCGGCCCGCCGCGACAAGACCCTCGGCCCGCGGGAGATCCTGCTCGCTGTCGTCCACTCCCGCTGGGCCGCGGTCTTCGCCAACCCGCTCGTCGCCGGGGTCGTCTTCTTCGCCAGCCTCATCGCGTTCTACTGGACCGGCCTGCTGGAGCTCGCGCTCACCACGCACACCGGACACGTGCTGATGATCGTGCACTTCTCCCTGGCCGGCTTCGCCTTCGTCTGGTCGCTCGTCGGCCAGGACCCGGGCCCCCCGAAGTGGTCGCCACCGCTGCGCATCATGGTGCTGCTCGGCACGCTCGCGGCGCACGCCTTCTTCGGGCTGGCGCTCATGCAGGGCACCTGGCTGCTCGCGCCCGGGTTCTACAAGGCCATCGAGGTGCCGTGGGTGCCCGACCTGCTCGCCGACCAGCAGGTCGGCGGCGGCATCGCCTGGGGTGTCGGGGAGCTGCCGACGGTGGTGCTCGTCCTCATGGTCATGGTGGACTGGATGCGCCGCGACGAGCGGGAGAGCGTCCGGTCCGACCGCCAGGCCGAGCGCGACGACGACGCCGAGCTCGCGGCATACAACGCCCACCTGCAGCGGTTGGCGGGAAGGAGCACCAGGTGAAGGTCGCCATCATCCAGCTCGGGTATGCCGAGGGCGCCGAGGAGTCTGTCGAGGAGCGCGCCGAGCGGGCCGCCGGGCTCGTGCGGCGCGACGGGGCGGGTCACGACCTCGTGCTGCTGCCCGAGCTGTGGAGCGCCGGGGGCTTCGCGTCCTCGGAGTGGGCGGACCGCAGCCAGGACCTCGCCGGGCTGGCGCACGGCGACCTGCCCCCGGCCCTGGTGCCGATCGCCGAGGCGACGCGGGAGATCGGGGCCGTGGTGCATACCGGATCCGTCGTGGAGCGGACCGCCGAGCCGGGGGAGGAGGGGCGCCACCTGTGGAACACCTCCGTGGTGCTGGACCCGCGCGGTGCGGTGTGCGCGACCTACCGCAAGATCCACCGCTTCGGCTTCGGCGGGGGCGAGCCCAAGCTCATGGAGGCCGGCGCGGAGCTCGTCGTCACCGACCTCCCGGCGCCCGCCGACGGCCTGCGTGTCGGCCTGTCCACCTGCTACGACCTGCGCTTCCCCGAGCTCTACCGTCAGCAGCTGGACCGCGGCGCGGAGCTCTTCCTCATCCCCTCGGCGTGGCCCATGGCGCGGGTCGAGCACTGGCGGCTGCTGCTGCGCGCCCGGGCCGTCGAGGACCAGTGCTTCGTCGTCGCGGGCAACACGGCGGGCACCCATGCCGGGGTCGAGATGGGCGGGCACAGCGCCGTCGTCGACCCGTCGGGGAGGGTGCTGGCGGAGGCCGGTGCCGGCGAGGAGACGCTCTCGGTCGACCTCGACGTGGCCGAGGTGGCGCGGGTGCGGGAGGGCTTCCCCGTGCTGTCCGACCGGCGTCTGTGAGAGCCGAGGGCTAGGCTGGTCCCGACCAAACCGAAAGGATCACTCATGGGCATCGGCCTCGGTATCTTCCTGCTCGTCGTGGGCGCCATCCTGTCCTTCGCCGTCAGCAACGCCGTCGACGGCGTCAACCTGGTGATGATCGGCTACATCCTCATGGCCGCCGGTGTGCTCTCGCTGCTGCTGGGCCTGGTGATGAACACCCAGCGCACCAACACCACCCACCGCGAGATCGTCGACCGCAAGACGGACGCCGACGTGCGTCACCGCGACGGCTACTGAGCGCCGCCGACTCCTTCGCCCGGGCACGCGCCCGGGCCTACGCCGTCCTCCCGGGGCCGGTCCGGCGGTTCGTCCCCGAGACCGCGGTGGGGTTCGCCGCGATCAGCGGCACCACCTATGCGATCGACCTGACGCTTCTGGCGCTGCTCTTCGACGTCTTCGGGTGGCCCTACCCGGTCGCGGTCACGACGGGGTACGTCGTGGCCTTCGGGCTCGCCTTCGTGCTCAACCGGTGGCTCAACTTCCAGAGCCACGGCCCCCTCGGGCGTCAGACCGGCCGCTACGTCGTCACCGTCGTCGCCAACTACCTGCTCTTCATCCTCGCGCTGTCCACGACCCTCGAGGCGCTGGGCGTGCACTACCTGGCCGCGCGCCTCATCGCCGGGGCCTGCGAGGCGGTCTTCATGTACGTCATGATGCGCACCTACGTCTTCCGCCTCAAGCGCTACACCTGAGTCGGCGGTCGTCCCGGGGGCACGGTCCTCAGAAGCCGGCGGCGGTGAGGATGGGTGCGCGTGCACGGATCCTCCCGGCCTGGTGCGGGTATGCGGTGAGGAGGGGTGCGTGTGTACGGATCCTCCCCCGGCCTGGTGCGGGTATGCGGTGAGGAGGGGTGCGTGTGTACGGATCCTCCCCCGGCCTGGTGCGGGTATGCGGTGAGGAGGGGTGCGTGTGTACGGATCCTCCCCCGGCCTGGTGCGGGTATGCGGTGAGGAGGGGTGCGTGTGCACGGATCCTCCCCGGCCTCGCGCCTTCCCGACGTCTCTCAGAAGCCGGCGTCGGGGAGGTTCATGACCGAGGTGACGTGGTCGGCGTCGACGGAGGTGATGATCCGCCGGTCGGCGCCAAGGCGCGGCAGCACCTCGGTGGCGAAGAAGCGCGCCGCGACGACCTTGCCCTGGAGGTAGGCCACGTCGTCGCGTCCGGCCCGCACCCCGGCACCGTCGGCCGCGCCGCTGATCCCGCTGACCCCGGTCTCCCCGGAGTCCAGCAGGCGCTGGGCCACCTCGGCCTGGCGCAGCAGCAACCACCCGATGAGCAGGTCGCCGGCGGCCAGGAGCAGACGGGTCGTGCCGAGGCCCACGGCATAGATCGCGCTCGGCTCCTCCTGCGACTCCACCGCCTTGGCGGTCATGAACTCCACCATGGCGTTCACCTCACCGAGCGCGCGCAGCACCGCGCCGCGCACCTCGCCCAAGCCGTCGTCGACGCTCGCCGACGCGGTCTGCTGGACCTGCGCGGCGACATACCCCAGCGCCTGCCCCCGGTCGCGCAGGATCTTGCGGAAGAAGAAGTCCATGCCCTGGATCGCCGTCGTGCCCTCGTAGAGGCTGTCGATCTTGCTGTCGCGGACGTACTGCTCGATGGGGTAGTCCTGCAGGAAGCCCGACCCGCCGAGCGTCTGCATCGACTCCGTGCCGAGGAGGGTGAACGCGCGCTCGGACCCGCATCCCTTGACCAGCGGCAGCAGCAGGTCGTTGACCCGCGCCGCCATCGCGACGTCGCTGCCCGCACCGTGCAGGTCGTCGTCGCCGGCGAGGTCCTGCGCCTGGTGCACCTGGTCCTGGAAGCTCGCGGTCCACAGCATGAGCGCCCGCAGCCCCTCGGCGTAGGACTTCTGCAGCAGCAGCGAGCGCCGCACGTCCGGGTGCTTCGTGATCGTCACCCGCGGCGCGGTCTTGTCGGCCATCTGGGTGAGGTCGGCGCCCTGCACCCGCTCCCGGGCATACCCGAGGGCCGCCTGGTAGCCCGCCGACAGCGTGGCGATCGCCTTGGTCCCGACGAGCATCCGGGCATACTCGATGATCCGGAACATCTGCGCGATGCCGTCGTGCACCTCGCCGAGCAGGTAGCCGACGGCCGGTCGCGACTCGTCCTCTCCGAGCGCGACCTCGCAGGTCGTCGACACCTTGAGGCCCATCTTGTGCTCGATCGCGGTGATCTGGACGCCGTTGCGCTCGCCCAGCTCGCCGGTCTCGAGGTCGGTGACGTGCCGGTCGGGGACGATGAACAGCGACAGTCCCTTGGTGCCCGGCCCGGCACCCTCGGGGCGGGCGAGCACGAAGTGCAGGACGTTGTCGTAGAAGGGGGCGACGCCGCTGGTGATGAAGCGCTTGGTGCCGCTGAGGTGCCAGCTGCCGTCACCGGCCTTGACCGCCTTGGTCCGCCCGGCGCCGACGTCGGAGCCGGCGTCCGGCTCGGTGAGCATCATCGTCGCGCCCCAGGCCCGGTCGACCATGAGCTGGGCGAGCTGCTGCTGCTGCGGCGTGCCGAGGCGGTAGAGCACGTTGGCGAAGGTGTAGCCCGCGGCGAACATCTTGACCGCGGGGTTGGAGCCGAGGACCAGCTCGGACATCGCCCAGGTGAGGCTCGGGGGAGCGGGGGTGCCGCCGAGGCCCTCCTCGATCTCCAGCCGCCACCACTCGCCCTCGACCCAGGCCCGGTATGACGTGACGAAGCTCTCCGGCATGCTCACCTCACCGGTGGCCGGGTCGAGCACGGGTGGGGTGCGGTCGGACTCGGTGAAGGACGCGCCGAGGGGGCCCTCGGCGAGGTCGGCGACCGCCCGCAGCGCCTCGCGCGCGACGTCGACGTCGATCTCGGCATACGGCGCGGTCCCGAGGATGTCCTGGCGTCCGAGGACGTCGAACAGCATGAACTCGGCGTCGCGGACGTTGCTGCGGTAGTGGCCCACGGTGGCTCCCTCAAAGTATGCGGTACTGGCGGTACTTGTTTCTCGCCAGTAGTTTAGCGCGCCTCAGAGGGTGGAGAGCTGCTCGGTCACGGCACGCTGGATGCAGGCCGCCGTGTCGTTCCAGGAGGCGGCCGCGCCGTAGGTCGCGGACAGGTCGACCACCCGCAGCCCGGCCAACCGGGTGGCCGGCGCGTCGTCCCGGACGACGCCGGTGACGACGACGACCGGGAGGCCCTCGGGCTCGGCCGCGTCGACGACGCCGCCGACGACCTTGCCGTTGAACGACTCGGCGTCCAGCGCCCCCTCGCCGGTGACGATGGCGTCGGCGCGGCCCACGGCCTCCTCCAGCCCGACCTGCTCGGCGACCAGCCGCAGGCCGGGGACGAGCTCGCCGCCGAGCACGAGCAGGCCCCCGCCGAGACCACCGGCCGCGCCCGCCCCCGACGTCAGCGACACGTCGACGCCGAAGCGCTCGACATACTCCCCCTGCAGCGCGAAGAGGCGCCCGGTCAGCTCGACGACCTGCTCGGAGGTCGCGCCCTTCTGCGGGCCGAAGACCTGCGCCGCCTCGACGAAGGGCGTCTGCACGTCGCACGCGGCGAGCAGCTCCGCGCCGAGGTCGGCCGGACGCCGACCGTCGAGGCCCGCGAGGGTCGCCTCGACCGCGCCGCGCCCTCCGTCGCTCATGGCCGAGCCGCCGAGGCCGACGATGATCCGGCGCGCCCCGGCGAGGGCGGCCTGGGCGATGAGCTCGCCGGTGCCCGCGCTCGTGGCGCCGACGGGGTCGTTGCCCTCCTTGCCCCCGGCCAGCACCAGCCCGCTCGCGGCCGCCGACTCGATGACCGCGACACCGTCCTCCCCGAGGCGCCACCGCGCCTGCACCGGCTGCCCGGTCGGCCCGGTCACGCTCGACGTGCGGTTCGCGCCGCCGAAGGCGTCGAGCATGCCCTCGCCCCCGTCGGCCATCGGCAGACCGATGACGTCCCACCCGGCCGCACGCGCTCCGGCTGTGGCGGCCTCGACCACCTCGGGCGCGCTCAACGAGCCGCGGAACTTGTCGGGCGCGACGAGGACCACGCGCCGGTCGGAGGACGAGGGGGTGCTGGCGTCGTTGCTGAGGCTCACCCGACCGAGCCTAGAGGAGCAGGGATTGACGCATCCGCGGGAGCATGGACGATGATGAGGCTATGAGGACGTCGACGAAGACTCGTTCCCTGGCCCTGACCGCTCTGCTGGCCACGACCGTCACGCTGGCCGGCTGCAACGCCGGCGCGAGCACGAGCTCCGGTGGTGGCTCCGGTGAGACCGAGGGGGGAGGGTCCGGCGGCTCCGGCAGTGAGCAGTCGGGGGAGACCCAGGCCGCCCCGGCCCCGGGTGGCTCGGAGGAGACGGTGCGCATCGGCCTCGTCGCCGAGCCGGCCAGCCTCGACTTCACCACCACCGACGGCGCCGCGATCCCGCAGCTGTTGCTGGACAACGTCTACGAGACGCTCGTCACCGTTGACGCCGAGACCGGTGAGATCGTCCCCGCGCTCGCCGAGAGCTGGGAGGTCAGCGAGGACCGACTGACCTACACCTTCACGCTCGAGGAGGGGGTGACCTTCTCCGACGGCTCGGAGTTCACCGCCGAGGACGCAGCCTTCTCCCTGGAGCGCGTCTCCTCCGACGCCTGGACGATCAGCCTCAAGGCGCAGCTCGACGTCGTCGAGTCGGTCGAGGCGGTGGACGACACCACCCTGGAGGTCACGCTGTCGCGGCCCTCGAACTCCTTCCTCTACTCCCTCACCACCCGGGTGGGCGCGATGTTCGACACCGAGGGCGTCGACAACCTCGCCGAGGAGGCGATCGGCACCGGCCCCTACACCTTCGGCACCTGGGACCGCGGCTCGCAGATCACTCTGGAGCGCAACCCCGACTACCACGGGGACGCGCCCTACTTCGCCGCCGTCGAGATGCGCTACTTCCAGGACGCCAACGCGCTCAACAACGCCATGCTCACCGACTCGATCGACGTCGTGTCGACGGTGCAGGCGCCGGAGTCGCTGGCCGAGTTCGAGGGGGGCGACTTCCAGATCGTCGAGGGCACGACCAACGGCGAGGTCGTCCTGTCCATGAACCAGGCCGAGGGCAACCCTCTCGCCGACCCGGCCCTGCGCCAGGCGGTCCGGCACGCCATCGACCACCAGGCCCTCATGGACACCTGCTGGGCCGGGCGCGGTGAGCTCATCGGCTCGATGGTCCCGCCGACCGACCCGTGGTACGAGGACCGCACCGGTGACTACCCCTCCGACCTCGAGCGCGCCCAGGAGCTCATCGCCGAGGCCGGCGCGGAGGGCACCGAGCTGCGCCTGCGCATACCCACGCTGCCGTATGCCGTTTCCTGCGGCACGGTCGTGGAGTCGATGCTCGAGGACGCCGGGTTGGAGGTGAGCATCGACGAGCTGGAGTTCCCCGCCGCGTGGCTGGAGACGGTCTTCACCAACAAGGACTTCGACCTCTCGATCGTCTCGCACGTGGAGCCGCGCGACATGGCCAACGTCTTCGGCAGCCCGGACTACTACACGACCTACGGCACCGAGGAGATCCAGACCCTCTTCGAGGAGGCCGACACCGGCACCGAGGAGGAGCAGACCGCGAAGCTGCAGGAGGCCGCCGCGCTCATCAGTGAGGACGCTGCCGCCGACTTCCTCTTCCTGCTGCCCAACCTCATGGTCGCCGACCCGGACATCACCGGGCTGCCGACCAACGCGATCAAGGAGTCCTTCGACCTCGGCGACCTCGCCCGCGGCTGAGCGGGGAGGCCCCGGCATAGGGTGCTGGCATGCTCTTGCGTCTGCTGCACCGCGCGATGATCTTCGCGCTGAGCGTGCTCGCGGCCTCGGTGCTCGTCTTCGCCTTCATGCGGGTGCTGCCGGGTGACCCGGCGCGTGTCGCCCTGGGGATCAACGCCTCGGACGAGGCGGTCGTGGCGCTGCGCGAGCACTTCGGCCTGGACCGTCCGGTCGTGGTGCAGTACCTCGACTGGGTGCGCGGCATGCTCACCCTCGACCCGGGCATCGAGTTCATCTCCAAGGCCGCCATCGGGCCGCAGATCGCCGACCGGCTCCAGGTCACCCTCATCCTCGTCATCACCGCGATGCTCCTGGCCGTCCTCGTGGCCGTGCCCGTCGGCATCTGGATGGCCGTGCGGCACCGTCACGTCGACGGCGTGGTGATGTCGGCGGTCTCGCAGGTGGGCGTGGCGATCCCCGCCTTCCTCGCGGGCATCGTGCTCATCTCGGTCTTCGCCGTGCGGCTGCGCTGGGTGCCCAGCGGGGGATGGGCGGTGCCGGCGCAGGACCCGGTCGGCTTCCTGCAGCGGCTCGCACTGCCGGCGATCTCGCTCGCCGGGGTGCAGGCCGCCGTGCTCGCGAGGTATGTCCGCTCGGCCGTCCTCGACGTGCTGCGCGAGGACTACCTGCGCACCGCCCGGGCCAAGGGGCTACGGCCGGTGCAGGCGCTGTGGCGGCACGGGCTGCGCAACGCCGCCGTGCCGGTGGTCACCGTGCTCGGGCTGCAGCTCGCGACGCTGCTCGTCGGTGCCGTCGTCATCGAGCGGGTCTTCGTCATCCCGGGCCTGGGGTCGCTGCTGCTCGACTCGGTCGCCCAGCGTGAGCTGCTCACCGTGCAGACGGTGGTCATGGTGCTCGTCGTCGCGACCCTGCTCATCACCTTCCTCGTCGACGCGCTCTATCTGGTCATCGACCCGCGGCTGCGGACGGGGTCGCGATGAGCGAGATCCAGGGCGCCCCCGCGCAGGGCCTCGAGGACACCGGGCAGGCGGCCGCAGGTGGGTCGTCGGGGCGCCGGCTCAACCCCTCGTTGCTCATCGGCGGAGCGATCGTCGCGGTCGTCGTCGCGCTGGCGCTGCTCTCCTACGTCTGGACGCCCTACCAACCCATGCGCGTCCTGCCGGTCGAGCCCTACCAGACGCCGAACGCCGAGCACTGGCTCGGCACCGACCGGTTGCGGCGTGACGTGCTCACCCAGATCCTCGTCGGGGCGCGCACGACCCTGTATGTCGGTTTCGTCGCCGTGGGCGTCGCGGCGGTCGTCGGTGTGCCGATGGGGATCCTGGCCGCGATGTCTCCTGGCTGGCTGGGGCAGCTGGTGATGCGCAGCAACGACGTGCTCCTGGCGTTTCCGGCCCTGCTGCTGGCGATCATGTTCGCCGCGCTCTACGGCGGCTCGACCCGGGTGGCGATGATCGCGATCGGGATCGCGACGATCCCGGCCTTTGCGCGGATCACCCGCTCCGGGGCGTTGTCGGTGATGAAGACCGAGTATGTCCTCGCCGCCCGGGCCGCGGGGCGCTCGCCGCTCGGGATCGCGGTGCGCCACGTCATGCCCAACGTCGCCGGGCTGGTCATCGTGCAGGCCTCGGTCTCCTTCGCCATCGCGATCCTTGCGGAGGCGGCGCTCGCCTACCTGGGCCTGGGGACGCCGACCGGTCAGGCGAGCTGGGGCCGCATGCTCTACGAGGCGCAGACCACCCTGCGCTCCGCGCCGCACCTGGCGCTCATCCCGGGGGCCGCCATCGCCCTGTCGGTGCTGGGCTTCAATCTCTTCGGCGACGGCCTGCGGGACTGGCTCGACCCCAAGCTGGAAGGGCGATGAAGGGCGTCTGACAGTCCAGCGGGCGTTCCCATTCCCATTAGTTGGTCAAGACTTGGCAAAGGTTCTCTCACATGGTTGACAGATCGCTGCAAGGGGGGGGGGTATCGTCATAGTTCCGGGGAATACATCCCGCCGATCCACACAGGGGAGAGAACGATGAAGAAGTCCATTAGGAGCATCGTTGCCGGTGCTGCGGCCATCTTGATAGCGGGATCCACCGCTGGCCCCGCGTTCGCGGTGGTCCGCGACTCGGGCTGGTTCTACGACAGCTCGTGCAACTCCTGGACAGACCCGTGGACTCACGCACGCTGGCAGGGCAAGGGGGAGATCATGGGGCCAGGAAGTAGCCAGTACCTCATCGTCTCGTACAGTTCCAGTTGGCGGCAGCACAATGTCAAGGGCATGGCCGCCGGAGGTTACTGGGCCGCCACGGGCAGTGTGAACCTGGATAAGACTGGAACCTACGCGTTCTGTGGTGATGGTTCCCCGTGATGCCCCGAGCGATGCGTTGGTCCCGCCTCGCAAAAACGCCCATCGGTGTGGTCCGTCTTTGTGCGGTCATCTGCGGAGCGGTGATTCTCTGTTCGTGCAACGACTCATCGCAGGAAAGGCACGACGCCAGACTCACCGCGGCGCCGACGGATCTGGACGACCTCTCCGTGGATGCGTCTCGTGAGCTGCGTGGTGCCGCCGCGAGAGCGGCACAGATGCAGTTGCAGGCCTGTCTCGAAGAGCGAGGCTTCCCGTCGCAAATGACCGACGACGGTATGCTGCAGGTGGACGTCGGTGGGCAGCACGAAGCCTACGAGCGGGCGTCGGTGGAGTGTGACGAGGTGGTCGACTATGGGGCGGCGGCTGCCCCACTGTCTGAGGCAGAAATTAGGTGGGTATACGACGAGAACGTCAAAGCCTTTGACTGTTTGGTGGCCGAGGGGTTCACGCCAGAAGAACCGGTGAGTTTCGAAGTATTCCTGGCGGATTACCGAGAGGGTCGGCCGCCATGGACCCCGTTCATCACCGCGGAGAGCAATGCGCCCATCATGACGCAGGAGTGCCAAGAGCCGTCGATCAATCTGGAAGAGTAGGCATCGATGCGAGATGGTGGTGGGCGCCAGGGCTACGAGAGCAGCGAAGGGCGACGCTCCAACTCCGCAGCCCGTCAAATCGGTGCGGCGTCCTGGTGTGGCAGGATCGGTGAATGAACAGGGATTCGGGGACTGCATCGCGCGGGCTGGGCGTGGTGCTCGTGGTCCTGCTGCTGGTGGCGGGGGTCGGTGCGGCCTCGTGGTGGGCGGCGCGGACGACGTTGCCGGCTGAGCCTGCCGCCGACGGCGCTTTGGGGCAGGCTGATGCGGCCGTGTGGGGTGAGGTGACGCAGGGGTCGGTGGGGCGCTCTTTGCCGTTGTCGGTGACGTTGCGGCAGCCGGCGGTCCCGGTGGCGGCGAACGGGTTGTCCGGGGTGGTGACTTCGATCTCGCCGGTGATAACTGAACGACGCTGATGGATGATCAGTTGCCCCCGTGGCGGTCCCGACAAACGGTCGCCATCCTCGCATTCGGAGCCTTAGTGGTTAGTCTGGGTTCCTGTTCGTCGGTCGACGGGCGCTCCGCTCCGGCGTCAGGCGCAGCGTCTTCGGCCCCTGACCTAGTGAGTGGCTCGGGCGAGGTGTTCGCAGGAAGCCCTCGCGACTATCAAACCAAGTTAGCCGACTGCCTCGCTAATCTCGGCTTCCCAAGTGAAGTAGTGGTGACCGAGTATGGTGATCTGGGTGTCAGTAGTTCTGGGGTGGACCAGAGTACGATGAGCGACTATCTCAAGGCAGACAGCACGTGCACGGAGAGACTGCCTGCCCCTCCGGAGCCTCAGTCTGACGCGGATCTCGATCAATACTATAAGGCGTGGTCATCTCAGCACGCCTGCTTGACGCAGGCTGGGTACGACATCCCTGGACTTCCCACGTTGCAGACCTTCGTGGCCACGTATCGGAGCGGTAATCTCTTGTCGTCTCCCGTGGGTTTCGTTGAACCGTCTCGTCAGCGTAAGGCCGCCCAGGACTGCCCTCCAAACAACGAGAACTGGTGGTAGGCGTCCATTTTCAATCCTTCACGATTACCACAGAAAGGTTAACCATGAAAATCGGGAGAACTAGCGCGGGAGTCTGCCTGCTAGGGATGGCCCTGTCGGCGATCCTCGCAGTCAGCCCGGCATTGGCATACGAGACGAAGCATATCGGAGGGAGCGTCAGTGGGTGCGGAGGGTATTCAGCACCTTATGCAGGGGCCTATGCCACCGGTGCGATGATTCACAAGGCACCCGGGGGTAAGACGCACCGCTACACCAATCTGGGATGGGCGACGAGGGGATATTGCGGGCCCGGAGGTTCGTGGTCAGTAGACGCCAATTCATCTTCGGGGTACATCGAAACCACTCGAAGCGGCGGATACTGTCGTAATCCTTGACAGGTGACTATTTTTCGGAGTTTCCGGGCAAGCCTCGCATCGGTGCTGCACATCGCCCTCCTCGCTGCTTGCTCCGGTGGTGGAGAGGACGCCCGGTCCGAGGCGAAAGTCCGACGCAGTTTTGAGATATTCGACCAGCAGGTGCGCGCCTACTACCAGCAGCAGGCTGAGTGTTTCAATGAGTCGGGCTTTCCGACGACTGTTGAACGTGATGGCAGTATCGCGATCAGCGGGCTTGACTCTGAGCGCGATCAAGAAGTTATTGCCATGTGCGACAGGCGGTCAGGGGAGCATCCTGATATGCCACTTCCGAGTAAGGAGGGGCTCAAGCAATTGTATCAGCGCCTGCTGGACGTCAAAGAATGCCTGCAGTCACACGACCTGCCTGCGACGCCTGAACCAAGTGAAGAGGTTTTCGTCGAGTCCTATCTGGCAAGTCTCAGTGGTGGGACGGACAGTGCCCCGTGGCATCCGTACGTCGCTTTAGCTGGACCGGAGGTGGAGCAATGTCCAGCGCCATCCTTGGGGGACATCTACCTTGACTGACTCGCGAGAGTGGGTGATGACGGCTGGGGCTTCGTGGACGGCATGTACAAGACGCGACGACGTCCCTGTCGTCGTGTGGCAGGATCGGTGAATGAACAGGGATTCGGGGACTGCATCGCGCGGGATGGGCGTGGTTCTCTTTGTGTTGCTGCTGGTGGTGGGGGTCGGTGCTGCCTCGTGGTGGGCGGGGCGGACGACGTTGCCGGCTGAGCCTGCCGCCGACGGCGCTTCGGAGCAGGCTGATGCGGCCGTGTGGGGTGAGGTGACGCAGGGGTCGGTGGGGCGCTCTTTGCCGTTGTCGGTGACGTTGCGGCAGCCGGCGGTCCCGGTGGCGGCGAACGGGTTGTCCGGGGTGGTGACTTCGATCTCGCCGGGGGAGGTCGACTCCGGTGACGTGGTCTACGTGGTGGGGCGTACTCCGGTGCGGGTGGTGGAGTCCGAGCGGCCTTTCTGGCGTGACCTCCAGAAAGATCTCGAGGGCGATGACGTGGCGGTCCTGCAGGAGCTGCTCATCGCTGAGGGGTTGCTCGAGGGCGAAGCGGATGGTGACTTCGGGGCGGGCACCGAGCGCGCGGTCAAGGCCTGGCAGAAGGCCCAGGGTCTGCCTCAGACCGGGACCCTGATGCTGGGGGAGCTGGTGGGCGTGGCTTCCCTGCCGACGGTGGTCACTCTCGGGGAGACGATCACGGTGGGGAGTCGTGTCGGCGGGGGCGAGGAAGGGGTGTTGGCGCCGACGGGTGAGCGGGAGTTCGTGCTCGTCGTGACGGCCGAGCAGGCGCGGCTGATCCCGGCGGAGGCGACGGTGGAGATCACGTTCGAGGAGCAGCGGTGGACGGGGGTGATCGCCGGGTCGCGGGTGGATGAGACGGGCTCGACCGAGTTCGAGCTGACCGCGCCCGACGGTGGGCCGGTGTGCGGTCAGGACTGCGGCGTGCTGCCGGGGGATGAGCAGGTCACGCTGCGCTCGGAGGTCGTCATCACGCCCCGGGTCGAAGGTTCTGGTGTCCCGGCGGCGGCGGTGCGCACCCGGGCCGACGGCACGGCATACCTGGTCACCAGAGAAGGGGAGGTGGACGTCGAGGTGATCGGCTCGGGTCAGGGGGTCGCGATCGTCGAGGGGGACGGCATCGAGCCTGGTATTTCCGTCCTGGTCACCGGCGAGCCAGCTGAGGTCCCGGGCGAAGACGCGGGCACCACTGAGGGTGACTGAGCAGTGCTGGCGGTGAAGGACCTGTCGTTTGCCTACCGGAGAGGCGCGGAGGAGTTGTTCAGCGGGCTTTGCCACACCTTCACCCCGGGTGCGGTGACCGCTGTCACCGGGCCGTCGGGGCGGGGCAAGTCCACCCTGCTCTACGTCCTCGGTCTCATGCTGACGCCCACCCAGGGGCAGGTGATGCTGGCTGGAGACCCGGTCTCCAGCGCCGCTGACGCGACCCGGGCGAGGGTGCGGGCGCGGCGCATCGGGTTCGTCTTCCAGGACGCGTCGCTCGACCCGACCCGAACGGTGATCGACTCGGTGATCGAACCGGCGCTGTATGCCGGGTGGTCGCTGCGCCAGGCCCGTGCCCGCGGCGTCGAATTGCTGGAGCAGATGGGGGTCGGCGCCAGGGCGGAGCACCGACCGGGGGAGATCTCCGGCGGACAGGCCCAGCGGGTCGCGGTGTGTCGCGCGTTGGTCACCGACCCCTCGGTGGTGCTGGCGGACGAACCGACGGGCAACCTGGACCGTGACAACGCGCTCGGTGTCCTGGCGGCGCTGTCCGCCGTTGCCGCGGGAGCCGGCCAGGAAGGGCGCGGCGACGGCATACCTCGGACCGTGGTGATCGCCACCCACGACCCCTTCGTGCTCGAGCACGCGGACGAGGTGCTCGCGCTGTGAGGCCGTGGTTGGTGCTGCGGGAGGCCGCGGCGACGGCGTGGGCCGCCAAGGTGCCCTCGGCGCTCGTGCTGCTGCTGGTCGCCGTGATGTGCGCGGCGACGATCGCCACGGTAGGGCGAACTGCCGCGGCCGAGCAGCAGCTCGTCGACCGGCTGGACGAGGCCGGGTCGCGGGTGCTGTCCGTCGCGGACGCCCGGGGCGCGGGACTGCTGCCACCGACCGTGGTGGACCAGGCGAGAAGCCTGTCGACGGTCGAGCGGGGGATCGGGGCGCTCATCCCGGTCGATGTCGTCAACGGGGTCATCGGGCAGGGCGGCACCCGGGTGCCCGCCTGGGGCATGCACGGAGACCTGAGTGCTGTCGCCGAGCTCACCGGCGGACGATGGCCCGGCCCGGGTGAGGCCATCGTCACCGGGACGGCGATGGAGCAACTCGGGATGGAGGATCCGGTCGGATGGCTCGCCCTGGCCTCGACCACGGTCGTGGACGACTGGTCGGTCGTGGGCTCCTTCACCCCGCGCGAGCCCTTCGACGACTACGCCACCGGGGTGCTGTACGTCGCGCCGGCGGACCAGCCGCTGGACACGTTGCACGTCGTGCTCGCCGACGCCTCGGCCGCGCAGACGACGCAGTCGCAGGTCGTCGCGCTGGTCTCGCCGCCCACCCCGGACGCGCTCACCGTGACCTCCCCGGTGTCGCTGGCCGAACTGCAGGCCCAGGTCACCGGCGACCTCGCAGCCTTCGGGGCCACGCTGCTGCTGGGGGTGCTGGGCGGCGGTGCGCTGCTCGTGGCGATCGTCGTGCTGGCCGACGTGCTGGTGCGGCGCAAGGACCTCGGCCGACGGCGTGCGCTGGGTGCCACCAGGGTCACCATCGTCGGTCTCGTGGTCGGGCGCACCCTGCTGCCCGCCCTGCTCGGGGCGGGGCTCGGCGTCGGCGCAGGGTTGTTCGCGGTGTCGCGCATCGGAACCGGAGTCGCACCGCCGCCCGACTTCAGCATCGCCACCGCCACCCTGGCCCTGGTCGCCGCTGTGATCGCCGCTGTCCCGCCCGCCGTGTATGCCGCCACCCGCGACCCCGTCCGCGTGCTGAGGACTCCATGACGGGCGGCTCGCGGGTGACTGATCGCGCAACCGTGACGACAGGACAACGGAGAGGAACCCTTCAACGCTTGTCGTTGTCGTGGTCGCCAGGATGTATGCCCTGGCACGACGTGAAACACGGTCAAAGCATTCGCCCAGTCGGTGCGTTGGCGCCAGAATCGCGGGCTCTCGACATGGATTTGGGTGAGGGGCAATGAGGTGGGGCGTAGTGCCTCATGTCAAGGTGCCCGCGAAACGGGCCCGTGCCTCAACTAGGAACTGCCCGCGAAAGTAGGGGGGTCAGCTGGCTTGGACGCGGATGCCGCGACGGATGTCGGGAAGTGCTGAGGGGAAGCTGGCGAGGTAGAGCTGCTCGGTCTTGTCCTTGGCCAGGACGAGGAGGCGGGACTGGAGGTCGGCGATCCGGCGGGCGAGGTCGGCAGGGTTGAGCGTGTCGCGGTAGGCGATCAGCTCTGCCTCTTGCTGAGCGCTGAGGACCTTGGCGCCCAGGAGCCGCTCCAGGGGGGTGGCCGGCTGGTCGTAGAGGCGGGTGCGGTGTCCGTGGCGGTCGGTGCCGTACCCGGTCGGCTTCTTGGTCGGGGTGAGGAAGTTGAGGCGGTCGTTGACCAGCGGCCACAGCCGGCCGAGCACGGCACGCTCGGCGTCGGTGTCGTAGCGGTAGTAGAAGGCGTACCGGCGGACCAGGTGGTTGTTCTTGGACTCGATCGTGGCCTGGTCGTTCTTCTTGTACGGCCGGGAGCGGGTGAAGAAGATCTGCCGGTCGGCGGCCCAGTCGATGACGGCGTGGTTGAGGAACTCGCTGCCGTTATCGAAGTCCAGACCGCTGACCGCGAACGGGATCGCCTCCACGCTGGCCCTCAGCGCGCCCAAGATGTGGGTGTGGGCGTTGTTGCGCACCGTGGTGGTGAACACCCACCCGGTGTGTACGCAGGTCAGGTTCACGGTGCGCGCGAACTCACCCTTCAGCGTCGGTCCGCAGTGCGCGACCGTGTCACCCTCGAAGAACCCCGGTTCGGTCTCGACCTCGTCCCCGGCCCGGCGGACCGTGATCGAGGACCGCAGCAACGGCGAAGGCTTGGTCGTGGAGGTGCCGCGCAGCTGATCGGTGGCCTTGGCCGGGGCCAGGTACCTGTCGATCGTGGCCGCGGACATCGCCAGCAGCTCGGCCCGCACACCCGCGCTGTACCGGCCCTGCGGGTCCAACCGCCCGGGCCCGTCGAGGGCGAGCTCGCCATGACGTTCCAGGGCATCGAGCTGGGTCCGCATCGAGGCGGCCAGGTACTTCCCGCACTGCCCGCCCGAGGCCGCCCAGACCCGCTGCAGCACTCTCGTGGCGTCGTAGGAGAACTTCGCCGCCCGCGGTTTGCGTGGCCGTGCGGCTACCCGCCGACCCGACCCCGGCGGCGACTTCGCCGCCGCCCTCAACCGGCGTCGGGCGTTGTCCCGCGACCAGCCCGTCACCGAGACCACCTCGTCCAGGATCTGGCCACGCACCTTCTTCCCAGCGCTCACGTACGCCCTGGCGTACCTCGTCGTCACCTCGGCACGAGACCTCATCGACAGCCCACCGTCCATGTCCCAGGGCGCCCCCAACCAGCCACCGATTCGCGGGCATTCCTACGTGAGGCACCGACCCGCTTTCGCGGGCACTTCAGGTGAGTCTCGTCGTGGGGTTGACGGCTACCGCCGGGCCGGGTAGCGTCTATAGATCCAGCACGAGAGATGTCGGCTTGACGATAAGGGGAAAGAACATGAAGGGAAAGCACGTTCGGGGACGGCCATAGTGTGCGCAGTTTTCCTGTGTCTCAGTGCCACGCCAGCGCACGCCAACACTGAGTACACTGGATCCCAGTTTTGCTCCACGAGTCAGAATGCGGCCATTCAGGGCTACCACCAAGGATATCAAAATCACCGTATCTACGATTTTCAGGGGGGAGTGGTCAAGTTTAGACAACTCCCCTATTTCAACAGTTGCGCTATTTACAGGGCGACGAGCAAGGCGGGGCTAGCCGAATCGCATAGGATGGGAAGCGCTTCGAGATATGCCTCTACGCGACTGCAAGCAGTTGGCGCATTCTGCACTTCCTATTAGTCCATGACTTCCAGCGAGCGGGGCAGGTGGGCAGTGACAGGCTCAAAGATGCGCCTACCAACTTCGGTTGTGGTGGCTGGCTGCGTTGCGACGGGTGGCTGCGTCGCAGGCGGCGCCCAAGGTTCTGGTGGGTCGAACGTCAGCCCAGATCAGAACCGGGAAGAAGAACTAAGCGAATACGCCCGTGTGCTCGGTATTGACGATCCACCGGCCGTCGAGGTGGTTCGTGAGGTGTCCCCGGAGGATCAGGTCGACGCTATCCGAGAGTGCATGGGCGAGTCTGGTTTCGCAGTGTCGGACCCGCAGTCCGCAGATTTGGAGTGGGATGTGCCGCAGGGGCAGGACGAAGCGTTCTCGCTGGCAATTTATGTCTGCAACGCTCGCTATCCCATCGCGCAAGAATACCGGGCGCCTTTGGATGCCGATGGGCGCGGGGGGCTGTACGACCACTGGGTGAGCGAGACGATCCCTTGCCTGGAGTCCCTGGGCTACTCGGTCGATGTGCCCCCCTCTCGGGATTCCTTCATGGCTGGAGCGGTGTGGGATCCCCGAGCCTCGACCATGGAACAGGTCATGGCCGACGTCAGCCAGGGACGGTGGGCCAGCGAGGACAGCGTCTATGGGCAGGAGTGCCCCACGGAGCCTGGGTAATTCCTGGGGTGAGCAGGGCCGCGGCGTGCTGGTCGGCTCCCACTGGCGTGGGTCGATCGTCGAAGATGCCCCGTCGCCTTCGGGGCTTGCGTGGTTGCCGGTGTCTCGTCATGCTGCCGGTATGACCACGCCCGAGGACCTCGCCGAACAGGCTGGGCGAGCGGAGCGGTTCCAAAGGCTCAAGGAGCAGATTGGCGCGACTGACCCGCACGACCGCGCTCGGTGGGAAGGCGAGGCGTCTGCTGGGGAGCATGCCGAGCTCAGCGATGCGGCCGGGCGTGGCTGATCACGTAGCGGTGCCAGCGGCATCGATCACCTCAGGTGGCGACGCCACCGTGCTGGCCGTGGACGGTCTCGACGTCCGTGCCGACGCCGGGCAGACTGCGTTGCTGCAGGATGTGACCTTCTCGATCGGCCGCGGCGAGCGCGTCGGTCTCATCGGGGAGTCCGGGTCGGGCAAGTCCCTCACCGCGCTGGCGGTGATGGGCCTGCTCGGGGAGGGGCTGCAGGTCAGCGGTGACGTCAGGCTCTCCGGGCGGACCCCGGCGGAACGCAACCTGCTGGAGGTCGGCGAGCGTGAGCTGGCGCGGCTTCGCGGCGACTCGATGTCGATGGTGTTCCAGGAGCCGATGACCGCGCTCAACCCCACGATGAGGGTGGGTGCCCAGGTCGCTGAGGTGATGCGGATCCACGGCACGCGCGACAAGGCGGGCGCGCGGGCGCGCGCGGTCGAGCTGCTCGACCAGGTCGGCCTGCCCGACCCCGAGCACCTGGCCCGGTCCTACCCGCACGAGCTGTCCGGCGGGCAGCGGCAGCGCGTCGTCCTCGCGATCGCGCTGGCCAACGACCCGGCGCTGCTCATCTGCGACGAGCCCACCACGGCCCTCGACGTCACCGTGCAGGCGACCGTGCTCGATCTCGTCGTCCGTGGCGTCGAGGAGCGGGACGCCGCGCTGCTCTTCATCACCCACGACCTCGCCGTCGTCGCGACCGTGTGCGAGCGGGTGCTCGTGATGTACGGCGGCCGCATCGTCGAGGCCGGACCGGTCGGCGAGGTCTTCGCCGACCCGCGCCACCGGTATACCCAAGGTCTCATCGGCGCCTCCGACCTCGCCGGCGAGCAGGGCCGGCGGGAGCGGGCGGCCCTGCCGACGATCCCCGGGACCGTGCCGCCGGCCGGGCGTTTCCCCGACGGGTGCGTCTTCCGGAGCCGGTGCGCGCACGCCACCGACACCTGCGCCCAGCTGCCGCCGTGGACTCCCCGCGGGGACCACCCGGCGGGGCGGCGAGCCTCCGGCTACGCCTGCCACCACCCCGCGGGAGAGGCCTCATGATGGTGCCGACCTCCACCCCACCCTCCCACCGAGCGCCGCACATGGTTGTGCTGCGCCCCACCGAGCGTCGCACATGGTTGCGCACCACCCCACCGAGCGTCGCAGATGGTTGCTTTTCCTCCCCACCGAGCGTCGCACATGGTTGCGCACCACCCCACCGAGCGTCGCAGATGGTTGCTTTCCTCCCCACCGAGCGTCGCAGATGGTTGTGCTCCACCCGCCCGAGCCTCGCGAGGGGTGAGCTTTCGTGACTGAGACCCCAGCCATCGAGCTGCGTGAGGTATGCCGTGACTTCCGGCGCCCGCGCACGTCCCTGCGGGAGGCGCCGCCGGTCGTGCGCGCGGTGCGGGACGTGTCGCTGACCATCGGCCGGGGGGAGCGCTTCGGGATCGTCGGGGAGTCGGGGTCGGGGAAGTCGACCTTGCTGCGCCTCATCTGCGGTCTGGACCGGCCCACGTCCGGCGAGGTGCTCGTGGAGGGTCGTTCGGTCGGTGACCAACCGGCCCGTCGCCTGGGCTGGCTGCGCACGACGCTGCAGCTCGTCTTCCAGGACCCCATGAGCAGCCTGGACCCGCGGATGCGGGTGCGCGACATCATCGCCGAGCCCCTCGTATCCCAGGGCATCGGCGGTGACCACGCGGCCCGGGTCGCCGGGCTGCTCGAGCAGGTCGGGCTCGACCCCGACGCGGCCCGGCGCTACCCCCACCAGTTCTCCGGCGGGCAGCGGCAGCGGATCTCGGTCGCCCGCGCGCTGGCCCCGGACCCGGACATCCTCGTCATGGACGAGCCCGTCTCGGCGCTCGACGTCTCCGTGCGCGCGCAGGTCCTCAACCTCATCGACGAGATCGTCAACGGGCTCGACCTCACGCTCGTCTTCGTCAGCCACGACCTGTCGGTGGTGCGCCACGTGTGCGACCGGGTCGCGGTGATGCAGGCCGGCGAGGTCGTCGAGGTCGGCCCGACCGAGCGCCTCTTCGCCGAGCCGGAGCACGCGTATACCCGGTCGTTGGTCGCCGCGATCCCCGACCTTCAGGCCGCGCTCGCCGGGAGGAGCGCGCAGGAGCTGGCCAGGGCCGTCCAGGAGCGGGACGCCTGACCGTCGCCCCCCATCGTCGCCGCACTCCCGGCGTGGTGTGTGGTGGGCACGGGTCGTCAGGGCGACCCACCGCCACCACGCAGGTCACCCCGGAGAGGCTCCCGGCGGGTCCGGCGCACGACTGTCGGACCCCCGGGCTAGTCTCGACAGCGCTCCACCACACTCGACGAGGAGAGGGGGCGGCGTGCTGATCGGCATACCCCGCGAGCCGCGGGAGACCCAGGCGATCGTCGCTGCCACCCCGGCCACCGTGACGGCGCTGCGCAAGCGTGGCCACGAGGTGGTCGTCGAGCACGGCGCGGGGGAGCGGGCGAGCTACCCCGACGTGGCGTATGCCGAGGCCGGAGCCCGCCTCGCCGCCACCACAGACGTACTGGCCGCCGACCTCGTGCTCATGGTCGACGCGCCGACGCCCGAGACGGTCGCGACCCTCCCGCCCGGCGCCGCGGTCGCCGCGCTCCTGGCACCGGCCCGCTCGCCGCAGCTGGTGGATCAGCTGGCCGCCCGTGGCGTCACCGCGCTGTCGATGGACGCCGTGCCGCGCATCTCACGGGCGCAGAGCCTCGACGTGCTCAGCTCGATGGCCAACCTGGCGGGCTACCGCGCCGTCATCGAGGCCGCCCATGACTACGGCGGCATGCTCGCCGGTCAGGTCACTGCTGCCGGCACCACCCCGCCGGCCACGGTCTTCGTCGTCGGCGCCGGGGTCGCGGGGCTCGCGGCCATCGGGGCGGCGCAGTCGCTGGGGGCGCAGGTGCGCACCTTCGACGTGCGCCCGGAGGTCGCGGAGCAGGTCGAGTCGATGGGTGCGACCTTCGTCAGCCTCGACCTCGAGGTGAGCAGCGGCCGCTCCGACGGGTATGCCGGTGAGCTCACCGAGGACGCCGAGCGCGCCACCTCCGAGCTCTACGCGCAGGAGGCGATGACGGCCGACATCGTCATCACCACCGCTCTCATCCCGGGTCGGCCCGCCCCCCGGATCCTCGACGCGGGGACGGTCGCCGCGATGCGGCCCGGCTCGGTCGTCGTCGACCTCGCAGCAGCCAACGGCGGCAACGTCGAGGGGACGGTCGCCGACCAGCGGGTCGTCACCGACGGTGGGGTGACCCTCATCGGCTACTCCGACCTCGCCGGGCGGATGCCGACGCAGGCCAGTCAACTCTACGGCACCAACATGGTCAACCTTGTCGCGTTGTTGGACAAGGGCGGCGACGGCAACGGCGATCTCGTCCTCGACCTGGACGACCAGGTGGTGCGGGCGATGACCGTCGCGCACCAGGGGCAGGTGCTGTGGCCACCGCCGCAGATCTCGGTGCGCGCCGCGCCGACGCCGACCGGGGACGAGGTCGGTGGCGGGACCGCCGCGGCCCCGGCGTCACGGCATACCCCGGAGGTCCGCGCGCGTGACCCCCGTCGGCGCCGCGCGGTGCTGCTCACCCTCGCGGTGCTCGCCGCGCTGGGGGCAGCCTTCGCCCCGGAGGAGCTGCGGATGCACCTCACCGTCTTCGCGCTGTCGGTCATCGCCGGCTACTACGTCGTCTCGCACGTGACCCACGCACTGCACACCCCGCTCATGTCGGTGACCAACGCGATCAGCGGGATCATCTGCGTCGGCGCGATCCTGCAGGTCGGCAGCAGCAGCACCTGGGTCACGGCGCTCGCCCTGGTGGGCATCACCGTGGCCTCGATCAACATCTTCGGCGGCTTCACCGTGACCCACCGGATGCTCGGGATGTTCCGGAAAGCCGAGTCGTGACGCTGACCTCGGCCGTCGACGCGGCATACCTCGTCGCGGCCCTGCTCTTCCTGGGCGCGCTGGCGGGGCTGTCCCGGCACGAGTCCGCGCGGCGCGGCAACCTCCTCGGGATCGGCGGCATGGCTCTCGCGCTCGTCGCCACCGTGGTGCTCGCGGTCAGCACCGCCGAACGGGGTGCGCTGACGACCTTGCTGCTCATCGCGGCGGCGATGTCGCTCGGTGCGGGCATCGGGATCTGGCGGGCGCGGGTCGTGGCCATGACCGGTATGCCGGAGCTCGTCGCGATCCTGCACAGCTTCGTCGGGGTGGCGGCTGTCCTCGTCGGCATCAACACCTACCTCGGGGAGGGGCCCACCGGCGCGGCCGGGGTGAGTCAGCGTGTCGAGATCGCCGCCGGCGTCTTCATCGGGGCCGTGACCTTCACCGGGTCGGTCGTGGCCTGGGCCAAGCTCTCCGCCCGGATGAAGAGCGCCCCGCTCATGCTCCCGCGGAGGCACCTGCTCAACCTCGTCGTCGTGCTGGCCGGCCTCGTGGTGTCCGTCTGGTTCGTCGCGGCCCCCGGCCTGGTGCCGCTGCTCATCCTCACCGGGCTGGCGCTGGCGCTGGGGGCGCACCTCGTCGCCTCGATCGGCGGCGGCGACATGCCGGTCGTCGTCTCGATGCTCAACTCCTACAGCGGGTGGGCCGCGGCCGCGGCGGGCTTCATGCTCGGCAACGACCTGCTCATCATCACCGGCGCCCTCGTCGGCAGCTCCGGCGCGATCCTGTCCTGGATCATGTGCACGGCGATGAACCGCTCCTTCGTCTCCGTCATCGCCGGCGGTTTCGGTGCCGATCCGGTGGTCGGTGCCGACGGCGGTGAGGAGCAGGGCACGCACCGTGAGGTCGGCGCGGAGGGGGTGGCCGAGATGCTGCGCCAGGCGCGCTCCGTCGTCATCACGCCTGGCTACGGCATGGCGGTCGCGCACGCGCAGCACCCGGTCGCCCGCCTCGTCGAGCGCCCGGGTGAGCTGGGGGTCTCCGTGCGCTTCGGCATACACCCCGTGGCCGGCCGGTTGCCGGGGCACATGAACGTCCTGCTCGCCGAGGCGCGGGTGCCCTACGACATCGTGCTCGGCATGGACGAGGTCAACGGCGACCTCGCCGGCACCGACGTCGTGCTCGTCATCGGCGCCAACGACACCGTCAACCCCGCGGCGATCGAACAGCCGGGCAGCCCGATCGCGGGTATGCCTGTCCTCCAGGTGTGGGAGGCGCGTGAGGTCGTGGTCTTCAAGCGCTCGATGGCGCCAGGCTACGCCGGCGTCCAGAACCCGCTCTTCTTCCGGGACAACACCCAGATGATCTTCGGCGACGCCAAGGCCAAGGTCGAGGAGATCCTCACCGCGCTGGGCACGTGACAGGCTGAGCCCATGGAGCGCACCGCCGGCCTGACCAACTCCCTGCTCGACGTGCCCGGCCTGGCGGTCGGCCACCACCAGCGGGTCGGCGACGGCTACCTCACCGGCACCACCGTGGTCCGCTGCCCTCCGGAAGGTGCGGTCGCCGGTGCGGACGTCCGCGGCGGCGCCCCCGGCACCCGCGAGACCGACCTGCTCGACCCCCGCAACCTCGTCGAACGCGTCCACGCCGTCGTCCTCTCCGGCGGGTCCGCCTTCGGCCTCGCCGCCGCGGACGGCGTCATGCGCGAGCTGTATGCCGAGGGTCGCGGCTTCCCCATGGGTGGACCGGGCGAGGTGGTGCCGATCGTGCCGGCCGCGGTGTGCTTCGACCTCGGGCGGGGAGGGGACTTCGGGGCCTTCCCGGACGCCGGTTTCGGTGCGGCTGCGCTCGCGGCGGCGGGTGAGGCGGCGGGTGAGGCCGGGGAGTATCGCGCCGGCCAGGGCAACGCGGGTGACACCGGAGCCCGCAGCGTGGGCGTGGTCCCGCAGGGGAGCGTCGGCGCCGGGACCGGCACCCAGGTGGGTGGGCTGCGCGGCGGTGTGGGCACCGCCAGCGGGGTGCTGGCCGACGGCACGACGGTCGCGGCGCTCGTCGTCGTCAATGCGGTCGGGTCGGCCGTCGACCTCGCCACCGGTGAGCTGTGGGGCGCCCGGCACCTGGTCGCCGAGGACCTCGACGGGCTCGGGGACTGGCCGGCCGGTGTCGCGCCGCGACGGCCGGTGCCCTCGGAGCTGGAGGCCGCCCGGTCGGCCGCCGCAGAGGCCAACGCGCGCAGCTCGGTGCCGCGCTCGCTGGCGACGACCATCGGCGTGATCGCGACCGACGCCACCCTGGACCCGGCGCAGTGTGCCCGGCTCGCGACCAGCGGTCACGACGGCATGGCCCGGGCGGTCAACCCCATCCACACGATGTTCGACGGCGACAGCCTCTTCGGGCTCGCGACCTGCGGCCGGGAGCGACCGGACCCCGCCGCCTTCCACGCGATGCTGCATACCAGCGGAGAGGTGGTGACCCGCGCCATGGTGCGGGCGCTCCTGGCCGCGGAGAGCGTCACCACCCCGGCCGGCACCTGGCGCAGCTACCGCGACGCCTTCCCGTCCGCCACGGGGGTGCGGTAGGTCAGCAGGACCACGTCGCCCGGAAGGGTGGTGGCCTCGACCAGCCGCAGCGGCAGTCCGGTGCTCGAGCGGCTCGGGTCGACGAGGAGTGGCAGCCCGTCGCCCAGGAGCAAGGGGTTGACCTTGAGCTGCAGCTCGTCGATGTGGTCGATGAGCTGCCCGGCCAGGTCTGCGCCGCCGCAGAGCCAGATGTCGGCGCCGGGCTCGTCCTTGAGGGCGCGGATCTGAGGATCCAGGTCGCCGGACCACACGTCCACGGGTGTGTCGGGGCCGAGGTCGCGATGGGTGACGACGATCTCGCGGAGGTGGGGATAGGCACTGGTGAGTCCGGCGTCCCGGGCCGGCTCGAAGGTGCGGTAGCCCATGAGCACGGTGTCGAAGCGACGGGGGCTACCCGCGACCCCCAGGGCCTCGCGCAGGTGCGCCGGGCAGGTCTCCGGGTAGCGCTCGAAGAGGTCGGTCAGCGTCCCGGGATGGTGCGGGAAGGCGCCGGTGCCGCCGCCGGGGTCGGCGATGAAACCGTCGGCGGAGGTGGCGATGTAGTAGACGAGGTCACGCATGGATCTCCCATCAGAACGTCTGTAGTGGTTGGGGTGAATCTACAACACCCGTCCTGGTTGGGGGTAGGGTGCCGTCGTGGTCGCCAACCCCCAGCGTCGTCTCTCGGTCATCGACGCTGCCCTGACCGTCCTCGGCGACCGGGGTGGGCGGGGGCTGACCCACCGCGCGGTCGATGCTCACGCCGGACTGCCGGTGGGCACCGCGGCGAACTACTTCCCCAGCCGGGCGGGCCTCATGCTCGCCATGGCCGAGCGCGTCTTCAAGCTGCTGGCGCCCTCCCCGGAGGATCTGGCCGAGCCGGATGAAGCCCGGGGCGAGGCGTTCCCTCGTTATGTCGCGGCCGTCGTGCAGCGGCTCCTGGCTCGCCCGCACCTCGCGACCGCGCTCATCGAGCTCCGGTTGGCAGCGGCCCGGGACGACGCGGTGCGAGAGGTCATCGGGCCGTTCCTGCGGGCCGGGGTCGCCGCCGACGTCGACTTCCACCGCGACCGTGGGCTGCCAGGAGGCTCCGACCTCGTCCTGCTCGCCCACCACGCCGTCAACGGCATCCTGCTGGACCAGCTGACGGTGCCGCTGGATCCGGAGGCCGACCCCGTCGACCTGGCGCGCCGGATGGCGCAGCGACTCGCCGCCACCGCGGGACCGTCTGACGCGTAGACTGCGGCGCCGTGAGCACGCATACCGGCGCGACCGCCGAGACCGGTCGAGAGTTCGTCCTGACGCTGTCCTGCCCGGACCGTGCCGGGGTCGTGCACGCGGTGTCCGGGGCGATGCTCGAGCACGCGCTGACGATCACCGAGTCGCAGCAGTTCGCCGACCCGAGCACGGGGGAGTTCCACCTGCGGATGGAGGCGACCCGCGAGGGGGCGCCCGTCGCCGTCGAGGAGCTGCGCGCGGGGCTCGGCCCGGTCGCCGACGGCCTCGGCGGACAGTGGCAGGTGCACGACCGGGCGCAGCCGCACCGGCTTCTCGTCATGGTGAGCCGCATGGGCCACTGCCTCAACGACCTGCTCTTCCGCACCCGGACCGGCCAGCTGCCGGTCACCATCCCGGCCATCGTCTCCAACCACGAGGACTTCCGGGCCCTCGCTGAGTGGCACGACATCCCCTTCCACCACCTGCCGGTGACCCCCGACACCAAGGCGGACGCCGAGGCAGCGCTGCAGGAGGTCGTGCGCGAGCACGACGTCGACACGATCGCCCTGGCCCGTTACATGCAGGTGCTCTCCCCGCAGCTGTGCGCCGACTACTCGGGGCGCATCATCAACATCCACCACTCGTTGCTGCCCAGCTTCAAGGGCGCCAAGCCCTACACGCAGGCGCACGACCGCGGGGTCAAGGTCATCGGCGCGACCGCGCACTACGTCACCGCCGACCTCGACGAGGGGCCCATCATCGAGCAGGACTTCCGCCGGGTCGACCACCGGCTTACCCCGGCCCAGCTGGCTCAGCAGGGCCAGGAGGTCGAGGCCGCGGCCTTCTCCCGGGCAATCCGCTGGCACGCCGAGCACCGGGTGGTCCTGCGCGGCGGGCGCACCATCGTCTTCAGCTGAGACCCCCACCGAGCGCCGTAGATGGTCGCTGTGACCCCCACCGAGCGTCGCAGATGGTCGTCCTGAGACCGACCGGGCGTCGCAGATGGTCGCTGTGAGCCTCACGGGGCGTCGCAGATGGTCGCTGTGAGCCTCACGGGGCGTCGCAGATGGTCGCTGTGAGCCCCACCGAGCGTCGCAGGTGGTCGTCCTGAGACCGACCGGGCGTCGTGAATGGCTCAGGTGGGCGGCGTGAACCGTCCGTCGATCGCCGTCCATCCGCCGTCGACCATCACCTGGCTCCCGGTGACAAAGCTGGCGGCGTCGGAGGCCAGCCAGCACACGGCGCCGACCATCTCCTCGGGTCGCGCCCACCTGCCCAACGCGGCCTTCTGCGCATACGCCCGATCCCACTGCTCGTCGTCGCGGATCTGCTGAGTGAGTGGCGTCTCCACGACGCCCGGCGCGACGGCGTTGATCCGCACACCGGCCGGTCCGAGCTCGGCCGACCACGTGCGGACGAGCTGCATGACGCCGGCCTTCGTGGCGGCATACACCCCCTGACCAGGTTCGACCACGACCGCGCGGATCGAGGTGAGCGTGACGATCGACCCGCGTCCGCGCTCGACCATCGCGGGCGCGAAAGCGCGCACGGCGGAGAACGTGCCGCGCAGGTTGAGGTCGACCACCCGGTCGAACTCCTCGGCGGTGTAGTCCAGCAGCCGCTTGCGGACGTTCATCGCCGCGGTGAGCACCAGCACGTCGACGTCGCCGAGGTCGCCGGCACGCGACTCCAGGTCGCCCGGGTCGAGGACGTCCACGGGGTATGCCGCCCCTCCCGGCGCCCGCTCGAGCGCCGCTTGGGCGACCGTCAGGTCCTTGTCGAGGCAGGTCACACGCGCGCCTTGGGCGGCCAGGCCCGCGACGATCTCCGCGCCGATCCCGCCGCACCCGACCACCACGGCGTGCTGACCGTCGAGGCGGAACATCTGTGAGTAGTCCAGGCTCATCCCCCGATCCTGCCAGCAACCATGTGCGGCGCTCGGTGGGGGTGAGGGCGACCATGTGCGGCGCTCGGTGGGGGTGAGGGCGACCATCTGCGGCGCTCGGTGGGTCAGGGGTGGGTCGGGTCAGGGGTCGGGTCAGGGTGGGTCAGGGGTGGGAGGAGGGTCAGGGCGGGGTGGTGTCAGGGGTGGCGGAGGAGCTCCTCGCCGCGCTCGCGCAGCTCCACCTTGCGGACCTTGCCGGTGACAGTCATGGGGAACTCCTCGATGACCTGCACGTGCCGCGGGATCTTGTAGTGCGCCAGCGAGCCCGTGCAGAAGTCCTTGACGGCCTCCGCGGTGAGCGGCTCGGCCCCCTCCCGCAGCCGCACCCACGCCATGAGCTCCTCGCCGTAGCGCTCGTCGGGCACCCCCACCACCTGGGCGTCCACGACGTCGGGGTGGGTGTAGAGGAACTCCTCCACCTCCCGCGGGTAGACATTCTCCCCGCCGCGGATGATGAGGTCCTTGATCCGGCCGGTGATCTCGACATACCCGTCCTCGTCCATGACCCCGATGTCACCGGTCGCCATCCAGCCGTCCTGCAGCACCTCGGCCGTCTTCTCCGGCTCATCCCAGTAGCCGAGCATGACCGAGTAACCCTTGGTGCAGAACTCGCCCGGCGTGCCGCGGGGGACGACCTCCCGCGTGGCGGGGTCGACGATCTGGATCTCCAGGTGGGGCATCACCCGGCCGACGGTGCCGACCTTGGCGTCGAAGGGGTCGTCCGGCGCGGTCTGGGTCGACACCGGCGAGGTCTCCGTCATGCCGTAGCAGATGGTCATCTCCTCCACCCCGGCGTCGATGAGCGTGCGCATGACCGAGGCCGGGCACAGCGAGCCGGCCATGATGCCGGTGCGGACCGAGGCGAGGTCCTCCAGCGAGACCTCGTCGCTGCGCTCGATGAGCTCGAGCTCGGCGATGAACATCGTCGGCACGCCGTAGAGCGACGTGCACTGCTCCTCGCGCACCGCCCGCAACGTCGCGGCGGGGTCGAAACCCGGGCCGGGGATGACCATGCAGGCCCCGTGGGTGGTCGCTGCGAGGTTGCCCATGACCATGCCGAAGCAGTGGTAGAACGGCACGGGTATGCAGATCACGTCGCGCTCGGTGTAGCGGCACCCCTCGCCCACGAAGTAGCCGTTGTTGAGGATGTTGCGGTGGGAGAGCGTGGCGCCCTTGGGGAAGCCGGTGGTGCCGGAGGTGTACTGGATGTTGATGGGCTGGTCCGGGGTGAGGCTCGCCTGGAGCTCGGCCAACCGGCCGCGGCTGACCTGGTGCGCCCCGGCGAGCAGCTCGTCCCACCCCTCGTCGCCGATGACGACCACCTGCGCCAGCTCCGGGCAGTCCTCGCGCACCAGCGCCACGAGGTCGGGATAGCTCGTGCCCTTGAACTCGCGGGCGACGACGATCGTGCTCACCCCCGACTGCCGCAGGACGTAGCCCAGCTCGTGCGCGCGGTAGGCGGGGTTGATGGTCACCAGGATGGCGCCGATCTTGGCCGTCGCCAGCTGCACGAGGGTCCACTCAGCGCAGTTCGGCGCCCAGATGCCGACCCGGTCGCCGGTGCCCACCCCGGAGGCGACGAACGCCCGGGCCAGCAGGTCGACGTCGGCGACGAGCTCGGCATACGTCCACCGTCGGCCGGTCGCGACCTCGACCAAGGCCTCCCGGGTGGCGTGCTCCGCCGCGGTCTCGTCGAGGTTGTCCCCGATGGTCTGCTCCAGCAGCGGGGGGTGGTCCGCCCCGGTGGTGTGCGCCAGCGCCTCAGCCATGCCCCCATCCTGCCGTCCGCACGCCGCGGGCACCAGAGGGCACGGCTCGCCTAGAGTCGCGACCATGACGATGACACCGGACCCCGCGCGCGACGCCCGCATCCGGGAGCTGTCCCGCGCCCACGTGATGACGTCCTGGTCGGCCCAGCAGGCGATCGACCCGCTGCCGCTGGCCGGGGGAGAGGGCGCCTACTTCTGGGACTACCAGGGCCGGCGCTTCCTCGACTTCTCCTCCCAGCTCGTCAATGTCAACATCGGCTACCAGCACCCGAGACTGTCGGCCGCGATCGCCCGGGCCGCCGAGCGGCTGACCACGGTCGCGCCCGCCTTCGCCGAGGAGAGCCGCGCCGAGGCCGCCGCACTCATCGCGGGACTCGCGCCGGAGGGCATGAGCAAAATCTTCTTCACCAACGGTGGCGCGGAGGCCAACGAGAACGCCCTGCGGATGGCCCGCGCGCACACCGGTCGGCACAAGATCCTCGCGTCCTACCGCAGTTACCACGGCGCCACGGCCGGGGCGATCACGCTCACCGGCGAGGCGCGCCGGTGGGGCGGCGAGCCGGGTATGCCCGGGGTCGTCCACTTCTGGGGCCCGCACCTGTTCCGCAGCGAGTTCCACGCCACCACGCCGGAGGAGGAGAGCGAGCGCGCCCTGCTGCACCTGCGGCACACCGTCGAGGCCGAGGGGCCCGGCCAGGTCGCCGCGATCATCCTGGAGACCGTGGTGGGCTCCAACGGCATCCTCGTGCCGCCGCCGGGCTACCTCGAAGGGGTGCGCGCCCTCTGCGACGAGTTCGGGATGCTGCTCATCCTCGATGAGGTCATGGCCGGCTTCGGCCGCACCGGCGCGTGGTTCGCGCTCGACCACTGGGGGGTGCGGCCTGACCTCATCACCTTCGCCAAGGGCGTCAACTCCGGGTACGTCCCGCTCGGCGGCGTCATCATCGGCGACCCGGTGGCGGCGACCTTCGACGAGCGGCCCTTCCCCGGCGGGCTGACCTACTCGGGTCACGCGCTGGCCACGGCGTCGGCGGTGGCGGCCATCAAGATCATGCGCGAGGAGGGAATCGTGGAGCACGCCGCGCAGGTCGGCGAGCACAGTCTCGGGCCCGCCGCGACCGCGCTCATGGGGACGAACCCGCTGGTGGGCGATGTGCGCGGGCTCGGGGTCTTCTGGGTGGTCGAGCTCGTCGCAGATCAGGCCTCGCGCGAACCTGCCTCCGGTGAGACGATGAAGGCGGTGCAGGCAGGATGCCTGGAGCGGGGGATGTGGCCCCTGGTCGTAGCCAACCGTGTGCACCTGGTGCCGCCGTGCGTGATCACCGACGAGGACGCCTCCCGTGGCGTGGCGATCCTCGGCGACGCCCTGGCGGACGTGACACCGTGACCGCTCGAGCAGGAAGCAGGGGACATGAACGATCTCTCGGAGCTCGTGGAGGCCCGCGTCAGCGTGCCCACGATGGAGTCCGCCAGACACATCGCTGAAGAGCTCGTCGCGCGCAAGGTCGCCGCGTGCGTGCAGATCCTCGGGCCGATGACCTCGATCTACAGCTGGAGCGGGCAGGTCCACGAGAGCAAGGAGTGGCTGCTCCTCGTCAAGACCACACGCGCCGGCTTCACACCGGTCTGCGAGGTGGTGCAGTCGCTGCACGCCTACGAGGTGCCGGAGATCATGGCCGTGCCGGTGGTGGACGCCCTGGAGGCGTATGCCGGGTGGGTGAGCGACCAGCTGCGCGGATCACAGCGGCCGGGCCCCCCGAGCCGCCTCGGTCAGTGACCGGACGGGATGGAGCGGGCGACGAGAATCGAACTCGCGTATTCAGCTTGGGAAGCTGATGTTCTACCATTGAACTACGCCCGCGACGCCTCGAACTGAGGCGAGAGCCATGATAACCATCGCGGGTGGCCCCCACCAAAGTCACCCCCGTTAGTGTGTCACCGTGCTGCTCTCAGACCGCGACATCCTCGCCTCGATCGACGCCGGGCGGGTCCGGCTAGACCCGTGGGATCCCCAGATGGTCCAGCCCTCCAGCGTCGACATCCGGCTCGACCGCTACTTCCGGTTGTTCGACAACCACAAGTACCCCGTCATCGACCCGGCGCAGGAGCAGCCCGACCTGACCCGGCTCGTCGAGGTCGAGGCGGGGGAGAGCTTCGTGCTGCACCCCGGGGAGTTCGTGCTGGGGTCGACGTATGAAGAGGTCAGCCTGCCCGACGACATCGCCGCCCGGGTGGAGGGCAAGTCCTCGCTGGGGCGGCTCGGGCTGCTCACGCACGCGACGGCCGGCTTCGTCGACCCGGGCTTCACCGGTCACGTGACGCTGGAGCTGTCCAACGTCGCGACCCTGCCGATCGTGCTGCACCCGGGGATGAAGATCGGCCAGCTCTGCTTCTTCCGTCTGAGCTCGGCGTCCGACCACCCCTACGGCAGCTCGCAGAAGGGCAGCCACTACCAGGGGCAGCGCGGCCCCACGGCCAGCCGCTCCTGGTCCAACTTCCACCGCAGCGACGTCGCCCGCTGACCCTGGCGGGCGCAGCGCCCCGGCTCAGTCCTCGGTGCTGGGCGCGGGCTCGGCCGGCTGGTCACCCCGGCGCACGGCGGCGAGCAGCATCTGGGCGACATCGACGACCTCGACCTCCTCGCGGGCGCCCTCGGCCTGCTTCTGGGTGAGCCCGTCGGAGAGCATGACCCGGCAGAAGGGGCAGCCGATGGCGATCCGGTCGGCGCCGGTGGCCAGCGCCTCCTCGGTGCGGTTGAGGTTGATCCGGGTGCCGAGCTTCTCCTCCATCCACATGCGCGCGCCGCCGGCGCCGCAGCAGAACGACTTCTCCGCGTGCCGCGGCATCTCGGTGAGCTGCACCCCCGGCAGCGCGCCGATGAGCTCGCGCGGCGGGGCATACACCTGGTTGTGCCGGCCGAGGTAGCACGGGTCGTGGTAGGTCACCGACTCCGCCGTGGACGCGGCCCCAGAGCTGTCGGCGGCGTCGGGACGGGAGACCGGCGTCAGCCGCTTCTCGCGCACGAGGCGGTTGAGCAGCTGGGTGTGGTGGACGACCTCGAACTGCCCCCCGACCTGGGGGTACTCGTTCTTCAGCGTGTTGAAGCAGTGGGCGCAGGTGACGACGATCTTGCTCGCGCCCGCCTCGTTGAGGACCTCGACGTTCTGCATCGCGAGCATCTGGAAGAGGAACTCGTTGCCGCTGCGGCGGGCCGGGTCACCGGTGCAGCTCTCGCCGTCGCCGAGCACCGCGAAGCTCACCCCGGCGGTATGCAGCAGCTCGGCGACCGCCCGCGTCGTCTTCTTGGCGCGGTCCTCGAAGGCGCCGGCGCACCCGACCCAGAAGAGGTAGTCCATCTCCGCCAGGCTCTCGAGGTCCTCGCCGACGATCGGCACGTCGAAGTCGAGATCCTTGGCCCAGTCCATCCGCAGCCGGGCGTTCATGCCCCACGGGTTGCCCTTGTTCTCGAGGTTCTTGAAGAGCCCGCCGAGCTCGGAGGGAAAGGCTGACTCGATGAGGTTCTGGTAGCGCCGCATGTCGACGATCGCGTCGACGTGCTCGATGTCGACCGGGCACTGCTCGACGCACGCGCCGCACGTGGTGCAGGACCACAGCACCTCGGGGTCGATGATGCCGCCCCCGTCGGGGACCGTCGGGTCGCCCTCGGTCTCCCCGACGAGGGGCCGCTGGGCGGCGAGCACCGCGGTGGTGGGGATGCCGTGGAACTCCTCCGGGAGGCCCTCGGCGCCCGGCCCGCCGGCGGCCTCCAGCGCCTTCGCGGCCGCCTCCCGGTGCTCCTCGCCGGCCTGCAGCCACGGGGCGATGGCGTGGTGCTGGTCGCGGAGGTTCTTGATGAGCATCTTGGGCGAGAGCGGCTTGTCGGTGTGCCACGCCGGGCACTGCTCCTGGCAGCGACCGCACTCGGTGCAGGTGGAGAAGTCGAGCAGGCCCTTCCAGGTGAAGTCCTCGACCTTGCCGACGCCGAGGGCGGCGTCCTCGGGCAGCTCCTCGATGTTCTCGAAGTCGACGGGCTCACCGGCGACGGTGATGGGCTGCACGGCGCCCAGCGACGTGGCGCCGTCGGGGTGACGCTTGAACCAGATGTTGAAGAAGGCGAGGAAGCGGTGCCAGGCCACACCCATCGTCGGGGTGCGGGCGATGATGATCATCCAGGCCATCGAGATGAGGATCTTCACCAGGGCGACGCCGATGATCCACCCCTCGAGCGTGGCGGCGGAGGCACCGGCCAGGAGGCCGCCCAGCCAGGCGGTGAGCGGGAAGTGCAGGGCGCTCGCCCAGGCCTCGCCGGTGGCCCGGCCGAGGGCATACTCCAGCGCGCGCAGCGCGACGATGGCCAGGCCCACGCCGAGGATGACGAACTCCACGACATACGCCTGCCAGAAGGTCGAGCCCCAGAAGCGTGACCGGCGCCCCATGCCGCGCGGGTGCTGCCGCTGCCGGACGACGATGAGGGCGATGATGCCGACGACCGCACCCCAGCCGAAGAGCTCGGTGAGCCACTCGTAGGGCCAGAAGTGCCCGATGAGCGGCAGGACGAAGTGGGGGTCGACCACCTGGCCGTAGGCGGTGACCAGGGTGAGGAAGAGCAGCCCGAAGGAGACCATGACCACCCAGTGGGCGACGGCGACCCACGGCTTGCGCGCCATGCGGGTATGCCCCACCACCTCGCGCAGCAGCGTGGTCGTGCGGGCGCCCGGCTCGTCGGTCCGCCGCTCGGGCTGCCCCAGCCGGAACTGCGCGACGAAGCCGGCGATGGTCCGGACGAAGAGGGCGACCGCGGCCAAGGTCACCAGGCCCGCGACCACGATGGCGAGGACCTGCAGCACACCGAATGACATGACCGCAGCCTAATCGCCAGCACCGACGAGCCGCAGGGCCAGGCGCGCGAGCCGGGCACAAGGGAATAACGTGGTGTTGAGTGATGTATAACTTGCCGAGAGCATCACCTCGCTGACCCTGCTACGAAAGGCTCCTCGTGCGCGTCCACGACGACATCACCCAGGCCATCGGCGGCACGCCGCTGGTCCGCCTCAACCGCCTGGCCGACGGCATCGCCGACGGCGCCCAGATCCTGCTCAAGCTGGAGTCGCAGAACCCGGCTGCCTCGGTCAAGGACCGCATCGGTGCCTCGATCATCGACGCCGCCGTCGAGGCTGGCGAGCTGCAGCCCGGCGGCACCATCGTCGAGGGCACCTCCGGCAACACCGGCATCGCCCTGGCGATGGTCGGTGCCGCGCGCGGCTACAAGGTCGTCCTCGCGATGCCGGAGACGATGAGCCTGGAGCGCCGCGCGCTCCTGCGCGCCTACGGTGCCGAGCTCGTGCTCACCCCCGGCTCGGAGGGCATGAAGGGCGCCGTCGCCAAGGCCGACGAGATCGCCGAGGAGCGCGGCGCCGTGCGCGCGCGCCAGTTCGCCAACCCGGCCAACATCAAGGTGCACTACGAGACCACCGGCCCGGAGATCTGGGCGGACACCGACGGCGAGGTCGACATCTTCGTCGCCGGCGTCGGCACCGGTGGCACCATCACCGGCGCCGGCCGCTATCTGCGCGAGCAGAAGCCCGACGTCGGCCTGGTCGTCGTCGAGCCCGCCGACAGCCCCATCCTCACCGGCGGCCAGCCCGGCCCGCACAAGATCCAGGGCCTCGGCGCCAACTTCGTGCCGGAGATCCTCGACACCGAGCTCTACGACGAGGTCGTCGACGTCAAGCTCGACGACGCGCTGCGTGTCGCGCGGGCCCTGGCCACCGAGGAGGGTGTCCTCGCGGGCATCTCCTCCGGCGCCAACGTCTGGGGTGCCCTCGAGGTCGCCAAGCGTCCGGAGAGCGCCGGCAAGACGATCGTCGTCGTCATCCCGTCCTTCGGCGAGCGCTACCTGTCCACCGTGCTCTTCGAGGACCTGAGGGACTGATCATGGCTGCTGCCACTCACCGGTCGCGGCAGGCCGTCGGCCTGCTGCGCCGCGCGGTGGCCGGGGTCCGCGCGGACCTCGACGCGGCGATCGCCCGGGACCCTGCCACGGACAGCCGACTCGAGATGGCTCTGGCCTCGCCAGGTCTGCACGCGCTGTGGGTCCACCGGGCCTCGCACGCGCTGTGGACGTCCGGGGCCAAGCTGCCCGCCCGCCTGCTCTCGCAGGCCAGCCGCGCGGCGACCGGGATCGAGATCCACCCCGGCGCCACCATCGGCGCGCGCTTCTTCGTCGACCACGGCATGGGTGTGGTCATCGGGGAGACGGCCGAGGTCGGCGATGACGTCATGCTCTACCACGGGGTCACCCTCGGCGGCCGGTCGATGGACCCCACGATCAAGCGGCACCCGACCCTGGGCGACGGGGTGACCGTGGGTGCCGGTGCCAAGATCCTCGGCGACATCACCATCGGCCACGGCGCGCAGGTGGGTGCCAACGCGGTGGTCACCAAGGACGTCCCGGCCATGGCCGTGGCCACGGGCATCCCGGCGTCGATCCGGCGGCCCGAGCCCGGGCTGGACCCCCAGCAGGCGCTCTACGACGACCCGGCGCTGTGGATCTAGACGTCACCCCGGCATACCCCTTCCTGCCGGGGTGACCCAGGTATGACGAAGGCCCACCTCCTGAGCAGGAGGTGGGCCTTCGTCACGGCTGGGGCCGGGTCAGGGAAGCTTCTCCCCGCCCGGGCCGAAGCCGGTGGTGTCGATGGTGGCCTCGCCGGAGCCGTCGAGAGTGCCGGTGGCGTTCTCGTAGGACCCGTCGCGGTCGGTGGCCTCGTGGCCGGTGACCTTGGACTTCACGCCGTCCGCGGTGACCTTGGCCTGCTCGCTGACCTTGGCGCTCAGCTCGGGGGCCTTGGCCTTGACCTGCTCGACGGTCTCCTGGACCTTCGGGCTGCTCCAGGCCTTGTTGGCCTGGTCGGCGATCTGGTCGTAACGCTCACGGCCGGCGCGGGCGCCGAGGACGTATCCGGCGGCGGCACCGACAAGCAGCATCAGCTTGTTGCGCATGTTGACTCCTTCATCGTGGATCTGTGGTTCGCCCTCGACCATATCGCGGTCGTGGCGGTGCGTCCGCCGGGAGCGGCGGCAGCGCACGTGCGGGTGGGCGGAGGGTGTGGGATTCGAACCCACGGAGGTTTCCCTCGGGCGCTTTCAAGGCGCCTGCACTCGGCCGCTATGCGAACCCTCCAGGCCAGGTCGGGCCCGTCCGCGGGTCCCTGTCTGGCGTCGGCCCATCATCGCACGGGCCGCGGATGCCGCTCTCAGGCCCTGAGGCTGATAGCGTGGTGTCCTGGTTGGAGTTGTATCTTCTTGCGAGTGAGCTGGGGGGTTCACCAACAACTGCCTCTCGCGCCTGCGAGGGGTGCACTTGCACAGCACAGCAGAAATGAGAATGGCATGGCACAGGGAACCGTGAAGTGGTTCAACGCGGAGAAGGGCTTCGGCTTCATCGCTCAGGATGGCGGTGGCCCCGACGTCTTCGTCCACTACTCGGCCATCGAGACCAACGGCTACCGGACGCTCGAGGAGGCCCAGCGGGTCGAGTTCGAGGTCACGCAGAGCCCCAAGGGGCCGCAGGCGGACACCGTTCGCCCGGTCTGAGGTAGGCCGTTCCACGACCTTCCGCGAAGGCCCCCGTCACCAGCTTGTGACGGGGGCCTTCCGCATTCCCAGGGCGAGGCGCCCGGGCAGGGCGTGCGTGAGCGGGGGTGAGGCCGTCGTGCCGCCTGCTCAGTCGCAGACGGCCCCGACGTCCTCGAGCTCGTCGGTGGGCTCCTCGGTGGTGGCCGCCGCGTCGTCGCTGGGCGGCTCCGTCGTCGTCTCGGTGTCGTCGGGCTCGGGGGCAGCGGTGGCGCCGGTCTCCTCCGCAGGGGGGCTCGGGGGCCGGGGGCGGGGGGTTGAGGGCCTCGTAGACGAGGTAGCGGATCTGGGAGTAGTCGGGGTCCACCGTGTCGATGTTGGCGCCGGTGAACGGCAGGCTGCTCATCGTGCCGCCCTGCACCTCGAGGACGAGCGCCGCCCACTCGTCGAGGTCGTCCTGGGGCAGGTCGGTGAGCACGTTGTCGCCCACCGCGCTGATGATCTGGGGGGTAGCGCTGCAGCATCGTCATCGGGTTGACCTGGTCGACGACCGCCGCGACCATGCACCGCTGGCGCCGCATCCGGGAGAAGTCGTCGCTGGTCACCCGGGAGCGTGAGTAGGCCAGGGCCTGCGGGCCGTCGAGGCGTTGCGAGCCCGGCTCGAGCCACTCGTAGTCGGAGTTGGGGTCCAGCTGGAGGGTGCCGTTGGCGTCGGTGTAGGTGACGCCGCCGATCGGGATGCGCTCCTGCACGTTGACCAGGACGCCGCCCATGGCGTCGACGAGGTCGGCGAAACCCTTCATGTTGACGATGACCGTGTGGTGGATCGGTATGCCGAGGATCCCGGAGAGCACCTCGCGGGTCGCCGTCTGGCCCGGGTTGGGGTCGTCGGCATACCACTCGGGGTGCTCCTCGGCGGCGGCCTCCGCCTCGGTCCAGATGCTGTTCATCAGGCACTGGTCACCACAGTCGTAGACCGGGCCGTAGACCTCGTGGAGCGGGTTGTCGCGCGGGATGGGGATGTTCTGGAGGTTGCGCGGGATGGAGAAGAGCACGCTGTCGCCCGTGCGGGTGTCGATGCTCGCGACGATCATCGTGTCGGTGCGGGTGCCCTCGCGTGCCTCGGCGGCGTCCGAGCCCAGGAGCAGGACGTTGACCCTGGGCAGGTCCTTCCACGGGTCGTCCGGGTCCGAGCCGATGACCGAGGTGGGGGTCGCCTCGCTGCTGCCGCCACCGACCGTGCCGCCGGTGTCGAAGACCTTGTCGACGGCGTCGACGTGGGCGTCGATGTAGCGCACCCCGAGCAGCGCCGGCGCGGTCACGGCGAGACACAGCACCGCGGTGAGGGCGCTCAGGGCCGTCCGCTGCCCGGTGGTGGGCCGGCGGGGCGCCGCCGACAGGGCGGTGAGGGCGATGGCGGCGATCCACACCAGCGTGCCCAGCACGAGGAGCACGGCGATGGCCCGGAGGCGGCCGGTGTCGGCAGCGGTCTGCAGGGCCGTGGTGGTCAGCCCGTTGGTCAGCGCATAGCCGCCCACGACGACGACGGTGAGGACGGCGAGTCCCACGAGGACCGCGCCGAGCCGCCGGCGCGGGGTGCCCAGCAGCCCGGCCCCCGGCAGGAGCGCGCTGAGCGTCGTGAGCCCCGCCGCGCGCCCCACCCCCTCGCTGCCCGGCTGCTGCTCCGCGAGCCACTGCGACCGCGACTCGGGCGCGTCGGACCCGCGATCGGAGGAGCCACGGGAGTCGGTCATGCGGGCAGCCTTTCGGGTCGGAGCGGAACCATACTCTCTCTATCACCGCAGACTGGTCTGGGGCTGGGAGAGACCTGTTTGGTCGTGCCCCAGCATGGCAGGTAACCTGATCCACGCCGTGGAGGTGTCGCCTAGTCTGGTCTATGGCGCCCGCCTGCTAAGCGGGTTTCGGGTTTATAGCCCGATCGAGGGTTCAAATCCCTCCACCTCCGCCCCGGTCCCTGCGGACCGAGAAGAACCCCCGAGCCTGCTGGCCCGGGGGTTCTTCCGTCTGCGGGTGGCGCTCAGGAGACGTCCGGCTCCTCCTGGGGCGGGGTCTGCGGGTCGCTCTCGTCCTGCGTCGGCTCGTCCGGCTCCTCCTTGGACTCCTGCGCCTCCGCCACCTCCTCGGAGCCGGACTGCCGCACCTTCTGGTCCAGGGCGTCGACCGTCTCCTCGATGTCGTGCTCGCCCGGGGGGAGCGGCTCGTCGGCCAGCATGGGCTCGGAGCCCTCGGGGCGGGGCTCGGAGCCCGGGATGATGCTCATCGGTGCGCGACCTCCTGCAGTCGTTGCTCGAGGATGGCCAGCTCGTCCTCCATCGCCGCGGGCAGTGAGCCCGGGCTGAAGGCGGCGAACCACTCCTTGATCAAGGGAAGCTCAGCCTCCCACTCCGCGGCGTCGAACTCCAGCGCTGCCGCCACGTCCTCCACCGACAGGTCGAGCCCGGTGAGGTCGATGTCCTCGGGCAGCGGCTGGTAGCCGATGGGGGAGTCCTGGGCCTCCACCTCGCCCTCGAGCCGCTGGATCATCCAGGACAGGATGCGGGAGTTCTCCCCGAAGCCCGGCCACAGGAACGAGCCGTCCTGCGCCCGGCGGAACCAGTTGACGAGGAAGATCTGCGGCAGCTTGGTGGCATCGGCCTGCTTGCCGACCTCGAGCCAGTGGTCGAGGTAGTCGCCCGCGTTGTAGCCGATGAAGGGCAGCATGGCCATCGGGTCGCGCCGCACCACGCCGACCGCGCCCTTGGCGGCGGCGGTCGTCTCCGAGGAGAGGGTGCCGCCCATGAAGGTGCCGTGCTGCCAGTCCCGCGCCTGCGTCACCAGCGGCACCGTCGTCTTGCGCCGCCCGCCGAAGAGGATCGCCGAGATCGGCACGCCCTGGGGCTCGTGGTACTCCGGCGCCAGCGTCGGGCACTGGGTGATCGGGGTGCAGAACCGGCTGTTGGGATGCGCTGCCGCGCGCTCCGACCCGGGTGACCACGGCTGGCCGTGCCAGTCGGTCAGCTCGGCCGGCTCGTCCTCGGTCATCTCCTCCCACCAGACGCCGCCCTGCGGCGTGCGCGCGACGTTGGTGAAGATCGAGCCGCCCGCCTCGATGGTCTCCATCGCGACCGGGTTGGTGCGGGCGTTGGTGCCCGGAGCGACGCCGAACAACCCGAACTCGGGGTTGACGGCATACAACCGACCGTCCTGCCCGAAGCGCATCCAGGCGATGTCGTCACCGATGAGCTCGGCCTTCCACCCCGGGATCGTCGGGCGGATCATGGCCAGGTTGGTCTTGCCGCAGGCCGAGGGGAACGCGCCCGCGACGTAGTGCACGGCGCCGCCGGGCCCGGTGAGCTTGAGGATGAGCATGTGCTCGGCCATCCAGCCCTCGTCGCGGGCGATGGCGGAGGCGATGCGCAGGGCGTAGCACTTCTTGCCGAGCAGCGCGTTGCCGCCGTAGCCCGAGCCGTAGGACCAGATCGTCCGCTCCTCGGGGAAGTGCACGATGTACTTGTCCTCGTTGCACGGCCACGGCACGTCCTGCTCGCCCGGCTGCAGCGGGGCGCCGAGGGAGTGCAACCCCTTGACGTAGGGCGCCTCCAGCTCCTCCATCCGGGAGAGCACCGAGGAGCCGACGCGCGCCATGATGCGCATGGAGGCCACGACGTAGGGGCTGTCGGTGAGCTCGACGCCGAACTTCGGCTCCTCCGCCTCGAGGTGGCCCATGACGAAGGGGATGACATACATCGTCCGGCCCCGCATGGAGCCCTCGAAGCGCGGCCACAGCTCGGCCTTCATCTCCAGCGGCGCCATCCAGTTGTTGGTGTGCCCGCTGTCCTCCTCGCGGACCGAGCAGATGAAGGTCCGGTCCTCGACCCGGGCGACGTCGTCGGTGTCGGAGAGCGCGAGGTAGGAGTGCGGGATCTGGTCCTCGGCGAGCGGGCTGGCGGTGCCGGCGGCCACGAGGATCTCCTCGATGCGGCTCCGCTCCTCCGGCGATCCGTCGACCCAGACGATCTGGTCGGGTCGGGTGTGCGCAGCCACCTCCTCCACCCAGGCGTCCAGCTCGGCGTGGCGGGTGCCACCGGTCGTCGTGATGTCGGGCATCGGCGTCCTTCCCTGGCGTCGTTGCCAGTCGTGGGGCTGCCGGGGCTGCGTCGCCCCGTCGCGACCACGGTAGCGCCGGGAGGCGTGCGGGGCGGCCGGAGAACGGGGCGCCGCGGTGCCAGATTGGTCACAGTGACGGGCTGTCACAACATACCCCTGGGGGTATGTATGCTGGTGTCGTGATCGTTCTCGTGGCCGTCCTCGCCGTCCTCGTCGGTGTGTCCCTCGGCCTGCTCGGCGGCGGCGGGTCGATCCTCACCGTGCCGCTCCTGGTCTACGTGGCCGGGATGGACGCCAAGGAGGCGATCGCGACCTCGTTGCTCGTCGTCGGGGTCACGAGCGCCGTGGCCGCGGTCTCGCACGCCCGCGCCGGGCGGGTGCGGTGGCGCACGGGGGTGACCTTCGGCGCGTTCGCCATGGGCGGGGCGTATGCCGGGGGTCGGGTCGCGGAGTTCCTGCCCGGCACCCTCCTGCTCGTCGCGTTCGCCGTGATGATGCTCGCGACGGCCTGGGCGATGCTGCGCGGCGGCAGGGGTGGAGGGGAGCGGGGCGGCGGGGCGCACGACGGGCTGCCGTGGCTCCTGGTGCTGGCGGAGGGGCTCGTCGTGGGCTTCGTCACCGGCATCGTCGGGGCGGGAGGCGGCTTCCTCGTCGTGCCGGCGCTCGTGCTGCTCGGGGGGCTGTCGATGCCGGTCGCGATCGGGACGTCCCTGGTCGTCATCGCGATGAAGTCCGGCGCCGGACTGGCCGGCTACCTCTCGTCGGTGAGCATCGACTGGGTGACGGCCGGCGTCGTCACCATGGCGGCGGTGCTCGGCGCGCTCCTCGGCGGTCGCCTCGTCGCCAGGGTCCACCCCGACGCGCTGCGGCGGGGGTTCGGCTGGTTCGTCCTCGTCGTGGGCGTGCTGGTCCTGGGGCAGGAGCTCCTCGCCCTCGTCTGAGCGGCCCGGTGCCCAGGCCCCGGGTGGCGCGGCCAGGCGCGATTAGGAGGCTGCCGCGGCGATCCGTTAAAGTTGTCGTTCGTCAGCGCCCGTAGCTCAACGGATAGAGCATCTGACTACGGATCAGAAGGTTAGGGGTTCGAATCCCTTCGGGCGCGCTCTGTGTTGAGACAGATGGACGAAGGCCCCCGCCACGTGTGGCGGGGGCCTTCGGCATCTGCAGCGCTCAGGCGGGCTCGACCCCCAGCTCGCGGAGCATGGTCCTCACCCGCTGGCGGATGTCGTCGCGGATCGGGCGGACGGCGTCCACGCCCTGGCCGGCCGGGTCCGCGAGCTCCCAGTCCTCGTAGCGCTTCCCGGGGAAGATCGGGCAGGTGTCGCCGCAGCCCATCGTCACGACGACGTCGGAGGCCTCGACCGCCTCGGTCGTGAGGATCTTGGGCCGCTCGGCGGAGATGTCGATGCCCTCCTCGAGCATCGCGTCGCGCACGGCGGGGTTGATGCTGTCGGCGGGGGCGGACCCGGCCGAGCGCACCTCGACGGCGCCCCCGGACAGGTGGCGGGTGTAGGCCGCCGCCATCTGGGACCGGCCCGCGTTGTGCACGCAGACGTAGAGGACGGAGGGGCGGGTGGTCGACGACGTGGTCATCGCTTCTCCTCGTGGGTGGAAGGGTCGGACAGGGGTATGGCGGAGCAATAGGGGTGGATCGGCTCAGTCCAGGACCTGGCGCAGGAGGGTGGTGACGCGGCTCTGGATGTCGTCCCGGATCTCTCGGACGACCTGGATGGGTTGCCCGGCAGGGTCGGCGACGGGCCAGTCCTCGTAGCGCTTCCCGGGGAAGACCGGGCACGAGTCGCCGCACCCCATCGTGATGATGACGTCGGCGGCGTGCATGACCGAGTCGCTGAGCGGTTTGGGGTAGGCGACCCCCAGGTCGATCCCGCGCTCCGCCAGGGCCTGGACCACGACGGGGTTGATCTCGCCGGTGGGCGCCGAACCTGCGGACCGCACATGGACGCGGCGGGCCGAGAGGTGCTCGGTGAGTGCCGCCGCCATCTGTGACCGGCCGGCGTTGTGCACGCAGACGAAGAGGATCTCCGGCACCCCCTTGGCGACCGTGCCCTGCGCCTGGGCAGCGGCCATGAGCTGCTCCCGGGCCTGCCGGGCGACGAGGATCGGCAGGAAGGTGCGGATCGTCGAGGAAGGCTCGAGGAGTGCTCGTGCCTCGTCCACAGCGCGCGTGATGCTCTCCCTGGCGAAGACTCCGTCGTAGCGGTAGGAGAGGTCATCGACGATGGCGGCGTAGGGGTCCCTCTCGGCGGGGAGGTCGAGATGCGTGCGGTTGCTCATCGTGTGGTCTGCGTCGCCGTGGTGGCGAGGGCGGCGGGGCAGCGGCGGGGTCGGGGTCACGCGCCCATCTTGACGTCGCGCCGACACCTCAGTCAAACTTGAGTCAATGAACACTGAGCGAACGTCCGGGCGGGACGAGCTGGAACGGCGGGCCCGCCGCCACGCCGCGCTGGGCGACCCCTCCCGGCTGGCGGTGGTGGACCTGCTGGAGCTCGGCGACCTCTCCGTCGCCGAGCTGCGGGAGGCCCTGGCGCTGCCCTCCAACCTGCTCGCGCACCACCTCAACGTGCTCGAGGGTGCGGGGGTGGTCCGACGGCGTCGGTCCGAGGGGGACGGTCGGCGGACGTATGTCTCGCTCGTCGCGTCAGGCGGGGCGCCGGGACCGGCCCACGGGGTCGGATGGTCCGTCGACGGTGGCGGTGCCCGGGCGGCGGTGCCCGGAGCGGACCGGGTCGTCTTCGTCTGCACGGCCAACACGGCGCGCAGCCATCTCGCGGCGGCCCTGTGGCGCGCGGCCAGCGAGGTGTCGGCCGTCTCTGCGGGCACCCATCCGGAGGAGACCATCGCCCCGGGCGCGGTCGGGGCTGCGCGCCGGCACGGGCTGGACCTGCCCGAGGTGGCGCCCCGGCAGGTCGAGGGGCTCCTGCGGCCCGGGGACCTCGTGGTGACGGTGTGCGACCGGGCGCACGAGGAGTTCGCCGGCGACCTGCACTGGTCGGTGCCCGACCCGGTCCGTGTCGGCACCGAGGAGGCCTTCGACGCGGCCCACGACGCCCTCCGGCTGAAGGTCGGCGCCCTCGCTACCGCACTCGTCCCGGCCACATGTCCGGCCTGAGCGGCTCAGTCGCGCACGTGCGTGGCTGAGCCGGTCACGACCGGCGTGGCGTCGGCCTCGCGTCAGCGGATCGGCGTGGGCGGTTCCTCACCCGCGAGCACCGCGACGGCGTTGTCGGCGGCGAGGGTCGCCATCGCCGTCCGGGTCTCGATCGTCGCCGAGCCCAGGTGCGGCACGAGGACGGCGTTGTCGCGGGTCAGGAGGTCGGGATGAACGTCCGGCTCCTCCTCGAAGACGTCCAGGCCGGCCCCGGCGATCTGGCCGGTGCGCAGAGCCTCGGCGAGCGCCGCCTCGTCGATCACCGGGCCGCGGGCGGTGTTGATGACGTAGGAGGTCGGCTTCATCGCCGCGAACTCCTGCTCGCCCAGCAGGTGGTGCGTCGCGGGGGAGTAGGGGCAGTGGAGCGACAGCACGTCGGACTCGGCGATGAGGGTGTCGAGGTCGACCCGGTGCGCGCCCAGCTCGAGCTCGAGGTCGCGGGGCGCCTGGGAGCGGGAGGAGTAGATGACGTTCATCCCGAAGGCCCGGGCCCGCCGCGCGGTGGCCGCGCCGATCCCCCCGAGCCCGACGACGCCGAGGGTCTTGCGCTGCAGCCCCGAGCCGAGGAGGTAGAACATGCCCCACTGCCACGGGGTGCCCGAGCGGATGACCCGCTCGCCCTCACCGAGACGGCGCGTCGCCATGAGGATGAGGCCCATGGCGATGTCCGCCGTCGCCTCGGTGAGCACCCCGGGGGTGTTCGTCGCCACGATGCCGCGCTCACGGCATACCTCGACGTCGACGTTGTTGTAGCCCACCGCGACGTTGGCGACGACCTGGAGCTGCTCGCCCGCGGCGTCGAGCAGCTCGGCGTCGACCTTCTCGGTGAGCAGGGTGAGCAGCGCGTCGGCGCCCCCCACCTGCTCGAGCAGCTGGTCGCGCGGCTGCTGGTCCTCGCTGTCCCAGACGTCGACCTCGTGGCCCGCGCGGCGCAGGATGTCGAGCCCGGGCTTGGGAATACGACCGGTGACGACGACCCGGCTCACGCGTGGCTCCCGACCCAGTCGCGCAGCCCGCCGAGGCCGCGGCGGATCTTCTCCTCCGACAGCCCGGAGTAGGCGAACCGGATGTAGCTGCGGTCCTCACCCTCCTGCGGTCGGCCGAAGTGGTTGCGCGTGCAGAAGCTCACGCCGGTGGCGTGCAGGGCCTGCTCGGCGAAGTCGGCCAGGCCCGTGGCGCCGACGAGCTGGATCGCCTCGGTGACGTCCGGGAAGAGGTAGAACGTCGAGCGCGGCGTCTCCACCGACATCCCCGGCGTGGCGTTGACGAGCTCGCACGCCGCGTCGCGCCGCCCCCTGAGGGTGTCGAGCATGTCGGCGACGGGCTGCTGGGTGCCGGTGAGCGCGGCGATCCCCGCCCACTGCACGTAGTGCGTCGTGCAGGACTCGTCGTTGGTGTTCATGGTCGAGAAGACCTTACCGAGCTCCTGCGGCGCGACCGCGCACCCCAGGCGGGAGCCGGTCATCGCGAACTTCTTGGAGAAGGTGTAGAGGATGCAGGTGCGCTCGCGCATGCCGGGCAGGCTGGCGATCGAGGTGGACCCGCCCTCGTAGCGCATCTCGAAGTAGGCCTCGTCGGAGAGGACCCAGAGGTCGTGCTCGATGGCCAGCTGCGCGATCGCCTCCCGCTCGGCGTCGGTCGACTCGGCCGAGATGGGGTTCTGCAGGTCGTTGTAGATGATCGCGACGGTCTTGTCGGTGATGAGGTCGCGCACCTGGTCCAGGTCGATCCGGAAGCCGTCGTCGGTCGGGAGGTAGCGGTAGGCGCGCCCCACCCCGCCGAGGTACTCGATCTGGCTCTCGTAGATCGGGAAGCCGGGGTTGGGGTAGAGCACCTCATCGCCGGGGTTCATCACGGCCTGAAGGAACTTCGTGATCACCGGCTTCCCGCCGGTCATGACGGTCACCTCGTCCGGGCCGAACGTCATACCCCGCCTCGAGCCGATATCGTCGGCCAGCGCCGACCGCAGCTCAGGTATGCCGGGACCCGGGCAGTAGCCGGTCCTGCCGTCCGCGATGGCGGCGTTCATGGCCTCGACGATGTGGTCCGCGAGCGGGAAGTCCAGGTCACCCAGGTGGAAGGGAAAGACCTCGTGGCCCTGGGACTTCCAGTCTGCGGCGGCCGCCGCCACCGCGAAGGCCGTCTCGGTGCCGAGGTTGTCGAGCCTGGTGGCCAGCTTCATACCCACGTCCTTGTATGTGTGTCGAGCGACGGAACGCCACCACGGTATCGCCCTTCACATGGTGCTCAGGCGTCCGGACGTGCACACTGGGTCTTGTCGTTACGTCAATGTCGATGACCGGAAGGGTGGTGGACATGAGCGAGCAACCTCAGGTCCAGATCGGGGAGCGGGACTACTACCTCGGGAAGGCGGTCCTGCTGGCGTCGGTCGCCGCGCTGGGAGGCTTCCTCTTCGGCTTCGACACGGCGGTGATCAACGGCGCCGTCAACGCCATGCGCGAGGACTTCGACATGGGGTCCGGTCTCACCGGGTTCGTCGTCAGCTCGGCGCTCCTGGGCTGCGTCGTCGGTGCCTACCTCGCCGGACGGCTCGCGGAGCGGCTCGGTCGCATCCGCGTCATGATGCTCGCCTCGGCGATGTTCACCATCTCCGCCATCGGGTCGGGCTTCGCCTTCGGGCCGGTGGACATGATCTTCTGGCGCGTCGTCGGCGGCATCGGGGTCGGGGCCGCCTCGGTCATCGCGCCGGCCTACATCGCCGAGATCGCACCGGCCTCGATCCGCGGCCGTCTCGGCTCGTTGCAGCAGATGGCCATCGTCACCGGCATCTTCGTGGCCCTCCTCTCCGACTACTTCCTCGCGGGGGTGGCCGGTGGCTCCGCCGAGGCGCTGTGGGGCAGCACCGCCTGGCGGTGGATGTTCTGGGCCGAGGTCATCCCGGCCGTGGCCTACGGCGTCCTCGCGACGACCATCCCCGAGTCACCGCGCTACCTCGTGAGTCTCGGTCGCGTCGACGAGGCGCGCGAGGTGCTCGGGCGGGTCATGATGCGGGGCATCGGGGAGCGGATCAGCGAGATCCAGCGGACCGTCCGGCGCGAGGCCAAGGCGTCGCTCCAGGACCTCATGAAGTCCGGCGGCGGACTGCTCCCGATCGTCTGGATCGGCATCGGGCTGTCGGTCTTCCAGCAGTTCGTGGGGATCAACGTCATCTTCTACTACTCCTCGACGCTGTGGCAGGCGGTCGGCTTCACCGAGGAGGACGCGCTCACCCAGACCGTCATCACCTCGGTGACCAACATCGTCGTGACGATCGTGGCCATCGCGCTCATCGACAAGATCGGCCGGCGGGTGCTCCTGCTCATCGGGTCGGGCGGCATGTTCCTCACCCTCGGCACGATGGCCTGGATCTTCGCCAACGCCCCGGTGGTGGACGGCGGGCCGCAGCTCAGCGACTCCCAGGGTGTGGTGGCGCTCATCGCCGCCAACGGCTTCGTCGTCTTCTTCGGTATGTCGTGGGGCCCGGGTGTCTGGGTGCTGCTCGGCGAGATGTTCAACAACCGGATCCGGGCCACGGCGCTCGGCATCGCGGCCGCCGCGCAGTGGATGGCCAACTTCGTCATCTCCACGAGCTTCCCGGCCATGGCCGACCTGGGGCTGGGCTTCGCCTACGGCTTCTACACCCTGTGCGCGCTGCTGAGCCTCTTCTTCGTCATGAAGTTCGTGCCGGAGACCAACGGCCGCGAGCTGGAGGACATGGAGTAGGCGCGGACGAGGGACCCCACCGGGCGTCGCAGATGGTCGCTGTGGTCTCCACCGGGCGTCGCAGATGGTCGCTCTGGTCCCCACCGGGCGTCGCAGATGGTCGCTCTGGTCCCCACCGGGCGTCGCAGATGGTTGTTCTCCGCGCTCAGGTATGGCGCCACGCCGGCGGGGCGCGTCTGCTAGGTCAGCGGCGGGCTGATGCTGTCGAGGATCCCGACCACCCGGGCCCAGGCGTCGGTGGTGACGTCGATGAGGTCGAAGTGTCCGCCGGTGACCTCGACGAGCTCGGCCCGGGTGCCGGCGGCGCGGGCGGCCGCGACGTAGTCCTGCGACTGCTGGATCGGCACCTGCTCATCGTCCGCGGCGTGCAGCGCCCAGACGCTCGCGTCGATCGGCAGCTGCTGCGCCGGGTCGGCCGAGGCGAACCGAGGGTCCTCCGGGTCGAACCCCATCAGGTCGTCGACGGCGCCGGACCCGAGGCGCTCACGGTATGCCGAGGCCAGGTCCAGGACGCCCGCCTGGGAGAGCACGTGGGTGACCTCGACCCGGCCCGGCCACGCGCCACTGCGTAGTCGCCCGGCGGCCCAGGCGGCCAGGTGTCCACCGGCCGAGTGGCCGAGGGTCACCACTGGCCCGCCCGCGTCGACCAGCTCGAGGGCGGAGTGCACGTCGTCGAAGGTCTGGGGGAAGCCGCCGCCGTTGCCGACCCGGCGATACTCCACGTTGAGGGTCGTCCACCCGCGCTCCACGAGGTCGGCGGCCAGCGGCTCACCGAGCTCGGCGCCGTAGGCCTCGCGCCAGAAGCCGCCGTGGATGACCACGACGGTGCCCCGAGCCTCACCCTCAGGCCGCTGGAGCTCGGCCCACTGCGACGGGTCGTCGCCGTAGCTGATGCGCCCGGTGCGCCCCGCCGTCGGCGTCGCAGCGTCGGCCGGGTCCGCGCTCGGTCCCGCGGTGCCGGACGCGGCACCGTCGTCCCTGGTCCCGTTGCTGGGAGCGCACGCCGCGAGCGACAGCCCGCCGGTCAGCGCGAGCAGGGTGCGCCGGTCGAGAGCGGGGGGAGCAGGCATACCGCAGCCTAAGCCGGGACGAGCTGGGGTGCGGGAGCCGGCTCACGCGTCACTGCAGCCTCGCCGAGAGAGTTCTCCGGCACCCTGGGCAAGCCTGGTCCGCACGATGCACCATGGCCATGGTGTCGCGAGCAAACTCGCCTTGCTCAGGTTCGCGGACGTCAACGGGCGCTTGCTCAGGTGGGTCCGGCGGGTCCGGCGGGTCGGTGCCGAGGTGCTGAGGCTCAGACCTCGTCGGCCGTGGTGGCCGAGGGGTCCCACTTGACGATGCCGTCGGCCGCCCAGCCGCGGTCCTTGACCGCCTCGCGCGCCTCTGCCTTGACCGGGCCGGTGAGCTTGTCGACGTAGAGGTAGCCGTCGAGGTGGTCGGTCTCGTGCTGCAGGCAGCGGGCGAGCAGACCCTCCCCCTCGACGACGACCTCGTTGCCGTCGAGGTCGGTCCCGGTGACCCGGGCGCGGGGGTGGCGGGCCAGGGGGAACCACTCGCCCGGCACCGACAGGCACCCCTCGCCGTCCTCCTCCTGGTCCAGCGGGCTCGGCGTGCCGAGCCGCTCCAGGACCGGGTTCACGACGACGCCGCGCGCGTTGTCCTTCCCGGGGACAGGGCAGTCATACACGAAGAGACGTAGGCGCACCCCGACCTGGTTCGCCGCGAGGCCGACACCCTCAGCGGCCGCCATGGTGTCGAACATGTCGTCGACGAGGGTGCGCACCTCGTCGGTGATCTCGCGGACCTTCTTGGTCGGAGCATGGAGGGCCTTGTGGCCGATGACGGTGATGGGACGGACTGCCATAGGAGCAGATTCTAGGTATGCCGCGCCGCTGGCCCTACTCTGCCTCCATGAACTGGATCGAGGTGCTCGGGTGGGTCGGGTCCGCCATCCTGGTGGTCTCCCTGCTGCAGACGCGCGTCCTGCGGCTGCGCTGGATCAACCTGGTCGGCTGCATCGTGCTCATCGGCTACAACGCGGTCGTCGGCGTCTGGCCCATGGTGGGGCTCAACGTGGTCCTCGCGATCATCAACGTCGTGTACCTCTGGCGGATGCTGCGCACCCGGCACGATGCCGACGCCTACACCGTGCTGGAGGTCGAGCCGGACGACCGCTACCTCGGCCACGTGCTCGGCGTGCACGGCGAGGACATCGCGCGCTACAACCCGGGCTTCGCGCACGACCCGGCCGCCGAGCACTCGGCCTTCCTCGTGCTGCAGGGCGACGAGACGGTCGGCGTCGTGCTGGCGCGCGACGCGGGGGAGGGCACCGCCGAGATCGTGCTCGACTGGGTGACGCCCAAGCATCGGGACTTCTCGCCGGGGGAGTTCGTCTACCGCGAGTCGGGGTTGTTCGCCCGGCGCGGCTTCACACGTGTCCTCTCACCTGCGGGTATGCGCAGTCCCTACTACGAGCGGATCGGCTTCCGGCCGCAGGGGGAGAGGTTCGTGCTCGAGGTGCCCGCGGGGAGGTGAGGGTGCGCAGGCCGAGGGTGCGGTCGGTTGGGGGCGGGGCCCACTGAGGGTGCGGTCGGCCGAGGTCGGCGCCACCTCGCGCTGGCGAGCGGTCAGCGCAGCGGTGTCGGATCAGGGTCGACGGCCACCCGTCTCCGGCCCGAGCGGGCGGGCGCGGCGCGCCGCGGCTCCCCCTCCCACTCCCAGTCGGCCGGGAGCTCGCCGGGGTCGACCGGCTCCCAGTGCTGCCGGCGCTCGCCCTCGCGGGCCGGCGTCGCCCGGGGTTGCGGCCCGGTCCGGTCGCCTCCATGCCCCTGCGGGCCCCAGTCGTCGTCCTCGTCGTCCCACCGGTCGGCGTCCTCGCCTGGGTCGCGGACGTCGCGGCCGAAGATCGTCTCGCACATCGCCTGGTACTTCTCGTCCGGCTGCGGGATGTAGTCGATGTGGCTCAGCGCCTGGTCCTGGCCCGCGGACTCCATGACGAAGCGGCCGTAGCCGAGCATCCGTCCCAGGATGGTGCGGTCGTAGCTCATGTCGGTCACCTTGACCAGCGGCATCATCGCGACCCGTTGGGTGATGAGGCCGTAGGTCTTGAGCAGCCGACGGTCGGTCGCGATGAACCACTCGCACCGCCACTCCAGCACCTGCCAGCCGGCCCAGGCGCACACGACCGCGAAGACGCTCAGCGCCATACCGGTCGCGGCGGCGTCGGTCACCGACGCGGCGACCCACAGGGTGAGGAACAGGGCGCCGAGGACAGCCGCGGCCGGGCCGATGAGCTTGGCCCAGTGCCACCGGGTCGAGACGACGACCCGCTCGTCCGCCAGCAGGTAGCGTTTGGCGACGCGGCGGCTGATCTGCGGCGGTGGGGGCAGGTGTCCGGGCACGGGGACCCTCTGCGTCAGACTCCCATCAGCTGGTTGAAGAACCGGCCGATGTTGAGGAAGCCCTGCGAGATGATGTCCCAGACGGCGCGCACGATGTCGGCGGCGCGGTCGGGGTTGGTGATGATCGCGTAGATGATGAAGCCCCACAGCAGCCAGTGCAGGACCTTCTTGACCGTGGACGGCATGTCAGGTGCCTTTCGCTGGACAGGTGGACACGGGTCTGGTGTCAGTGTGGCAGATGTGGCGGGGTATGCCGAGCCTCACGCGGGGTGCGTGTCGCCGAGGCTGCGGGAGGGGATACTCCGGTGAGGATGGGCGCGCGTGCACGGATCCTCACCGCGCGCGGGCGACATCCCGGTGAGGATGGGTGCGCGTGTACGGATCCTCCCCGCGGAAGAGCCTCATTCCGGCGAGGATGGGTGCGCGTGCACGGATCCTCTCCGCCGACAGGGGCCCGGCGCTGTCAGGCCGGCGGGCGCAGGAGGGGCGAGGCGGCCATCCGGTCGAGCGCCTCGTCGACCTCCGCCGTCGACCCGGCGAAGCTCAGCCGGACCTTGCGGTGGCCCTCGACCGTGTCGAAGTCGACGCCGGGGGTCAGCGCCACCCCGCAGTCGGCCAGCAGGTCGGCGCACCACTGCACCGAGTCGTCGGTGAGGTGGCCGATGTCGCACCAGGCGTAGAACGCACCGTCCGGAGGGGCGTAGTCGCGCAGCCCGATCTCGGGCAGGCGACGGAGCAGGAGGTCGCGGGTCGCGGCATACCGCGCACGATGCCCGTCGAGCTCGGCCCGTGCACCCTCGCCGAGCGCCGCGATCGCCGCGTGCTGACCGATCGCCGGTGGGCAGATGTTGAGGTTGCCGGTGAGGATCTCGAGCGGTCGCCGTAGCGAGGGCGGCGCGAGGAGCCAGCCGACCCGCCACCCCGTCATGGAGAAATACTTGCTCACCGACCCCACGACGACGCTCTCCTGCGAGGTCGCCCAGGCGCTCGCGACCTCCCGGCCGTAGGTCAGCCCGTGGTAGATCTCGTCGCTGATGAGCAGGGTGCCGTGCTCCACGCACCAGGCGGTGAGCTCGGCCAGGACACGAGGGTCGACGACGGTCCCGGTGGGGTTGGCGGGCGAGGCCACGATCAGGCCGGCGGGGGGCTGCGGCAGGGCGTCGAGCATCTCGACCGTGGGCTGGAAGCGGGTGTCCGGGCCGCAGGCGAGCTCGACCACCTCGCACCCGAGGGCCGCGAGGCTGTTGCGGTATGCCGGGTAGCCGGGCCGCGTCATCGCCACCTGGTCGCCGGCGTCGAAGGCGGCCAGGAAGAGCGCGGTGAACGCGCCGGAGGAGCCGGGGAAGACGACGACGTCGTCGGGGTCGACCTCGATGCCCGCGGTGGCCCGGTGGTGCTCGGCGATCGCCTCCCGCAGCGGCAGGATCCCGGTCGACTCGGTGTAGCCGAGCACCTCACCCGCCATCGCCGCGACGGCCGCGTCCCGCGCGACCTGCGGCGCCGGGGTGGAGGGCTGGCCGGCGCAGAGCATGATGACGTCGCCGTGGCTGCGCTGCCGCCCGGCCGCCGCCTTGAGCACCTCCATGACGTGGAAGGGCTCGACCGCGGAGCGCGCCGAGACGCGCGCGGAGGGGGAGGAGGTCTGGTGCTGCGGCATACCGGATCCGGGGTCGGGGACCGACCTCAGACGACGCCGTAGAGCCGGTCGCCGGCGTCACCGAGCCCGGGCACGATGTAGCCCTGCTCGTTGAGCCGCTCGTCGATCGCCCCGGTGACCAGGGTGACCGGGGGCTCGACGTCGGCGAGCCCGGCCTGCATCCTCTCGATGCCCTCGGGCGCCGACAGCAGGGTGATGGCGGTGATGTCGTCGGCGCCGCGCTCGACGAGGTACTTGATCGCCGCGATGAGGGTGCCCCCGGTCGCGAGCATCGGGTCCAGGACGTAGCACTGGCGGGCGTCGAGGTCGTCGGGGAGCCGGTTGGCGTAGGTGTGCGCCTCCAGCGTCTCCTCGTTGCGCAGCATCCCGAGGAAGCCGACCTCGGCGGTCGGGAGCATGCGCATCATGCCGTCGAGCATGCCCAGCCCGGCGCGAAGGATCGGCACCACCAGCGGCTTCGGGGTGGCCAGGTGGATGCCCGTCGTCGCGGCGACCGGCGTCTCGATGTCGAAGGGGGCGATGCGCACCTCACGGGTGGCCTCGTAGGCCAGCAACGTCACCAGCTCGTCGGCGAGCCGGCGGAAGGTGGGCGTGTCGGTCCGCTTGTCGCGCAGGTAGGTCAGCTTGTGGGCGATGAGCGGGTGATCGGCAACGTGGACGCGCATACGCCAGACTCTAGGGCGTGACCGACGCACCCGACACCTCACCCGCACCCCGGAGCCAGGTCGGCTGGGGTGTGGAGAGGTATGACGCCTGGGTGCGCGAGGCGATCGCGCAGGCCAGGGCGGTGGGTGGGTCGGGGGACGTGCCGATCGGGGCGCTCGTCGTGGACGCCTCCGGCGAGGTGGTCGGCCGCGGGCACAACGTGCGTGAGGCCGGGCACGACCCGACCGGGCACGCGGAGGTGGTGGCCCTGCGCGAGGCGGGCGCCGCCCTCGGGTCCTGGAGACTCATGGGATGCTCCCTCGTCGTGACCCTGGAGCCATGCGCGATGTGCGCCGGGGCGGCCGTGCTCGCCCGCGTGGACCGGGTCGTCTTCGGTGCGTGGGACGACAAGGCGGGCGCGTGCGGGTCGGTGTGGGACCTGCCGCGCGACCGGCGGGCCCTGCACCGCGCCGAGGTCGTCGGAGGCGTCCTGGAGGAGGAGTGCGGGGCCCTCCTGACCGGCTTCTTCGCCGACCGTCGCTGACGGCGAAGATTTTGGGTCGGGCCCGGCTCGTCGGGTAACCTCGTCGGCGGTGGCGTGTCCGAGCGGCCTAAGGAGCACGCCTCGAAAGCGTGTGTGGGCGCAAGTCCACCGTGGGTTCAAATCCCACCGCCACCGCCCGTGATGCCTTCGGACATCAGAAGGGGCCGGACCTGCATCGTGCGGGTCCGGCCTTTTCGTCGTCGTGGGCCTGGTGGAGCGCCCGGGGAAGGTGGCGCAGTGATGCCACATATCGACATGTGTCAACATTGACGCATGTCGATATCTTCGTTGAGTGACTGCGCACCCTCGACGGCTGAGGGGCTGGCCTGCTGTGTCCCGTTGGCTCGTGAGCCCATCAGCGTCGAGCAGGCAGCCGGCGTGGTCGCGATGCTCAGGGCCATGGCTGAACCTGCCCGGTTGAGGCTGCTCTCGATCGTGCTGTCCCACGAGGGCGGTGAGGCATGCGTGTGCGACCTGCTGCCGCACTTCGACCTGTCCCAGCCGACCATCAGTCACCACCTCAAGGTCCTCCACGAGGCAGGCTTGCTGAACCGCGAGAAGCGCGGCACCTGGGTCTACTACATCGCCCGTCCCGAGGCGATGGCCGCGCTCGGGGCCCTGTTCGCCACCGGCAGCACCGTGAGTTCCGACGACATGGCGGGGGCACCGGCATGAGCGACGCCGTCCGTGACACGCCCACCGCCGGCGCCGACAGCCCGGTGCTCCAGCGGCTCTCGACCCTGGACCGGTTCCTCCCGGTGTGGATCGGGGTCGCGATGGTGGCCGGGCTCCTGCTCGGCCGGTTCGTCGAGGGCCTCGACGACGCGCTCGCCGCAGTGGAGATCGGCTCGGTCTCCCTGCCGATCGCCATCGGTCTGCTCGTGATGATGTACCCGGTCCTGGCCAAGGTCCGCTACGACGAGCTCGGCCACGTCACCAGCGACCGCCGTCTCCTGGTGACCTCGATCGCCCTGAACTGGGTCCTCGGCCCGGCGCTGATGTTCGCGCTGGCCTGGCTGCTGCTGCCCGACCTGCCGGAGTACCGCACCGGCCTCATCATCGTCGGCCTCGCCCGGTGCATCGCCATGGTGCTGATCTGGAACGACCTCGCGTGCGGCGACCGGGAGGCGGCCGCCATCCTGGTCGCCATTAACGCGATCTTCCAGATCCTGGCCTTCGCCGTCCTCGGCTACTTCTACCTCCAGGTCCTGCCCGGCTGGCTCGGACTCGACCAGACCGACCTCGACGTCTCCATGTGGAGCATCGCGAAGTCCGTGCTGGTCTTCCTCGGCATACCGCTCGCCGCCGGGTTCCTCACCCGCACCCTCGGCGAACGTGCCAGGGGCCGTGAATGGTACGAGAGCACCGTGCTGCCCCGCATCGGACCATGGGCGCTCTACGGACTGCTGTTCACCATCGTCCTGCTCTTCGCGCTCCAGGGCGACACCATCACCAGCCAGCCCCTCGACGTCGTCCGTATCGCCGTCCCGTTGCTGGTCTACTTCGCCCTCATGTGGGGCGGCTCCATGCTCCTGTCCAAGGCGCTGAGGTTCGACTACCAACGCGCGACCGCCATCTCCTTCACCGCAGCCGGGAACAACTTCGAGCTCGCCATCGCCGTGGCGATCGGCGTCTTCGGCGTCACCTTCGGCCAAGCCCTCGCCGGCGTCGTAGGACCGCTCATCGAGGTCCCCGTCCTCGTCGGGCTCGTCTACGTCAGCCTCTGGGCGCGCAGGTTCTTCCCCGACCGCGCAACCACGGAGCAGCCCGACACCCACCCCTCCCGAGGGTGACCCCTCAGGGGCGGCCGCTCCGTCATCGGGTCCGGCTGGTGCTCTCCAGGTGGGAACCGATCAACGTCTCCCGAGGTCGGAAGCCAGGCGAGCCGCTCACAGGACCGGCTCACGACAGAGAATGAGGTCTCCCATGATCACCCTTCGCCGCACCGCCCAGGTGGCTGCCGCCGCCGCGCTCATCGCGGGCTCGAGCCTCGTCGGCGTCACGAGCGCCTCCGCCCAGGCCAACTGCACCACGGTCGAGGGCGCGCGGATGTGCGCCAACGTCGTCTGGCCCGGTGGCAACACCTACTACGGGCGGGCGACCGTGACCGACGTGGACGGTGGACCCAACCTCAACGTCGCGGTCACCAACATCCGCTCCAGCACTACAACGGCAGCTCCTGGGTGACGGTCCGCGAGACCTACGACTACGACGGCTACTTCGGCGGCTCCGACACCGGGCAGACCACGGCCATCAACCCGTGCAACTACCGCAACCCGGTCTTGCGCACCGTCGCGTACGTGCAGTGGAACGGCGGTCAGTCCGGCGCCCGGACGATCTACAGCGGGGCGCACGGTCACACCTGCTGAAGCGCGGCGAGCCATCGGCTGCGCTCGGCTCAGAGGCTGACGATGCCCCAGATGATGATGGACACGAAGTAGATCGCGGTGAGCGCCAGGAAGCAGGTGCCGATGATCCCGAGGATGCGGGCAGCGGCGAGCTGGCTCCGGTTGGCGGCGGGATAGGGCGACTGGTCGATCTCCCGCAGCGCCGTCTGCGCGATGCCCCAGGCGATCGGGCCGAGCAGCGACAGACCGCACACCGACAGGATCCCGAGGACCAGGGCGGTCGTGCCGCGCGGGTGGACGGCGACGTCCGGCGCCCCCCAGGCGCCGGACGGGGCGGCATACGGGTTGCCCGTGGGTGCCGTCCGGCCCGGGGGCGGGGCGGGGCGTGTGTCCACCGTCGCCTGCGCGTAGGGGTCCTCCGGCTCGGACCCGCCACCGAACTGCGGCGGGGGAGGAGGCTCGAAGCGGTACATGCGACCGAGGCTACGCCCTCCTGTCGGGTCGGCCCCGGTAGCGCGACACATCCGTCTCAGCGCACTCACAGATTGCTCTAGCCCCAGCCGTCACGCCCGCGCTATGCTCCCGCCTTCCCTGCATGTCACAGAAGCGAGCCGTCGATGCCTCGTCGTCCCCTCCGCCGTGCCCTGACCCTGGCTCTCGCCGCCGGTCTGCTGGCCTCCCCCCTCGTCGCCGTCGCCGAGCCGCCCGCCTCGCGCGAGCCCGCCCCGGAGCCGCTCACGCTGTCCTCGCCCCCGGTCACCCAGCTGCGGTCGGTGTCCCCCGACGTCCCGTCGGCGGTCCGGGCCGCCGACCTGGCGGCCGCCGCTGAACGCGGTGCCGACTGGCTCGCGGCGCGGGCCGCTCGCGGTCAGCTCACGACGGACGAGCTCGCGCTCACGGTCATCGCGCTGGCCGCCGCGGGTCCCGAGCACGACGCCGACCGCCAGCGACTCACCACCCAGCTCGAGGGTCGGGCCGCCGCGGCGCGTTCGGACCCGCTCGCCCTCGGCCTCACGGCGATCGCGGCCGACGCCACCGGGCGCAACCCGCGCTCCTTCGGCCGGGTCGACCTCGTGCGGGCCCTGGAGGTCGAGCTCGCCGACGGCCACTGCGGTGAGGCGTGGGCCTTCGTCTCGGGTCTGTGCGTCATCGGTCTGGACCGCACAGGGGGCACCGTCCCGCAGGCTGCGATCGACTCCGTGGCCGCCGTCGCCGACCCGGTGACCGCCGGCATCATGGCCGGTGGCGGGGTCGAGGCCTGGGCCACGGCGATCACGCCCCAGGCGATGGCCGGCGTCGACGCGCGGGCCCGTGCGCGGGCGACCGGCCTCGGCGCCCGCGACTACCTCTACCTCTCCCGTGGCGAGGGTCGCGTCCTCGCCGAGGACCTACCGGTGGGCCTCAACGCGCTCGCCGAGCAGAGCTTCGCCATGGCCGGGACCTACCAGGACGCACCGGCGCGACGCGACGCCACGATGACCTGGCTGATGCAGCAGCAGCACGCCGACGGCGGGCTGCCGGAGTTCTACGAGCACGCCGACGGTGACGTGTGGGCCACGGCCCTCACGGTACTCACGTGGTCGGGGCGCTACCTCGCCACCGACGCCACCCGGCAGACCGGCTACTCGAGCCACTCCGTCGTCGAGCGGGTGAGCGGCGCCAACCGTTACGCCGTCGCGGCCAACATCGCCGCGTCGTGGACCGAGGGCACCAGCACCGTCATCGTCGTGTCCGGCCAGAACTTCCCGGACGCGTTGTCCGGCTCCGCCCTCGCCGGGCTCGTCGGCGGCCCCGTGCTGCTCACCAAGAAGGACAGCCTGCCGATCTCGACCTCACGCGCGCTCGAGGACCTGGACCCCAGCCAGGTCATCGTGCTCGGCGGCACCGGCGCGGTGACCAAGGGCGTGGCCGACGAGCTCCGGCGCTACGCCGACCGGGTCGACCGGGTGACCGGCACCGACCGGTATGCCGTGTCCGCGGCGGTCTCGGACTTCTGGGGCAGTCACCCCGGGACGGTCTACCTGGCCACCGGGCAGAACTGGCCCGACGGCCTGACGGGTGGCGCCGCTGCGGCCTACGGGCAGGACCTGCTCATGCTCACCAAGAAGGAGGAGGTGCCGGGCGCCGTCCTGCAGGGTCTGCGCGACCGCGCCCCCAGCCGCATCGTCGTCCTGGGCGGCACCGGTGCGGTCTCCTCCGACGTCATCGGGCAGCTGCGCGCCGAGCTCGACCCCCGGGGTACGGGGACTCCACGCATCGAGCGCATCGACGGCAAGGACCGGTATGCCGTGGCGGCGGGCGTCGCGAAGCGCATCCCTGCCACCGAGCCCCTCGCCTTCGTCGCGACGGGTCGCAACTGGCCGGACGCGCTCGCCGGTGGGGCGCTGGCCGGGCAGCTCTACGCCCCGTTGCTGCTCGTCCAGCCCACGACGGTGCCGACGACGACGCGGGAGACGCTCCAGCAGCGCCGACCGGACTACGTCGGTGCCTTCGGCGGCCCGGCGGCCGTCCTTCCGGCGGCGCTCAGCCAGGTGCGGCTGATCGACACCGACGGCTAGCAGCGACCGGGGTGACCGGGCGCGGGCCGCACCCGGGCTCCGGCCCTAGAGCGTGCCCGCCCCCACCTGGGCTCCCCGCTCCGGCGTGCGGGGTCAGAGGTCGAGGAGGAGCACGCCGAGCACGACCGCGACCATGGTGAGCGCCACGAAGGCCAGGAGCACGGTGGCGATCACCCCCATCACCTGGGCGGCCGCGAGCTGGCCCCGGTTGATGACCCTCACCGGCGCCGCATCCACCTCCTGCAACGCGCGTCGTGCCATCGCCCAGGCGAAGGGCCCGATCGGGGTGAAGACGGTCACGCTCAGCAGCCCGAGCACGAACGCGTGGGTGCCCCTGGGGTGGTGGTGACCGGGCGGCCCCCAGACTGTCGCGGGGTAGGACGGCGGGCGGTCCTGCGGCCGCCGACCCGCGAGGTCATCGGGGTTCCAGCCGCGGTGCTCGGTCAGCGACGTCGGTGGATCGAAGGTCTCCATGAGCCCGAACCTAGGAGAGGTCGGCGTCGCCCCGCAGAAGTTGTCCACAGGGTATGCCGTTCAGCGCGCGTCGATCTCCTGCGCGGCGGTGGCGATGTCGTCGAGCTCGGTGCGCAGCGCCTTCTCGGTGAGCTTGAGCCCGAGCGGGCCGACGACCCGCAGCGCCATCCGCTGCAGGGCGTTGGGGTCCAGCGTGCTCGCGCTGAAGTGCACCGACAGCCGGGTCGCGGCCCCCTCGTCGAGGGGCTCCAGGGTCATCACGGTGCGATAGGTCGTGTTGCCGGAGCGGGCCTCGGTCTCGGTGCGGCGCTCGGGGTCGCTGTCGACGACCCAGATCTCCTGGGTGTCCGAGGCGCCCATCATGCGGCGGGTCTCCCGCCAACCGGTGCCCACGGCATACGGGCCCGTGGTGATGAGGTGCAGGTTGGTGACCTGGGAGAGGCGCTCCTGCGCGTGCTCGAGGTCGGTGACGACCTCCCACACCGCGGCGGGGGAGGCCTCGACCCGGCGCTCGACCCGGGCCTCGTGGGTGCCGCTCACCCCTCGCCCCCGGTCTGCTCCGCAGTGTCGTGCGCGGGCAGGTCCTCCCACGCGTCGCCGAGGACGAGGTCCAGGGTGGCGTCATCGCGCTCGTCCTGGACCAGCTCGACCTCCTGCGGCAGGGCCTCCGCGAGCAGCTGCGCACCCTCCAGGCCGGTGGGCCCGTGGATGATCTGCCCGGGTCCCGGCACGTCGGCGCCGGAGTTGTCGACGCCGTCGACGGTGAAGCCACGCGCACCCAGCCCCTCACTGGCGCGGCCGGCGAGACCGGCGGTGCCGGTGGAGTTGAAGACGTTGACGACGACGTCCTCCGCCGCGAGCGTGGGCGTCGGGGCCTCGACCGTCGCGGCGACCTCGTCGGCCTCCCCGCCCATCCCGAACCAGCCCTGCATGCTGGCCATGGCCAGGACCAGGGCGAGGGCGAGCACGCCGAAGAGCGCCGCCATGACCATGGCGGCGCGGCGACGGGCCCGACGGGCGGCCGTCGACATACCGGCAGTGCGCACGTATCCCACGCAGAACGTCCTTTCCGACCGGAGCAGGCTAGCGACTCGGCGCGGTGTCGAGGTCGAGGACACGCCCGTGGACCGCGGGCCGACCCTGCAGGGCCGCCCTCAGCGCCCGGTGCAGGCCGTCCTCGAGGTAGAGCTCGTCCTGCCACTTCACCACATGGCAGAAGATGTCGCCGTAGAAGGTGGAGTCCGAGGCCAGCAGCGCCCGCAGGTCGAGCTGGGATCGCACCGTGACGAGCTCGTCGAGGCGCAGCATCCGCGGCGGGAGGTGGGCCCAGTCCCCGGGCTCGTCCAGGCCGTGCGGGGGGTAGGGCCGCTCGTCGCCCACGCCCTTGAAGATCATGCGGCGCAGTCTAGAGTCTGAAGGGTGAGCGAGCAGAGCAGCCAGATCGACCTCATCCGCGAGGGCTACACCTTCACCGACCCCAGCATCGTGCTCGGTGGCGCCGTCGGTGCCGACGGCGACGCGGTGGTGAGCGAGGCCGTCGTCCGGCTGCCGCTCGCCTCGATGAACCGGCACGGCCTCGTCGCCGGGGCGACGGGCACCGGCAAGACCGTGACGCTCCAGGTGCTCGCCGAGCAGCTCTCCGACGCGGGGGTGCCGGTCTTCCTCTCCGACATCAAGGGCGACCTCACCGGCCTCGCGACCCCCGCCGCCGGGGGCGGCAAGGTCGAGGAGCGCATGGGTGAGCTGGGGCAGGAGTGGACGGGCGCGGCATACCCCGTCGAGCTGCTCAACCTCGGCGGCCACGGCGTCGGCAACCCGGTGCGCGCGACCATCACGGCCTTCGGCCCGACCCTGCTGTCCAAGGTGCTCCAGCTCAACAAGACGCAGGAGTCGAGCCTCGGCCTCATCTTCTACTGGGCCGACCAGCAGGGTCTGGCGCTGCTCGACCTCAAGGACCTCGTCGCGGTGACTCAGCACCTCATCTCGGACGAGGGCAAGGAGGACCTCAAGGGACTGGGTGGGCTCGCGACCTCCACCGCGGGCGTCATCCTGCGCGAGCTCATCGCGCTGTCCGCGGCCGGGGGCGACGTGTTCTTCGGTGAGCCGGAGTTCGAGACCGCCGACCTGCTGCGCACGACCGCCGACGGCAAGGGCGTCATCTCGCTGCGAGCTGCCCGGGTGTGCAGGACAAGCCGGTGCTCTTCTCGACCTTCCTCATGTGGCTGCTCGCCGAGCTCTTCCAGGACCTGCCGGAGGTCGGCAACCCGGACAAGCCCAAGCTCGTCTTCTTCTTCGACGAGGCGCACCTGCTCTTCGACGACGCGTCCGACGCCTTCCTCGACGCCGTGGAGCAGGCGGTGCGGCTCATCCGGTCCAAGGGGGTCGGGGTGTTCTTCGTCACCCAGACGCCCAAGGACGTGCCCGACGCGGTGCTCGCCCAGCTCGGCAACCGGGTCCAGCACGCGCTGCGCGCGCATACGCCCAACGACGCCAAGGCGCTCAAGGCGACCGTGTCGACCTTCCCGACCAGCGACTACGACCTCGCCGAGGTGCTCACCTCGCTGCGCACCGGCGAGGCGGTCGTGACTGTGCTGTCCGAGGAGGGTTCCCCCACCCCGGTGGCGCGCACCATGCTCCGGGCCCCGCAAGGCCAGATCGGCCCCTCGGAGGAGTCCGTCGTCCGGGCGACCGTCGCCGGCTCCGCCCTGTCGAGCAAGTATGCCGACCCGCTCGACCGCGAGTCCGCGCAGGAGATGCTCGCCGCCCGGATGGAGGCGGCGAGCAAGGCAGCCGCCGAGGCCGACGCGGCGCAGGCCGCAGCGCAGGAGCAGGCGGCCCGGGAGAAGCAGGCCTCGACCGCCTCCCGTGGCGGGCGGTCCCGCGACGCCGACCAGGGGATGGTCGAGCAGGTCGTCTCCTCCACCGCCTTCCGGTCCATGCTGCGCTCGGCCGGCACCGTCATCGGCCGGGAGATCACCCGCTCCATCTTCGGCACGCGGCGCCGCTGAGGGGCGAGCTCGGGTCCGGCCTGTTCGTGCCGGTCGCGGCGACAGTGCTGGTCGGGCGGGTCGAGCTCGGATCGGTCCCGACGCACCGAGGCTTGTGCCCCTCGGCGTCACACGTGTCGCTCCTGCCACGACCTGCCAGGACATCAGGCTGTGCGCGCTGCATGTCCTGAATCCGCCCTGCGCACGGCCGGTTGTCCTGGCACCGAGGGGCAGATGTGGCGCCTGGGACAGCCGAGGTATGCCGTGTCGGCCCAGGCCGGGTGTCGACGGGCACGGCCGAGCGAGCGTGGCCCTGCCGCGGGCGCGGCGCTCGCCGACCGGCGCGGGTGCGGCATACCGGACGTCAGTAGGGCGGAGGGCAGCGGACAGCCCCCGGACGCGAGGCGTCCGGGGGCTGTCGCCGTCCTGCAGTCAGGACCGTGGCGGAGGATGGGGGATTTGAACCCCCGAGGGTTTTATCCCAACACGATTTCCAATCGTGCGCACTAGGCCGCTATGCGAATCCTCCGCCGACGAGGATACCCGAGCGGCTGGACGGACCAAAACCGCGCCAGCGCCTCGTCACTTGCAGCCCTCCCTGTCGATCAGCGACCATCTGCGGCGCTCGGTGGGGCTGGGAGCGACCATCTGCGGCGCTCGGTGGTGCCGGGGACGACCATGTGCGGCGCTCGGTGGGGGCGGGGGCGACCATCTGCGGCGCTCGGTGGGGCCGGGGACGACCATGTGCGGCGCTCGGTGGGAAGGGCAGCGGGTTGGAGGGGGGTGCGGTCAGCGCTTAGACTCATCCCCGGACCCCTCGTGCGGTGGTACCTCGGTGAACTCCCCCAGGGCAGGAATGCAGCAAGGGCAACCGGGCTCTTCCAGGTGCGCGAGGGGTTCTTCATGTCCCGGGCCGCTGGGCCCCGGCGGGCCCGCCGCGCGTGGCAGGATGTCCGCACCCTCTGTCGAAAGGACACGCCATGCCGCTGCACGTGGGATCCGAGGTCGGCCGGCTGCGTCAGGTCATCGTGCACCGCCCCGGGCTGGAGATGCACCGCCTGACCCCGGACAACAAGGAGCGCTACCTCTTCGACGAGATCCTCTGGGTGGAGAAGGCTCAGGAGGAGCACGACTACTTCGTCCAGATCATGCGCGAGCGTGGTGTGACCGTGCACCACTTCGACGCGCTGCTGCGCGAGGCGCTGGGGGTGCCGGAGGCCCGCGCGCACGTCCTCGACCACAGTCTCGACGAGCGGCACGTCGGCCCGCAGGCCGCCGAGGAGCTCCGCGCGATGTTCGAGGGCATGGACGACGCCGAGCTCGCCACCCACCTCATCGGCGGGATCACCAAGGCCGAGGTGCTCGAGCGGATCGGCAGCCCCAACTCGGTCGTCATCGACCAGTTCGGCCAGCACGACTCGGTGCTCGCGCCGCTGCCCAACCACCTCTTCACCCGCGACACCTCCGCCTGGGCCTACAGCGGCGTCGCCGTCAACTCCATGCACAAGAAGGCGCGGCGCCGCGAGACGGTGCACTACGACGCGATCTACCGCTACCACCCGATGTTCGCCCAGGCCGGTATGCAGTGGTGGAGCCACGGCGTGGACGACGGCCCCGCGACCGCCGAGGGCGGCGACATCCTCATCCCGGGCAACGGCATGGTGCTCGTCGGGTTGTCCGAGCGGACCACCGCGATGGGGGTCGAGCGGCTGGCACGCCGCATGCTCGCCTCCGGTCAGGCCGAGCGGGTCGTGGCGCTCGACATGCCCAAGGCGCGGGCGGTCATGCACCTCGACACGGTGATGACGATGGTCGACGAGCAGACCTTCACCCGTTACCTCGGGCTGCCCGACCTCACTTCCTGGACGATCACCGCGGGGGAGGAGGACCCGGCCTCCGGTGAGCTGCAGCTCGTCATCGAGCGCCACGAGCCGGCGCAGATGGAGCAGGTCATCGCCCGCGGGCTCGGCGTCGACCGGCTGCGCGTCCTCGCCGCCGAGCAGGACCCCCGCGCCGCCGCGCGCGAGCAGTGGGACGACGGGTGCAACGTGCTCGCCCTGGAACCCGGCGTGGTCGTGGGCTACCAGCGCAACACCGTCACCAACGCCTACCTGCGCGAGCAGGGGGTCGAGGTCCTCGAGATCGACGGCTCGGAGCTGGGCCGCGGCCGCGGCGGCCCCCGTTGCATGTCCTGCCCCATCGAGCGCGACCCGCTCACCTGATGCCCGCCCGTCGACGCGTCGACCTCGCCGCCGGCGAGCAGGCGGTCGCCGCGTGGGAGGCCGCCCGGTCCACGGGGGAGGAGGGCGAGGCACCGGAGGTGTCCCGGCAGCAGCTCGCCACCGCCGTGCGCTACCTCGTGGAGGAGCTCGTCGAGCGCGCCCCCGGACGCTCGGTCGAGGTGCGGATCCCGCCGTATGCCGCGGCCCAGGTCATCGAGGGCCCTCGGCACACCCGCGGGACCCCCACCAACGTCATCGAGACCGACCCGCAGACGTGGCTGGAGCTCGCGACCGGCCGCACGACCTGGGCCGAGGCGACGGCGAGCGGCGCGGTGCGGGCCTCGGGGCAGCGGGCCGACCTCACGGCATACCTGCCGCTGCGCTGAGGCGCCGACGTCGTCTGACCCCGCCTACTCCTCCGCAGTCTGCTCCTGCGGGAGCGGGAAGGCGTACTGGTAGATCTTCACCGTGCGGCGTCCGTCGTCACCGTGGTCCGCGCGGGCCTCTCGGGCCCGGTCGAGGTGCTCGCGCATGACGGCGGCCACGGCCATCGTCATCGACTCCAGCTCCTCGGCGGTCATCGGTAGGGTCACCTCGTTGCTGCTCGCGACCGCCACCCACTGCGGGTCCTCGTGCTCGCTGCGGCGCAACCACTCCTGCAGCCGCTCGGCGCGGACGCTCAGCTGATGCTGCTCGACCACCTGCAGGGTGCTGCGAGCGGTGCGATCCTCCTCCAGGACGTCGGGGGTGAAAGAGAAGCCGGCCGCGATCCACCAGCGCTCGCGTGCGGTACCCCTTCCGCTGTCCTCCTCGACGAGACCGTGCCGTTCCAGCTGGCGGAGGTGATAGCTGGTCTGGCCGGTGCTCTCGCCCATGGCTCGGGCCAGCATCGACGCCGTTGCGGCACCGTGGTCCTTGAGGTGGTCGTACATCCGCATGCGCAGGGGATGGGCGAAGGCCTTGAGGGTCGCGGCGTCGACCTGGCGCGCGGCCAGGGGTGAGGGTTTGCGCTCGTGCATGATGCAGAGATACCTTTGCAAAGAATCGTTTGCATAGAACTGTCTGCACTCACTCTAGGGGAGTCTCTCGATGACGACGAGCACCGCGACCGCGCGCCGCGACATACCCTTGGGTCGCCCCTTCGGCGCCCACCTCGGTGCCGTCGGCCTGGCCAACCTCGCCGACGGGGTCGTCCAGATCGGGGTGCCCCTCCTGGCCGTGACCCTGACCCGATCGCCCCTGCTCATGGGGGTGCTCACGGCGGCGGTCTGGCTCCCGTGGCTGGTCTGCGGCATCCCCGCCGGGATGCTCGTGGACCGCTGGGACCGACGCCGCACGATGCTCGTGGCCCTGGGGCTCCGGGCCGTCCTGCTGGGTGGAGCTGCGGCCGTGGCACTCACCGATCGGCTGACCATCTGGGTGCTGGTCGGGCTCGCGCTGGGCTACGGCATCACCGAGGTGTTCACCGACCTCGCCGCCGCGGCGCAGGTGCCCGCGCTCGTCGGGCGGGCGGCCGGCCCCTGCGCCGCGCGAACGCCCGGCTCCTGGCGGTGGAGCAGGTGTGCAACGGGTTCGTCGGCCCACCGCTCGCGGGCGTGCTCGTCGCGCTGGGGGCCGCGTGGCTCGTCGGGTCCTCCGCGGCCGTCGTGGTGAGTGCCGTCCTCGTGCTCGCCCTCGGGCTCCGCGGCCGCCACGTCGCTGCAGGTCGGGAGGTCGAGAGCGTCGGCTCCCGGTGGTCCGAGCTCACCTCGGGGATGCGGGTCCTGTGGCGCCACCCCGTCCTGCGCCCGCTGGCCATCGCCGCCGGGCTGTGGAACTTCGCCTCCACAGCGTTCGGGGCGGTCCTCATCCTGTGGTTGGTCGGGCCGGAGTCCGTGGGCGGGCTCTCCCCCCAGCTGTTCTCCCTCGTCATGGTGGTGCTGCCGGCCGGTGCGCTGCTGGGCAGCATGGTCGCGAGCCGGATCATCGAGCGCTTCTCGGAGATGTCGGTGCTGGTGGCCTGCTGGGGGCTCAACGCGGTCTTCAACCTGGCCCCGCTCCTATGGCCCTCGGCCTGGGGACTGGCGCTCTTCCTCCTGGCGGCCGGCCCGCTCGGGGTCGTCGGCAACATCGTCTCCGGCTCGCTCCGGCCCCGTCTGGTGGCCGGGCACCAGCTCGGTCGGGTCGGTGGTGCATCGCGGGTGCTCGTCTTCGGTGCGATGCCCCTCGGCGCGCTGGTGGGCGGGCAGGTGGCGGCGCTCGCGGGCATACCTGTGGTCCTGGCCGGCGTCCCCGCGGTGATGCTCCTCGCGACCGTGCTCGTCGCCGTCACCGTGCCGCAGGCGTCGGTCGACGCCCACGTGCTGGCCCCGGAGCCGGAGCCGGTCGGCTGAGGCCGCGGACACCGGGGTCCTCCCCGCCGATGTATCCCGGTCGAGCCGGTGTGCTCTTCACCCCTGACGTCACCGCGGAGGCGAGGGACCTCCCGGCGTCACCGGCCGGCGACGGCCGGCCCGTGAAGGAGACCGACCATGACCACCACGACCAACCCACGCCGCAGGCCGGGGGTCGCCGCAGGGGCGGCGCTCGCGCTCGGCACCACGGTGCTCGCCGGCGCCGTACCGGCCTTCGCCGCGACGCTCGGCGACTACGAGATCAGCGGGGTGCAGTTCGTCAACGACGACTGCAGCCGCAACGAGTACGCCATCGACGCCAGCATCACCGGCACCACCGACGACATCGCGGGTTTCGACCGCGTGGAGTTCCAGGTGTGGGACGACGGCACGCTCAAGGACAGCCGCACCCTTGAGGTCGAGGTCGGCACCACGCGTGACGTCCACGCCTTCCTCTCCTTCGTCGGGTTCTACGGCAGCGGCGCCCCCGGCGTCGGCATCGTCATCAACGACGTGGACGCTGCCGGCGCCGTCGTCGGCACGCTCGACGTCGTCGACCCCTTCTTCCCCGACGACGTCGACGGGCCGTGCACCTTCGACGTCGAGCGCATCGGCGGACCGACCCGGATCGAGACCGCGGCGATGCTCTCGGAGCAGAAGTTCGTCATGGCAGACACCGCCGTGATCGCCACGTCCAAGACCTACCCCGACGCCCTCGCGGCCGCGCCGTGGGCCGCCCAGCTGGGCGCCCCGCTGCTGCTCACCCAGCCCGGCGGGCTGCCGCCGGCGACGGCCGCCGAGCTCACCCGCCTCATGCCCGACGAGGTCTTCGTCGTCGGTGGGGCCGGTGCGGTGAGCCAGGCCGTCCTCGACGACGTCCAGGCCACGCTGCCGGGAGCCACGGTCGAGCGGGTCTCGGGGCCCGACCGTTACGCCACGGCGGGGGAGATCGCCCAGCGCGTCGTGCAGGACAGCAGCGCCGAGCTCTTCGTCGCCTCCGGCCAGGACTTCCCGGACGCCCTCGTGCTCAGCGCCCTCGCGGCCCGGCACCAGGCACCGCTCGTGCTCGTCAAGCAGGACGGCGTGCCGCCGTCGACCGCCACCGCCGTCGCGACGCTCACCTTCGACGACGTCCACGCCGCCGGTGGCACGAGCGTGCTCTCCGACGAGGTGCTGGACGACGTCTCGCTCGGGATGCCGTGGGTCCGCTACAGCGGCCCGACGCGGTATGACACTGCTGAGGCCGTGCTGCAGCAGTTCCCGGCCGAGGGCAAGGTCATGGTCGCCACCGGCCAGGACTTCCCCGACAGCCTCACCTCGGTGCCCGTCGCGGCCCGGACCGGGGCCGGGGTGGCGCTGACCCGCCCGGACGCCGTCCCGGCCGGGGTGCTGGCCGAGATCGACCGCCTCGTCGACGGCTTCTCCTACCCGCTCATCACCATCGTCGGTGGGGAGGGGGCGGTGCACGCCTCGGTGGAGACCCAGCTGCTCGGCCTCGTGGCCGCTCTGGCCGACCCCGCGCAGCGGTCCACCGGCGGGCTGACCGAGCGCAACATCGGTCAGGAGTGATCCTGGCGGCACCGGTCCCGTGACCGGCCACCGGCGCGGCAGCCACCCGGCTGCCGCGCCGGTCCGCGTCCTGACGGATACTGGTGGGGTGGCACGCTCCGACGACACGACCGACCCCGCCCGGCTCTCGGTGCACCGACGCCCCCGCCTGAGCCGGTTCCTCGTCGTGGGCGCGCTCCTCGGCTTCGTCGCCGGAGCCGTCGTCTCGCTCCTCGGTCCGGACGCCCCGGGCAGCAGCGCCGGCCAGGAGGTCATCCTGCTGGGAGCCACCGGCGCCGCCTTCGCCGCGCTGGCCGCCGCGATCGTCTACCTCCTCCTCGACCGTCGCAGCGAGCGCGGCTGACCCGCGCCGTGGCCTACCGTCAGCCCCACCTGGTGCGTTTCCTGGCCACCGGTGCCGTCGTGGGCGCGGTGATCGCGGTCCTCGTCGCGGCGCTGGGGCGGGACGTGCCCTACGTCAACGGCCTCGAGGAGTACCTCCTCTTCGTCCTCATCGGGGGTGGCGCGGGCCTCGCGGTCGGGGCGGTGGCCTACCTCGTCGCAGACCGCCCGCGCCTCGGCTCCTGAGTCCTCCGGGCGCCGCCGGGAGCGGTGCGCGGCCCTCCCGGACTGTGGGACCATGGGCCCGTGGCTCGCGCTGACGGACAGCTCTCGCACGACCTCCTGCCCGGCGAGCGCCTGCCCCAGGACGCCTGTGGCGTCTTCGGGGTGTGGGCGCCCGGAGAGGAGGTCGCCAAACTCACCTACTACGGCCTCTACGCCCTGCAGCACCGCGGCCAGGAGGCCGCCGGGATCGCCACCAGCGACGGTCAGCGGCTCGTGGTCTACAAGGACGTCGGGCTGGTCAGCCAGGTCTTCGACGAGTCGGCGCTCGCGTCCTTGCAGGGCCACCTCGCCGTCGGCCACTGCCGCTACTCCACGACCGGGCGCAACTCCTGGCAGAACGCCCAGCCCACCCTCGGGGGCACGAGCGACGGCACCGTCGCGCTGGCCCACAACGGCAACCTCATCAACACCTCCGAGCTGCGGGACGTCCTGCGCGAGATGCTCGGCGGCGACCTCGCCCGCTCGACCGGGGAGGTGGGCCGCGGCAACACCACGGACACCGCGATCGTCACCGGCATGCTCACCGCCGACCCGGACCTGTCGCTGGAGGAGGCCGCGATGCGGGTGCTCCCGCAGCTCCGTGGCGCCTTCTCGCTGGTCTTCTGCGACGAGACCACCCTGTATGCCGCTCGCGACCCGCAGGCGGTCCGCCCCCTCGTGCTCGGCCGGTTGGAGCGCGGCTGGGTCGTGGCGTCCGAGACGGCCGCCCTCGACATCGTCGGGGCCTCGGTGGTGCGGGAGGTCGAACCCGGCGAGCTCATCGCGATCGACGCCGGCGGTCTGCGCTCGCGCCGGTTCGCGGAGGCCGAGCCGAAGCGGTGCGTCTTCGAGTGGGTCTACCTCGCGCGGCCGGACACCACGATCGCCGGACGGGAGGTCTACGACTCCCGGGTCGAGATGGGCCGCGCCCTGGCCCGGGAGCACCCGGTCGAGGCGGACATGGTCATGCCGACCCCGGAGTCGGGCACGCCCGCCGCGATCGGGTATGCCGAGGAGTCCGGCATCCCCTACGGCCAGGGGCTGGTCAAGAACGCCTATGTCGGGCGGACCTTCATCGCGCCCAGCCAGACGATCCGCCAGCTCGGGATCCGGCTCAAGCTCAACCCGCTGCGTGACGTCATCAAGGGCAAGCGGCTGGTCGTCGTCGACGACTCCATCGTGCGCGGCAACACCCAGCGGGCGCTGGTCCGGATGCTGCGCGAGGCCGGGGCGGCCGAGGTGCACGTGCGGATCTCCTCCCCGCCGGTGCGGTGGCCCTGCTTCTACGGCATCGACTTCGCGACCCGGGCCGAGCTCATCGCCACGGGCCTGTCGCCGGAGGACATCTGTGCCTCCCTGGGCGCCGACTCGCTGGGCTACATCTCGACGGAGGGCATGATCGCCGCCACCGAGCAGCCCCGCGCCTCCCTGTGCACGGCCTGCTTCACCGGCGACTACCCCATCGAGCTCCCGCGGGAGGACCAGCTCGGCAAGGACGTCCTGGAGCTGCAGTTCCCGGTGCGCACCGCCGGGGCCGACCCGACCGACGTGGGCACCCTCGACATGGACAACGTGCAGCTGTCGGCGGGCGCCGGCGGTGGCGAGGCGGTCCGCCGACCCTGAGCGCGTGGCTGCCGGTTCGTCATGCGGCCCGGGGCGCGCGGGTCTAGCGTGCTGCGGATCACCGCAGGACCGAGCGAAGGGTGGCGCCACGATGGGCGAGCACGACAACGAGCACGAGCACGACAACGAGCACGAGCACGGCAGTGAGCAGGACGAGAGCGCCGAGCACACCGACAGCACCGAGCACACCGACCGCGAGGCGCACACCGGCAGTGGTGAGCACACCGACCGCGAGGCGCAGGATGCCCCCGGCGACAGCCGGGAGGAGTCCGAGGAGGAGACCCGCCGCCGTCAGGAGGAGTTCGCGCGCGAGCACGACCCGGCCGACCACGACGTGGCGGCCGGCCAGGAGTTCCGCCAGGAGGGCGACTGGGTGGCCGACGGCGGCGCGGAGCCGCAGCAGCTGGAGACCGACCAGTCGATGCTCGCCGCGACCGGCTCGGCGGCCGGGTCCGCGGATGGATCCTCGGACGGTGACGACGAGGAGATCCGCGACGGAGGTCACGGCTGGGGCTCGGCGGCCCCTCGCTCCGACGGGGGCACCCCGGAGGGCCACCCGGTCAAGGCGTGGCACGACACGATGACCTACGTGCTGCCCGACGAGGAGGGCTACGACGCCGCGCCCCACGAGTGCTTCGTGGACGCGGGCGCGGCCGAGGGCGCCGGCTTCCGGCACGCCCACGGCTGAGCCGCGAGGGACGAAGGGCCGAGCCGGACGGGCCGCGCTCACGGAGGGGGCGGCAGGCGGCATACCCTGGGTGTGCCCACCTGCCCCCCTGCCCGAGGGAACCTCCGATGAGCGACCAGCCGATCACCTATGCCAGCGCCGGTGTCGACGTGCACGCGGGCGACCGCGCCGTCGAGCTGATGAAGGAGTCCGTGCGGCGCGCCCAGCGGCCCGAGGTGCTCGGTGGGCTGGGCGGGTTCGCGGGGATGTTCGACGCGTCCGCGCTGCGGGGCATGCGCCGGCCGGTGCTCGCGACCTCGACCGACGGGGTGGGGACCAAGGTGGCGATCGCCCAGGCGATGGGCGTCCACGACACCATCGGCCAGGACCTCGTCGGCATGGTCGTCGACGACATCGTGGTCAGCGGCGCCGAGCCGTTGTTCATGACCGACTACATCGCCTGCGGCAAGGTCGTCCCGGAGCGGATCGCCGCCATCGTCTCGGGCATCGCGCGCGGCTGCGAGCTGGCGGGGGTCGCCCTGGTCGGTGGCGAGACCGCCGAGCACCCCGGCCTGCTCGACCCGCAGGAGTATGACGTGGCGGGCGCTGCGACCGGCGTCGTCGAGCACGACGCGGTGCTGGGTCCGCAGCGCGTCACCGACGGCGACGTCGTCCTCGCGCTGGCCAGCTCGGGCCTGCACAGCAACGGCTACTCGCTCGTGCGTCGCGTGGTCGGAGCGGCCGGGTGGGGCTGGGACCGGGAGGTGCCCGAGCTCGGCCGCACCCTGGGCGAGGAGTGCCTGGAGCCCACCCGCATCTACACCCGGCCGCTGCTCGAGCTCGTCCGCGACCTGGGCCCCGGACTGCACGCCCTCTCGCACGTGACGGGTGGCGGGCTGGCCGCCAACCTGGCCCGCGTGCTGCCGGCCGGGATGCTCGCGACGGTGGAGCGGGACTGGGCGCTGCCGCCGGTCTTCACGCTCGTGCAGGAGCTGGGTCAGGTGCCGCTGGCCGACCTCGAGCAGACCCTCAACATGGGCGTCGGGTTCGTCGCCGTGCTGGCGCCGCAGGAGGCCGACCGGGCGGTCGCGTCGCTGGAGGCGGCCGGCATACCGACCTGGCCCGTCGGCACCGTCCGCCGTGCCGGGGCGGAGGAGCTCACCGGGCCCGACGTGGTGCAGGGCGCTAAGGGCGTCGACGGGGGAGCCGTGCGCCTCGTGGGTGACTACCGGCGCTGAGCCGGCGGTGCCGCGGGTCAGCGGGTCGGCGTGATGAGGACCCAGTACTCCTTGGGCCCGCGGCCGCCGATGAAGCCGCCCCACCGGACGTCGGCGGAGTCGCCGGTGAGGGCCGTGCGCACCCGCTCGTTGGTGGGCTCGGCGATGACGATCGTCTCCGCCGGGTCCTCCAGGACGAGCTGCACGCTGTGCTCGGGGGAGTTGACCGCCCACTCGTCCCAGGACAGCAACGAACCCTCCGTGCGGTCCGGCTCCACCGGCTCCTCGCCCCGCATGAGCACCATCGACATCGCCTCCGCTGGGGCAGGCTCGCAGCCGGCCGCGGTGACGTCGGCCCACGAGGCGTCCTCGGCGAGAGGCTCGGCGCACTGGCGCACCTCGTAGGTGACGGTGTCGATGTCGTTGTAGACCCGCCACGAGGCGTAGAAGGTGAGCGGCAGCGCCGCAGCGAGGATGGGAAGCACCCACCACTTGCTGCGAGGGCCTCGACCGGTGACGGTCGAGCGCTCATCGGTCCAGCGGGCCTCGTGCCGACTCCGCGTGCTCATCCTTCGCCCCTCTGCTCAGCCCTGCCCTGATGGGCGGCTCCCGCGTCGGGAAGACTGGTGGTCAACGGTGTCCGCCGGCCGCCCAGGAGCCGTACTCACCATCCTCGTCGTCCGCCGCGTAGGCGGAGTAGGGGTCATCCTCCTCGTCGGGCTCCTCCTCGGGCTCGTCATCCGACGGCGGGGAGTAGTCGAACTCTCCGCGCGTGGAGTGAAGCTCCCGCTCGAGTGCCGAAAGGTCGGTGTCGGGGGCTGAATACTTCAGCTTCCGTGCAACCTTGATCTGCTTTGCCTTGGCCCGGCCGCGCCCCATGGCGTGACCCCCTTGTATCGAGTCTGCCGGAGCGGCATCGCTGGCTGATCGCTCAGGTCGCGGAGCCGGCCCGGGGATGTGTGTATTCCGTGGCCTTACGGTACATCAGAGGGGCTCCGCCTCCCGCATCGGCACAGGCGTCAGCGGTGGCTGCGGCTCCACGTCCGGCCCAGCAGGACGAGCAGTCCGGCGGCTCCCACGGCCACCAGTGCCCATGCCCACGGGGGTATGCCGGACGGCTCCTGCGCGCTCGCGTCCGCGGAGGCCCCGGCAGTCTCCTCGTCGGCGGTGTCCTGGCCTGCTGCGTCGTCCTCGGACGTCGGCTCGGGCGACGGCTCCTCGACCGGCTCCTCGTCGGTGGGGTCGGTCTCGGAGGTGGCCTCGGCAGCGGACTCCTCGGCCTCGGTCGTCTCCTCCGCGGCGCCCGCGTCGCTGGTCGACTCCTCGGCCGGGTCCTCCTGCGCGGCGCCGGTCACGGTGAAGCCGAACTCCCCGGAGATCGGGTGCCCGTCCTCGCTGGTCACCCGCCAGGCCACGGCATACTCCCCGTCACCGAGGTCGTCGACCAGGTCCTGGGTCACCTCGGGGCCCTCCACGACCGGCTCCCCCTCGAGCACCGAGCTGCCGTCGGGTGCGGTCACCGCCACGGCAGCCCCGACGTCGGCGATCTCGCCGCTGAAGGTCAGCGTGAGATCCTCGAGGTCCCCGGCCTCGACGGTGGCGCCGTCCTGCGGCGTGGTGCCGGTGAGCTCGTCGTGGGCCTGGGCCGAGATGGGCGCGAGGACCAGGCCGAGGGAGGCCAGGAGGGCGGGGGCGAGGCGTCGTGAGGACATGTCGGCGAGTGTAGGAGAGACGCCTGGGCGGCATACCCTGCCCGGGTGGAGCCGATGACCTTCCGAACCCTCGACGCACCCGTGGTGGTGCGCACCGAGGAGAAGCGGTCGGTCTTCGAGTGCTGGCTGCGGCGGGTCGACGACGAGGACGCCGCGCGGGCGGTCGTCGAGGAGGCCCGCAGCGTCCTCTGGGACGCCGGGCACCACTGCTCGGCCTTCGTCCTGGGCCCCGACGGGGCGACCGTGCGCAGCAACGACGACGGCGAGCCCGCAGGCACGGCCGGTATGCCGATGCTCGAGGTGCTCACCCACGCGGGGGTGAGCGACGTGGTCGCCGTCGTCAGCCGCTGGTTCGGCGGCACCAAGCTCGGCACGGGCGGGCTGGCCCGCGCCTACTCCGGGGCCGTGCGCGCCGCGCTGGACGAGGCGCGGCTGCTCACCCGGGTGCGGGTGCGGGAGGTGGACGTGCGGGTGGGCCACGAGGTCGCGGGCCGGCTGGAGCACGACCTGCGCGCCCGGGGAGTCGGCATCAGCGGCACGACCTACGGTCAGCAGGTCACGTTGCGGCTCCAGGTGCCCCTCGCCGACGCCGAGACCCTGCCCGACCTGCTGGCCGAGCTCACCGGCGGGGCCGCCGAGCCGGTGCCCGGCACCACGAGCGAGGGCTGGGTCGACCTGGCCTGACCGCACGCCGCTGCCCGCCGGTGCGCGGGGAGGCCACGACGACGGCGGTCTCGGGCTACGGTGGGCCGGACGACGACGACGCCGACCCCGGGGAGGCCCTCATGGAGCCGATGGATCCTGTCTACGGAGCAGGCACCCTGCTCACCATTGCGGCGGTCGCCGTCGCGGTCCTGCTGTTCCTCATCATCAAGCTGCGGATGCACGCCTTCGTGGCGCTCGTCACGGTCAGCCTCCTCACCGGTCTCGCGGCGGGCATCCCGTTCGGCGAGCTGGCCGGGGTCGCGACGAGCTTCTTCGGCACCACCCTGGGCTCGGTGGCGCTCCTCGTCGGCCTCGGGGCGATGATCGGCCGCCTCCTGGAGGTCACCGGTGGGGCGCAGGTGCTCGCCGACACCCTCATCAACCGCTTCGGCGAGCAGCGCGCACCCTTCGCCCTCGGCATCGCGGCCCTGCTCTTCGGCATACCCATCTTCTTCGACGCCGGGCTCGTCGTCTTCCTGCCGATCATCTTCTCCGTCGCCCGCCGCTTCGGCGGGTCGGTGCTGCTGTACGCCATCCCCGCCGCCGGCGCCTTCGCCGCCATGCACGCGATCGTGCCGCCGCACCCCGGCCCGGTCACGGCCGCGACCGAGCTCGGGGGGTCCATCGGGCTGAGCATGCTCATCGGGATCCCCGCGGCCTTCGTCGCGTGGTACGTCGGCGTCTACCTCTTCACCACCGCGTATGCCGGCAAGGTCATGGTGCCGATCAACGACACCATGCTGCGGGGCACCGTGTCGGGCGAGGCCTCCGACCTCGACGACGGCGACCACGACGCGCGGGCCGAGCGGATCGCGCGAGGTGAGGAGCAGGTGGCGCCGCCGTCCTTCGGTCTCGTCCTCGGCCTGCTGCTCCTGCCCTTCGCCCTCATCGCGCTCAACACCGGTATCGGCACGCTGCGCTCGGCCGAGGTGCTCGGCGACAGCGGGGTCCTGGACGCGCTCGTGTTCATCGGGCAGACGCCGGTCGCGCTGCTCATTACGCTGCTCGTCACGACCTACGTCCTCGGGACCAAGGGCCGCTCGCTCGCGACCGTCGAGAGCCTGCTCAACGACGCCCTCGGGCCGATCTGCGCGATCATCCTCATCACCGGCGCGGGCGGGATGTTCGGCGGGGTGCTGCGCTACTCCGGCATCGGCGCCGCGCTCTCCGAGAGCCTCGCCGACCTCGGTCTGCCCCTCATCGTCTCCGCCTTCCTCATCGCCACCCTCCTGCGCGTCGCGCAGGGCTCGGCGACCGTGGCGCTCACGACGACCGCGGGTCTCATCTCCGCCGCCGTCACCGCCGAGGGGCTCTCCGACCTCAAGATCGCCTGCCTCGTGCTGGCCATCGCCGCCGGTGCCACCGTGCTGTCCCACGTCAACGACTCCGGGTTCTGGCTGGTCAGCAGGTTCTTCGGGATGGACGTCAAGACGACGCTGCGCACCTGGACCGTCATGGAGACCACGCTCGGACTGGCCATCTTCGTCATCGCCGCCGGGCTGTGGGTGGTCGTGCCGTGACGCCGCTGCCGGACCCGGCGGCCCAGCCGCTGCACCTCGTCGTCATGGGGGTGTCCGGCACGGGCAAGTCCACCATCGCGCAGGCCCTTCACGCCCGGCTCGGCTGGGAGTTCGCCGAGGGTGACGAGTTCCACCCCCAGGCCAATGTCGACAAGATGGCCAGCGGGCGACCGCTCATGGACGAGGACCGCTGGCCCTGGCTGGAGGCGCTCGCGGCGTGGACCGCCGAGCGCGATGCCGCGGGCACCCCCACGCTGCTCACCTGCTCGGCGCTGCGGCGGTCCTACCGCGACCTGCTCCGCAGGGGTGGTGCGGGCACGTGGTTCGTGCACCTCGTGGGGGACAAGGGCCTGCTGCTGGAGCGGATGAGCTCGCGGGAGCACTTCATGCCGCCGTCCCTGCTGGAGTCCCAGCTGGACACCCTCGAGCCGCTGGAGGCCGACGAGCGCGGCGCGGTCTACGACGTCGCCAACCCCCCGGAGCGCCTGGCCCGGATGGTGCTGGCTCAGCTCGACCTGGACTGAGGTCGGCAACCCTAGGATCGCGGGTATGCCGTTCCCCCTCGAGCAACCTCTGCCGCGCGACTGGTGGACCTCCGCCGTCGTCTACCAGATCTATCCGCGCAGCTTCGCCGACAGCGACGGCGACGGGATCGGCGACCTGCGCGGCATCCTCGACCACCTCGACCATCTCGAGCACCTCGGGGTCGATGTCGTCTGGCTGAGCCCGGTCTACCGCAGCCCGCAGGACGACAACGGCTACGACATCAGCGACTACCAGGACGTCGACCCCACCTTCGGGAGCCTCGCCGACCTCGACGAGCTCATCGAGGCGCTGCACGCCCGCGGGATCCGGCTCGTCATGGACCTCGTGGTCAACCACACGAGCGATGAGCACCCGTGGTTCCAGGACAGCCGCAGCGCGCCGACCTCAGAGCGCCGCGACTGGTACTGGTGGCGGCCGCCGCGCGAGGGGCATACCGGGGGAGAGCCCGGCGCGGAGCCCAACGACTGGCGCTCCTTCTTCTCCGGCCCGGCATGGGAGTGGGACGCGGCGAGCGGGGAGTACTACCTGCACCTCTTCAGCCGCAAGCAGCCCGACCTCAACTGGGAGAACCCGCAGGTGCGCGAGGCGGTCTACGCCATGATGCGCTGGTGGCTGGACCGCGGGGTCGACGGCTTCCGGATGGACGTCATCAACCTCATCTCCAAGCCCGAGGGGCTGCCCGACGGCACCTCCTTCACCCTCGTCGCCGACGGGCCCCGGGTGCACGAGTTCCTCGCCGAGATGCACGAGCAGGTCTTCGCCGCGCACCCGCGGGCCTTCCTCACCGTCGGTGAGATGCCCGGCGTCACCACCCACGACGCCCGCCTCTACACCGACCCCGCGCGGCGCGAGGTCGACATGGTCTTCCAGTTCGAGCACGTCGACCTGGGGATCGGGCCGGGCGGGAAGTTCGACCGGCGGCCGGTGACGATGCCGCAGCTGCGCGAGAGCCTCATGGGCTGGCAGGTCGCGCTCGCCGACGTCGGCTGGAACTCGCTCTACTGGGACAACCACGACCAGCCACGCGCGGTGAGCCGCTTCGGCGACGACGACCCGGCGTGGCGCGAGCGCTCGGCGAAGACGCTGGCCAGCGTCCTGCACACGCTGCGCGGGACCCCCTACGTCTACCAGGGGGAGGAGCTGGGGATGACGAACTCACCCTTCGCGGTCCTCACCGACTTCCGGGACATCGAGGCGCTCAACCACGTCGCCGAGCAGGAGGGTGGTGGTGTGGGGTTCGAGACGGTGCTGCCGGGGCTGCTCGAGGTGGGCCGCGACAACGCCCGCACGCCGGTCCAATGGGACGCCAAGCCGGGCGCGGGCTTCACCACGGGCGAGCCCTGGATCGGGATCAACCCCAACCATGCACAGGTCAACGCCGCCGCCCAGGTGGGGGATCCGGGCTCGGTGCTGGAGCACTACCGGGCGCTCATCGCGCTGCGGCACGCGGAGCCGGTCATCGCCCGCGGGTCGGTCACCCCGCTGGCGATGGACCACCCGGACCTCTGGGCCGTCGAGCGCGAGCTCGACGGGGTCGTGGTCCGCACCTTCGCCGCCTTCACCCGGGAGCCGGTCGCGGTGCCGGGCGAGCTCGTCGAGGGCTGGCAAGACGCGGAGGTGGTGCTGGCGACCTCGCCGGAGGCCGCCGACCTGCTGCGCTCGCAGGCCCTGCTGCCGGGGTGGGAGTCCGTGGTCCTGCGCCGGGGAGTGCGGTCGGCTGACAGCGACCTTCATCGCCCTCCGGAGCAATGAGGGTCCCTGTTTCCTGACCGCACCCCTGGCTCGAGGGCCGGATCAGGCCAGGGTGAGCCCCTCGGCGACGACGCGGCCGCGGTGCAGGACGGTGCGCTCGGGTGAGCGGTCCATCACGGCCGAGGTCGGCGTCTCGCCCGCGACGAGCACCAGGTCGGCCCGGTCGCCCGGGGCCAGGCCCGGCCGGTCGGTGACGCCGGAGAGCCGGGCCAGGTCGTGGTCCATGATGCTCGCCCCGCCGCGGGTGGCGACCGCGAGGGCGTGCTCGACGAGGTCGTCGGCGCGGAACCCGTGGGTGAAGGCCAGCTGCCACGTGCGGTCGAGCATGTCGGCGTTGCCGTAGGGCGACCAGTAGTCGCGCTGCCCGTCCTCACCGAGCCCCACCCGCACCCCGGCCTCCGCGAGCCCGGTCAGCGGGAGGGTCTGACGCCCGCCGGGAGCCACCGTCGCGGTCGCCACGTCGAGCTCGGCGAAGCGCTCGATGAGCCCCCTCGTCTGCGACTCGGTGCCGTCCCACAGGCCGTAGCCGTGCGAGATCAGCACCTGGCCCTGCATCCCCAGGGCGGCGGTGCGCTCGAGGATGAGGTCGGCGGAGAAGCGCCCGAGCTCGCCGGTCTCGTGCAGGTGGATGTCGACGGGCACGGCATACCGCTCCGCCAGGCCGAAGACGAGGTCGAGGTGGCGCACCGGGTCGCGGTCGAGGGTGCACGGGTCGATCCCGCCGACGACGTCGGCCCCGGCGCGCAGGGCGTCCTCCAGCACCTGCGCCGAGCCCTCCTCGCGCAGCAGCCCTGCCTGCGGGAAGGCGATGACCTGCACCTCGGCGCGCTCGCGGTGGGTCTCCCGCGCGGCGAGCACCGCCTCCAGCCGCTCCAGCCCGCAGTCGACGTCGACCTGGGCGAAGGACCGGACCCGGGTGGTGCCGCGGGCGATCATCAGCTCCAGGGTGTGGGCGACGCGCTCGGGGAGGGGGATCTCGGCGTCCCGCCAGTGCTGGCGGTCGTTGAGCATCATCGTCCACACCCCGGGCCCGCCGGTATGCGGTCGGAAGGGCAGCCCGAGCCGGGTCGAGTCGAGGTGCACGTGGACGTCGGCGAAGGCGGGCAGCAGGAGCCGGCCGCGACCTTGCACCTCCGTGTCCGACGACGAGCCGTCGGAGTCCGTCGTGGGGGAGCCCGGCGGGCGAGGGCATACCTCGGCGATGAGCTCGCCGTCCAGTCGCACGTCGCTGCTCGGGCCGCCCCACGGGCGCACGTCACGGATCCACATGGCCGACACACTACGAGCGGGGCACGACACCGTGGTGTCGTGCCCCGCTCGTGGTGGTTCAGGTGCCGGCGCTCAGCTCTGGTCGTCCCGCTTCCAGGGCTGGCCCTCACCCTCCGGGCGGTCCCACGGCTGGGCGTCACGCTCGCGCGGGGCGTCGGCCGGAGCCTGCTCGGGCGCGGAGTCCGCCTGCTGACCCAGGTCGGGCGAGACCTGCTCGGGCTGCTGGAGCTCACCGAGCTGGCCCTGCTCGTCGGAGCGGTGGGCGCCGGAGCGGTCGGCATCGCCGCCCGGAGCGGCCTGGCGGTCCGCGTCCCCACCCGGCGCTGCCGCGCGACGGGCCTTGTCGGCCGCCTCGGCGATGGCGGCGTCGGCATTCTGCTTGGAGCGCTTGCGGGTCGAGATCTCCGCGTCGCGGGTCGCGCCCTCGGCCTCCTCACGCGCCCGGCGCAGCGCCTCGCGGGGGTCCTCGAGCATCGGGGCGTCCACCCCGAGGTCGATGTCGCCGACCTCGGAGCTGATCCCGCTCGACGGGGCGTCCAGGCCCGCGGTGTCGGGGCCCTTGCCGCCGCCGAGCGCGTTGCCGATGCCGGCGAGGGCAGCGGTGAGCTCGGTCGGGACGACCCACATCTGGTTGGAGTCGCCCTTGGCGATCTCGGGCAGCATCTGGAGGTACTGGTAGGCCAGCAGCTTGCTGTCCGGGTTGCCCTTGTGGATGGCGTCGAAGACCTGCAGGATCGCGCGGGCCTCACCCTGGGACTCCAGGATCGCCGACTGAGCGGCGCCCTCGGCCCGCAGGATCTGGGCCTGCTTCTCACCCTCGGCGGTGAGGATCTGGCTGCCCTTGACGCCCTCGGCGTTGAGGATGGCCGCGCGACGGTCGCGCTCGGCGCGCATCTGCTTCTCCATCGAGTCCTGCACGCTGGCGGGCGGATCGATCGCCTTGAGCTCGACCCGGTTGACCCGGATGCCCCAGCGGCCGGTCGCCTCGTCGAGCACCCCGCGCAGCTGGCCGTTGATCATGTCGCGGCTGGTCAGCGTCTGCTCCAGGTCGAGGGAGCCGATGACGTTGCGCAGCGTGGTGACGGTGAGCTGCTCGATGCCCTGGATGTAGTTGGCGATCTCGTAGGTCGCCGCCTTGGGGTCGGTCGGCTGGAAGTAGATGACCGTGTCGATCGAGACGACGAGGTTGTCGCTGGTGATGACCGGCTGCGGCGGGAAGCTCACGACCTGCTCGCGCAGGTCGACCACCGAACGGGGCCGGTCGACGAAGGGCACGAGGAAGTGCAGCCCGGCGTCGAGGGTGCGGTCGTACTTGCCGAGCCGCTCCACGATGACGCTGGTCGCCTGCGGCACGATGCGGATCGCCCGGGCGACGGCCACGACGACGAAGAGTGCCAGCAGGAGGACGACGGCCCAGACGATGACGTTGATGGGTTCCATCAGGATTCTCCTTGGTTGGTGGTGCTCGAGGTATGCCGCGCGGCGAGCGGTGTCAGTCCCGCGGCGGGTCGAGATCGAAGGGCTTGTCCTCGGGCGTGGACGCGGTGACGACGGCGGTCGCGCCGTCGATCCGGACCACGGTCACGAGGTCGCCCGCGGCGAAGGTCTGACCCTCCAGCTCAGCGCGTGCCGTCCAGCTCTCGCCGCGCAGCTTGACCAGGCCGGCGCGGTCGGAGACCGCCTCCAGCACGGTCGCGGTCTGGCCGATGTTGCCCTCCATGCCGATCTTGCCGCCCTTGCCCTCCAGCCGGAGGTACTTCAGGGCGACCGGGCGCAGCGCGAAGACGAACAGCCCGGACGCGACGGCGAAGAGCAGCACCTGCCAGATGAGGCCGAGGCCGGTGCCGGCGACGATCGCCGCGACGAGCGCGCCGAGGGCCAGCATGAGGAAGAGCAGGTCGAGGGTCGTCATCTCGACGATCCCGAACGCGAGCGCGGCACCGATCCACCACAGCCATTGTGGAGAGTCTCGTAGCCAGTCAGGCATCCTGGGCTCCTTTCCCCTGGTATCACGACCCTATCTGGTGGACGCGTCAGCAGGCCGGGCGGTTCCCCGGTCGCCTGGCCCGCCACGATCGGGTCGCGGTGCAGACTGTGCCTCGTGAGACGACCCGCCCCCGCCGCGATGGCCGCGCTGCTGCTGGCCCCACCCCTGCTCGCCGCCTGCACGATCACGAGCGACACGGTGCAGGACGAGGCGGTCACCACCGGCTCCTCCGCCGCCCGGTCGACGGCGGGCGTGACGTCATCCCCGCCGGAGGGCGCCACGGCGACGCGCCCCGTGCCCGCCCCCACCCCGCAGGACCCGGGCCCGGCCGCAGCCGCGCTCGCGCTGGCGCCGGTGGACACGGCATACCTCACCGTGACGGACTGGGCGGCGATCAAGGAACGCCTCGGGGCGGGCGGGCTCACGAGCGAGAGCCTGCAGACCGACACCCTGGAGTTCTGGCGGTCGGTGGGGTCGAGCACGGTGCTGCTCACCGATGGTGCGCTGCGCGGGGAGAACAGCCGGCTGCGGCTGCGCCACGGCCTCACCCAGGACGACGTGCTCTGGGAGGTGCGGTGGGCGGGCGAGTCCGGCGGGGAAGGAGACGGCCTCGCGCTCCGGCTCCGCGACGACCTCGACCTGGCCGGGCTCCGCCGGGCGGTGGCCGAGGAGGTGCCGGGCGTCGCCGGTGCCGAGGTGGTGGCGGGCGAGCAGCTGCTCCTGCGGGGCGCCGCGGGGCCGGAGGGTGCCCTGGCCGCCTCGGAGCCGATGGCTGCGCTGCTGGACGGGGAGGCGGCGGAGTCCCGGCTCGCGGCCCCGGGCTGCCTGTCGTGGCTGACCGCGCTGGGGGTCGACGCCGACGTCGAGGAGCAGGAGGCGGTGGTCGCCGGGGCGGCCGTGGAGGACCTGCTGGAGCCCCAGGCGTGGGGTATGTCGTTCACCGGCCGGTCCGCCACCCTCACCGTCGTGCATGGCGAAGGGCTGGAGCAGGAGGCCGTCGAGGCCGACGCCGCGGCCCGGGTGGCGCTCGCCGAGGGCTGGCCGACGACGGAGGGCGTGGGCTGGGTCGACGCCTTCGGCCTGCCGCGCGGGCTGGCCGAGGGGTCGGACGCGGGTTACGTCGTGGCCGAGCAGGGCGGCCGGGTCGTCACGACGATCGACTACCGCGTCCTCAACCCCACGGCCGCCGCCGGGGTGGCCCTGGCCGGGCTGGTGCCAGGTGCCGTCTGCGCCGAGGTGGACTGGCTGGCCGAGCCCACCGGCCTCTGAGGGCAGTCCGCAGCGTCTACCAGAGGCCGGTGCCGACGAGGCGAGGGGTCGCAGGTCCCGACGACTCCTGTCCGGCGGCGCGATCCTCTCCCCTCGCGGACGCCTGCCCGGCCGGCGCGGCCAGGGCGCGCGTGATGATGCCGAAGACCTGCTCGGTCTCGATGAGGAAGGCGTCGTGTCCGTAGGGGCTGGTGATGACGGCGAGCTCGCGGCAGCTGCTCGCGCCGGCGATGACCTGGCCGTCGGCGGGGGTGAAGAGGCGGTCGCTGCTCACGACCCCCACCGTCAGCGAGGCGGTGATGCGGGAGAGTGCAGCGGTGACGCCACCGCGGCCCCGCCCGATGTCGTGGCTGTTCATCGCCTCGGTCAGCGTGAGGTAGGCATTGGCGTCGAAGCGTCGGACGAGCTTCTTGCCGTGGTGCTCGAGGTAGGACTGCACGGCATACCGTCCGCCGCGCAGCGCGTCCTCGCCCTCCTGCGCGCCGCACCCGAAGCGCAGCTCCAGCTCGGGCGCCGAGCGGTAGGTCGTGTGCGCGATCTGGCGGGCGATCTCCAGCCCGGCGCGTGGGCCTGGGCCCGGGTAGTAGTCGCCACCGTGGAAGGCCGGGTCGAGCCGGATCGCGTGCAGCTGCGGCACCGACCAGGCGATCTGGTCCGCGCTGGCGACGGCGCTCGCCGCGAGCACCACGCACCGCTGCACCCGCGAGGGCAGGCTCGTCGCCCACTCCAGGGAGCGCATACCCCCGACGGAGCCGCCGACGACCAGGGCGAAGGAGTCGATGCCGAGCCGGTCGGCGAGCAGGGCCTCGGCGTGCACCTGGTCGCGCACGCTGATGCGGGGGAAGGAGCTGCCGTAGGGGCGTCCGTCCGGCGCGGCGGACGACGGTCCGGTGGTGCCGCCGCAGCCGCCCAGGACGTTGGGGGCGACGACGAACCACTCGTCGGTGTCGATCGGGCAGCCGGGGCCGATGAGTCCTGGCCACCAGCCGGCCGTGGCCTGGCCGGGCCCGCGCTCACCGACGACGTGGCTGTCACCGGTGAGGGCGTGCAGGACGAGGACCGCGTTGCTGGCGTCGGCGTCGAGCCGGCCCCAGGTCTGGTAGGTCACGCGGACGTCCTCGAGGATCTCGCCGGACTCCAGCGCGAGCGGACCGACCGGCTGGGTCCGGCGGCGCGAGCGCGGGCCGCCCTCGGGGGCCGGTGCCGGGGTCAGCGGGTGCCCGGGCGTCCGGGGCTCATCGGGTGCGTCAGTCATCTCAGGCCGCCTCCGTCCCGCGCACCACGGCCGCAGCGGCGGCGAAGCCCTGCTCGAGGTCGGCCAGGATGTCCTGGATCCCCTCGATGCCGACCGACAGGCGGACGAGGCCCGGGGTGACCCCGGCAGCCCGCTGCGCCTCCGGCGTGAGCTGGGAGTGGGTCGTGCTCGCCGGGTGGATCACGAGGGAGCGGACGTCGCCGATGTTGGCGACGTGGCTGTGCAGCTCCAGGGCCGAGACGAAGGCGCGGCCGGCGTCGGCGCCGCCCTCGATCTCGAAGGCGAGCACCGCGCCCGCCCCACCCGGCAGGTAGGTCCGGGCCCGCTCGTAGGACGCGTGGCTGGGGAGACCGGCATACGCGACCGAGGTGACCTGCTCGTGCGCCTCCAGCCACTCGGCGACCCGCTGGGCGTTGGCCACGTGCCGCTCGATCCGCAGCGACAGCGTCTCCAGGCCCTGGGCGATGAGGAAGGCGTTGAACGGTGAGACCGCCGGCCCGAGGTCGCGCAGCAGCTGCACGCGGGCCTTGATGATGTAGGAGACGTTGGCGCCGAGGATCCCGCCCTCGCCGAGCGCCTCGGCATACACGAGTCCGTGGTAGCTGGGGTCGGGCGTGGAGAACTCGGGGAACCGGTCGGGCTGCTGGCCGTAGTCGAAGCGGCCGGCGTCGACGATGACCCCGGCGATCGCGGTGCCGTGCCCGCCGAGGTACTTCGTCGCCGAGTGGACCACGATGTCGGCGCCGTGCTCGATCGGGCGCGAGAGGTAGGGGGTGGCGACCGTGTTGTCGACGATGAGCGGCACCCCGACCTCGTGGGCGACGTCCGCGACCGCCCGCAGGTCGAGGACGTCGCTGCTGGGGTTGGCGATGGTCTCGCCGAAGAACGCCTTGGTGGTGGGCCGCGCGGCCGCCCGCCACTGCTCCGGGTCGGCCGGGTCCTCGACGAAGGTCACCTCGATGCCCAGCTTGGGCAGGGTGTGGGCGAAGAGGTTCTGGGTGCCGCCGTAGAGGCTGGGGGAGGAGACGACGTGGTCGCCGGACCCCGCCAGGTTGAGGATCGCCAGCGTGATCGCGGAGGACCCGGAGGCCACGAGCAGGGCGCCGACCCCGCCCTCGAGGTCGGCGATGCGCTGCTCCACCACCTCGCTGGTGGGGTTGGTGATGCGGGTGTAGATGGGGCCGAGCTCAGCCAGCGCGAACCGGTCGGCGGCCTGGTCGGCGTCCTCGAAGACGTAGGAGGTGGTCTGGTAGATCGGTAGGGCGCGCGCACCGGTCTGGGAGTCAGGGGTCTGACCGGCGTGGATCTGCCGGGTGGCGAAGTCGCTGTAGGTGGCCATGGAAGCTCTCGTCTCTCGCTGGGGGCTGCAGGGTGGTGGGTCACTCTGCTGAGCCCGCCTCAGCAGCGGGAGGAACGGGGCCGGGGCTGGACCGGCGGCGCGTCGGCTGCGAGGGGTGGGCTCAGCAGCGGCGCATTCGGCGGGAGCGGCTCGTCATGACTATTGTTCTACAGCCCCATTGCTGGCGAAGTCAATGCGGCGTAGGGCTCTGATGAGGACCATTGTTCGCAGATCCTGCAGCATGTGTCCTTTGCAGTGATGTCCCTTCGGTGAGGTGAACGCCTCGTTGCAGGTCCGGGCGCGGTGGGCCGGCGCGGTGAAATCGACAGGTGGTGCAAAAAGGATGCTGCGACGTGGTCGCCAGGGCAACGAGGGCGCAGCACCGTTCTCGTACCACCATGCTGAGCCCCCAGGCAGACTGCTGCTGGTCACCTCGGCGGCCGCTCCGCGACGCGCACGTCGGGCAGCGGGGACGGCGGGCCGAGGGCGACCAGCTCGTCGATGCGGGCGAGGAAGCGCTGCGGCCGGGCGTGCAGCGTCCACGGTGACACCCCGATGACCCTTGCGCCGACGCCGACGAGCACGGCGTCCTTCTCGACGGTGGCGGCCCAACGGTGATGGCCAGTCCCTCGAGATCGCGAGGGGACACCCGCTCGAGGCAGGCGGCATCGACCAGAGCCCTGGGCGACCACTCTGCAGCACCGTTATGCACCACCCAGGGTGCCCGGCGGCTACAGCTGGACCTCCTGGCGAGACTCCAGCGTGGACAGGTCCACCCGGTGCAGGCTGCGCTCGCCGAGCACCCACAGCTCGTCCCCGATGACCAGGGTGCGGCGGGCGGAGTCCCAGGCCTGGCCCGTGCCTCCGCTGAGCTGCAGGTCCGGACCCTGGTTGACGGTGCTGCCCTCGATCTGGGCCGAGACGACACCGCCCCACTCGCTGTTCTCGTTCCACGCAGTGGCGGGGAGGAAGACCTGCCCGGTCTGCGGCCAGGAGGTGAACGCCAGGTGGTCGTGCTCCACCTCGGAGTAGTGGTTGACCCAGGTCTGCTTGCTCACCTGCGTCGGTGCGCTCGGGTCGGAGATGTCGAAGAGCGAGACCTGGAGGCCCGTGGTCTGGCCCTCGTCGGTCGCGTCCTGTCCCACGCCCAGCAGCAGGCCGTCGCCCAGTGGGTGGAGGTATGCCGAGTAGCCGGGGATCTTCAGCTCACCGGTCACCTCCGGCGCAGTGGGGTCCGAGGTGTCCACGAGGTAGAGCGGGTCGGTCTGGCGGAAGGTGACGACGGCGGCGGTGTCGGCAGAGAGGTAGCGCACGGCATAGATCTGCTCGGTCTTGCCCAGGCCATCCACCCGCCCCTGCTCCACCAACCGGTCGCCGTCCTCGGCCAGGACCACCAATGAGCTGCTGGAGCTCGTGGACCCCCGCCCGTCCTGCGTGGTCGCGACCCGGATGATGCCGTCGGCCTCGTCGACGCTGAACTGGTTGAGCAGGCGCCCCTCGACGGTCCCGGAGGCGACGTAGTCGGTGCTGTCCCCATCGCTGAGGTCGAAGGTGTGCAGCGTCGTCGTGGCCGGGCCGGAGGTCCCACGGGGCATGATGTCCGACCCGATGAACGACCAGGCCTCCCAGGGGCTGGTCGCGACGACGAGCCGGTCGGTGGAGGCATACACGGTGGAGCCGGAGGCGACCAGCCCGCTGGCCGAGCTGACGTCCAGAGTGCTCGCGCCCAGGTCGATCGTGAGCACCGACATGGTGGACAGGCCGGAGAAGTCGGGGGGCCGGGCGATGTCCTCGCAGGGGACGGCCAGCTCGGTGCCCGCCGAGCGGCTGGAGTCAGCGCCGAGGGTCTGCACGTGCGGGAGCCAGTCGTCGAGGGTGGAGGCCTCGACGATCTCGCGGTTGGCGGCCTCGGCCTCCTCCTCCGCCACGAGCGAGCCGTTGGTGGGCTGGACGAAGGAGAGGCCGGGTGGGGTGGTCACCATGACGACCCGGGCCGTCCCGTCCTGCATCCGGGCCGAGCGGTAGTCGCCCTCCAGCCGGATGCTGCCCGAGACCGTGGGCGTCGAGGGGTCGGAGACGTCGACGAGGGTCACGACGGTGCGGGTCGACTCGAAGGCGGGATAGGTCGACATGCCGTCCATCCGCGGCAGCGGCGACACCCCGCCGCCCCACTCGCGGGTGAGGGCGAGGACGCGGTCGTTCTCGCGGTCCAGCAGGAGCTCGGCGGCGCCGGTCCCGCCCCTGCGGCTCGGCAGCGCGACCGTGCCGACCTTCTGCCCGGAGGCGACGTCCACGACGACCATCCGCCCCTGCACGCTGGTCACGATGATCTCGCCGTCGGTCTGCACGATGTCCGGCTCCTCCACGCCCTCCTCCTGGTTGTTGGTGCCGGAGAAGTCACCTCCGCCGTCGCCACCACCCGCGGAGTCGCTCGCCGCGGCGCGATCGCTGGAGACATCACCCCCTTCGGCGGCTCCGGCCATGTCCTCCATCGCGCCCATCTGAGCGCCCATCCCGAAGCCCCACGGACCGACCTGCTCGAGGGCGTGCTCCTGGAAGTAGTCGAGCAGCTCCTCGCAGGATCCGAAGTCGGTGAGCTCGGCGGCGCCGGCGGTGGGTGGCGCGAGGAGATCGGCCGGGGAGCAGGCGGCGAGCGTCAGCGGCAGTGCCAGGAGCGAGGCGGTGAGCGCGGTACGGCGGCCGGACGTCGGTGTCATGGCGACTCCTCGGGGGAGGCGGCGGGGCTCTGCGGTGAGTCTCGTCGGCGGGTGGTGCTTCGGTCAGGCATCTGACGTTGCGTCACCCTGGCTGGTTCCCCGGGACGCCGCCCCGGACGCGGACCGGCCGCACGGTCTGCGGGTGCAGATCGTGCGGCCGGTGCCGGTATGCCGGACGCGTCAGTGTCGACGCGCTCGGGTCAGCGCTCGTCGTCGCGCCGGTGGTCCTGGGCGAACTCGTCCAGGTGGCCCTCCGCGTGGGCGGCGACCAGCTCGGAGCGGCCGGGGTAGCGGACGTCTTCGACCACCTGCTGCATGAGCGCGCTGGGCTCCTTGGTGAACCGCGACACCACCACGATGGTGAGGAGGTTGAGCAGCATGCCGATCGTGCCGATGCCGGTGGCAGGGATGCCGAGGATCGGCTCGTTGCCGAAGAAGGTCGGCAACGTCCACAGCTGGTAGATCAGCGTCACGCCGAGACCGACCGCCATACCGGTGGCGGCTGCTGTCGCGGTCGCCTTCTTCCAGAAGATCCCGAGGAAGAGGATCGGGAAGAAGGAGGCCGCCGCGAGTCCGAAGGCGAGTGCCACGACCTCGGCCACGAAGCCGGGAGGGTTGATCCCGAGGTAGCCGGCGACGAGGATGGCCGCGGCCATCGCGATCCGACCGACCCGCAGCTGCTGGGCGTCGGTGGCCTGCGGGTTGATCTTCTTCCAGTAGATGTCGTTGGCGACCGAGCTGGAGATGACCAGGAGCAGGCCCGAGGCGGTGGACAGCGCCGCGGCGAGACCACCGGCGGCCACGAGGCCGACGACCGGGGCGGGGAGGCCCGCGATCTCCGGGGCGGCGAGCACGACGATGTCGTTGTTGATCGCGAGCTCGGTGCCCACGCCCAGCGCGCCGTTGACGTCGATGACGCCGTTGCCGTTGAGGTCCTCGACGGTGATGAGGCCGACGTCACGCCAGGTGTTGAACCACTCCGGGGTGTCGTTGATGCCGGTGCCCGGGATCTGGGTCAGCACGTTGTACTTGCTGAACGCCCCGACCGCGGGCGCGATGGTGTAGAGCAGCGAGATGAAGAACAACGCCCACAGCGCCGAGTAGCGCGCCGCCCGCACGGACCGGGCCGTGTAGAAGCGGACGATGACGTGCGGCAGGCCCGCGGTGCCGAACATCAGCGCCGCGGTGATGAGGACCATGTTGACCATCGAGGTCTGGGTGAAGGCCTCGGTGTAGGCCTCGAGCCCGAGGTCGCGCTGCAGCCCGTCCAGGTCGTCGAGGATGGACCCGAAGCCGATCTGGGGGAAGGGGTTGCCGGCCAGCCGCAGCGAGATCGCCACCGCCGGGATGATGTAGGCGATGATCAGCACGGTGTACTGCGCCACCTGGGTCCAGGTGATGCCCTTCATGCCGCCGAGCACGGCATACAGGAAGACGATCGCCATCCCGATGACGACGCCCCAGGTCTGGTCGACCCCGAGGAAGCGCTGGAAGACCACGCCGACACCGGCCATCTGGCCCGCGACGTAGACGAAGGAGACGACCAGAGCGCAGACGACCGAGACCAGGCGCGCGGTCTCGTTGTAGCGGTCGCCCACGAAGTCGGGCACGGTGTACTTGCCGAACTTGCGCAGGTAGGGCGCGAGCAGCAGGGCCAGCAGGACGTAGCCACCGGTCCAGCCCATGAGGAAGACCGACCCGGCGTAGCCGTTCTGGCTGAACGCCACGAGGCCGGCCATGGAGATGAACGACGCGGCGCTCATCCAGTCCGCGGCGATCGCGGCGCCGTTGGCGGGGGCAGGGATGCCGCCACCGGCGATGTAGAAGCCGGCGGTGTCCGACACCCGGCTCCGGTAGGCGATCCAGATGTAGAAACCGAAGGTGAGGACGACGAAGACGAGCGTCCATGCTTGGATGGGGCTCACTGGTGATGCACCTCCTGCTCGTACTCGGTGATGCCGAACTCAGCGTCGAGCTTGTCCATGCGCCACACGTAGAACGCGATGAGCAGGACGAAGACGATGATCGAGCCCTGCTGGGCGAACCAGAACCCGAGCGGTATGCCGAAGATGCTGACGTTGTTGAGGACGTCGACGAACAGGATCCCGGCGCCGAAGGACACCAGGGCCCAGATCACCAGTAGGACCGACATCAGGCGGACGTTGCGCCGCCAGTACTCACGCCGTTGGTCGACGTCAAGCATGGAGCCTCCTTGCTCTGCGGGACGGATGGGGCCAGCACCGCCCACCGAACACGAGGCCGCGACACGGGGGCAAGCACAGCGGCGCCGCGGTGCGCCGAACGGTGGCGGCTGTGCGGCGAGCGGCGGGGCGACGGCGACGAGTGGCGGCGCGAGATCTCTGCGCGGTAGCCGTCGGGCCGCAGGACGGGCTGCGCGCAGGGAGGCGTGGCATACAGTGCCGCTCATGCGCTCCCGACGTGCCCCCGGCCAGGGGCGGCTCCTGCTGGCGGCCGGCATGCTGGTCCTGGGCGGCTTCCTGCCCTGGGTCTACACGTATGCCGGGCCGGTGAGCGGCGCCGTGGGGGCGGGGCTCTGGGTCGTCTACGCCGGGATGCTGGCCCTCGCCGGAGGACTGGTCCCGGCGCACCGCCTCCGCACGGTCATCATCGTGCAGTCCGTGCTCTGTGGTCTCGTGGCGCTGGGCCTGCCCCTCTGGCAGGTAGTGCACCTCGTGCGGCTCGTCGGCTTCGAGGGGTGGCTGCCGGGCCCGGGGCTGGTGCTCAGCGCCTTCGGTGGCGTGCTCTGCCTGCTCGCCGCCCGGCAGCTGTCCGAGGTCCTACCCACGCAAGGATGAGCGTCGGGCGATGAGGGAGCGGGGTCCGGTGCGCCATGGCTGACCTCGAGGAGCTGCGGGAGCGGGTGCTGCAGCGTGAGGACGCGCGCGCCCGCGCCCGGCGGCTGCGGCTCTCCCGGGAGCGGCTGCAGCCGCGCATCGACCGCGACCGGTTGTTGCTCGCCGAGCGGCAGGCCGCCCTCGACGCGCAACGGGCCGACGTGGAGCGGCTGGACCGCCGGGGTCTCACCCGGATGCTCGCCTCCTGGGACGGCTCGCTGGACGAGCGCCGGGCGCGCGAGCTCGCCGAGGTGGAGGAGGCGGCCGAGCGCGTCGAGGAGATCCGGGCACGCCTGAGCACCCTCGCGGTCGAGGCCGACCAGCTGGACGGAGACATCGCCGCCCTTGGCGACGCGGAGACGCCCTACCAGGAGGCGCTCGCCGACCTGGTGCTCGCGGCACGCGCCGGTGGGTCGGGCGTGCTGGCCGGAGGGTCCTCGCCCGGCGACGAGGAGGTGGTCACCTGGGCCGAGCAGCGGCAGCTGGCCATCACCCGGCGTGCCGAGGTCGCGGCGCTCATCCCCTCCGCCCGTGCGCTGCTCAAGGACCTCACCCGCCTGTCCCGCCGCATCGAGGTCATCGCGGCCGGGATCGACGTCACCGTCGCGGCGGCGGACCCCCACGGTGCGTTCTACTGGGCGGACATGCTCGGGCAGGTCCGAGGGCCCCTCGCGGCGGCCGACGAGGCCGTGCTGCGCGTCGGGGAGGAGGTCGAGGCGTCCTCGCTGCCCGACCTCGCGCTGCCGGACCTCGAGGGCTTCCCCGCCCGGTCCGCCTCCATCTACACGCCGCTGTACGCCGACGCGTTGGCGGAGCAGATGGCGCAGGCACAGGCCTGGAGGACGCGGGTCGTGGTCGAGGCCGAGGCGCTCCTCGAGGAGCTGCTCCGGCTGCGCGAGGAGCTGGCAGATGCGTGAGGGGTCGTGCGGAGCAGGGGGTCGCGTGTCTCCCGGGCTGGCGATGGTCCACCGCGGTGTGATCGAACGCTTGGAGAGGGCGGAGTCGGCGACCGTTCTCGCCCTGGTCGAGGCACTGGTCGAGACGGGGTGCACCGACCCCGTCCCGACGGCCGTGCCCTTCGGCGGCGGACGTCTGGTGATCAGCGGCCCGCGCAGGTATGTCAACCGTGCCGTGGGGGTGACGCTCGACGAGCTCAGCCCCGACGATGTCGCTGCCCTCGTGCGGCACTACGGCGACGCCGGTCTGCCCGCCGAGGTGCAGCTGTCCTCCTGGGCCCCGACAGCGACGATCGCCGCGCTCGGCGCAGCGGGCTTCGTCCCCCTCTCGTGCAGGTCGATGTTCGCGGTGGACCCCCGCGCCCCCGTGGCGATGGATCCAGCCGTCCTCCCCGCTGACCGCCTTCTCGAGATCGAGCAGGTCGGTGACGACGTCCACCGAGCCGCCCACGCCGCTGACGTGATGATCGCCGAGGCACTGGCCGCCGGGGCGGACCGCGGCACGAGTGATGAGTTCATGGCAGCGGACCGCCACGCCCCCGGGACCACCCAGCTGGTGGCGCTCCTCGAGGGGCAGCCGGTCGGTTGCGGCTCCCTGTCGGTCGTCGGCACTGCCGGGGCACGGACGGGATGGCTCGGCGCGGCCGCAACTCTCCCGTCGGCTCGGCGCCGCGGCATCCAGACCGCCCTTGTCCGACACCGCCTCAAGCTCGCCGTCATGGCCGGGTGCGACCTCGTCGGCGCCACCGCGTCGGTCGGTTCGGTGTCGGCACGGGTGCTCACCCGCTGCGGCTTCTCCCTCGTCCAGGAGCAGTGGATAGTGCGGCGACCGCCATGACGACGTCGATGCGACGACGGCGCCGGCCGGCCCCCTGGGGGGACCCGGCCGGCGCGCCGCCGCTGCTGAGGAGGAGTCCCTGCCTCCTCAGGCGGCGGCGTCCTCGCGCTGCTGGCGCCGGGCCAGCCGGGTCCAGACCCAGTAGCCGACGGCGGCCAGGGCGGCCAGGCCGATGAGCTCGGGCAGGATCGCGGCGAGGAAGGACAGCCCACCGCCGAGCACGCCCAGCGCGGCGAAGGTGCCGAGGGCGAGCACGAGGAGGGAGCGGCCGCGGCCGTGCCGCAGGCCACCCTCGAGGTGGGTCCGGCCGGAGCGGTCGGGCATGAGCGTCCAGGCGATGAGGTAGATCCCCACCCCCACGCCGCCCAGCAGGGCCACGAGGACGGCCGCGGCGCGGACCGCGATGGGCGCGACACCGAGCCGGTCGGCGATGGTGGCGCAGATGCCACCCAGGACCGCGTCGTCGGTGCGGCGGGCGGGGAGGCGGCGCAGGGCGGCATACACGCCGTCCAGGGCGGAGGAGCCGTGCTCCTGCTCGGGCCGGGGCTGGGGGAGGAGCGGAAGGTCGGTGGCTGGGGCGGCGCTGGGGTTCTCGTTCATGTCCTCCAGCGTGCCGTCCGAGGGCGGCCGGGACATCGGAGCAGACTCCCGGACCGGGGCGGGGGATATCCCCCCTCGCGCCGCGGCGGCGATTCTCCCCCGCATCGGCGCGGTCGCGGCATACCGTGTCCCCCATGTCCACCGCCGGGAGCTCCTCCGCGTCGGTGCTCATCCTCGCGCACACCCGTGACCGGGGAGCCGTGACCGCCGCCCGCGCCCTGCGGCGCGCCGGCTGGCGGGTCGGGGCAGGGTCGTCCCGACCCGGCGCCGGGCTGCTGGGCGCCTCGCGCGCCGTCGACCGCACCGTCCTGGTCCCACGGCCGACCGGTGACCAGGGAGTCTTCGTCGAGGGGGTGCGCCGCGCCGCCCGCGAGGGAGGGTATGCCGTCGTCATCGGCGCCGGGGACGACTGGATGGCGGCGCTGTCGCACCACCGCGACCGGCTCGGGGTCACGGTCGCCCATCCGCCGGCCCGCGTCGTCACCGCGGCGATGGACAAGCTCGTGCTCTCCGACCTCGCGGTGCAGGCCGGTCTCGACGCCCCGGTGACCTCGGCGCCCACGCCGGGGGAGTGCCCGGACGTCGCCCTGCCCGTCGTGGTCAAGAACCGCTGGCACTGGTCGCCCGAGCAGAGCCGCACGCACCGGATCGAGACGACCATCTGCTCGACCAGGACGCAGCTGGTCGAGCACCTGCGGGCCTTCGGCGGCTCGGAGGACCAGCCCGTCCTGCAGGAGCCGGTCGAGGGTCACCTGGCCGCCGTCATCGGGGTCATGCACTCCGGAAAGCTGCTCGGGCGGGTCCAGCAGGTCTCGCCGCGTCTCTTCCCGACCCCCGCCGGAGCCTCGGCGCGGGCCGTGACCGTGCCGGTCGACCCCGAGCTGGCCGCACGGTGCGAGGAGCTCCTGCGCTGCCTGGGATGGGTCGGGTTGGTCGAGCTGCAGTTCCTCGTCGACGTCGCCGGGACGCACCGGCTCATCGACCTGAACGGCCGTTTCTTCGGTTCGCTCGCGCTGAGCGAGCGGGCCCGGCCCGGTCTCGTGGAGGCGGGGTTGCGCGCCGTGAGCGGTGGTCCGGTGCCCGAGCTCGGCGACGGGCGTGCTGGGGTCCGCTACCAGTGGCTCGCGGGGGACCTGCGCCGGGCGCGGCAGGAGCGTCGCGGGGGAGCGGCCCGGGACGTCGCGGGCAGCCTCTGGTGGGCGTCGCGGTCGCGGCACAGCCTGGCGGCCCTCGGCGACCCCGGCCCCGTGCTGCACCTCATGGCCGGCAAGCTCACCCGCGAGCCCCGCGGACCCCGCGAGCCCGTGGCGGTGCCCTCACCGGCGCCGCACCTGCTGCAGGACCTGGAGTGGGACGAGGCGTTCGGGGGCACGGAGCAGGGCGAGGGCGAGCTGGTAGGACACGGCGGCCACGGCGAGCGCCAGCGCGGCGCCGGACCAGGCGTGTTCGGGGCCGACGAGACGCACGGCATACCACGTGAGGACACCCGCTCCGATCGCCGCCGCCGCGGTGCGGCCTAGCAGCGGCAGCGTCCGGCGCAGCGGCACCAACGCGTGCCGACGGGCCGCGAGCCACCCGGTGAGCACGGCTGCCACGAGCAGGGAGGCCGAGGTCGCCGCGACGATCCCAGCCACCCCGAAGATCGGTGCCAGCGTGAGGTCACCCACGACGTTGACGACCATCGCGACCACCCCGATCGCGACCGGCCCACGGGTGTCGCCCACCGCGTAGCAGGCGCTCACGAGCACCTGGCGGCAGGCGAGGGCGAGGAGCCCGGGCAGGAAGCACACCACGGCCACCGCGGTGACCCGCACCGCTTCCTCGTCGAAGGCACCGCGACCGAAGGCCAGGGTCATCACCTGCTGCGGCGCGGCGAGCAGGACCACGGCGATGGGGGCGAGGAGGGTCAGCGACACCGCCAAGCCCCGGTGGACCAGCTCGCGGAGCCGGTCGAGGTCCTGCGCCCCTGCCGCCGCGGACATCGCGGGGTAGAGCGGCGCGACCAGCGCGGCGACGACGAGCATCTCGGGCAGGTTGACCAGCCGCCAGCCGAGGAAGACGGCCGAGACAGCGCCCTCCCCGACGGTCGAGGCCACGGCCCGGTCCACGAGCGTGTTGACGTTGAGCAGCGCCTGACCGAGGAGCAGGGGCGGCAGCAGCCCCCCGATCTCGCGCACCCCCGGGGCCCGGAGGTCCAGCGCCGGGCGCACCCGCCATCGGTGCTGGACGACGGGCACGACCTGCAGCGCCAACCGGGCGAGCGAGCCCACGACGAAGCCCACCGCCAGGGCGACGACACCCAGGTGCGGGCCCAGCAGCCCCGCGGCGGCGATCATCACGAGGTTGAACGGCACCCCCTGGAGCCCGCCCCAGCGGAAGACGCCGTGCGCCTGGGCCAGCGCCACGAGCAGGTCGGTCGCCGCGACGAGCACCGTCGTCACCAGGACGATCCGGGTCAGCAGCACCAGCAGGTCGGCGGCCTCGCCGTCGAAGCCGGGGGCAAGCACCCGCGACACCGGCGCCGCGGCGAGCCCCAGCACCACGCTGAGGACCCCGATGGCGACGACCGCCAGGGTGAGGACGGTGTCGAAGGTGCGGTGGCCTCGGCATACCTCCTCGCCGTCGGCCTCGCGGGAGAGCACCGGCGTGGACGCCCGCGTCAGCGACGTGCCGAGCAGCCCGAGGACGATATTGGACAGCCCCAGGGCGACGAAGTAGGCGTCCAGCTGCGCGCCCGCGCCGTAGACCGCCGCGATGACGGCGTCGCGGACGAAGCCGAGCAGCGTCGAGACGCCGGTGAGACCGGCGACGAGCACCGCCGCGCGGCCGATGCTCCAGCGGGCAGCCACCGGCGGCGGGCTCAGCGGGCGATCAGAGGTTGATCATGTGCCCGGCGATGCCGTGCACGGCCTCCTTGACGGCCTCGCCCAGGGTCGGGTGCGCGAAGACGATGCGCGACATCTCATCGGCGGTGAGGTCCCACGTCTGCGCGAGGTTGAGGACCGGCAGCAGCTCGGTGACGTCCGGGCCGATGAGGTGCGCGCCGAGGATCTCGTTGTACGTCGCGTCGGCGATGACCTTGACGAAGCCGACACCGTCGCCCAGACCCATCGCCTTGCCGTTGGCGGAGAACGGGAACTGCGCGGTCTTGACCTCGTGCCCGGCGTCCTTGGCGGCCTGCTCGGTCATGCCCATCGAGGCGATCTGCGGGTGGCAGTAGGTCGCCCGGGGGATGAAGGTGTAGTCCAGGGGCATCGTCTCGGCCCCGGCCAGGGTCTCCGCGGCGATGATGCCCTGCGCCTCGGCGACGTGCGCGAGCATGAGCTTGGCGGTGACGTCGCCGATGGCATACACGTGGTCGACGTTGGTGCGCATGTAGTCGTCGATGGCGATCGCGCCGCGGTCGGTGAGCTCCACGCCGATGCTCTCCAGGCCGAAGCCCTCGGTGCGGGGGGCGAAGCCGATCGCGGAGAGCAGCTTGTCGGCCTCCAGCGTCTGGGAGTCGCCGCCGTCGGCCGGGGTCACCGTGACCTTGACGCCCTCACCGGTGTCCTCGACATTCTCGACCTTGGTGCTCGTCATGACCTTGACGCCGAGCTTCTTGTACTCCTTGGCCAGGGCCTTGGAGATCTCCGGCTCCTCCAGCGGCACGATCCGATCGAGGAACTCCACGATGGTGACGTCGACGCCGAAGTTGGCCATGACGTAGGCGAACTCCACGCCGATCGCGCCGGACCCCGCGATGATGAGCGAGCCGGGCAGCTCCTCGTCGAGGATCTGCTCCTCGTAGGTGACGACGTTCTTGCTCACCTCGACGCCCGGCAGCATCTTGGTCACCGAGCCGGTCGCCAGGATCAGGTCGTCGAAGGTCAGCTGGTGGGTGCTGCCGTCATCGGCCGTGACGTCCATCGAGGTCGCCGAGGTGAGGGTGCCCCAGCCGTCCACCTCGGTGATCTTGTTCTTCTTCATGAGGAAGTGGACGCCCTTGACGATCCCCGCGCTCACCTTGCGGGAGCGCTGGTGGGTGGGCGCGTAGGCCATGGTGGCCTCGCCCTCGATGCCGTACTTCGCCTTGTCGTGCTGCAGCAGGTGGGAGAGCTCGGCGTTCTTGATCAACGCCTTGGACGGGATGCACCCGACGTTGAGGCAGACACCGCCCCAGTACTTCTTCTCGACGACGGCGACCTTCTTGCCCAGCTGGGAGGCGCGGATCGCCGCGACATACCCGCCAGGACCGGCGCCCAGGACAACAACGTCATAGTGATCGGCCATGAGACCACAGTATGCCCACCCCCGGGGGGCTTGCGCCCCCCGGGTTCCCCTCACCTGCCCTCGCTGCGCTCGGACGTCCTCCCGCTCCGACAGATCAGGCTCGCTGCGCTCGCGATCGGTCGGTCAGTCCTCGACGATCTCGCCCTCGGTGATCTCGTCGACGTCGTCGTCGGCCTCCGCGTCGTCGGCGTCGTCGCGGGCGATCTCGGCCTCGGCGAGCATGCGGTAGAGGTCGCGGCGGGTGCGGTCGAGCAGCTCGGCGGCCTGCTGGCTGAGGTCGTCCTGCCCGGACTGCCCGACGGCCTGGGTCGCCATCGCGACACTGCCGAGCGCCTTCCACAGGGTGCCGGCGGACCCGCGGCGCGCGCCCCCACCGGTCTCGGCCCGGGCGGAGCGCTCGCCGCCCCGCTGGTGACCTCGGCGACCCTGCCGGTCGGCGGCCCACGGGTCGTCGGGCTCCTCGCCGCCGGCCCAGCCCTGCGGGGGCAGGTCGGCCGCCGCGCGGCGGCCGGTGTCGGTGAGCCGGTAGGCGCGGCGCCCCTCGACCTCGGTCTGCTCGACCAGGCCCTCGTCCTCGAGCTGGGCGAGGGCGGGGTAGATGGCACCTGAGCTCGGCTGCCACGCGCCGCCGGAGCTCTGCGCGATCTCCTGCATGAGCTGGTAGCCGTTCATCGGCTCGCGCTGGAGCAGGTGCAGCACGGCGTTGCGGACGTCACCGCGGCGGGCGCGGCGGCCACCCGGCCCAGGGCCGCGTCGATGGTCCTGGCCCGGACCGGCGTAGGGGCCCCCGCGCCGGCCGCCCGGTCCGGAGCCGGGCCAGCCGGCTCCCGGGCCGCCGAAGGGGCCGCCCTGCTGGCCCCCGAAGACCTGCCCGAGCAGGCCGCCGGGGCCGAAGATCTGGTCGGCGTCGAAGGATCCGAAACCGCCGAAGCCGGGTCCGCCCCCGTGGTGGTGTCGTGAGGTCATGGCCGTCCCCTTTCCGTGAGGAGTGATCGGTCGTCGGTCACGGTGACCGGCGCAACGTCATACCAAAAGACTAACGCGATCTTTCTCGACATGTCAACGACATATCGTTAGTGATGCATGACTGTGCGTCACGTCACATACCTATGCAGGGGGTTGACGTGACGGCACGTGAGGGGGTTCTATGGGTCCATGCAGTTCTCCGCTCTCGTACTTATTACCTAGGGACGCGCCGCCGGCCGATCCTCGCCATCGTCGCGTCCTCCCCTCGTCAGCCCACCGGGCCGAGGGGTTTTTTGTTGCCACAGCACGTTCTCCGGACCTCAGGAAGACACCTCATGACTGCCACCCAGATCCCCGACGGAGCCACTGTGACCGCGCCCGGCACCACCGGTGGCACCTCCACCGGCACGCCACGTCGCACCGGCGCCGAAGCGCTCGTCGCCACGCTCGAGCGCCTCGGCGTCGAGCACATCTTCGGTCTGCCCGGGGGAGCGGTGCTGCCGCTCTACGACGCGCTCTACGGCGCGAAGGTGCGGCACATCCTCGTGCGCCACGAGCAGGGAGCCGGCCACGCCGCGCAGGGGTATGCCGCCGCGACCGGCAAGGTGGGCGTGTGCCTGGCGACCTCCGGGCCGGGGGCGACCAACCTCGTCACCTCCCTCGCCGACGCCAACATGGACTCGGTGCCGATGGTCGCGATCACCGGCAACGTCGCCAGCACCGCGATGGGCTCGGACGCCTTCCAGGAGGCCGACATCCGGTCGATCTCCATGCCGGTGACCAAGCACTCCTTCCTCGTCACCAAGCCGGACGAGATCGCCGCCACCGTCGCCTCCGCCTTCCACATCGCCTCTACCGGTCGGCCCGGCCCGGTCCTCGTCGACGTCAGCAAGGACGCCCTGGTCGCGCTCGCCGACGAGACGATGCTCCAGCTGCCGCTGCCCGGCTACCGCACGCCGAGCAGCCCGGCCCCCGAGGCCGTCCGCGACGCCGTCGAGGCCATGCTCACCGCGCACCGTCCGGTGCTCTACGTCGGCGGCGGGTGCCTGCGGGCCAACGCCTCCGCGCAGGTCCTCCAGCTCGCCGAGCTCACCGGCTTCCCCGTCGTCACGACCCTCATGGCCCGCGGAGTCTTCCCCGACAGCCACCCGCAGCACATGGGGATGCCCGGCATGCACGGCAGCGTCTCCGGCGTCGCCACCCTGCAGAAGTCCGACCTCATCATCAGCCTGGGGGCACGCTTCGACGACCGGGTGACCGGGGCCAAGCACACCTTTGCCCCGGACGCGACGATCGTCCACGCCGACATCGACCCCGCGGAGATCGGCAAGAACTTCCCCACCGCGGTCGGCCTCGTGGGCGATGCCCGGGAGACGATCGGTCTGCTGGTCACCGAGTGGACCCGCCGCACCGCCGCCGGTGCCGCGCCCCAGCACGAGGCGTGGGTCCGGCGGTGCGCGTCGTGGAAGGAGCGCTACCCCCTCGGCTACGACACCCCCTCCGACGGCGCCCTCGCCCCGCAGCTGGTCATCGAGCGCCTCGGCGCCATCTCCGGGCCCGAGACGATCTTCGCCGCCGGGGTCGGGCAGCACCAGATGTGGGCCAGCCAGTTCATCACCTACGACCAGCCGCGCCGCTGGCTCAACTCCGGCGGCCTCGGGACGATGGGGTATGCCGTGCCCGCCGCCATGGGCGCCAAGGTCGGGCGCCCGGACGCGACCGTCTGGGCGATCGACGGCGACGGCTGCTTCCAGATGACCAACCAGGAGCTGGCGACCTGCTCGGTCGAGGGCATCCCCATCAAGGTGGCGATCATCAACAACGCCGCCCTCGGCATGGTCAAGCAGTGGCAGGCGCTGTTCTACTCCGAGCGGTTCAGCCACTCCCAGCTGCCCTCGATGCAGGTGCCGGACTTCGCGACCCTCGCCACGGCATACGGCTGCGTCGGTCTGCGCTGCGAGCGCGCCGAGGACGTCGACGCCACCATCGAGGCCGCCATGGCGGTCGACGACCAGCCGGTCGTCGTCGACTTCCGCGTCAGCCAGGACGCCATGGTCTGGCCGATGGTCGCCGCCGGCACGAGCAACGACGACGTCCAGCACGCCCGCGACGTGCGCCCCGACTTCGGGGAGGACGAGTGACCCTGCTGTCCGACTACCCGCCCCGCGCCGCCGACGTGCCCACGCCAGCCCCCGCCTACCAGCCACACACCGATCCGCAGCACCCGACGAAAGGCACCACCATGAGCGACGCAGCTCGCACCCGTCACGCCCTGTCCGTCCTGGTCGAGAACAACCCGGGCGTCCTGGCCCGCGTGTCCGTCCTCTTCGCCCGGCGCAACTTCAACATCGACCACCTCGTCGTCGGCCCCACCGAGGACAACAAGGTCTCCCGCATGACGATCGTCGTCAACGTCAACGCCGAGCAGCTGCACAAGGTCACCAGCCAGCTCGACAAGCTCGTCGAGGTGATCCACATCGAGGAGCTCGAGGACGCCGACGCCATCCGCAGCAAGCTGTGGCAGATCAACGACAACGGCCCCCGCCCGGTCGGCGCGATGGCCGCCGCCGCCTTCTGAGCACGACGCCCCGCCCCTCGCCCGACCCCACCCGATCACGTACAGGAGACACCCACCTCATGGCCACGATGTACTACGACGCCGACGCCGACCTCGCCCTCATCCAGTCCCGGAAGGTCGCGGTCCTCGGCTACGGCAGCCAGGGCCACGCCCACGCGCTGTCGCTGCGCGACTCCGGGGTGGACGTGCGCGTCGGGCTCGCCGAGGGCAGCGCCAGCCGGGCCAAGGCGGAGGCCGAGGGGCTGCGCGTGCTCACCCCCGCGGAGGCGTGCGCCGAGGCCGACCTCGTCATGGTGCTCGTCCCCGACCACGTGCAGCGCCTGGTCTACCGCGACGCCATCGAGCCCAACCTCAAGGACGGCGACGCGCTGTTCTTCAGCCACGGCTTCAACATCCGGTTCGGCTACATCACCCCGCCGGAGGGCGTGGACGTCTGCATGGTCGCGCCCAAGGGCCCAGGTCACCTCGTGCGGCGCGAGTACGTCGACGGGCGGGGCGTGCCGGTGCTCGTCGCCGTCGAGCAGGACGCCTCGGGCCAGGCCAAGGCGCTCGCGCTGTCCTACGCCTCGGCGATCGGGGGTCTGCGGGCCGGCGGCATCGAGACCACCTTCACCGAGGAGACCGAGACCGACCTCTTCGGCGAGCAGGCGGTGCTGTGCGGCGGCATGAGCCAGCTGGTGCAGTACGGCTTCGAGACCCTGACCGAGGCGGGCTACCAGCCCGAGGTCGCCTACTTCGAGTGCCTGCACGAGCTCAAGCTCATCGTCGACCTCATGTACGAGGGCGGCATCGCCAAGCAGCGCTGGTCCATCTCCGACACGGCGGAGTACGGCGACTACGTCTCCGGGCCGCGGGTCATCGACCCCCGGGTCAAGGAGAACATGCAGGCCGTCCTCGAGGACGTGCGCAACGGGGCCTTCGCCCAGCGCTTCATCGACGACCAGGACAACGGCCGTCCCGAGTTCGAGGAACTGCGGGCCAAGGGTGCCGCGCACCCGATCGAGGAGGTCGGCAAGGAGCTGCGCGGGATGATGGCCTGGGTCAAGGGTCACGAGTCGGACGGCGACTACGTGGAGGGGTCGGCCGCTCGTGGCTGAGGTCGACATCAAGCCCCGCTCCCGCGACGTCACCGACGGCCTGGAGAAGACCGCCGCGCGCGGCATGCTCCGGGCCGTCGGGATGGGCGACGAGGACTGGGTCAAGCCCCAGATCGGCGTCGCCAGCAGCTGGAACGAGATCACGCCGTGCAACCTGTCGCTGGAGCGCCTGGCCAAGGCGGTCAAGGACGGCGTGCACGCGGCCGCCGGCTACCCCCTCGAGTTCGGCACCATCTCGGTCTCCGACGGCATCTCCATGGGGCACGAGGGCATGCACTACTCCCTCGTGTCCCGGGAGGTCATCGCCGACTCGGTGGAGACCGTCATGTCCGCCGAGCGGCTCGACGGCTCGGTCCTGCTCGCCGGGTGCGACAAGTCGCTGCCCGGGATGCTCATGGCCGCCGCGCGCCTCGACCTGGCCTCGGTCTTCGTGTATGCCGGGTCGATCCTGCCCGGTCGTGCGCGGCTCTCCGACGGCTCGGAGAAGGAGGTGACGATCATCGACGCCTTCGAGGCGGTCGGCGCCTGCTCGCGCGGGCTCATGTCGCGCGAGGACGTCGATGCCATCGAGCGGGCGATCTGCCCCGGCGAGGGTGCCTGCGGCGGGATGTACACCGCCAACACCATGGCGGCCGCCGCAGAGGCCCTCGGGATGTCGCTGCCCGGTTCGGCCGCGCCTCCCGCGACCGACCGGCGTCGCGACGGCTTCGCCCGGCGCAGCGGTGAGGCCGTCGTGGGCATGCTCCGCCAGGGCATCACCGCCCGGCAGATCCTCACCCGGGAGGCCTTCGAGAACGCCATCGCGGTGACCATGGCCTTCGGCGGATCCACCAACGCCGTCCTGCACCTGCTCGCGATCGCCCACGAGGCCGATGTCGAGCTCGACCTGGACGACTTCCGCCGGATCGGCAGGAAGGTCCCCCACCTGGCCGACGTCAAGCCCTTCGGGCAGCACGTCATGGTCGACGTCGACCGGATCGGCGGCATACCCGTCGTCATGCAGGCCCTGCTCGACGCCGGGCTGCTGCACGGCGACGTGCTCACGGTGACGGGCAAGACGATGGCCGAGAACCTCGCCGACCTCAAGGCGCCGCCGCTGGACGGCACGGTGCTGCGCGCGCTCGACAACCCCATCCACGCCACCGGCGGGCTGACCATCCTCGACGGCAGCCTCGCCCCGGGCGGGGCCGTGGTGAAGTCGGCCGGCTTCGACTCCGACGTCTTCGAGGGCACGGCGCGGGTCTTCGACGGTGAGCGCGCGGCCATGGACGCGCTGGAGGACGGCACGATCGGGGCCGGGGATGTCGTGGTCATCCGCTACGAGGGCCCCAAGGGTGGCCCGGGGATGCGCGAGATGCTCGCCATCACCGGGGCGATCAAGGGCGCCGGGCTCGGCAAGGACGTCCTGCTCATCACCGACGGCCGCTTCTCCGGAGGCACGACCGGCCTGTGCGTCGGGCACATCGCACCCGAGGCGACTGAGGGTGGTCCGATCGCGCTCGTGCAGGACGGCGACCCGATCACCCTCGACGTCGCGGGCGGTCACCTCGACCTCGGGGTCGACGAGGAGGAGCTGGAGCGCCGGCGCGCGCAGTGGACGGCCCCCGAGCCGCCCGAGCGCGCCCGCCGTGGTGTGCTCGCGAAGTATGCCGCGCTCGTGCGCTCAGCGTCGGTGGGAGCCGTCACGCACTGAGGCGCCCGTCGCGTCGTCCTGCACCGCGGTGGTCGGTGGTCGCCCTCGGGCGCCGCCCACCACCGCGGCGGGTCGGCACCGCTCAGGGCGCGGGCCGGTGGGTGGCGATGCGGCGGTAGTGGAGCATGTCGGTGAGCCGGTCCTGCGCCGCCCGCCGCACGAGGAGCTGGAGGTAGGGCGAGGCGTGGTCGCCGGGGTCCAGCGCGGCCCAGCTGTCCTCGACGACGAAGGCCACCTCGGCCTCGGTGAACGTCCCCCCGAACCGTGCGGTCAGCTCAGCGACGATGGCCCTGCGCCGCGCCGGCGCCAGTGCAGACATCCCACCAGCGTGGCGGCCCGTGGTGACGGGCGGGTGTGGCGCACGTGACGAGCGGGCGCACAGCGGTCGACGAGCGGGATCAGGGGATCTCGGCGGTCATGGCGCGGACCCAGTCCTTCTTGATCGAGCGCCACTCCTCGTCGGTGTGCCCGCGGTGCCAGTAGGGCGAGCAGGAGAGCATCGAGGGGTCGACCAGCGCACGTCCCAGCAGGTGGCGGCGCACCGCCCTGATCGAGGACGCCTCGCCGTGGACGAACGCGCTGAGCCGACCGGGCGGCAGGCGCAGCCCGCCGAGGGCGTCGACGAGCAGCCGCTCCGGCTCGGTCCGGCCGGCGCGATGGACGTAGGCCACCTGCAGGTCGCCGGGGGAGTCCAGCGTCAGCTCGTCGTCCGGCCCGTCCACCTCGACGAGCGCCACGACGGAGCGCCCGGCCGGGACGGCCTCGAGACAGGCCGCGATCGCCGGCAACGCGCTCTCGTCACCGACCATGAGGTAGGCCTCGGCGTCCTCCGGCGGGGAGAAGTCACCGGCCGGCCCCCGCAGCTGCACACGGTCCCCGGCTCGCGCGTGCAGGGCCCAGCGCCCGGCATACCCCACCTCGCCGTGCACGGCGATGTCCACCGTCAGCTCGCGGGCGGACTGGTCCCAGGAGCGCACGCTGATGCGGCGGGGGTAGGGGCGCTGCTCGCGCGGCAGGTCGCGGACGGCCTCGGTGTCGAAGGGCGGTGCGTAGGCCGCGCCCTCGGAGAGGAAGAACATGTTGACGTAGGAGTCGGCGAAGGTGGGGTCGGCGAAGTCGTCGAGCCCCTCGCCGCCGAGGACGACGCGGTACAGGTGGGGGATGAGCGGTGCGCTGCGCACGACCGTGCCGTACATGGATCTCCTCCGGGTCGGGTATTAGGCAAGGGTATCCTCACCAAATTGCTGGAGGGGTGGGGGGTCATGACAGACTTCCCACCATGCCGCCGCGCCTGCTGGACGAGATCCTCGCCGACCCCTCCGGCCAGTCGTGGGCGATCCTGTGGCGCGAGGAGCAGGCCGAGGCGGAGATCCTCGTCGGTGAGGTGGCCGACCTCGACCTGCTGGAGCAGATCCCGCGGCCGGGCGCCGACGCCCCGGTGCTGGCGATGGTGCCCTTCCGACAGATCGCCGAGCGGGGCTTCGACGTCCGCGACGACGGCACCCCGCTGCGAGTGCTGCGGCCCACCCGCACGGCCCGCATGTCCGTCGACGACCTCGTCGCGGCGCTGCCGGACGGCGAGATCGAGGTGGCTGCCGAGCGCTTCAGCGTCGAGGACGCGGCGTATGCCCGCACCGTCGCCCAGGTCATCGAGGAGGAGATCGGCGAAGGGGAGGGCGCCAACTTCGTCATCCGCCGCGACGTGCTCGCCCACTGCCGCAGCGACCACGCGGTCGCCGCCCTCACCTGGCTGCGCCGCCTGCTCCTGGACGAGCGCGGCGCCTACTGGTCCTTCGCGGTGCACACCCCCGGCCACACCCTCGTCGGCGCGACCCCGGAGCGGCACGTCAGCGTCAAGGACGGGCGGGTGTGGATGAACCCCATCTCCGGCACCTTCCGGCACCCGGCCGCGGAGGGCGAGGTGGAGGCGGACTTCCGGGCCTTCATCAAGGACGCCAAGGAGACCGAGGAGCTCTTCATGGTGGTCGATGAGGAGATGAAGATGATGGCCCAGATCTGCGCCGACGGCGGCCGGATCACCGGGCCCTACCTCAAGCAGATGGCCCACCTCACGCATACCGAGTATCTCCTCGACGGGCGCAGCGACGCCGACGTCCGCGACGTGCTCCGGACCACGATGTTCGCCCCCACCGTCACCGGCTCCCCGATGGAGAACGCCTGCCGGGTCATCGCCCGGCACGAGCCGACCGGACGCGGCTACTACTCCGGCGTCCTGGCCCTGCTCGAGCAGGATGACGAGGGCGGGGAGACGCTGGACGCGCCGATCCTCATCCGGACCGCGCACATCGGCGCCGACGGCACGGTGACCGTCAGCGCGGGCGCCACGCTGGTCCGGCACAGCGACCCCGTCTCGGAGTGCGAGGAGACCACGGCCAAGGCCCGCGGCGTCCTCGCCGCGCTCGGGCTGCGGCCGCGCCGCGAGCTCGGGTATGCCGTGGACCTCGGGTCGCTGCCCGGCGTCGCCGAGTCACTGGGCGCCCGCAACGACTCGCTGTCGCCGTTCTGGCTGAGCCCGCAGGGGTCCCACCCCGACCCCGACCTCCTGGGGCGCCGGGTGCTCGTCGTGGACGCCGAGGACACCTGGACGCAGATGCTGGCCCACATGGTGCGCCACCTCGGGATGGTGCCGCAGGTGCGGCGCTGGGAGGGCGTCACCGAGGCCGACGTCACCACCGAGCGCGAGGGGGCAGCCGGCGTCGACCTGGTCCTCTACGGCCCGGGGCCGGGTGACCCCACCGACGCCACCGACCCGCGGATCGCGCGGCTGCAACAGCTCATCACGGCCCGCGTCGAGGCCGGCCTGCCGGTGCTGGCGGTCTGCCTGTCGCACCAGGTGCTCGCCGCGATGGCGGGCCTGGAGATCGACAAGCTCTCCTCACCCAACCAGGGCATCCAGCTGCCGGTGGACCTGTGGGGCGAGGTGCACCGGATCGGGTTCTACAACACCTTCGTCGCCCGTCCGGGCCGCGCCGAGCTGGGCGGGCGGGCGTTGGAGGCGGCCGTGCACGAGCCGGACGACGCGGTCGTCGGGCTGCGCGGCGACGGGGTGGCCACGATCCAGGGCCACGCCGAGTCGGTGCTGTCCCGGGACGGCCTGCGCGCCCTGCACGCCCTCATCAGGCAGGCGCTCGGCCTGCGCTGAGGCGCTCGGCCGATGCGGCGACGCCCGGTCGGCACGGTTGCTCCGGCCGCTCCTCGGCGGGCCACGCTCAGCGACCGCGGCGGACGTAGAGCTGCTTGCGGACCCGGGCGACGACGGTCCCATCGTCGGCCACCACGTCGGTCTCGAACCAGCGCAGCACCTTGGCGCCGTCGGCCGCGGCCTCGCGCAGCTCGGCCAGGACGGACTCCTCGAGCACGAAGGTCGCGGTGACGCTGCTGCGCCCCGGGGAGACGAACTCGATCTGCGCCGCCTTGTCCCACACGACATACTCCGGGCCCAGGTTGCGCAGGACCATGAGCATCCAGAAGGGGTCGGTCATGGCGAACAGCGAACCGCCGAAGAGCGTGCCGACGTAGTTGCTTGTGAGCCGGCTGCGGCGCAGGCGCACGCGCACCGAGCGCCAGTCGGCCCCGACCTCCTGGATCCGGATGCCGGAGAAGAGGAACGGCGGCCAGGCGTTCATCCCGTGCCGCAGCGCCTCGGGCGAGGAGGCCAGCGCCTTCCACCGACCGACCCGCTGGGTCGAACGGCTCATCGGTGCCGGGCGGTCCACCGGCGCGGGACCGCTCATCGTGCGGCCCCGGGGTCGGCGGTGGGAGAGGGGCCGGGCAGGCCGCCGGGGACGACACGGCATACCCCCTGGACGCGCAGACCCACGTGGGAGCCGACGGCCGGCGGGTGGGCGCCGCTGCGCGAGTGCACGAGGGTGCCGTCGTCGAGGACGAGGGTGACGAGCGCGTCGTGGCCGTGGAAGTCGACCGTCCGCACCTGCGCCGGCCTGCCGTGCTCGGACAGCACCACCTGCTCGGGCCGGACGAGGACGTGCGTGGCCTCGTCGCGGTCACCGACGACCTCGACCCGACCGAGCGGGATGTCGACGAGGGCGTCGTCGTGCTGCCCGGCCCCGGTCACGGACGGCAGCGGGAAGAGGTCGGCCTCCCCGACGAAAGAGGCGACCCACGCATCGACCGGGGCGGCGTAGACCTCCTCGGGGGTGCCCACCTGGTGCACCCGGCCCTCGCGCATCACCGCCACCTGGTCGGCCATCGACAGCGCCTCGCCCTGGTCGTGGGTGACGAGGATCGCGGTCGCGCCGTCCGCGTGCAGGGCGTCGCGGACGTCGCGGCGTAGCTCCACCCGCAGCGAGGCGTCGAGCGCGCTGAACGGCTCGTCGAGCAGCACCAGCGGCGGCCGCGGCGCGAGGGCGCGGGCGAGCGCGACCCGCTGCTGCTGACCGCCGGAGAGCTCGTGCGGCATCCGCTCGCCGAGCCCCGACAGCCCCACGAGCTCCAGGCACTCGGCGACGCGCCGGGCGCGCTGCGCCCGGGGTGAGCGCCGAGGCAGGCCGAATTCGATGTTGTCGGCCACCGACAGGTGGGGGAAGAGCGCGCCCTCCTGGGGGACGACGGCCACCTGACGGCGGTGCGGGGGCAGGTGGATGCCGGGCAGAGCCACCGCGCGCCCGTGCACGGCCAGGCGTCCCTCGTCGATCCGCTCGAAGCCGGCCAGGCAGCGCAGCAGGGTGGTCTTGCCGCAGCCGGAGGGCCCCAGGACGGCGAGGAACTCCCCGTCGTCGAGGTGCAGGTCGACGTGGTCGAGCGCGCGGACCGGGCCGAAGGACTTGCCGACGCCGATGATCTCGACCGCGTGCGTGGTGGCCTCGGCGCGGGCGGACCGGGTGTCGGCGGTGGTCACGGCCATCGGCGGTCCTTCCTGGGCTGCTGCGGGGCGGGAGGGGCGGGTCAGGATCATGGTGACACGACCGGTTCAGCGGGTGCCGGGGCGGTCGCGGTGGGGACCGACCGGTCGGAGCGGGGCGCTCCGGAGCCGGCCGGCACGATCCCGGTGCGGCGGACCACGACCCAGGTGGGGACGGCCGCGAGCGCGACGAGGAGCAGCGCGTAGGGGGCGGCCTCGGCATACCGACCGATCCCGGTCGCGCTCCACAGCCGGGTGGCGAGGGTGTCCATCCCGGTGGGGCGCAGCAGCAGGGTGGCGGGCAGCTCCTTCATCGCGGTGAGGAAGACGAGCGCGGCGCCCGCCCCGATCCCGGGCAGGGTGAGCGGCAGGGTGACCCGGGTGAAGACGCGGGCGGGGGAGCTGCCGAGGGACTGTGCCGCCTCCTCCAGCGACGGGGGCGCCTGCGCGGCGGCCGAGGCGACGGCGGCGACCGCGAGCGGGAGGAAGAGCGAGGCGTAGGCCAGCGCGAGCAGCCAGGTGGTCTGGTAGAGCGGCAGGGCGACGGTGACGCCGAAGAAGACGAGGGACAGGCCGACGACGACCCCCGGCAGGGCGTGGGCGAGGTAGGCCGCCCGCTCCAGCAGCGCGCTCAGCCGCCCGGGGTGGCGCGCGGCCAGGAGGCCCACCGGCAGGGCGAGCGCCACGGTGAGCAGCGCGCCGAGGAGGGAGGCGCTGAGCGAGCCCCACGCGGCGTCGCCGATCCGGTCCCACGCCTGGCCCGCGGACGAGCCGGCGGCCATCCAGCGGGCCAGCGAGAGGGCGGGGACGCCGAGGGCCGTGAGGACGACGACGACGAGCGCGCCGGTGCCGACGAACCGCCAGGGGCCGAGGTCCAGCGGGGTCGCGGGGCGGCTCACCGAGGCGGTGGAGAAGCGGGCGCCGGCCCGGCGGGTGCGCCCCTCGCCCCAGAGGATGCCCAGGGTCAGCAGCACGAGGACGGTGGCCAGGGTCAGGGCCATGGAGCGGTTGAAGCCCGAGCTGAGCGCGGTGAAGATCGCGCGGGTGAAGGTGTCCAGGCGCAGGATCGAGACGGCGCCGAAGTCGGCCAGGACGTAGAGCGCGGCCAGCAGGCCACCACCGGCGATCGCGGGGCGGACCTGGGGGAGGGTGACGGTGAGCAGCGTCCGCCAGGGTCCGCGGCCGAGGGACCGCGCCACCTCCTCCTGGCTGGGGTCGACCCGGGCCAGCGCGGCGGCGACCGGGAGGTAGACGTAGGGGTAGGTGTAGAGGGTGAGCACCAGGGCCGCCGCCCCGAAGCCCTCGAACCGCGCGCTCGGGTCGCCCGACCACAGGTCGGACACCGAGACCCAGGTGAAGGCGGCGACGTAGCTGGGCACGGCCAGCGGCAGCGCCAGCAGCACCGCGAGCGGGGCGCGGCCGGGGGTGTTGGAGCGGGTGACGAGCCAGGCGCTGCCGACGCCGATGACGAGGCAGGCCACGGTGACGACCACGGCGAGGGAGAGCGAGGTCGCGGTGAGCCGGGCGACCCGCTCGGTGGCGACCGTCTCCCACCAGGAGGCCAGGCCGCCCTCGGCGGTGCGCAGCAGCAGGTAGCCGAGCGGGAGCAGCGCCACCGCCGTGGCCGCAAGGGCCACGGCGGTGAGCGCCGGATGAGCTCGGCGGCCGGTCAGAGCAGGCCCGCCTCGGTGATCATGCTGATCGTCGTCTGCAGGTCCTCGAGGTCGTTGAGGTCGATGTCGGGGGTCTCGAGGTCCTTGAGCGCCGGGAGGCCGGCCGGGCCCTCGAGCCCCTCGATCATGGGGTACTCCGAGGTCTGCTCGACGAAGTAGGTCTGGCCCGCCTCGGAGAGCAGGTAGTCGACCAGCGCCTGCGCGTCGCCGTCGGCCTGCTCGCCCACCAGGCCCATCCCGGAGATGTTGACCAGGGCGCCGGTGTCGCCGCCCGGGAAGAAGTGCAGCGCCACGTCCAGCTCCTCCGGGGCGACGCCCTTCTCGGCGGCCAGCTCGTAGAGGTAGTAGTGGTTGACCAGGCCCGCGTCGATGGCGCCGGAGTCGACGTCGGCGACGATCTCGCCGTTTTTCTCGCGGATCTGCGGGTCGTTGGCGGCGAGGTCGGCGAGCCAGGTGGCCGCGGCGTCCTCGCCCTCGAGCACGCGCATCGCGGTGACGAAGGACTGGAAGCTGGCATTGGTCGGGGCGACGCCCACGCGGCCGGTCCACTCCGGGCCGGTCAGCTCCTGGACCGAGGCGGGCAGCTCGTCCTCGCTCACGGCCTGCGTGTTGTAGGCCAGGACCCGGGAGCGCCCGGTGAGCCCCACCCAGGTGCCGTCCGCCGACTCGTAGGTGTCGGGGACCAGGTCAAGGGTCTCCTGCGGGAGGTCCTGGAGCAGCCCCTCCGCGGACACGGCGCCGAGGGCACCGGCGTCCTGGGCGAGGAAGGCGTCGGCGGGGGAGTTCTCACCCTCCTCCAGGAGCTGGGCGGCCATCGCGGCGGTGTCGGCGTAGCGGATCTCCACCTCGATGCCGGTCTCGCTGGTGAAGTCGTCGAGCACCGGCTGGACGAGCTCCTCGTTGCGGCCGGAGTAGAGCGTGAGGGTGCCGTCGCTCTCGGCACCGGACTCGGCGGTGTCGGCGGTGCCGCCGTCGGAGGCCGGAGCCGGCTCCTCGGTCGGGCCGCAGGCGGCGAGGGTCAACGGGAGCAGGGCGCCGACGAGGGCGAGGCGGGTCACTCGGATCATGAGAGAAGGTCTCCTGGGGGAGCGGGCCAACTTAGGTGGACCTTACTTCACCACACGCATGATCGTCTGCACAAATTCCCCGACCCCCGGAAACGCGAAAGCCGCGGGTGTCATCAGGGCAGACCCGCGGCTTGTCGCGTGGCCAGGGGCGGGGTCGAACCGCCGACCTTTCGATTTTCAGTCGAACGCTCGTACCAACTGAGCTACCTGGCCGTGAGTAGCGATCCGGCGTGGCCACCAGAGGAACTCCGGTGACCACGCCGCATCTGCTGCGACCCCGACGGGACTCGAACCCGCGACCTCCGCCGTGACAGGGCGGCGCGCTAACCAACTGCGCCACGGGGCCTCGATTTTCAGGTCGAGACCTGGTGCATCCCCAACAGGGATGTGCATCCCCAACGGGATTCGAACCCGTGTTACCGCCGTGAAAGGGCGGGGTCCTAGGCCACTAGACGATGGGGACCTATCCGTTGAGGACGACGATGAGCATACGTGATCGCGACCGGATGATCCAAAACGGTGCGCGTGGCCCCGTGGCCGCCCCTCAGGCCGCCGATCCGGGGTCACCGGCCCAGGCGAGCAGACGGTCCAGGGGCCAGGTGTTGACCACCCGGTCCGCGGGCACGCCGTAGCGCACGGCGCGCTCGCAGCCGTAGTCGAGGAAGTCGAGCTGGCCGGGGGCGTGCGCGTCGGTCGAGACGGCGAAGAGGCAGCCCGTCTCGATCGCGAGGGTGAGCAGGGCGCCCGGCGGGTCCTGCCGCTCCGGGCGCGAGTTGATCTCGACCGCCGTCCCCGTCGCGGCGCACGCCTCGAGGACGGCGGCGGCGTCGAACTCGCTCGGCGGGCGCATGCGGGAGCCGCTGCGCGAGCCCCGGTCGCCGCGCCGGGGCATGACCCGGCGGCCGGTGCAGTGGCCGAGCACGGAGGTGAGGGGGTTCTCGACCGCCGCGACCATCCGCCGGGTCATCGCCCCGCTGGCCATCGTGAGCTTGGAGTGGACGGACGCCACGCGCAGGTCGAGCTCACCGAGCAGGTCCTCGTCCTGGTCGAGCGCGCCGTCGTCGAGGATGTCGACCTCGATGGACTTGAGCAGGGTGAACCCGGGGGAGGTCTGCGCGTTGAGGGCCTCGACGATGCGCAGCTGGCGCCGCAACCGGTCGGCGGTGAGGCCGTGGGCGACCGTGAGCCGGGGGGAGTGGTCGGTGAGGGCGAGGTAGTCGTGGCCCAGCTCCATCGCGCTGGCCACCATCTCCTCGATCGGGCTGCCGCCGTCGGACCAGTCGGAGTGGCTGTGCAGGTCGCCGCGCAGCTGCGCGCGCAGGGCCTCGCCGCCCGCGGCCAGGGGCTGGTCGGCGCGTGACTCCAGGTCGGCGAGCTTGTCGGGCACCTCGCCCCGCACGACCGCCTCGATGACGGCCGAGGTCGAGGGCCCGATGCCGGGCAGGTCGCGCAGCGTGCCGGCGGCGACGCGACGGCGCACCTCCTCCTCGCCCAGCGGCAGGATGACGGTGGCGGCCTTGCGGTAGGCCTCGACCCGTCGGGTCTCCTCGCGCTCGCGCTCGAGCAGGAAGGCGATCCGGCGCAGCGCATCGACCGGCTCGAGCCCACCTGGTGCCTGGGTCATGGCGCCAGCCTACGCACCCGGGCCCCTCGCCCTGCCGGACCGATCTGGGTGGGCGACGGGCCGATGTCCACCTCGGCGCGCGTCGGCATACCCTGCCGTCATGCCCACGATCCGCGCCGCCCGGTTCGCCGACCTCGACGTCCGCACCCTGCACGACCTGCTGCGGTTGCGGGTCGACGTCTTCGTCGTCGAGCAGGAGTGCCCCTATCCCGAGATCGACGGTCGCGACACCGAGCCGGCCACCGAGCACCTGTGGGTCGACGCCGACGGCGTGGTCGCCGCGTGCGTGCGCACCCTGGTGGACGGCGACGGGACGCGGCGGCTCGGTCGGGTGGCGACCCACCGCGACCACCGAGGACAGGGGTATGCCGCCGCTCTCGTCGAGGAGGGCCTGCGCCGGCTCGGTGACGGTCCGGTCGAGATCGGCGCCCAGGCCCACCTGGAGGGGTGGTACTCGCGGCTCGGCTTCCGCCGCAGCGGGGAGGACTACCTCGAGGACGGCATACCCCACCTGCCGATGACGCGGGGCTAGACGAAACGCTGACCTGCCGGCTGCTGGGGGCTCGACCAGACGTCACGGGGGCGGTGCCTCGAGGTCACCGGGAGTCCACCCGCGCTGCCTAGCGTCGAGCGGGTCCGCACGACCCTCTGCCTGAAAGTTCGAGGACCCCCATGACCCGTTCTTCCCTGCGCCGCACCCTGCCCGCCGGCCTGGCCGTCTCGCTCCTCGCCGTCGGCGCGCTCGGAGCCAGCGGCGCCGCGGCTGTGCCCTCCCCGGACCACACGGTCGACGAGATCGCCCACCGCGGGTCCAGCTTCGAGCAGCCCGAGAACACCCTGGCCGCGGTGCGCGAGGGCATCCGCGACAAGGTCGACTTCGTCGAGATCGACGTCCAGCTCACCGCCGACGGCGAGATCGTGCTCATGCACGACACCTCGCTGCGGCGCACCACCGACGTCGAGCAGGTCTTCCCCGACCGCGCGCCCTGGAACGTCGCCGACTTCACCTACGCCGAGCTGCTCCAGTTGGACGCCGGCTCGTGGAAGGGCGAGGAGTTCGCCGGGGAGCAGATCCCGACGCTCGCCGAGGCGGTGCGCGAGCTGCGCTCCAGCCGGTCCGGGCTGCTCCTGGAGGTCAAGTCGCCGGCGCTCTACCCGGGGATCGGGCCGGACATCGCCGACGTGCTGGCCGACGAGCCCGGCTACCTCACCTCCGCGGTCGCGGGCGAGCGGCTGGTCGTGCAGTCCTTCGACTGGGACTTCATGGCGGAGTTCGACGCGCTGCTGCCGCAGGTGCCCGCAGGCCTGCTCGGGGCGCCGACCACCGCCCAGCTGCCGGAGCTCTCGACCTGGGCCGACCAGATCAACCCGCACCACAGCGCCGTGACCTCCGACTACGTGGCCGCGGTGCACGCGCAGGGCATGACGATGAACACCTGGACCGTCGACGACCCGGCGATCATGCGCCGCGTCATCGACCTCGGCGTCGACGGCGTCATCACCAACCAGCCGGACGTGCTGGCCGAGGTGCTCGGCGGCCGCTGAGCCGCACTGCACGGCGCTAGTGCGCGCGGGGAGGATCGGTGCAGCTGCACGGATCCTCCCTGCGGGCGCCGGGGTATGCGGTGAGGATGGGCGCCCGTGTACGGATCCTCCCCGCGGGCGCCGGGGTATGCGGTGAGGATGGGGGCGCGTGCACCGATCCTCCCCGCGGCTGAGGGATCGTGCGGGGAGGCCGGTCCGGTCAGCGCTTGGGCTGGCGGCGGAAGTCCTCGCCGAGGTACTCCAACGCGAGCCGGGCATACACCTGCTGCTCGGTGACCGTGCGCTCGGAGCGGTCGCGGCCGAGGAAGCTCACCGCCCAGTGCATGAGCGTCGCGAGCTGGCTCTTGAAGCCGATGATGTAGAAGAGGTGCACCGCGAGCCAGGCCACCCAGGCGGGGTAGCCGGTGAGCTCCAGCCGGCCGCGCTTCATCACCGCGCGGAAGCGGGAGATCGTGGCCATCGAGCCCTTGTCGAAGTAGCTGAACTCCTGGCCGGTCTCCTCGCCGCGCAGCCGGCGCAGGATCTGGTCGGCGGCGTGGCGCCCACCCTGGATGGCCCCCTGGGCCACGCCCGGGACGCCCTCGACGGCCGCGAGGTCACCGACGACGAAGACCTCAGGGTGGCCCGGCAGGGTGAGGTCGGGCAGCACCTTGACGCGCCCCGAGCGGTCCAGCTCGGCGCCGGCCTGCTCGGCGACCTTGCGGCCGAGCGGGTTGCCCTGGACCCCGGCCGCCCAGACCTTGGTCTGCGCCTCGATCCGCTCCTGGCTGCCGTCCGTCGTCGACTCCAGGACGACCCCGCCCTCGTCGACGTCGACCACCTTGCGACCGAGCTTCACCTCGATGCCTAGGTCGGCCAGGCTCTTCTCGGTCTTGGCCGCGAGCGTGTCGCCGAAGGGCGCCAGGACCTTGTCGACCGCGTCCACGAGCAGGATGCGCGCCTTCGTGGGGTCGATGTGGCGGAACTCCTTGCGCAGCGTGCGCTTGCTCAACTCGGCCAGCTGCCCGGCCATCTCGACGCCGGTGGGGCCGGCGCCGACGACGACGAAGGTCAGCAGCCGGCGCACGTCGTCCTCGCGCCCGGCCGCGGCCGCGAGCTCGGCCAGCTCGAACGCGCCGTAGATGCGACCGCGCAGCTCCAGGGCATCGTCGATCGACTTCATGCCGGGGGCGTACTCGGCGAAGTGCGGGCTGCCGAACCACGACTGGTTGGCTCCGGCCGCGAGGATGAGGCTGTCGTAGTCGTAGACCATGTCCTCACCGGCGGTCACCGCGGTGACCGTGCGCTCGGCGAGGTCGATGTTCTTGACGTCGCCGAGCATGACGGTGGCGTTGTCCTGGGTGGCCAGCACGTCGCGGGTCGGCGGGGCGATGACGCCCTCGGACAGGATGCCGGTCGCCACCTGGTAGAGCAGCGGCTGGAAGAGGTGGTGCCCGGTGCGCGCCACCATGAGCACCTTCACGGCGGGGTCGGACAACGCCTTGGTGGCGAAGAGGCCGCCGAAACCGGAACCGATGACGACGACGCGGTGCGGGGCGGTGGTAGCTGGCTGGGGAGCACTCATACATCTAGTGAACCGCACATCCGGCCCGCAGAATTCCGCTGCGGCACCTCGGTGGCCCTACGACGACGAGACGTTGGTCACGGTGGGAGACTGGGCGGATGAGTTCGCTGGAGACACGCCCGGACGAGGTCGCCTGCGGGCAGCCGCCGGCTCGCGACGGTCTGATCACCCTCATCACCCCGCGGGAGGTGCCGCTCGGCGGTCCACGCGCGATGCGCGTCCGTCGCACGCTCCCGGCGCGGGGGCGCACGATGATCGGGGCGTGGTGCTTCGTGGACCACTACGGGCCGGACGAGATCGCGACCTCCGGCGGCATGGTCGTCCCGCCGCACCCGCATACCGCGCTCCAGACCGTGTCGTGGCTGTTCAGTGGTCTCATCGAGCACCGGGACTCGACCGGAGTGCGCGCGCTCGTGCGCCCGGGCGAGCTCAACCTCATGACGGCCGGGTATGGCGTCTCCCACTCCGAGGTCTCGGTCACCTCGGCGGAGGCTGCGGAGGGCGGCGAGGTGCCGACCGTGCTGCACGGCGCCCAGCTGTGGGTCGCGCTGCCGACCGAGCACTCCGAGGTCGCACCGGCCTTCGAGCACTTCGCGCCCGAGCCCCTCGCGGTCGAGGGGGCGCGGGTCAGCGTCTTCCTCGGCGAGCTCGGGGTGGGCCACGACCACGGCCCTGGGGCGAGCGACCGACTGAGTTCCCCGGTCACGACCTACACCCCGTTGCTCGGGGCGGAGATCGTGCTGGAGCCCGGTGCCGGCCTGGAGCTGGGCGTGGACCCCGACTTCGAGCACGGCGTGCTGGTCGACCACGGCAGCATCACCGTCGGCGGCGGCGTCATCGGCGGCGGTGGGGACGGGGAGGCCGGTGGCGACGACGGCGTGGAGGTCGCCCGAGCCGAGCTTGCGCACCTGGCGTCCGGCCGCGACCGGCTCCGCCTCGTGGCGGGTCCTGACCCGGCCGGCACCCGGGTGCTGCTCATCGGGGGTCCGCCGTTCGGCGAGCAGATCGTCATGTGGTGGAACTTCATCGGCCGCTCCCACGACGACATCGTCGCGGCGCGCGAGGCGTGGCAGACCGAGCTCTCGCACGCGCCGCAGGGCCGGTTCGGGGCCGTCGACTACCCCGACGGTACGTCGCTGCCCGCGCCGGACCTCCCGCCGCTCCGGCTGCGTCCCCGGGGCTGATCGGTGCCCGGGGAGGTCCTGCTGATCGACCACGCCGACAGCTTCACCTACAACATCGCCGACCTGCTGCACCGCGTCCTCGGCCGTCCGCCGGTGCTGTGGGCGCACGACCACCCGGCCACTCCGGCCGAGCTGGGGGAGTTCGCGGCGATCGTCGTCGGCCCCGGGCCGGGGCGGCCGCAGGTGGCGCAGGATATGGGCCTGTCCGACCTGGCGTTGCGGCAGCGGGAGGTGCCGGTCCTGGGGGTATGCCTCGGCCACCAGGGGCTGGCGCACGTCGCGGGCGAGCAGGTCCGGGAGATGTCGCTCACCCGGCACGGGATCGTCAGCGACGTGGAGCACGACGGCACCGGCCTCTTCCAGGGGGTGCTGTCGCCGCTGCGGGTGGTCCGCTACCACTCGCTCGAGGTCGCCGTGCCGCTGGTCTCCGGGCTGAGGGTGACGGCCCGCGCGCTCGACGACGGCTGCGTCATGGCCCTCGCCGACCCCGAGCGACCCTTCTGGGGCGTGCAGTTCCACCCCGAGTCGGTCCTGTCCGAGCACGGGGAGCTCATCGTCGCGAACTTCCTGCGCCTGGCCGGAGTCGATCCCACTCCCGCAACGGAGGCGAACCGCGCGTCGGTGGCGGTCGGCGATGCGCTCGGTCCGCACGCCCACCGCTCGGGCGGGCGGCCTGTGTCGGTGCAGAGGTGCCGCCTCGACGCCATGGACTGCTGGGACTCCTCGGGCGTCGGCCCGGACGTCGGTCCGGACGTGGCCCGGGTCGGCTCCGGCGTCGGCTGGGTCGGCTCCGGCGTCGGCTGGGTCGGCTCCGACGACCTGCCCGAGCGGCGCACCGCCGCGATCCCTGGCCCGCTCGACACCGTGGCGCTGGCCCCGGTGCTGCAGGAGCTGCTGCTGGGTGATGCCCCGACATCGGTCTGGCTCGACGCCTCGGACGGCACCGGGTGGTCGCTGCTCGTGGACTCGCGGGGGCCGCTGTCCTTCGAGCTCAAGCACCGGGTGGGTGAGGGCGCGACGCTGATGGATCGCCTCGACGATCTGCTCGGCGACTGGCACCTCGTCGACGCCCCGGTGGGGCCGGGCTCGCCGGTCGTGTCGCAGTCCCCGGTGCCGTCGACCTCCGCGACGGTGACCGGGTCCGCCGTCGGGGAGCAGGCGCCGCCCGTGTGGCGCCCGGGCTTCGTCGGCTACCTCGGCTACGAGCTCAAGGCCGAGACCGGCGGGTCGGCGGCGCACCGCTCGCCCTGGCCGGACGCCTGGCTGACCTTCGCCGACCGGGGCGTCGTGCTCGACCATGAGACCGGCGCGCTCTGGGCGGTGTGGCTCGAGGACGATCAGGTCCGCGACACCCAGCGCGACTGGGTGCTCGGCGTGGGCGCGGCGCTGGCGGAGGCGCTCCACCGGCTGGCGGTCGGGAGCACGGCTCCGTTCAGCCAGGACGATGCCCTCGACCCGCCCTCGCGCGGACGCGCGGACGCCGAACCACCCCCGGTACCCCCGGCGCCCCTGGCGCCCCTGGCACACCCGGTGCTGACGCCCCGGGACGAGGAGGAGGCATACCTGCGCCTCGTGCAGCGCGCCCAGGCGCAGATCGCGCGGGGTGAGTCCTACGAGATCTGTCTCACCACGACCTACCGGGCCGAGGCGCCCGACCTGCGGGAGCGGGAGACCTACCTCGCGCTGCGCGAGGTGTCGCCGGTGCCGCGCGGTGCCTGGCTGCGGACGCCGGAGGTGAGCGTGCTGAGCGGCTCGCCCGAGCGGTTCGTGTCGGTCGACGGGGCGACCGGGGCCGTCGAGGCGCGGCCGATCAAGGGGACCCGCCCGCGCGGCGCCACCCCTGAGGCCGACGCGGCGCTCGCCGCCGATCTCGCGACCGCCGTCAAGGACCGCGCCGAGAACCTCATGATCGTGGACCTGCTGCGCAACGACCTCCACCGCGTGTGCCGCTCGGGCAGCGTGCGCGTGCCCGAGCTCTTCGCGGTCGAGACCTACGCCACCGTGCACCAACTCGTCTCCACCGTCCGCGGCGCCCTGGCGCCCGGGATGGGCCCGACCGACGTGCTGCGGGCCTGCTTCCCCGGGGGCTCGATGACGGGCGCACCCAAGGTCCGGACCATGGAGATCCTCGACGAGCTGGAGGCGGCGCCGCGCGGGGTCTACTCCGGGGCCATCGGCTGGCTCGGGCTGGACGGCTCGATGGACACCTCCATCGTCATCCGGACGCTGACCCGGACCCCGGAGGGCGAGCTGGCCTTCGGCGTCGGCGGGGCGATCACGGCGTTGTCCGACCCGGCCGAGGAGTATGCCGAGACCCGCGCCAAGGCGCAGGCGATGCTGCGGGCGGTGGACCGTGCGGTGGACCGGACTGCCGCCCGGGCGGCGGGGGCGCGCGCGCCGGGCGTCTAGTCCGGCTGGTCGGGGCCGATGAGCCAGATCTGCACGGGCGTGCGCCCGGGCACGCCGCCGAGGGTGAGGAGCAGCCGGTCGTCGCGGTGCTCCCAGCGGGAGAGGGTGATGGCGTACTTGTCGTGGAGCGCCCGCACGATGCGGCCGAGGTCGCCCGGTGCGGCACCCCCGACGAGGAAGGTCGTGGAGTCGGCGAGCCGGAGGCGTCCTACGCCCTGGGTCGGCCCGGGGGTGACGCCCCGCACCGGCACCCGGCGCGCGACGAGGCCCGGCAGCTGCACCTGCAGGTGCCGGGTGAGCTGCAGGTGGGCGGCCGCCTCGTCCTGACGGTCCCAGCGCTCGTGCTCGGGGTCGTCGGGCAGGTCATCCCACGACATACCTCCAGTGTGCCCGACGTATCGTGGAATGCATGACGAGTCAGCCAACCATCACCCTCAACAACGACATCACCATCCCGCAGCTCGGCTTCGGCACCTTCCAGGTCGACGAGGCGGAGACCCAGCGGGTCGTCGAGGCTGCGCTCGAGGCGGGCTACCGGCACATCGACACGGCGGCGGGCTACTACAACGAGGCCGGCGTCGGCGCGGCGCTGCGCGCGAGCGGGCTGCCGCGCGAGGAGGTCTTCCTCACCACCAAGCTGCGCAACGGCGACCAGGGCCGCGAGCGCGCCCGCGCGGCCGCCGAGGCCTCCCGCGAGGCGCTGGGCGTGGACGCCGTCGACCTCTACCTCATCCACTGGCCGGTCCCGGGCAAGGGCCTCGCGCCGCAGACCTGGGAGGTCTTCCAGGAGCTGTATGCCGAGGGCGCCGTGCGCGCGATCGGCGTCTCCAACTTCCTCCCCGACCACCTCGCCGAGCTGCTGCGCGACGCCTCGGTGACGCCGGCGGTCAACCAGATCGAGGTCCACCCGTCCTTCCAGCAGCCCGACACCCAGCGTGCCTCGCGTGAGGCCGGGCTGGCGGTCGAGGCGTATGCCCCGATCGGCCAGGGCGCGGACCTCGAGCTCGCGCCGGTCACCGAGGCGGCGCAGGCGCACGGCGTGAGCCCCGCCCAGGTCGTCATCCGCTGGCACCTGCAGGAGGGGCGCATCGTCATCCCGAAGTCCGCGACCCCCGAGCGCATCGTCTCCAACGCCGACGTCTTCGGCTTCGAGCTGGACGAGGCGCAGATGGCCGCGATCAACGGTCTGGACACCGCCGAGCGGATGTTCCCGGACCCGCAGACCGCGGAGTTCACGCAGTTCCGCAGCTGAGCCGCGGCATACCCCGAGCATGACAACGGCCCCGCCGGGTCACAGGTCCGGCGGGGCCGTCGCTCACCCCGGGCCGGTTGCAGGCACGGCCCGGGGGAGAGCGGGGGAGATCAGGCCGACTTGATGGCCGAGATCTCGAACTCAAGAGTAGCCTTCTCGGCGACCAGCACACCACCGGTCTCGAGCGCGGCGTTCCAGGTGAGACCGAAGTCCTTGCGGTTGACGACCGTGGAGCCCTCGAACCCGACACGCTGGTTGCCGAACGGATCGGTCGCGGCGCCGGCGTACTCGAAGTCGATCGTGACCGGGCGGGTGACATCCTTGATCGTGAGGTCGCCGGTGACGCGCAGCGTGTCGCTGTCCACGGCGGTGACCTCGGTCGAGGCGAAGGTGATCGTCGGGTAGGTCTCGACGTCGAAGAAGTCGGCCGACTTCAGGTGGCCGTCGCGGTCGGCGGAGCGGGTGTCGATCGAGGCGACCTGCATGGTGACCTCGATGCGGGCGCCCTGCAGGTCGGGGCCGGTGGTGGCGCTGCCCTCGACCTCGTTGAAGGCGCCGCGGACCTTGGTGACCATCGCGTGGCGGGCGGAGAAGCCGATGCGGGTGTGCGAGGGGTCGATGGCGTAGGTGCCGTCGAGCTCGCGGAGGGGGGTGGCGGTGGTGGTGACGTCGGTCATGGTGATGTCCTCTCGGTGGTTGAACTGTCAACCAAGACTCTAGATCTTGGTGACGTGTCACGCAAGTGCTAACCTGGGACCATGTCCACGCATTCCCCGACCCCGTGGCTCGATGAGGCCGAGATGGACCTGTGGCGCGCCTGGCTCCGGGTGCAGACCGAGCTACCAGCGGCGATGGGCCGTGCCCTGCACGAGGACAGCGACCTGTCGTTGCAGGACTTCGAGACCCTGGTGCGGCTGTCGGAGTCGGGGGAGGGGCGGTTGCGGGTCTCCGTGCTGGCGGAGCAGATGCACTGGGAGCGCTCGCGTCTGTCGCACCACCTGCGGCGGATGGGCGCGCGGGGTCTGGTCGAGAAGGTCGAGTGCGCCGAGGACGGGCGTGGGTCGTTCGTCGTGCTGACGCCGGCCGGTCGTGAGGCGTTGGACGGGGCCGCCCCGGACCACGTGCGCACCGTGCGTCAGGTCTTTCTCGACGGGATGAGCGAGCAAGAGCGCGAGGCGCTCATGCAGGTGCTGACCCGGGTGCTGGAGCGGACCGCGGGGCACCGGGCGGGCTGAGCTGGTGGCCGGTCACGCGCGCCTCGGGGGAGGCGGGCGGACGACCGGTGGGTGGGTACGCTGGTGCGTCGCGCCCGTGCCTGGCTTGTCGGGCTCGGCGCGCGGGCCTCTAGCTCAATTGGCAGAGCTGCGGACTTTTAATCCGTAGGTTGTGGGTTCGAGCCCCACGGGGCCCACCGCGCGTGCCCGCGGGTCAGACCACGTGGGGCACGCCCTCGTCGCCGCTCGAGCGGGCCCGTGCGCCGTCGGCGTCGGCGCCCGTCGCCGCCGCCCGTGCGGTGCTCCGGGGCCAGGTCCAGGCCCAGCGCAGGATGAGGGCGAGGACGAGCATCTCCAGCGTGACGCCGAGGAGGTAGAAGAACATCCAGGGCTCGCCCACCTGGCCCACCGCGTTGAATCCGGCGAAGGGGATCTGGACCGAGGCTGCGACGAGGTTCGTGATGCGGTTGGCCCGAGCAGGCAGCGACATGGACAGCATGACCATGAGGATCGGGATCGCCAGCAGGGTCAGCGCTGTGCTCGCCCACGTCGAGGTGACCTCGAACTCCCAGACGACGCCGGCCAGGATGTCTTCGACGACCCCGGGCTTGTAGAAGGCGAGAAGGTCGACGTAGACGTAGAGGAACATGAGGCTGGTCCAGGCTGCTGCGAGCTTGGCCTGCACGGGGACGGGTGGGGTGTCGAGCGGGGCGGGGGTGGGTCGCCGGAGGGTCATGGGTCCTTCTCTCGAGTCGCGGGTGGGTCCGGCCCTGGGTCACGAGGGCGTCGGGTCCGGGGCGTGCGGGTGTCGTCGGTGTGCTGGCAGGCCCGTCAGAGGGTGATCACGACCTTGCCCCGGGTATGCCCGGCGCCGACGTGGCGCAGGGCCTCGGCCGCGTCGTCGAGGGGGTAGGTGCGGTCGATGACGGGTCGGATCTGCCCGGTCGCGAGCAGGCCGGCCAGGGTGAGCAGATCCTTGCGCTTCCCGAGCGAGAGGAAGGGCTTGAGCTGTTGTCGGCTGACGACGGACAGCATGCGTGCGGTGAGGATGCGACCGATGGGCCCGAGCCAGCGGCCGCCGTGGCCGCTGTTGGGGATGAGGGTGCCGGTGGGGGTCAGGATGCGGCGGACGGTCGCCAGCGGCTGGGCCTCCACGTTGTCGAGGATGACGTCGTAGCGCTCCTCGCCGAGGGTGACGTCGGTGCTCGCGTAGTCCACGACATGCTCGGCACCGAGGGAGCGGACCAGGTCGACGTTGCGGGCGCTGCATACTCCCGTCACCTGGGCGTCGAGAGCGGTGGCGATCTGCACGGCGAACGACCCCACGCCGCCCGAGGCGCCGATGACCAGCACCCGCTGGCCGGGTCGGACGTGGGCGACGTCCCGCACGGCCTGCAGCGCCGTCATGCCTGACGTGGGCACGGCCGCCGCCTCGGCGACGGACAGGTCGGGCGGCCGGGGCACGAGATGACCGGCCGGGACACAGGCATACTCCGCGAGCGCCCCTCTGGTGCTCCAGCCGAACACCTGCTCGCCGGGGGTCACGCTCGTGACGCCCTCACTCACGGCCACCACCTCGCCGGCCAGGTCCATGCCGGGGATGCCCTGACGCGGCCGCCGGAGTCCGAAGGCGAGGCGCGCGACATACGGCTCACCGGTCATGACGAAGTAGCCGCCAGGGTGGACCGAGGCCGCGCCCACCCGGACCAGGGCCTCGCCTCGGCGGGGCACGGGTCGCGCGACCGTGGACGGCTCGAGGACCGAGGGCGGGCCGTACCGGCGCTGTACGACGGCCCGCATCATCGTCGTGCCGGTGGTTCTCGCCTCAGGTGTCGGGTGGTTCGCAGCTGGCTCGAGCTCGGTGCTCATGAGTCCTCCTCGGGGGTCGATGCGTGGTGGTCGGGTCGGTGGGAGGGGCGGGTGCGCACCAGGCGTATGCCGGTCGCGAGCAGCCAGACGAGCCAGGCGAGAAGGCCGGGCAGGCCGACGAAGAGCAGCGGGGAGCCGTCCGCGATGGCGAGGCTGGCGCCCCCGGTGAGGAGCAGCAGGGCTCCGCCGGTCAGACCGAGCAGACGCTGCCATCCGGGGGTGAGGTGGCTCGCGTGCGTGGCGAGCGCTGCGCCGATGGCCGTCGTGCCGAGCGCGGGCAGGGCCAGTGCGAAGGCTGCGGCGTGCAACTGCCAGGCGAGCTGGAACACCGGGCTCGGTGCGGTGAGGTCGCTGGCGGACAGCACCACCCCGATCCACAGGACGGAGTAGAGCGCGAGGGCTGCTGAGGCAGCGGCGCCCGCGGCCACGGCGAGGCGCGACCAGTCCGCGCCGCGACCCCCGCGCCGCCCGACCAGCCCGTGGAGGCCTGCGAGGAACCTAAGGAGCAGCGGGAGGTTGAGCGCCTCGTGCCCCACGGCGACCGCGACGGCGAGGCGGTGATGGGTGTGGAAGGAGAGCACCTCCTCGATCGGGTCGCCGTAGCCAGGAGCCCCGACCCAGGCGAAGAACGCGTTCTGGAATGCCATCGAGAGGGCGAGCGCGATCGCCGTCGCGCCCACGACCCTTCTCGCGGCGGCCTCGGCCGTCGTGCACGTCTCGGGTGCCCCTGCTGCCGTGGGAGTCTCGGGCGTTCGGGTCGCCGGCTCGTGGGGCAGGGGTCGCCGCGGGCGGGGGTGGGTGGCTGTCTGATGTCGTCGCTCCACGGGAGCCTCCTACGGGTCGAGCGCCGATGCGCTCAGCCCCTGGCTGTTCGTCGTACACCGTACGTGTACGTCACATGACGCACTCTGCCCGTACGCTGTACGGTTGTCAAGAGAGGTTCGAGCTGGCGAGGAGTGGCATGCCGAGGACGAAGCAGGGCCGGGCGCCCGCAGACGAGGGGCTGAGCAAGCAGCGGGTAGTCGTCGAGGCGATCCGGCTCGCCGATCGCGAGGGCGTCGACGGGTTGAGTATGCGCAGGCTGGCCGGCGTGCTCGGGTCTGGTGCGATGTCGCTGTACCACTACGTGGCCAACAAGGAGGAGCTGCTCGACGCCATGATCGACAGCGTCTTCGAGGAGATCGACCTGCCGGATGCTGAGGCGGGCTGGCGGTCGGCGATGCGGGGCCGGGCGGTCTCTGCTCGCGAGGTTCTCGCTCGCCATCCGTGGGCGATCGGCTTGATGGAGTCACGGACCTCACCAGGCCCCGCCAACCTCCGTCATCACGAGGCGGTCGTCGCGTGCCTGCGGCGGGCCGGCTTCTCGGTCGTGATGGCGACGCACTCCAACTGGCTGCTCGACAGCTACGTCTACGGTTTCGCCCTCCAGGCGGCGAGTCTGCCGTTCGACACCGCCGAAGAGTTCGCGGACGCGGGTGAGGACGTCTTCCTGCCGCAGCTGCCTCAGGAGGAGTTTCCCTACCTCCACGAGTCTGCCGTGACACTCGTCGCTGCCGGCTACGACCCAGCGCAGGAGTTCCACTTCGGCCTGGATCTCATCCTCGAGGGTCTCGAACCCTTGAGGCGGCTCGCGTAGGGGCGGAGCGGGCGGTCGCCTGGTGGGAGCGGCGGGACCTGCGGGGAGTGGCGCACGCGCGGCTGTCCCGGGCTTGGGGCGCCCTGGCGTGAGGGTCTAGAAGGGCGGGGGTTCGTCGTGGGTGTCGGTCCAGGGCTGGGGCGGGTCGGTGTCGGGCGGGTCGGTGTCGGGCGGGTTGCTGCCGGGCGGGTCGGTGTCGAGCATGATCGAACTAGTGTTCGATCATCAAGGGGCCACAGAGACTTTCTCGAGAGAATTTTCTGGAGGCCGGCCGAGCGAGCCACCCGCGGGAAGCTCAGAGGTCGACCCCTCACTCAAGGATGGAGAGCGCCAGGCGTCGGCAGGACGATCGGGACCTACTTGCCGTGCCACCACTTCCGCTTCGCCTCACCAGGAGCAAGGGTGTGGATCCGGACGCTCGAGAAAGCTCCCGTGTGCACGATGCGGACGCGCGGCATACCAGGAGCCGAGACCCCGGCGTAGTCACCCTTCACCTCGCTGAAGATCGCCGACCCCTCGGCCAGGTCGACCCCCACGCCGCGAGGGACGATGATCTCCGCGCTGGAGAAGACGTCGGTGAGCCGAATCTCGACCACCTCCGTGCTGAAGTCCGCCTCGCGCAGGTCGAGGGTGGTCTCGGAGAAGCCGCCGGCGATGGTCAGCACCGCGGGGACCGGCCAGCGCCCGGAGCGGGTCGTGGTGCTGAAGAAGGTCATGACGCGACCCTCCCCGGTGTCCGTGCCTCGAGCCGGCGGGGTGTCCGCACGTCCCGACTCCCGCCGGTCGGCCGGGGGAGTCCAGGACGGGGTGTCCTGGGCTGCCGGGCCGCTGATGAGCGTCATCGGACGGTCCCTGTCGTCAAGGCCCGAGCCGCCCTCGCCCTCCAGGCTCGTCGACGGTCGGGGGAGCGGAGGGGCGTCGACGCGTTCTGCTGGCCGCTGCTGGGCACCCGGCGATGAGCCGGGGCCAGATGCCTCCCCCTGATCTCGGTGCTGCTCCTCAGGTATGCCCATCGCCCCACCGTAACGGGGCGCGCCTCAGCCTCGGTGCGGCAACCGGACGTCGGTCCACACGAGACGGTGGTCGCTCGTCGGGAACGGGAAGGTGCCCACCAGGTCGAAGTGCGGATCGTCGCTGGTCGGCCAGAAGACCCCGGCGTCGCGCACCGGCAGGGACCGGCTCGGCAGGACGTAGTCGACCCGCAGGTTGCCGGGCTCGGGGTTGTCGTTGAAGTCGGCGGTGTCGTGCGCGGGGTCGCCCACGTGCTCCTCGTTGGCGCCGCCCTGCACCTCGGAGGCCTCGACGGCGCCCTCGCTGTCGGGCACCGTCTGGGTCGACACCCGCCGGTGGTCCAGCAGCTGGTTGATCGCGGCGTCACGGGAGTCGCCGTCGTAGGGGTCGGCGTTGTAGTCGCCGGCGATGACGAAGCGCTCGCCCGGCCGCAGCCCTCCAGTGCGGCCCTGGTCGTCGTAGATGTAGCGGGAGTGCTGCGGCCCGGCGACGTAGTCGGCCCAGAACCGGATCTCGTCGTGGTTGCGCCGGCCGTTGCGGTCCTCCTCGCCGTCGAAGGTCGGGGGAGTGGGGTGCGCCGCGAGCAGGTGGACGGTCTTGCCGCCCACGAGGATCGGCACGTCCCAGTGCGACTTGCTCGAGAGTCGCAGCGCCTCGCGCTCCTCGGAGTCGTAGTAGTCGCCGGGGATGAGGTTGCCCGGCATGTCGGTCCAGCGGAAGCGCTGGAAGGTCCGCACCGCCTCGGTGTCGATCGGGAAGCGGGAGTAGACGACCATGCCGTACTGGCCGGGGAACAGGCCGAACCCGTAGGCGTCGTCCGGGCCGCCCACCTCCCCGTCATTGTTGAGGTCGAGGCCGCTGGGGACACCGGTGTTGGACGGCGCGATGTAGGCGTAGGGGTAGTCGACCGGGTCCGCGCCGCCCTGCCCGACCTCGAGGTAGTTGTCGCGGAACAGGTCGACGTTGTCGCGGGCGTAGTCGAACTCGTTGATGAGCACGACGTCGGGGGCCGAGCGCTGGATCGTCTCCGCGACATTGCGCGCCTGCTGGTTCGACCCCGAGCTGAGATCCTCGGTGAGCTGACCCTCCGCGCCCCGGTTGAGGGAGGCGTTGAAGGTGGCGAAACGCACGTCCAGGTCCACGCCCCGCTCCGTCACGGGCGAGGGTGCCGCAAGGGCGGGCGTGGTCAGCCCGGCGCCGACCAGGGCGGTCGCCGCCAGGAGGGAGAGGTGTGCCGGGCGTGTCGTCATACCTCCACGGTAGGTGCTGCCGCTGACACACCGCCAGTCGTGGGCCGTGGGAGGTGAGCCTGTGGGACAGTATGCGGATGAGCCAGACCTCCCCGGCAGCGGCGCCGCGGCTGAGCGAGACGGAGCGCCGTCTCATCGAGACCAACGGCATCGAGATCATCGACGAGGCCGAGCGGACGGCGAGACCGCGCGACCTCTTCTGGCCGTGGTTCGCCGCCAACGTCTCCGTCTTCGGCATCAGCTACGCGAGCTACGTCTTCGGCTTCGGGATCAACCTCGCCCAGGCCCTCCTCGTGACGGTGCTCGGCGTCGTCGCGTCCTTCCTCGCCTGCGGGATCATCGCGATCGCGGGCAAGCGCGGATCCGCCCCGACGATGGTGCTCTCCCGCGCCGCCTTCGGCGTCAACGGCCAGAAGGTCCCCGGCGTCTTCTCCTGGCTCATCTCCATGGGCTGGGAGACCTTCCTCGCCATCATGGCCGTGCTCGCGACCGCGACCGTCTTCACTCAGCTCGGGTGGGGCGGCGGCACGACGACGTCGGTCCTGGCCTGCGCGGTCATCGCCGCGCTCATCGTCGGTGCCTCGGTCGCCGGCTACCACACGATCATGCGGCTGCAGTCGATCCTCACCTGGCTCACCGGCGCGGCCACCATCGCCTACATCCTCATGACGCTGGACCGCATCGACCTTGCGGCGGTGACCTCCCGCGAGGCCGGGCCGACCGAGGCGGTCATCGGCGCCCTCGTCATGCTCATGACCGGCTTCGGCCTCGGGTGGATCAACATCGCCGCCGACTGGTCGCGCTACCAGTCCCGCGACGCCAGCGGTGGCGCCATCGTCCTCTGGAACACGCTGGGTGGTGCCCTCGCGCCCACCCTGCTCGTCATCTACGGCCTGCTCCTCATCGGCTCCCAGCCCGAGCTGGAGGAGGGGATCGTCAACGACCCGATCGGCACCCTCGCCACGATCCTGCCGATCTGGTTCCTCGTCCCCTTCCTGCTCGCCGCCGTGCTGGCCCTGGTGAGCGGGGCCGTGCTCGGCATCTACTCCTCCGGGCTCACCCTGCTCTCGCTGGGCATCGACATCCCCCGGCCGGCCGCGGCGCTCATCGACGGCACGATCCTCACCCTCGGCACCATCTACGTCGTCTTCTTCGCGCAGAGCTTCCTCGCGCCCTTCCAGAGCTTCCTCATCACCCTCGGCGTGCCGATCGCCGCCTGGGCCGGGATCCTCATGGCCGACGTCGCCCTGCGCCGCAAGGACTACGACGAGCGCGCGCTCTTCGACCCCCGCGGTCGCTACGGCGACTGGAACTGGACCGCCATCGGCATCATGGTCACCGCCTCTCTCATCGGCTGGGGGCTGGTCATCAACCTCTTCGCCGACGCGGCCGCGTGGAACAACTGGCAGGGATACCTCCTCGGACCGCTCGGCCTGGGCGGCAAGGAGGGCACCTGGGCGTGGGCCAACCTCGGGGTCCTGGTCGCCCTCGCCATCGGCTTCGTCGGTTGGATGGTCCTGGGGCGCGCGATCGTCCGGCGCCAGGAGCAGGGAGTATGACGTCGCAGCCCTGGTTGGTCGTCATCGACGCGCAGCGGATCTTCGCCGATCCGGGCTCGGAGTGGTGCGCACCCCGGTTCGCCGAGACGCTCGACCCGATCCGGGAGCTCGTCGCCGAGCACGGTGAGGGCGAGCGTGTCGTCCAGACCCGGTGGGTGCCCCCGCACGTCAAGCACGGGTCCTGGATCCCCTACTTCGAGCGCTTCCCCTTCGCCGACCGGGAGCAGCACGACCCGCTCTTCGACCTCGTCGAGGAGGTCGCCGAGCTGCGGCTGCCGTATACGGTCAGCGAGCCGAGCTTCGGCAAGTGGGGGGAGCGGCTGCGTGAGGTCGTCGGGGCGGACGCCCACCTCGTGCTGGCCGGGGTCGCCACCGACTGCTGCGTGCTCTCCACCGCGCTCGCCGCGTCCGACGCGGGGTGCACCGTGGAGATCGCCGCGGCGGCCTGCGCGGGCTCCGACGACGAGGCGCACGAACGGGCGCTCGCCACGATGGAGCTCTACGCCCCGCAGATCACCATCCGCCGCTGAGGCCTGCCGCCGGCCTACGGGCAACCCGCTTACGACGCCGCCGCCCAGGCTGCCGGGGCGTGCCTGCGCCCCACCCCCACGCGACCGGACCTCCCGCCCCGGGGACGAACCTGAGCAAGCCCGGTCCGCTGGATGCACCATGGCCATGGTGTAGCCAGGAGGCCCAGCTTGCTCAGGTTCGTCAGGCGCAACGCAGGCTTGCTCAGGTTCGGCAGGCGCAACGCGGGCTTTGCTCAGGGTGTCGGACGCCGGGCGCCGTGCGCGGCTCGCGTCAGTGCCGGGTCTCCAGGACGGCCAGGCAGGCCAGCCCGTAGGCCTCCTCGGCGTCCCGGTGGGTGTAGGTGCGTGGCGAGCCCTCGACCAAGGCGACGACGGCATACTCGGTGTCGTCGTCGGTGGGTGCGGCGCCCTCCTCGGTGCGGGCGGCGCGCAGCCCCAGGCCGACGAAGTCGTGGCCGAGCACCGCGCGCAGCTGGTCCTCGCGCGGCAACCAGGTGGTCTCGTCGAGATCCACGGAGTCCAGCGCCCACTCGGCGACGCCGTTGAAGCCGATGACCGAGCCGCCGACGAATTCGTGCACCTCGACCGTCATGTCGGCGAGGTAGAAGACGTCGGCGTCCAGGGCCTCCCGGTCGACGACGAAGCGATCTCCCGCCAGGGGTGACCAGATGAGTCCGGCCCGGTGAAGGCGGCGGGCGAGATCGACGCTGAGCATGGGCCCATCGTGCCTGATGGACGCCGCCCGCGCGGGGTCAGGCGGAGGATGAGGGGTGGTGGCCTCCCGGCGTCCTTCGCGCTACCGCCCGCATCACCCACAATGGGCGGTGATGCCCACCGACCAGACCCTGACCGATCGCCTCCCCACCCGCCCGGGCGCCGAGGGCGCCATGCCCGACGCGGACACCCTCTTCGACACCTTCACCTCCTGGGCCGCCGACCGCGGCACCACGCTCTACCCGCACCAGGAGGAGGCGCTGCTGCACCTGCTCGAGGGCAGCAACGTCGTGCTCGCCACGCCGACCGGCAGCGGCAAGTCGCTGGTCGCGACCGCCGCGTGCTTCCTCGCGCTCGCTCGCGACGAGGTCGCCTTCCTCACCGCGCCGATCAAGGCGCTGGTGAGCGAGAAGTTCTTCGACGCCTGCCGGGTCTTCGGCGCCGAGAACGTCGGGATGCTCACCGGTGACGCGGCCGTCAACGCCGACGCCCCGATCGTGGTCTGCACCGCCGAGGTACTGGCCAACATCGCGCTGCGCGAGGGCGAGGGCGCCGACATCGGCACCGTCGTCATGGATGAGTTCCACTACTACGGCGACGGCCAGCGCGGCTGGGCCTGGCAGGTCCCGCTGCTCACCCTGCCGCAGGCGCAGTTCGTCCTCATGTCCGCCACCCTCGGTGACACCACCCGCTTCAGCGAGGACCTCACGCGGCGCACCGGGCGGCCCACCGCGCTCGTCGCCGGGGCGGAGCGGCCGGTGCCCCTGCACTTCGCCGAGTCGCTCGCGATGACGCCGCTGCCGGACACCATCACCGAGCTGCTCGAGGAGCGCCAGGCGCCGGTCTACGTCGTCCACTTCACCCAGCGGGAGGCGCTGGAGCGCGCCCAGTCGCTGCTCTCGGTGCCCAAGCTCGTCGATGCGGCCGAGAAGGAGGCGATCCGCACCCGGATCGGCGCCTTCCGCTTCACCGCCGGCTTCGGTCGCACCCTGTCCCAGCTCGTGCGGCACGGCATCGGGGTCCACCACGCGGGGATGCTGCCGCGCTACCGCCGCCTCGTCGAGCAGCTCGCGCAGGACGGCCTGCTCAGGGTCATCTGCGGCACCGACACGCTCGGGGTCGGGATCAACGTGCCGATCCGCACGGTGCTCTTCACCGGGCTGGCGAAGTTCGACGGGTCGAGGCAGCGGGTCCTGCGGGCGCGGGAGTTCCACCAGATCGCCGGACGCGCGGGCCGGGCCGGCTTCGACACCTCCGGGTATGTCGTGGTGCAGGCTCCCGAGCACACGATCGAGAACGCCCGTGCCCTGGCCAAGGCGGGAGATGACCCCAAGAAGCAGAAGCGGGTGCAGAAGAAGAAGCCGCCCGAGGGTTCGGTCTCCTGGAGCGAGCAGACCTACACCCGGCTGGTGGGGGCCGAGCCGGAGTCGCTGCAGTCGAAGATGAAGGTCGACCACGCGGTCATCCTCAACACCGTCGCCCGGCGCGGTGACCCGGTCCGCCATCTGTCGACGCTGCTGCGGGACAACCACGAGACGCCCGCCGCGCAGAACCGCCTGGCCCGACAGGCCGTGAGCCTGGGACGGTCGTTGCTCGACACCGAGGTCCTCGTGCGCCTCGACCCCCCCGGCGACGGTGGCCGCAGCGTCGACCTCGGGCCCGGGGTCGCCGAGAACTTCGCGCTCAACCAGCCGCTGGCCCCCTTCGCGCTCGCCGCGCTGGACCTCTTCGACCCCGAGGCGCCGACCTACCCGCTCGACATCGTCTCCGTCGTCGAGGCCGTGCTGGACGACCCCATGCCGATCCTCATGGCGCAGCGCTACCGTGCCCGCGGCGAGGCGGTCGCCCGGATGAAGGCCGATGGGCTCGAGTACGACGAGCGCATGGCCGAGCTGGAGGACGTCAGCTGGCCGCAGCCGCTGGCCGAGCTGCTCCAGGCGACGCTGGCGACCTACCGGCAGTCCCACCCGTGGGTGCGCGAGGACGCGCTCTCGCCCAAGGCGATCGTGCGCGACATGTGGGAGCGGGCGATGAGCTTCACCGAGTTCGTCGGGTACTACCAGCTCGCCCGGTCGGAGGGCGTCGTCCTGCGCTACCTCACCGACGCCTACCGCACCCTGCGTCAGACGGTGCCGGAGTCGGCCTACACCGAGGCGCTGCACGACCTCGTGCACTGGCTCGGCGAGACCATCCGGCAGACCGACTCCTCGCTGCTGGAGGAGTGGGAGGCTCTCACCGACCCCGCACGCGTCGAGGAGGCCGCCCGCCAGGCTGCCGCGGGCGCGCCGCCGCCCCCCGCCCGGCCGATCACCGGCAACGAGCGAGCCTTCGGGGTCATGGTGCGCAACGCGATGTGGCGACGCGTCGAGCTGGTCGCGGACGACGCCTGGGAGGCGCTGGGCGACCTCGAGGCGCAGGTGGCGGCGCTGCCGGAGCCGGCCCTCGAGCCGCTCATGACGCGGGAGGACTGGGACGCCGCGGTCGGCGCGTTCTACGACGAGCACGACCAGGTCGTCCTCGACGCCGACGCCCGCGGGCCCCAGCACCTGCGGACGGAGGTTGTGCCCGCCGCGCAGGCCCGGATGGGTGACGGTGGGGCGCAGCGGGTCCGGCGGGTCACCCAGACGGTCACCGACCCCGACGGCGACCTCGACTGGGTCATCGAGGCCGAGTGCGACCTCGACGCCAGCGATGAGGTCGGCGAGCCGGTGCTGCTGGCGACCGCCTTCCGGCGCCTCTGAGGGCGGGCCTTCCCCGTCGGCTGCTGCTGGCCACGGCCGTCCGGCGCCTATGAGCGAGGGCTGTCCGTCGGCTCGCCGGCGCTGCGACCGAGCGCGGGCCGGGGCCCCAGCGAGGGGGTCCCTAGCGCCCGACCGTGGCCGCGAGGGCGTTGAGCGCCCCGATCCAGCCGTCCCGCATGTCGGTGTCGGCGTCGGGCTGGGCGATCTCGTGGGTGAGGACCACGAGCGTCCCGTGCGAGTGCTCCCGGAGCTCGATCGTCACGAGGTCGTCCTCGGCCTGCCCCTCACCGGTCTCCCAGCGCCACGCGAGCTGCACCAGCGAGGGTCGCTCCAGCCGGGTGAACCGGCCACGCGCCCCGAGCGAGGCGACCTCCGAGCTCACGACGAACTCCCCGCCCTCCACCGCCTCGACGGTGCGCTGGGTGTCCGGCAGCCCCGGCCACCACCAGGTCGCGAGCCGCTCCTCCTCGGTCCAGGCGGCATACACCTCCTCGGCGTCGGCGTCGACGTCCTGCGCGACGACGATGCGGGGTCCGGGATAGCTGCTGGGCTGCGTCATGGGTCTCCTCCTGCTGCGGGTATGCCGTCGGCCTTCTCCCCCTGCGTCTCCAGCCCGAGGACCGACCGCAGGACGGGCACGCACTCCACCGTATCCGGCCGGGTCCGGGCGGGACGCTGCAGCGGCGCCCAGTAGCGCAGGTGGTCGTGCAGCGGCAGCAGCCGGTGCCACCAGGGCCGGTGCTGGCCGGAGTGGTGGACGGCCACGTCGCGGATGCCGGTGCCGAAGACGCCGCGCAGCGGCCCGCCCACCGGGTCGCCGAAGACGAGCAGCCGGGCCGGGAAGTAGAGGTTGGTCCACCGGGTCGGGCCGAAGGGCGCGCCGTGGTTGCCGACGAGCACCCCGCGCTCCAGGTCGCCCTTGCGCAGGACCGTGGGGTAGAAGGCGGCCGAGCGCTCGTCGGCGTCGGCCGAGGGGGCGAGCGAGGGCATCGGTGGGCACATGGGCAGCTCGAGGTCGTCCTGGCGCCGCTGCAGCGAGGAGGCGCGGGTGTCGAGCAGCAGCCGACCGTGCGCGAGGGGCGAGCCGAGCGTGATGAAGTCGGTGACCAGCCATGGGACCCCGCGCTCGCGGCACTCCCGCCAGAGCCGACGCTGGACGTGCTGGAAGACCTCGACCTCGCCCGGCTCCAGGCCGAGGGGGTCGCTGTAGTCGTGGACCAGGCGCTCGGCCTCCGGCTGGGCCCCAGCCATCTCGAAGGTGGGGTGGCGCGCCTCGTCCCAGAAGAGGCGCAGGATGTCGTAGCCGATGACCGAGCCCAGCGAGTGGCCCACCACGGCGACCTCGGAGTAGATGCCCGACGCGTGCAGCCGCCGCATGAGCTCCAGCCCTTCGGTGCGGATCTCGGTGCGCGGCGCGATCCCGGCGGGGTCGGGCGTGAGGTAGCGCTCGGCGTCGGCGAGACGTCGGGTGAGCAGCGGCCGCACGGCCGCCTGCGCGAGCGCCAGGCCTGCGGCGACCCAGAAGGGCGGCTCGGTCAGCCAGGCCCGCACCCCCTCGCGGGAGACCATGACCACGGCGATGACGACCGCCGCCACGACGGTGAGCGTCAGCAGCAGGGTGAGCACGTTGAGGGCCGGGGCGGCCGGCCCGCCGGACCAGCCGGACCGGCGGCGCAGGAGCCGCCCGAGCCACGCCACGACCTGGGGCCCGCTCGCCGTCGGGGCGTGGTGGGCCCAGTAGAGCTCGTAGAGGTCGGTCGGCACCCGGTGCGTCGAGCGGCCGTAGAGCGACATCCGCCGTAGTTCGAGGTTGTCGCTCACCCGGTCGGGCTTGCTCCAGGCCTCCCGACCCAGGCCGAGCCCGTCGAGGAAGCCCCGCAGCGTGCCGGTCGGCTCCTGCTCGCCGATCCCGTGGATGAGGACGACGGCCCGGCGCACCCGACCGTCACCCTCTCCGGCGACCGGCCGAGGCGCATCGGAGCCCCGGACCTCACCGGCTCTGGCACCCCACCTCGTCGTCATCCCGCCATCCTGGCAGCGGGGACCGACAGACCCACCGGGCCCGAGGAGCCCGTCAGCTCCCGTCGAGGACCCCGCCCAGGTAGTCCAGCAGGGGAGCGCGCACCGGCATGAGGTAGGCGTGGTGGCCGCGCTCGCGGGCGAAGTCGACGACGCGTCGGGCGAAGTCGCGCTGCCACGTCATCGAGGTGTCGAAACCGCCGGGGAAGACGACCCGGTTGCGCCTGCGCCAGTAGCCCATGGCCCCGTCCGTCGTCACCGACGTGGCGCCCCACCACACGGGGATGTCGCGGGGCAGGACCGAGGCCCACGCCGCCATGAGGTGGGTGTCGAAGAAGGGCTGGGTGAAGATCCCGCTCGCACCCGCGGCCAGCTTGCGGTCGAGGTAGCGCATCTCCGTGGTCATCGACTGCCGGTAGGGATCCAGCCCGGCGTAGATCCGCACCTCCGGCAGCTCGGCCCTGATCCGCCGGATGACATCGACCGCGTCGACGGGGTAGGTCGCCGAGTGGAAGTAGTCGGCGTCGTCCCCGGAGACGACGAGCAGCTCGCCCGTCCGCCGGGCCTCCGCCGCCATCGGCAGCGGTGCGTCGGGGTCGACGTCGGCGGCACGGATGTGCGGGATGGTCCGGTATGCCGTGCCGTCGCCGCGGGCGGTCGACTCCCGCGCGACCTGGGTCGCCGCCCAGCTGCGCAGCTCGAACTTCACGAGGTCAGGGATGTTGATCGTGTCCACGCCGGTGAGGTGCTCGCTCACCTGCTGCATCTCGGCGCGGACCGACTCCTCGCTGCGGGGGACGAGCTCGACGGAGATGCGGGTGCGGGGGGTGGACATGGTGCTCAAGTTTTCCAGCCGGGACCGCGGGTCGGGAAATCGCCGTGGACGCCGACGGCCCTGCGGTGCGCGCACCGCAGGGCCGTCGAATCGTGCACCGATCGGGCGTCGGCGTCAGCCCTCGTCGACGATCAGCGTGTCGAAGGCCTCGGGGTTGGCCTCGATCCACGCGTCGATGGCCTCGCTCTCCTGGCCCTCCTCGTACTGGTTGACGACCGTGTCCTCCAGCGCGCCGTACTGCTCGTCGTCCAGCTGGATCCCCTCGATGAGCTCGGCGGCCTCGGGGAACTCCTCGGCGAAGCCCTCGGTGCCGAGGAAGTGCAGGGCCTCGGCCTCGCCGAGCGCGCCCTCCGGGTCCTCGAGGGTCTTGACGTCGAAGGCGCTGTTGGCCCAGAAGGGCTTCCACAGCGTGACGACGATGTCCTCCTCGTTCTCGATGGCACCCTCCAGCTCGGTGAGCATCGCTGCGGTGGAGGAGGTGACGAGCTCGTAGTCGCCGTCGAGCTCATACGTCGGCATCACCGAGTCCTGCGTGGCCTCGGTGAGACCGGCACCGGGCTCGATCCCGATGATCTGGCCGCCGAACATGTCGGCGTTGCCGGTGAGGTCGGCGATCGAGGAGATGTCGGTGTAGGACGGCACCGCGAAGGTGAGCTTCGCGTTGTCGTAGTAGGCACCGAGGTCCTCGATCCGATCGCCGTACTCCTCCATGTAGGAGGCGTGCGTCACCTCGGGCCAGGCGGAGGGGTACATATCGATGTCGCCCTCGGCCAGGCCGGTGTAGAGCAGCGCCGCCTCGGTGAGCTCCTCCATCTCGACCTCGTAGCCGAGCTTGGTGAGCTGGTCCTCCAGCAGGTATGCCGTGGACCGGCCGTCGGTCCAGGACGGGATGAAGCCCAGGGTGATGGTGCCCTCGGCGCCACCGCCCTCGGAGCCACCGTCACCCGCGGGCTCGCCGTCGGTCTCGGAGCCGCCTCCGCAGGCGGCGAGGGTGAGGCTGGTGGCCAGGGCGGCCGCGGCCACGGTCATCGTGCGGTTGCGTCGGAGTGTCATCTCGTGTCGTTTCCCTTCGTGTCGTGCGACCGCCTCGCGGCGGTCCGATCGGTCGGTCGATGTGTCAGGAGCCCACCTGGGCGAGTCCGCGGCCCTTGTCGGCGCCGCCCTTGATCCGGTCGCGGGCCTCCTGCTGGGAGGCGCCGGCGTCGTCGTCCGGGCCGCGGTCACGGCTGGAGCGACGCCGCAGCAGCCCCAACCCCGAGTGGGGGTGGTCACCGGGCCGCCCCAGGGCGGCGGTGACCCGGTCGAGGTAGATGGCGATGATGACGACGGAGAGGCCGGCCTCGATGCCCTGCGGTCCGTCGAGGGTGGAGATCGAGGCGACGACCTCCTTGCCCAGGCCGTCGGCCCCCGCGATGCCGGCGATGACCGCCATCGACAGCGAGAGCATGATCACCTGGTTGACGCCGGCCATGATCGTCGGCGTCGCGAGCGGCAGCTGGATCCCCCGCAGGATCTGACCGGGGGTGGCGCCGAAGGCGTGCCCGGCCTCGACGGTCTCGGAGTCCACCCCGCGGATGCCGAGCTCGGTGAGCCGGACGCCGGGCGGCAGCGCGAAGATCACGGTCGCGAAGATGCCCGGCACGACACCGATGCCGAAGAACACCACGGCCGGGATGAGGTAGACGAAGGCGGGCATCGTCTGCATGAAGTCGAGCACCGGGCGCACCACGGCGCTGACCCGGTCGCTGCTGGCCGCGAGGATGCCGATGGGGACCGCGATGAGGATCGCCACGAGCGTGGCGATGAGCACCAGGGCGAGGGTCTGCATCGCCGTGACCCACTGGTCCATGGCGACGATGAGCAGGAAGGTGACGACGGTGCCCACGGCCAGGGCCCAGGAGCGCACGAGGAGCCCGATGAGCGCGAACACCACGACGAGCACCAGGGCGGGGACCAGGATCAGCGCGTCGGTCACCGTCGTGACGAGCCAGTCGAGGACGGTGGACAGGAAGTCCAGCAGCCACCGGAAGTTGTCGTCGATCCAGTCGAGGGCGGTGTCGCCCCACTCACCGATGGGGATCCTGGGGATGATCGAGTCGTTCCCGTTCATGCCGCACCTCCGGTCGGCTGCAGGTCGGGGGTCTGCGGGGCGTTCGGCTCCGCCGGGCTGGTCCGCAGCGCGGCGAGCAGGGTGACGCGAGGTATGACGCCGATCACCTTGTCGCTCTCGTCGAGCACGACGAGGATCGGGTGCTCGGTGGCGCTGGAGAAGAGGTCCACGAGGTGGTCGTCGGCGCGAGCGATCCCGACCTGGTCGGCGGGGACGACGGTGAGCCCGCTGCCGTCGCGGACGGCGCTCGCGACGTCGCGCTCGTGCACCATGCCGGCCAGGGTCCGGTCGCGACGGACCACCGGCAGCACGCTCGTCTGGTGCTCACGCATGAGCTTGTGCGCCGTCTGCGGGCCCTGCTCCGCGCCGAGCACGGCGGCGGGCGGCTCCATGACGTTGGCGGCGGTGAGCACCCGGGTGCGGTCGACGTCCTGGACGAACTCCGCGACGTAGTTGTTGACCGGGTTGTTGAGGATCTCCTCCGCGCTGCCGACCTGCTCGATCCGGCCGTCGCGCATCATCGCGATCCGGTCGCCGAGGCGCATCGCCTCGTTGAGGTCGTGGGTGATGAACAGGATCGTCTTGCCGAGCTCGTGCTGCAGCTCGATGAGCTGGTCCTGCATGTCCCGGCGGATGAGCGGGTCGAGGGCGCTGAACGCCTCGTCCATGAGCATGACGTCGGTGCCGGAGGCGAGCGCGCGCGCCAGGCCGACGCGCTGCCGCATCCCGCCGGAGAGCTCGCCCGGCAGGGAGCCGCCCCAGCCGCCGAGCCCGACCATCTCCAGGGCACGGGAGGCCTGCTCCTCGCGCTCGGACCGGCCGACGCCGCTGATCTCCAGGGCGTAGGCGGCATTCTCGCCCACGGTGCGGTGGGGGAGCAGCGCGAAGTGCTGGAAGACCATGCTGACCTTCTCTCGCCGGACGCGCCGCAACTTCTCCCCGCTCAGCCGGGTGACGTTGTCACCGTCGATGGAGACGCTGCCGCTGGTGGGCTCCAGGAGCCCGTTGACCATCCGGATGAGGGTGGACTTGCCCGACCCGGACAGGCCCATGACGACGAAGATCTCGCCCTCCTGGACCTCGAAGGACGCGTCGATGACGGCAGGGGTCAGGCCCTGCGTGCGCAGGTCGGCACGGCTCGCGCCGTTCGTGAGCGCGTCGACCCCTCGTTGGGGTCGACGGCCGAAGATCTTGTAGAGATTCTGGGCAGAGATCGAGGCCACGGGGCTCCTCTGGCAGGTGGCACGGGCAACGGGCGTTGCGCTCGACCGTAGCAACGGGGGCGGCCCACGGCGTATACCAGAAGGGCGACTGGGCGTCATCGTGACGGGACTGTGACCTTCGCAACAACTCGGTCACGATCTGCGCGGCGCAGGAATGCGCCCGCCGCCGAGGAGCTCAGCGCAGCAGCGGTCCCAGCCAGCGCTCCGCCGTCGCGAGGTCCCAGCCCTTGCGGTCGGCGTAGTCGGCCACCTGATCGTCGTCGATCCGTCCCACCGCGAAGTACCGCGCCTCGGGGTGCCCCAGGATGAGCCCGGAGACCGCGCTGTTGGGGCTCATCGCGCCGTGCTCGGTGAGCGTCATCCCGGCCTGACCTTCGGCGTCGAGCAGCTCCCAGAGGGTGAACTTCTCGGTGTGGTCGGGCTGCGCGGGGTAGCCCGGCGCCGGGCGGATCCCGTCGTAGCGCTCCTTGATGAGCTCCTCGACCGGCAGGTCCTCCTCCGGCGCGTGGCCCCACAGCGTGGTGCGGACCTCGCGGTGCACCCACTCGGCGAAGGCCTCGGCCAGCCGGTCGGCCAGCACCTGCACCATGATCGCGCCGTAGTCGTCGTGCTGCTCGTCGCGCAGCTGCGCCGCGAGCGTGTCGGCGCCGTGGATCGAGACCGCGAAGGCGCCCACGTGGTCCTGCTCGGGGGCGACGAAGTCGGCGAGCGAGGCATACCCGCCCTGACGGCGCTCCTTCTGCTGCCGGAGGGTATGCAGCACCACCGGTCCGCCGTCGGTGTCCAGCACGATGTCGTCGCCGTTGGTGGCCCGGTGCGCCGGCCAGAGGCCGACGACCCCGCGCGGGGTGAAGAGACCCTCCTGCACGATCTGGCTCAGCCAGCGCTGGCCGTCCTCCCAGGTGGCGCGCGCCTGCTCGCCGACCTTGGGGTCCTCCAGGATGCGGGGGTAGGAGCCGCGCAGCTCCCAGGCGGTGAAGAACGGGGTCCAGTCGACGATCTCGACGAGCTCGGCCACCGTCGGCTCCACCACGCGGGTGCCGGTGAGCGTGGGCGTGGCGCCGACCGGGTCGGTGACCGCCCGGGTGCTGGCCCGCGCCTGGTCCAGCGGCACCAGCCGGACGTCCTTGGCGCCGTGCCGCTCGCGCAGCTCAGCGTAGGTGCCCGCGACCCGGTCGCGCAGCTTCTCCTCGTAGTTGATGGCGTCGGCGAGCACGCCGACGGCGCGGGAGGCGTCGACGACGTGGACGACGGTGCCCTCGTAGGCCGGGTCGATCTTGACCGCGGTGTGCGCGGCCGAGGTGGTGGCCCCGCCGATGAGCAGCGGGGTGGTGAGCCCGCGCCGCTGCATCTCGGTCGCCAGCGTGACCATCTCGTCCAGGCTGGGGGTGATGAGTCCGGAGACCCCGATGACGTCGGCGCCGATCTCGTCGGCGGTGGCGAGGATCTTCTCGGCCGGGACCATGACCCCGAGGTCGGTGACCTCGTAGCCGTTGCAGCCCAGGACCACGCCGACGATGTTCTTGCCGATGTCGTGGACGTCGCCCTTGACCGTCGCCATGACGATCTTGCCCTTGCTGTGCCCGCCGGTCTCGGCGGCCGCGGCCTCGAGGTAGGGGGTGAGGTGGGCCACGGCCTTTTTCATCACCCGGGCGGACTTCACGACCTGGGGGAGGAACATCTTGCCGGCGCCGAAGAGGTCGCCGACGACGTCCATCCCCGCCATGAGGGGGCCCTCGATGACCTGCAGGGCGCTGCCGAGCTCCTGGTAGGCCTCCTCGGCGTCCTCGACGGCATACGTGTCGACGCCCTGCACGAGCGCGTGCCGGAGCCGCTCGGCGACGGGCTGGTCGCGCCAGGCGAGCTTCGCGGCCGCGGCGGCGCTGCGCTCGCCCGGGGCGGCACCCTCACCCTCGGCCTTGATCCGCTCGGCGAGCTCGATGAGCCGCTCGGTCGCGTCCTCGCGGCGCGCGAGGACGACGTCCTCGACGGTGTCGCGCAGCTCGGGGTCGAGGTCGGCGTAGACCCCGAGCATCCCGGCGTTGACGATGCCCATGTCGAGCCCGGCCCCGATCGCGTGGAAGAGGAAGACCGAGTGCATCGCCTCGCGCACGGTGTTGTTGCCGCGGAAGCTGAAGGAGACGTTGGAGACACCGCCGGAGACGAGCGCGCCCGGCAGGTGCTGCTTGATCCACCGCGTCGCCTCGATGAAGTCCAGGGCGTAGCGGTCGTGCTCGCTCATGCCGGTGGCGACGGTGAGGATGTTGGGGTCGAAGATGATGTCCTGCGGCGCGAACGGCTCCGGCAGCGCCTCGCTCCCGGTGGTGAGCAGGTCGTAGGCCCGCCGGCACACGTCGATGCGGCGCTGGTAGGTGTCGGCCTGACCGGTCTCGTCGAAGGCCATGACGACGACCGCGGCGCCGTAGCGGCGCACCACCGCGGCCCGCCGCAGGAACTCCGCCTCGCCGTCCTTGAGCGACAGGCTGTTGACCACGCCCTTGCCCTGGATGCACCGCAGGCCGGCCTCGAGCACCTCCCAGCGGGAGGAGTCGATCATCACCGGCACCCGGGCGACGTCTGGCTCGCCCGCGAGCAGGTTGAGGAAGTGGGTCATCGTCTCCGGGCCGTCGAGCATGCCCTCGTCGACGTTGACGTCGACGATCTGCGCACCGGCCTCGACCTGCTGGCGCGCGATCGCGACGGCGGCGTCCCAGTCGCCCTCCTTGACGGCCTTCGCGAACTTCGGGCTGCCGGTGATGTTGGTGCGCTCGCCAACGTTGACGAAGTTGACGTCCGGGGTGAGGGTGAAGGCCTCCAGCCCGGAGGTGCGCAGGTATGCCGGGGGCTGGGGGGCGCTGCGCGGGTCGAGGTGCTCGACGGCCTCGGCGATGGCCCGGATGTGCTCGGGCGTGGTGCCGCAGCAGCCGCCGACGATGTTGATGAGGCCCTCGCGGGCCATGTCGCCGAGCACCTCGGCCATGTCCTCGGGGGTGTCGTCGTAGCCGCCGAAGGCGTTGGGCAGGCCGGCGTTGGGGTGGACGGAGGTCAGCGCGGTGCTGGCCCCGCCGAGCTCGCGCAGGTGGGGGCGCATCTCCTCGGCGCCGAGGGCGCAGTTGAGCCCGACCGAGATGAGGTCCATGTGCTCGGTGGAGACGGCGAAGGCCTCCGGGGTCTGGCCGGAGAGGGTGCGGCCGGAGGCATCGGTGATCGTGCCGGAGAGCATGACGGGGACCCGCGGGTGACCGGCGGCCTCGCGCGCGGCGAGCACGTCGGCGACCGCGTGCAGCGCGGCCTTGGCGTTGAGGGTGTCGAAGACCGTCTCCACCATGAGCAGGTCGGCCCCGCCCTCGAGGAGGCCCTCGGCCTGCTCGGCATACGCCTCGCGCAGCTGGTCGTAGGTGATCGCCCGGAACTCGGGGCGCTCGACGTCGGGGGAGAGCGAGGCCGTGCGGTTGGTCGGGCCGAGCGAGCCGACGACCCAGCGCGGGCGACCGGTCTGCGCCTCGACCTCGTCGGCGACCTCGCGGGCCACCCGGGCGGAGGCGACATTCATGGCCCGCGCCAGGTGGCCGGCCTCGTAGTCGGCCTGGGCGATCGTCGTCGAGGTGAAGGTGTTGGTCGTGAGCAGGTCGGCGCCGGCCTCGAGGTAGGACCGGTGGACCTCGGCCAGGACATCCGGACGGGTCAGCGCGATGAGGTCGAAGTTGCCCTTGAGCGTGATCTCCCGCAGGGGCGCCCAGGCGGGGTCGTCGCCCGGACCGTGGAAGTCCTCCTCCTCCAGCCCCACCTGCTGCATGAGGGTCCCGTAGCCGCCGTCCAGCACGAGGATGCGCTCGCGAGCGAGGTCGCGAAGGTCGGGGCGGGGAGTGGCAGACACCCTGAAGATTCTACGGTCGCGCGGGGTGGCTCACCGATTCCGACCCTGCACGCGGCGACCCGCCACCGTGGCCGCACCCTGGCCGCAGGACGTGCGGGCGGACCGGTGCGGCACCGCATACCGTGCGGCGTGCAACGTCGGCCGCGTCCCGCGGCGTCTGGAGGAGTATGACTGCCAGGATCGGGCCATGAGGCTCTTCGGCGCGGGTGCGGCCCAGCGCGCGGAGGCCGAGGCCTACGTCGAGCAGGCGATGCCCCGCCTGGTCGGTCTGGCGTTCGCGATGACCGGCCAACGGGCCGATGCCGAGGACCTCGTGCAGGACACCCTGGCGCTCGTCATCACCCAGTGGTCGCGGGTGCGCGAGGCGGAGAACATCGACGCCTACGTGCGTCGCACGATGGTCAACCGGCTCAGCTCGGTCAAGCGGCGCAAGGCCGCCTCCGAGGTGATCTCCCACGAGAGGGTGACTGCCGACTGGTCCGCCCCCTCGGCGGCCTCACCCGAGGGCGAGGTCGCCGCCCGCGACACCGTGCTGGCCCTCATCCGCCAGCTGCCCGACCGGCAGCGCGCCGTGGTGGCGCTGCGCTACTACGAGGACCTCGCCGACCGCGAGATCGCCCAGGCCCTCGGCTGCACCGAGCAGGCCGTGCGCAGCGCCGCGCACAGCGCGCTCACCAAGCTGCGAGCCCTGGCACCGCAGAGCTTCGGAGAGGAGGCCCCGCGATGACGCCCGACGAGCAGTCGCGCCCCAGCGACCGGCCCAGCATCGATGACCAGCTCCGCGAGGCGCTGGGCGGGCCCGCCTACGGCGAGACCTTCGACCACGACGCCCTCGTGGCCGGGGTCAAGAGGCGTGCCCGCGGCATCCGCCGGCGGCGCGCCGCGACGGCCGCGGTCGCGACGGCGGTGCTGCTGCCCACCCTGGCCGGCACGGGATGGGTGCTCGGCCACCGCCTCATGGAGTCCGGCGGCAGGGGGGTCGACGTCACCGTGGCCACCCGGACGCAGACGGCGTCGCCGACCCCGCTGCCCAGCCCGCAGCCCGACGACGAGGCCACCACCAGCGGGCCGGTGACGACCAGCCCGGTCGCCCCGACCCCGACCCCCACCGACCCCCCGTGGCAGTCCACCGAGCCGCCTGAGCCCGTCTCGCCCGACGACGGCACGGGACCCCTGTCCAACCGGATCGAGCTGCCGGACCCGCGGCCGGTCGGCATCGAGTTCCTCGACGCGTTCGGGGGGCCGGAGGGTGAGTTCGTCGGCCCGCGCCAGATGCCGCTGGGGACCTTCATGGCCGGCAACCTCGAGCCCGGCATCGAGCCGCACAGCGGTGTGCAGTGGTTCTACTACGACGACGGCAACGCCATCGACCAGGACTCCCTCGAGCTGATCATCACGGCCTGGGACGACGGGGCGGAGGCGATGGAGCTGGTCCGCGCCGGCAGCCCCGATCTCAGCGCCCGGTGGGTCGGTGACGGGGCCGAGGTGATCGACCCGCCGGAGCCGCTGCCCTGGCCCGGGCACGAGGACGACGACCACCTGCTCGTGGGGGTCGAGCAGGCCCTGCAGAGCGGCAGCACCCACCAGCTCGGCGGGGCCGTGGTCCGGCACGGCGACTACCTCGTCGGCGTGACGGTGCGGGCCTCGCCCGGCGACGGCGGGGTGGACACGCAGGACGAGGCGGTCGCGGCGGCCGCGGAGATCGCGCAGAAGACCGCCGACAACCTCGCCTACCTCGACCCCGAGGGTGGCGCCGAGCGATGAGCCCGTCCACCATCCGGGCGCTGGAGGAGCTGCTGCGGCGGGTCCTGCGCTCGCCGGGCCACGGCATCGACCCGGTCCCGCAGGTGGCGGCCGCCCGGGCCCGCGCCGCGACCTACCGCTACCGGCGCCGGACCCTCGTCGCGGTGGCGGTGGCCCTCGGGCTCGCCGCCCTCGCCCTGGGGTGGTTCTCCGGCCGGTCCGGACTCCTCGGCTGACCGCTCGGAGGGCCGGGTCGGCACCACGCGAGCCGATGCGGTGAGAGACTGGTCCGCGTCATGACTGCTTCGACGACGCGTCCCCTGACCGCCACCTACCGCCTCCAGCTGCACGCCGGCTTCACCTGCGCCGACGCGCAGCAGGTGCTGCCCTACCTGCACGCCCTGGGGGTCAGCCACGTCTACCTCTCCCCGGTGCTCACCGCCGTCCCCGGCTCCGAGCACGGGTATGACGTGCTCGACCACACGCAGATCAACCCCGAGATCGGCGGACGCCCCGGGCTGGAGGCGCTCGCCGACGCGGCGCACGACCTCGGTCTCGGGGTGGTCGTCGACGTCGTGCCCAACCACATGGCGCTCGTCGCCCCGCTGTGGCGCAACGCCCCGCTGTGGGAGGTGCTCCGCGACGGCCAGACCGCCGCCCGGGCGTCGTGGTTCGACGTCGACTGGGCGCACCTCGGCGGGCGCTTCGGGCTGCCCGTCCTCGGCGAGGACCTCGAGGCCGTCCTGGCCCGGGGGGAGATCACCCTCGGCACCGGCGGGCCGGACGAGGGCCCCGCCGCCGGCCAGCCGGTGGCCCGCTACTTCGAGCACGTCCTGCCGCTCGCGCCGGGCACCGACCGCCTGGCCGAGGAGCACCCCGAGGGGGCCGCGTCGCCGGCCGCCGTGCGCGCCGTCCTCGACGCGCAGCGCTGGCTGCTGGCGTCGTGGCGCGACGCCGCCGACGTCCTCAACTACCGCCGCTTCTTCGAGGTCGACGGGCTCATCGGGGTCCGCGTCGAGCAGCCCGATGTCTTCGCCGCCACCCACGAGCTGCTCCTCGACCTGCACCTGGGGGGCGTCATCGACGGCTTCCGCATCGACCACCCGGACGGGCTGGCCGACCCCACGGCATACCTCCAGCAGCTGCGCGACGTCACCCGGCCCGGCACCCCGGTCTGGGTCGAGAAGATCCTCGAGGGCGACGAGCGGCTCCCGGCCGCCTGGGCGTGCGCCGGCACCACCGGCTACGACGCCAACGCCGCCCTCTCCGCGGCCCTCGTCGACCCCACGACCACCGATGTCGTGAGCGCCACGTGGGCGCGGACCGGGGGCGAACCCGACCTGCACGCCGAGGTCGAGCGCTGCAAGCGGCTGGCCGCGACCGAGCTGCTGCGCCCCGAGGTCGCACGGCTCATGCGCCGGGCCGTGCAGGCGCTGCCCCGTCACGACGAGGCCCGCCTGCACGACGCCCTCGTCGAGCTGCTCGTCTCGGTCCACGTCTACCGCGCCTACGTCCGCCCCGGAGCCACCCCGCTCGAGCAGGACGAGGCGATGGTCGCTCCGCTGCTCACCGGGCAGGAGCGCGCCCGCGCCGCCCGCCCCGACCTGCGTGAGGAGATCGACGCGCTCGTCGCCGTGCTGGCCGACCCGCAGGGGTGCGCCACCGACCCGGCGGCCGCCGCCGACCTGTGCGTGCGCTTCCAGCAGACCACCGGCCCGGTCATGGCCAAGGGCATCGAGGACACCGCGTTCTACCGCTGGCACCGCCTCGTGGCCCTCAACGAGGTGGGCGCCGACCCGGCCGTGGGGCTCGACGCCGCCCGCGGGGTGGCGACGCTGCACGCCTGGGCGACGCACCAGGCGGAGCACTGGCCGAGCGGCATGACGACGCTCTCGACGCACGACACCAAGCGCAGCGAGGACGTCCGCGCCCGGATCCTCGCGGTCTCCGGCGACGGCGAGGCCTGGGCCCGCGTCTCGGAGCGGGCCCTGGAGGCCGCGCGGCGGCACGGGGTGGACGGCGAGACCGCCCACCTCATCTGGCAGACCCTCGTCGGGGCCGGGAGGGTCGACGGCGAGCGCCTGGAGACCTACCTCACCAAGGCCATGCGCGAGGCCAAGCTGCACTCCACGTGGACCGAGCCGGACACCGCCTACGAGGAGCGCGTCCTCGCCCTGGCCGAGGAGATGCTCGCCGGGGGAGAGGTGGCCGAGGCGATCGCGGCCGCCGTGCGCGACAACGCCCCGACGATCCGGACCCTCACGCTGGCGCAGAAGATCCTGCAGCTCACCCTCCCGGGCGTGCCGGACACCTACCAGGGCTCGGGCGTCGTCGACCTCTCGCTGGTCGACCCCGACAACCGCCGCCCGGTGGACTACGAGGAGCGGGTCGAGCGGCTGCGCAGGCTGGACGCCACCGGGTGGACCGGCGATCTCTCCGACGAGGTGCTGTGGGTGACCTCGCGGGTGCTGCGGCTGCGGGCCTGGCTGCCCCACGCCTACGGGCCGGGCGCCGACTACGCCCCGGTCGAGGCCGGGGAGCACGTGCTCGGCTTCCTGCGCGGCGGGGTCGCCGCGACCCTCACCATCCGGGCCCCACGCGCGCTCGGCGCCGCGGGCGGGCTCGGTGACCAGCGCATACCCCTGCCGTCGGACCTCTGGGTCGACGCCCTCACCGGGGCCGAGCACCCGGTGGGTGAGGCCGAGACCGGGCCCCTGGCCGCCGACGTCTTCGCCCAGGGGCCGGTCGCGCTCCTGGTCCGCGCCACCGACCTCCAGGAGGGCAGCCGATGAGCCACCACGACGTCCGCCTCTGGGCGCCCGACGCCGAGCACGTCGACCTCGTCCTGGGAGCCGACGGCTCGACCCGCATCCCCCTGCGCGCCGGCGAGGACGGCTGGTGGTCGGCGACCGACGGCACCCTCGACCCCGGCACCCTCGCCCCCGGCAGCCGCTACGCCTTCGCCGTGGACGGCGGGTCGCCCGTGCCCGACCCGCGCTCCCTGCACCAGCCGGACGGCGTGCACGCCCCCAGTGCCGTCGTCGACACCGCGGCCTTCGCGTGGACCGACGAGACGTGGACCGGGGTGCCGATGGAGCGCGCCGCGGTCTACGAGCTGCACGTCGGCACCTTCACCCCGGAGGGGACCTTCGAGGCCGCCATCGGGCACCTCGACCACCTCGTCGACCTCGGCATCACCGTGATCGAGCTGATGCCGGTGGCGGCCTTCCCCGGTCGGCACGGCTGGGGCTACGACGGGGTCGCGCCGTATGCCGTCCACGACGCCTACGGCGGGCCGCAGGGCCTGGCCCGTCTGGTCGACGCGGCGCACGCCGCCGGGCTCGCGGTCTGGTTGGACGTCGTCTATAACCACCTCGGCCCCAGCGGCAACTACCTGCGCCAGACCGGGCCCTACTTCACCGACCGGCACCACACGCCCTGGGGCGAGGCGGTCAACCTCGACGGGCCGGGCAGCGACGGGGTGCGGGCCTACCTGCTCGACAACGCGCGCCTCTGGCTGGAGGACTACCACCTCGACGGCCTGCGGCTGGACGCCGTCCACGCCCTGCACGACGAGCGGGCGGTGCACCTGCTGGAGGAGCTCGCTGCGCTGGCCGACGAGATCTCCGGGCGCACCGGGGTCCCCCGGTCGTTGGTCGCCGAGTCCGACCGCAACGACCCGGCGACGGTCGCGCGGCGCGGTCCCGGCGGCGCCGGTGGCGTGGGGCTGCACGGGCAGTGGGCCGACGACGTCCACCACGCGCTCCACGTGCTGCTGTCCGGGGAGTCGCAGGGCTACTACGCCGACTTCGCCGACGCCGACGCGATCGTCAAGGTGCTCGGTCGCACACCCTTCTTCCACGACGGCACCGTGTCGAGCTTCCGCGGCCGGGTCCACGGGCGACCCGTCGACCTGGAGGTGACCGAGCCGTGGCGCTTCGTCGCCTCCCTCCAGACCCACGACCAGATCGGCAACCGGGCCGTCGGGGACCGCCTGCACCACGGCATACCGGCCGGGCGGCACGCGGTCGGGGCGGCCCTGCTCCTCACCGCCCCGTGGTCGCCCATGCTCTTCATGGGTGAGGAGTGGGGCGCCTCGACGCCGTGGCAGTACTTCACCGACCACGAGGAGGAGTGGCTCGCCGAGTCGATCCGCGAGGGTCGGCAGGCGGAGTTCGCCGAGCACGGCTGGTCGGGCGAGGTGCCGGACCCCCAGGACGTCGGGACCGTGGCGGCCTCGACGCTGGACTGGGCCGAGGTGGGCGAGGCGTCGCACGCGCAGATGCTCGCGTTCTACCGCGCCCTCCTGCACTGGCGGCGCGACACCCCGGCCGCCGACCGCGGGACCGTCGGGGAGGTCACCCGGGAGCCGGACGGCACCGGCGGCGAGCTGCTCACCGTCGTGCGCCCGGGCGTCGCCCTGCTGGCGCGGCTCGGTGGGGAGGGTGAGGTCTCCCGCGCCCTGCCCGGCCGCGACGAGGTCCGGTCGGCGACGCAGGAGACGATCGCCGCCTTCGGGGCGCGACTCGGGGAGCCGGGCTCCGGCGAGGTCGGCCTCGACCCCGACGGCGTGGTGGTGGTCCGGCGATGAGCGAGGAGTCGAAGCGGCCCTTCCACCGGCCGACGCTGCGCCCGCCGGACCGGCTCGAGGACACCTCCGACGGGGTCGACCCCCTCGAGGTGGCGGAGGCGGCGCACCGCAGCGCGGAGCTCGTCGTCGGGCGCGGTCGCGCGGAGTCGGCCGGGGACAGCGAGCTCGCCTCGCGACTGGTCGGGCTCGTGGGTGAGGTCGGTCTGGCCACCGTCGCCCAGCTCTGGTCGGACCGGCCCGCCCGCAGCCTGCCGGGGGCGTTGTGGCGGCTCTACCTCCTGCACGAGTGGGTGCTGCGGCAACCGGCCGAGGTCGGTCGGCAGTTCGCGACCGGGGCAGGGCACGCGGAGGTCTACCAGGCCATCGCCGGGGTCGCCGACCCGCCCGAGCCCGACGCCCTGCGGCACCTCACCGAGCAGATCCTCGGCGGGGTCTTCACCGGAGACTTCGCGATCGCCCTGGAGCGGGCCAGTGCCTTCTGCCACGTCATGGCGGTGGGCCTCGCCGACCCCGTGGCCGACGACATCCCCAGCGAGCAGGTCACCCGCGCCGCCCGGCTGCGGGACACGGCCGACGACCTCAGCGCCTGCGCCCGCCTCTGGCGCCTCGGCGACCTGCACTAGGGCGGGCGTCGCCCCGGCCGATCCTGTGCGTCCGCGCAGGGGTGATGCCCCCTGAGTTGGGGAACATCGAGCAGAGGCGTACCGTTGACGACTGCGTGCCGGGCCGCGGCAGCCCCGGGCTCCAACACACGCCGCTTCGAGCGGCCTCGCGCCGTGAGGCGCTCCCGGCCCGGCACGCTCTTTGTCCTCCTCCCGCGTCACCGCCCGTGGGGATGCCCTGCGCCCGTCGGTATGCCGGTGCCTCAGTGCGGCCGGTGCCGGGCCACCGCGAGGACCCGGGCGTCGTCGCCCAGGTCGCTCATCGTGCAGGCGAGCACTTCGCCCTTGTCCATCGTCGTCCCGGTGAGCCGGGCCAGCATCCGTCGCTCCGCACGGTCCATGCCGGGGTCGGCACGGTCCAACAGGGTGGCGACGATGTCGGGGAGCAGCGGCCCGTGGGTGCACAGCGCCGTCCCGACCCCGCGCTCCAGGACCCGCCGCAGGTGCCTGCCGAGCGCGCCCGGGTCGTCCTCGTAGCCTTCCTCCGACAGCCCCTGCTTGGTCCGCAGCCGCAGGCCGGCCGTCTCGGCGAAGGGGGCGAGCGTGTCGACGCAGCGCACCGACGGGCTGCTCACCAGGCGCTCGGGGGCATACGCGGCGACGAGGTCGGCGATGCGGTGCCGGGCCCGGCGGCGCCCGGCGCTGCTGAGCGGGCGCCGCGGGTCCGGCCCGGACCACTCGCCGCGGGCGAGGGCGTGGGCGTGGCGGACCACGAGCAGGGTCCAGGTGCTCAGCCGGTCGCTCGTGTAGTGGTCGACCACCGCGGCGAGCTGCTCGTGGTCACGCTCATAGGTCAGCCGCCGCCCGGCGAGGGTCGGTGAGAGCCACGCCACCTCGTCGACCTCGTGCTCCAGCGCGCCGGTGTCGTGGAGCACCTCCCCGGCCCAGTAGTGCACGAGCTTGTCGGAGCCGCTGGCCAGCTGGTAGCGGGACGCCGGCAGGGGCGCGAGGAGCCGCACCCGCAGCCCGGTCTCCTCCAGCGTCTCGCGCACCGCGGCGACGGGGAAGTCCTCGCCGCGGTCGAGCTTGCCCTTGGGCCAGGACCAGTCGTCGTAGTGGGGGCGGTGCACCAGGGCGACCTGGAGGGTCCCCTCCTGGACCCGGACCGGGAGCACCCCGCCGGCGCGGACCACCGACGGGCCGGCGCCGCTCATGCCTGCGCGTCTCCCGCGGCATACATGACGTCGACCGCCGAGCGCTCGAAGCCGAGGCGCTGGTAGGTCGCGATCGCCGGGGCGTTGTCGCCGTCGACGTAGAGCGTGACGTCGTGCACGTCGCGGGCGCGCAGGTGCTGCAGGCCCAGCAGGGTCACCGCGGTGCCCAGGCCCCGACCCTGGTAGTCGGGGTCGACGCCGACGACGTAGACCTCCCCGGTCTCGGGGTGGTCGGTCTCGACCTTGGTCCAGTGGAAGGCCGCCACCCGCGCCTGGCCCTCCGGGTCGACGTCGGTGGTGTCCTCGACGACGAGGAAGCCCGAGGGGTCGAACCACGGCTCGTGCTGGCGGTCCTGCAGGTCGGCCAGGCTCATCCGACCCTGCTCGGCGTGGTCGGCGAAGGCGCGCGCGTTGACCGCGAGCCACGGCTCGTCGTCGCTGCCGACGCGGTAGGGGCGCACCGCCAGGCCCTCGGGCAGCTCCACCCGGTCGGGCAGGTCGGCCCACTCGCCGGCCAGCGGCCGGGACATCTGCCACAGCTCGCGCACGACCCGCAGCCCGCGCGAGGCATACAGCGTGCGGGCGTCCTGCAGGTCGCCGTGGCTCCACAGCCGCACCTGGGGCCAGCGCCTCAGCACGTGGTCGAGCAGCGCGCCGCCCACCCCGAGGCGCCGGTGCTCGGGGTCGACGACGAGCTCGGCGGACGGGGCGTCCGGGTCGCTGGTGTCGACGTGGCCGTAGCCGATGACCGGGCCCTCGGGGCCGTTGCGGACGACGAGGTGCACCCCCGTCTCGTGGCTGGAGACGCTCTCGGGCAGGCGGCGCGCCTGCAGCACCGTCTGCTCGGAGAGCGGCTTGACCCCGTCGTGGCCGGCCGCGCGGACGGCGAGGGCGAGCACGTCGCCGGAGACGCGTCCGGGCAGGGCGGGAAGCTCGTCGATGTCGGGACGTGGGCGAGGTCCGGGCATGGGGGTCAGTCTGGCACGCAGCTCAGCGATCTGTGCTGCGCGACCCGGTGAAGCGGTAGCCGACGCCGCGGATCGTCCCGATGAGCGACTCCCGCTCGGGCCCGAGCTTGGCGCGCAGGCGACGGATGTGCACGTCGACGGTGCGGGTGCCGCCGTAGTAGTCGCCGCCCCACACCTGCTGCAGGAGGATGTCGCGGGTGACGACGCGGCCGGGGTGCTGCACGAGATAGCGCAGCAGCTCGAACTCCTTGAAGGTCAGGTCGAGGACGCGTCCGCCGGCGCGCACCGTCCAGCTCGCCTCGTCCACGACGACGTCCGCGACCTTGATCGTCTCCGGCTGGTCGTCGCCGTCCGCCGCGCCCGAGGGGGCGGGGGACGCGCCGGTATGCCGGGGGCCGCGGCCGAGCGCGAGACGCAGCCGGGCCGCGAGCTCGGCCGGGCTCGCGGTGGACACGACGAGGTCGTCCATCGGCCACTGGTCGTCCAGCACCGCCAGCGCGCCGTCGCCGACGACCGCGAGCACCGGCACGTCCAGGTCGAGGGTGGCGAGGGAGCGCAGCACGCCGCGCGCCTGCACGAGGTCGGCCGTGGCGTCGACGAGGACGAGGTCAGGGTCGCCGTGGCTCACGAGCGCACCGAGGTCCATGCCGGTGACCGACACGCGGTGCGGGAGCAGCGAGAGCCCGGGCAGCACGAGCGCCGCCGAGGCGCTGTCGGCGGGGCGCGGGGTGAGCAGGACCAGGTCGGCCACGGACCAAGGATAGGGACTGGGCCTGCCTGCGGCGTCCACCAGCGCCGGTGCGGCAAGATGGAGGTATGCCTCAGCCCACCTCGAGCGCGCGGGTCGCGGATGCGCCCACGCCACGTCTCGTGGGGGTGCTGGCGATGCTCGTGTGCGTCGTCTCGGGGTTGCTGGCGCTCGCGGCGCTCGCGGCGCCGTGGCTGCTGGCGATCACGCTGGGGGTGTGCGCCGTCATCGTGGCGTGGGGCTGGTCGGGCACCGTGGGCCTGCCCTCACCGCGCGGCACGGTCGGGGTGCTGCTCGTCGGCGGGCTCGCCCTGGTCGTCTCGGTGGGCGTGCGCGACGAAGAGCCGTGGCTGGGGTGGGCGCCGGCCGCGCTGGCCCTGGCGATGATCGCGGCCTTCCTCCACCAGATCCTGCGCCGCGACGGTCGACCCCGGGTGGTGCAGTCGGTCAGCTCCGTGGTCCTGGCCCTGGCGCTCGTGGGCTGCGGGATCCTCATGGTCCCGGCGAGCCACACGGCGGTCGGGATCGCGCTGCTCCTGGGTGCGCTCGCCGCCGCGAGCGTCTCGTCGATCACCGACCTCGCGGGTCGCTGGTCGGGCCTGCGCGGGTGGCTGCTGGCCCTGGCCATGCTCGGTGGCGGGGTGGGCTCCCTGGCGGTGGCCCTGGCCCTCGGGGCGAGCCCGGCGACGTGGCTCCTGCTCGGGGTGGGAGCCGGGGCTCTCAGCCACGCGATGCGCGCCGTGCTCTCCCCGCTGCCGCCGTTGGCGCACGCGCGGCCCCGCCTCGTGGCAGCAATCCTGTCGGTGCTCGTCGTCGGGGTGGCGCCCTACCTCGTCGGCCTGGCCTTCGAGCCCAGCGCCTTCCCGGGCTGAGCGCGGCCCAGCCGGCTCAGACGCGCTTGAGCTCGGCCGACATGTAGGACTGCATCTCGTGGCCGTGCGCGGTCATGTCCATGACCCACATGAGGTTGCTGTTGACGTAGCCGTAGAGGCGCTGAGCCGCGGCATACTCCGGCGCGGTGGGGCTGCGCACGATGCTGTCGGTGGCGACCTCGACCTTGGCCTGGCCGGTCTTGCCGTAGTAGAGCTCGACGACGCCGGTGGGGTGGGCGAGCAGCAGCTCGACGTCACCGTCGGGCTGGGGGCGCCAGTAGCCGGTCTCCACCGCGAAGAGCTCCTCCTGGTTCCCCTGCTCGTCGAGCAGCCAGGTGCGCGAGGTCCAGTGCAGGAACGGGCGACCGTCGTGGGTCACCTCGACCTCCTGGCCGAAGTTGCGGGACTCCATCGTCGGGTAGCCGACGACGCCGGCCCCCGCCCAGGTGCCGAGCAGCCAGGCCAGCGGGGCGTTGTCGTGATGCATGGTCGGGTCGAGTTCGATGGGCACCCGACCATGGTAGTCAGCCGCCGAAGCCGCTGCGGGGGGACACCGGGTCGGTGTAGTCCTCCATGGTGTCGTTCTGCAGGTGCTGGGAGAGCACGTCCATCTGGTCGGAGGCCATGAGGACGATCGACCCGGCGACGGGGTGCATGTCGATGCCGTTCCACGGCGCCGTCTCGAAGAAGATGTCGTCGCCGCGGACGCCGCGCATCGACAGGCCGAGGTCACGCATCTCGCCGACCTGCAGGTCGGCGTCGACGGTGAGGTTGGTGGTGGCGGCGTCGACGAAGCTCGCGAGGCGGGCCGGGTTGGTGATGGTCTCCCGCGACAGCGCCTTGGTCATGATCGCCTTGATGAAGGCCTGCTGCCGCTGACCGCGCGAGATGTCGCCCTGGGACAGGGCATACCGCTCCCGGACGAAGCTCAGGCCGGTGGCGCCGTCCATGTGCATGACGCCCTCCGGGAAGCCGGGGGAGGCCTCGGCGACATCGACGTCGACGCCGCCGATGGAGTCGGTCATCGCCTGGAAGCTCTCGAAGTTGACGATGACGACGTGGTCGATCGGCACGTCGATGAGCGGCTGCAGGGTCTGGACCAGCAGCGGTGCCCCGCCGTAGGAGTAGGCCGCGTTGATCTTGGAGGACCCGCCCGTCCCCGCGATCGGCACGAAGAGGTCGCGGGGGAAGTGCACGAGGTCGACGCGGTCGCGCTCGTCGTTGATGTGCATGAGGACGATGACGTCGGAGCGGCCGCGCTCCACCGACAGGTCGCGGCTGTCCGAGCCGATGATGAGGAAGTTCATCGCCTCGCCGGCCTCCGCCGGACGCTCGGGCGTGGTCGCGACGAACTCGCTCTGCGGGACCTCGATCTCTTCGCCGTCCTCGCCGACGATGGGTGCCGTGCCGTCGTCCTGGTCGAGCTGCTCCTCGCCCGTCTCGCCGTCGGTCTCGACCGGGCCGTCGAGGTCCACCGAGCCGTCGGCGTCCGCGTCCTCTCCGGGCTGGTTGGCTCCGGTGCGGTCAGGGGAGATCGTCACGACCGCGTTGTCCTGGGCGTTGAGGTCCTCCCGCTCGATGTTGCCCTCGACGGTGCGCTGGAGGTAGAACGCGTAGCCGCCCAGCGCGATGACGCCCACGAGGGCCAGCAGGCCGATGCCGAGTGCCAGCGCCCGGAACGGGTGGCGACGCCTGCGGGTGCGGGTGCCCGTCGGCCCGGCGTGGGGTGAGGTGGTCTCTGACGGCATGGGCCGGATTGTATGCGCCCAGGCTGCGCGTCCGGTGGGATGACGGGCGCGTACCGTGGACCGGGCAGACCCCCCGAGGAGGATCAAGACGATGAGCGTGCTCCTGGAGCGCCCCGGTGCCGTCGAGGGCACCGGCCCGGACGCCGGTGTCGCGTCGCACTACGGCAACCCCCACCGTGAGCAGCGACTGCTCGCCGAGGGCCTGGCCGTCGTCGACCTCTCCCACCGCGGGGTGGTGACCGTCACCGGGCCGGACCGGCTGAGCTGGCTGCACTCGCTCACCACCCAGCAGCTCCTCGACCTGCCGCCGCGGACGTCCGCGGAGACGTTGATCCTCTCGCCCAAGGGCCACGTCGAGCACGCGCTGCACGTCGTGGACGACGGCGAGACCACATGGATCACCACCGAGCCGGGCGCCGCGTCGGCCGTGGCCGGGTGGCTGGACTCCATGCGGTTCATGCTGCGGGTCGAGGTCGCCGACGTCAGCGAGCGGTATGCCGTGCTCGGCGAGCCGGTGGCGCGCGAGTCCGCGCCCGGCGAGCCGCTGGCGTGGGTGGACCCCTGGCCCGGGCCGGTCGGCGACACCTTCTGCTACGGGCCGGAGGGGGAGGAGCACCCGGGGAGCGGGCGTGCCTGGCGCGAGCTCGTCGTGCCCCGCGACCAGCTCGCGGAGGTGGTCGGTGAGCGCCCGCTCGCCGGCACCTGGGCGGCCGAGGCGCTGCGGGTCGCGGCCTGGCGGCCGCGGGCCGGGGTGGACACCGACCACCGCACGATCCCGCACGAGCTGGACTGGCTGCGCACCGCCGTCCACCTGCACAAGGGCTGCTACCGCGGCCAGGAGACGGTCGCCCGGGTGAAGAACCTCGGACGCCCGCCCCGTCGCGTCGTCTTCCTGCACCTCGACGGCTCGGGTCACGTCATACCCGAGGCCGGGACCGAGCTCACGCCGCTCGAGGGAGGCCGCGCGGTCGGGCAGCTGACCAGCGTCGCCCGGCACGCCGACGACGGCCCGATCGCCCTCGCGCTCGTCAAGCGCAACCTCGACCCGACCCTCACCCTGCTGGCCGACGGCACCTCCGCGGCGCAGACGGTGGTCGTCCCCGGCTGACGGCATACCCGCAGCCCCCCAGCCTTCCGGACCAACGCACCCGAGCCCGGACCAACGTCGGCCTAGCACGACTGTCATCGGCAAGTTCGCCGATGACAGTCGTGCTAGGCCGTGGTCGGTCCCGGTGGGGGGACGGGGAGGCGGCGGCCGGGGCCCGGGGTGGCAGCGCCCGACCTCATACCGGCTGGCAGGATCGGCCCATGCCTTCGCAGACGCAGACCTCAGGCTCGCCGCTCGCCACCGCTCCCGTCGTCGCCGAGGTGGTGCGTGGCGGCTTCGTGGAGTCCGTGCACCACGGAGTGGTCGCGCTGACAGGCCCCGACGGCTCGCTCGAGCTCGCCGTCGGCCCCGTGGAGGCGCCGATCCTGCCGCGTTCCTCCCTCAAGCCGATACAGGCGATCGCCATGCTGCGGGCCGGGGCGCGGCTCGAGGGCGAGCTGCTCGCGCTGGCCTCCGCGAGCCACTCGGGCCAGGAGCGGCATCTGGACGGTGCCCTGCGCATCCTGGCCTCGGTGGGTCTCGACGAGTCAGCGCTGCTCAACACCCCCGACCTTCCGCTCGATGAGGAGGAGCGCCGCCGCTGGACCCAGGCCGGCAACCCCGCGACGTCCCTGGGGCAGAACTGCTCGGGCAAGCACGCCGGCATGCTGGCCGCCTGCGTGGCCGCCGGGTGGGACACCGCGACCTACCTCGACCCCGAGCACCCGCTGCAGCGCCTGATCGTCGAGGTCGTCGAGGAGTTCACCGGCGAGCCCGTCGCCGTCGCGACCATCGACGGGTGCGGCGCGCCGGCCCTCGGGGTGTCCTTGACCGGCCTGGCGCGCGCCCTCGGCCGGATCGCCGCCGCGCCGGAGGACAGCGAGGCCGGCCGGGTCGCGGCCGCGATCCGCTCGCACCCCGAGTTCCTCGGAGGCACCGGCCGGGACGTCACCGACCTCATCACCGCGGTGCCCGGTCTCATCGCCAAGGACGGCGCCGAGTCGGTGTATGCCGTCGGCCTGGCCGACGGTCGCGGCGTGTCCGTGAAGATCACCGATGGCGGCGAGCGGGCCCGCGTGGTCGTCACCACGGCGGTGCTGCGCCGGGCCGGGGTGGAGCAGGCGGGGCCGGAGGTCGCCGCCGCCCTCGACGCGCTGAACGCCCGGGCCGTGGTCCGGGGTCACGGCCAGCCCGTGGGCGCGGTCCGCGCCGTCCTGGCCGAGGACGACGCGTGAGAGCAGTCCTGCAGCGGGTCACCCGGGCGCAGGTCACGGTCGAGGGCGAGGTCGTGGGGCGGATCGAGCGGCCAGGGCTGGTCGCCCTGGTCGCTGCGACCCATGACGACGGGTCGGCCGACGTCGAGACCATGGCCCGCAAGATCGCCGAGCTGCGCATCCTGCGCGACGAGCGGTCCGTCACCGAGGCCGGCGCCGCGGTCCTCGTCGTGAGCCAGTTCACCCTCTACGGCAGCACGCGCAAGGGGCGCCGGCCCTCGTGGGGCGATGCCGCCCCCGGCCCGGTCGCCGAGCCCCTGGTCGACGCTGTCGTCGAGGCGCTGCGCGGGCGCGGGGTCGAGGTCGCCACGGGGCGCTTCGGCGCCATGATGGAGGTCGAGATCGTCGGGGACGGGCCGTTCACGGTGATCGTCGACACCTGAGTCCGGCGCCCAGCCCCGCCCCAGCTCGCCGTCTCGCCCGCAGCGCGCCCCCAGCGTCTGCGCGTAGGCTGAGGACATGCCAGCCATCTACGAGGCACAGAACCTGTTGCAGGTCGTCGTGGGCGTCGCCGTCTTCGCGATGATGCTGTGGGCGCTCATCGACTGCGCCCGGACCCGCGCCGACGCCTTCGTGGCGGCGAGCAAGCGGACCAAGCAGTTCTGGCTCCTGCTCACCGGCGGGGCGGCCCTCATCGGCTTCATCTTCATGTTCAACCCCTTCAGCATCTTCAACGTCATCGCCGTCGTCGCCGCCGGGGTCTACCTCGCGGACGTCCGGCCCGCGGTGAAGTCGGTCCAGGGCCGCGGTGGCTCCACCACCCACATGGGGCCCTACGGCCCCTGGTGAGTGCCGACCCCAGCGTTCTCGCACCCGAACCGGCTGGCCCGGGAACGAGTGACTCCTGGGTCTATGTCGTCACCGACATCGAGGTCGACGGTCCGCACCCGGGCCCGAACTCCCTGCGCTCCTTCGCCTCCGTCGCCATGACCGCCTCCGGGGGCGAGTGCGGGAGGTTCGAGGCGGTCCTCGAGTCGCTTCCCGGGGCAGCGCCGAACCCCGAGACGTATGCCTGGTTCCAGACCGTCCCAGAGGCCTGGTCGGCCTGCACCACGGGTGCCCGACCGGTCTCCATCGTGCTGGATGACTACGTGCAGTGGCTGCGCGAGCTGCCGGCCCCCCGCACCTTCGCCGCGTGCCCCCTGGGGTTCGACGGGACCTGGATGGACCACTACCTGCGCCGCTTCACGCCCTACGGGCTGGCCCAGGGCCCCTACGAGCGCGACCGGATCTTCCACGGGCCCGGCCTGTGCATCGCCTCCTTCGCCGCCGCGCGCCTTGGCCGTGCGCCAGGGGGCTTCGAGCCTTCCTCCCTCGACCCCCGGCTCCTCGGCGACGTCCCGCACACGCACCGTGCTATCGATGACGCCGTGGGCTACGCCCACCTGCTCCGGACGTTGCTCACCGGATAGTCCTGGGCCGGATCGTCTGACACGAGGTCGTCGACCGCGGTGGCGGTCGACGCTTCACCCGGGGGCCACGGCCGACCAGTCCACGGTCAGCTCGCCGAGCCGCCACCGGGAGACGCCGCCGTGCACCGGCCAGCCCTCCTCCCGCAGGGCGCGGGCGGACGCCACGAAGCGCTGCCGGGCGCCATAGCTCGCCATCGGCGCCGACCTGGCCCACGCCGCGTCGAGCGCCGTGAGGAAGGTATGCACCCGCTCGCCCGGCAGGTTGCGGTGGATCAGCGCCTTGGGCAGCCGCTCGGCCACGACCGAGGGCGACTCCATCCCGGCCAGCCGCAGCGACAGGGTGAGCGAGCGCGGCTCGGGGCGGCCGTCGGTCCCGCGCCGCACGTCCACCCAGGTCGCCAACCGCCCCAGCTCGTCGCAGGTGCCCTCGACCAGCACCCCGCCCGGCGCCAACCTGTCGACCACCTGCTCCCACGCCGGCGCGACCTCGGGCTCGGCATACTGCCGCAGGACGTTGAACGCCCGCACCACGGTCGGCTGCGCGCCGACCCCGAGCGAGGAGGGCAGCGGCACCTCGAAGCCCCCGAGCACGAAGTCGACCGCCGGCGGGTCGGCCAGGTCGAGCCCACGCGCCACCCGATCGGGGTCGATCTCGATGCCGACGAGGCGCACGTCGGGCCGGACCCGGCGCAGCCGGTCGGCCAGCTCCAGCACCGTCACCGGCGAGGCCCCGAACCCCAGGTCGACCACCACCGGAGGCGCGGGAGCGGCACGCAGGAGCCCGCCGAGGGCATACCCCATCCAGCGGTCCACCTTGCGCAACCGGTTGGGGTTGGTCGTCCCGCGCGTCACCGTGCCGAAGACTCTGCTGCGGCGGGCGGGGCGGGCAGGCACGGGACCACCCTAGGCGCCACGGTCGGTCGGACCCGCGTGCCAGACTGCCCGGGTGAGCACGACAGCCGCCGACCCACCGGTCAACCGGGTCGCGATGATCTCGCTGCACACCTCACCGCTGACCCGCCCCGGCACCGGTGACGCGGGTGGTCTCAACGTGTATGTCGTCGAGACCGCCACCCGCCTCGCCCGCCGCGGCACCGAGGTCGACATCTTCACCCGGGCCACAGGGGCGGTGCGCGAGAGCGTCGAACTCGCGCCGGGGCTCGACGTCACCGTCCACCACGTGCCGGCCGGCCCGTTCGAGGGCGTGCCCAAGGACGACCTGCCCGGGCACCTGTGCGCCTTCGCCGACGACCTGTCGCGGCACGTCGCGGGTCTTGCCGAGGGGCACTACGACGTCATCCACGCGCACTACTGGCTCTCCGGGCAGGCGGGCGGCCTCACCGCCCGCCGCTTCGACGTGCCCCTCGTGCAGACCATGCACACCATGGCTCGGGTCAAGAACGCCGCCCTCGCCGCCGGCGACACCCCCGAGCCGCAGCAGCGGGTCGAGGGGGAGCAGGAGCTCGTCGACGCCGCCGACGCGCTGGTCGCCAACACCCCGGCCGAGGCCCGTGACCTCATCGAGCGGTATGCCGCCGCGCCCGAGCGCGTGCACGTCGCGCCTCCCGGGGTCGCCCTGGAGACCTTCCGCCCCGGCGACCGCGACGCCGCGCGGCGGGAGCTCGGCCTGCCGCCGGACGCCGTGGTGCTGCTCTTCGTCGGCCGCATCCAGCCGCTCAAGGGGCCCGATGTGCTGGTCCGCGCCGCGGCCGAGCTGGTCCGCCGCGACCCCGGGCTGCGCGACCGGCTCGTGGTGTCGGTGCTCGGCGGGCTGTCCGGCTCCGGCCTCGCGGCGCCGCAGGCCCTGCAGCGGCTGGCGGTGGCGGAGGGCATCGAGGACCTCGTGGACTTCGGCCCGCCCGTCTCCCGGGCGGAGCTCGCGCAGCGGATGGTCGCGGCGGACCTCGTCGCCGTGCCGTCCCACAACGAGTCCTTCGGTCTCGTCGCCATCGAGGCGCTGGCCTGCGGCACGCCGGTCGTCGCCGCGCGGGTCGGAGGTCTGCCCCTCGCGGTAGGCGAGGTGGGCGTCCTCGTGGACGGGCACGACCCCGGCGACTGGGCGAGCGCGCTGCAGGGAGCGCTCCACCGGCTCGAGGACCCCACCGAGCGCGCCGCATGGTCGGCGCGTGCGGCCGAGCACGCCCAGGCATACTCCTGGGACCGCACGGTCGACGCCCTGCTGGAGGCCTATGCCGCAGCGGTCGACGCCCGCGCCCACCGAGGAGGACACCATGGATGAGGCCGCCCAGGCCCAGCTCCGCGAGCACCTCGACGCCCTCGGGGTCGACTGGGAGGAGGGCACCCGGGCCGGCGAGACCGTGGTCGCGCTGCCGGGGGAGCGCAAGCTGCGCACCGTGCTCTCCCTCGTCGTGGGGCAGCGTGCCGTGGAGCTGCGCGCCTTCGTCATCCGCAACCCCGACGAGAACCACGTGGCGGTCTACCGCTACCTCCTGCGACGGGCCCTGCGTCTGCCGGGCGTGGGGTATGCCGTGGACCGCAGCGGCGACGTCTACCTCACCGGGCGCGTGCCGCTGGCCGGGCTCGACGAACAGGTGCTCGACGAGCTGCTGGGTGCAGTGGTGGCGGCCTGCGACGAACCCTTCAACGAGCTGCTGCGCCTCGGCTTCTGGACCTCGATCCGACGCGAGTGGGCCTGGCGCCTCGACCGGGGGGAGTCGACGGCCAACCTCGAGGCCTTCCGCGCCGAGCTCGAGGCGCACGACCGGCACGAGGGTCCGCCACCGGCCCGCTGATCGGTAGGGTGGGCGCCATGAGTGAGGCCGCATACACCCTGATCCTGCTGCGCCACGGCGAGAGCGAGTGGAACGACAAGAACCTCTTCACCGGCTGGGTCGACGTCGACCTGACGCAGACCGGTCACGAGGAGGCGCGTCGCGCCGGTGAGCTGCTCCGGCAGGAGGACCTGCTGCCCGACGTGCTGCACACCTCCCTGCTGCGTCGCGCCATCACCACCGCCAACACCGCCCTCGACGTGGCCGACCGGCACTGGATCCCGGTGCATCGTCACTGGCGCCTCAACGAGCGCCACTACGGCGCGCTGCAGGGGCTCAACAAGGCCGAGACCCGCGACAAGTACGGCGAGGAGCAGTTCATGCTCTGGCGCCGATCCTTCGACACCCCGCCGCCGCCCATCGAGGACGACAGCGAGTTCTCCCAGGCCGGGGACCCGCGCTACGCCGACCTCGGCGACGACCTGCCCCGCACCGAGTGCCTCAAGGACGTCATCGCCCGCATGCTGCCCTACTGGGACGACGCGATCGTGCCCGACCTGAGGGCGGGCCGGACCGTGCTCGTCGCCGCGCACGGCAACAGCCTGCGCGCGCTGGTCAAGCACCTCGACGGCATCAGCGACGAGGACATCGCGGGGCTCAACATCCCCACCGGCATCCCGCTGCTCTACGAGCTCGACGCCGACTTCTCCCCGCTCACCCGTGGTGGGCGCTACCTCGACGCCGACGCGGCGGCGGACGCCATCCAGGCGGTCGCGGACCAGGGCAAGAAGTAGACCCCCGGGGGGCTTCGCCCCCGGGCTCCCCCCACCGGCCTCCGGCCGGGAGTCACCTGCCTCGATTGCGTGCGGTCCGGGTCAGGTGGTCTCGAACTTGTAGCCGAGCCCGCGCACGGTGACGATGTGCTGGGGGTTGGACGGGTCCGGCTCGATCTTGGCGCGCAGCCGCTTGACGTGGACGTCGAGGGTCTTGGTGTCGCCGACGTAGTCGCTGCCCCAGACCCGGTCGATGAGCTGGCCGCGGGTGAGCACCCGCCCGGCGTTGCGCAGCAGCATCTCGAGCAGCTCGAACTCCTTGAGCGGCAACGAGACCGACTCACCGCCCACCGAGACGGTATGCCGCTCGACGTCCATCCGGACCGGCCCGGACTCGACGGTGGAGGGGAGCAGCTCCTCCGGCTCGCTCAACCGGCGCAGCACCGCCTTGATGCGGGCGAGGAGCTCACGGCCGGAGTAGGGCTTGGTGACGTAGTCGTCGGCGCCCAGCTCGAGGCCGACCACCTTGTCGACCTCCGAGTCCTTGGCGGTGAGCATGATGACCGGGACGCTGGAGCGCTGTCGCAGGGCGCGGCACACGTCGACGCCGGACATGCCCGGCAGCATGAGGTCCAGCAGCACGAGGTCGGCGCCGTTGCGCTCGAACTCGGCCAGCCCGTCGGTGCCCGTCTCGGTGACGGTGACCTCATACCCCTCTTTCTCGAGCAGGTAGGACAGCGGGTCGGAGAAGGACGCCTCGTCCTCCACCACCAGGATCCGGGTCATGGGTGCACCTTTCCTCGAGCAGGACGGTCCGCCGTCGCGGCGGTGGGCGGGGTGTCACCGTGCGCGGGGTCCGGCACCTGCGCCGGACGTCCTCCACGGTAGGGAGCGGGGGAGCCGATCTCGCGGGTGTCACCGACGGCGGCGGGGAGCTTGAGGGTGAAGGTTGAGCCCTGCCCCTCCTCGCTCCAGACCGAGACGGACCCGCCGTGGCCGGCGCTGATGTGCTTGACGATCGACAGGCCCAGACCGGTGCCGCCGGTGCGGCGGGACCGGGCCGGGTCGACGCGGTAGAAGCGCTCGAAGATGCGCTCCTGGTCCTGCGCCGAGATGCCCTTGCCCTGGTCGGAGACCGAGACCTCGACGACGTCGTCGACCCGTCGGGTGACGACCCCCACGCGGGTCTTGTCGGCGGAGTAGGCGATGGCGTTGGTCACGAGGTTGCGGATGGCGGTCGTCACGAGCTCGTGGTCGCCGTAGATGCGCAACGTGTCGCGGCGCCCGGCGGGGGCGGCCACCACGGTGCGGCCGCCCGCGACGACCCGGGTCTGCTCGACCGCCTCCGCCGCGCAGGCGGCGACGTCGACGAGCACCATGTCCGCGAGGAGATCGCTGGCCTGCAGCCGGGACAGGTCGACGATCTCGGCGACCAGCCGGGTGAGGCGCTCGGACTCGACCTTCATCCGCCCGGCGAAGCGGGCGACCGCCTCGGGGTCGTCCGCCGCGTCGGCGATCGCCTCGGACAGCAGCGCCAGCCCGCCGACAGGGGTCTTGAGCTCGTGGCTGACGTTGACGACGAAGTCGCGGCGCACCTCCTCGACCCGGCGGGCCTGGGTGCGGTCGTCGACGAGGATGAGCGCGAGGCCGTCCCCGAAGGGCGCGACCCGCACGGCGAGCAGCACCTGGCCCGAGGCGAGCGGGCCACGGAAGAACTCCAGCTCGGCCTCGCACACCTGCCCCGTGGACAGGACCTCGGCGACGAGCTCGCGCAGACGGGTGTTGACGAGGTCGTCACCCCGGACCAGCCCGAAGGCCAGGGCGGCTCCGGTCGCGACGTGCACCCGGGCCGAGCTGTCGGCGACGATCGCCCCTGAGCGCAGCACGGCGAGCACCTGCTTGGCGCCCTCCGGCACGACGTCGACCTCGGACTGGCGGTCGGGGTCGTGGGCAGGGCGCCCGGCGGATCGACTGAGCGACCACACCAGCGCAGCCAGGAGCAGGCCGAGGGCGAGCCCCAGGAGACCCGCGGTGAAGGGGTTCACGATGACCAGCCTAGGGTCTTCTGGTGACCACCTCGTGCACCATCGGTGCACCACGAGCACTGGATACGGGGGCCGGCTGGCCAGAGTTCATCTGTGGGTCGCACGACGTTCACGTCGACCTGCGAACGTCGCACGCTGGTGGCACCTGTCGACGTGCACGACAATGGAAGACCGCCGCCCCCACCGACCACGAGGAGCCAGGTATGCGCAGCGCGTTCACCGAGGAGCTTGACCTCATCAGCGAGCAGCTGGTGCAGATGAGCCGACTGTCGGCGACGGCGCTGAGGCGGGCGACCGCCTCGCTCATGGAGACCGACCTGTCGCTGGCCCAGGAGGTCATCTCCGACGACCAGCTCATCGACGCCCTGCGTCGCGAGCTCGACAACCGTGCCATCGACGTCCTCGCCCGCCAGCAGCCCGTGGCGACCGACCTGCGGCAGATGGTCACCGCCCTGCGGATGAGCTCGGACCTCGAGCGCAGCGGCGACCTCGCCCGCCACGTCGCCAAGCTGACGCGGCTGCGCTACCCCTCCCACGCGCTCCCCGAGGAACTGCGCCCGATCTTCGCCGAGATGGCGACCACGGCCGAGGCGATGATCCTGCGGGCCGGCGACATCATCGGCAGCAAGGACGCCGACGGCGCCACCGAGCTCATGAAGGCCGACGACACCATGGACCGGCTGCACCGCGAGGTCTTCCGCAAGCTCCTGGAGCCGTCGTGGGCGCAGGCGACCCAGGTCACCGTGGACGCCACCCTGCTGTCCCGCTACTACGAGCGGTATGCCGACCACGCGGTCTCCGTCGCACTGCGCGTCGTCTACCTCGTCACCGGGGTGTGGCACGACGAGCAGCTGCCCGGCGCCGACGACCGTTACCCCGGCAGCGTGCCGCGGGAGAGCTGAGCGGGACCTCGACCTAGTGGTCGCCCTCGCCCTCGCTGTGCTCGGCCGGGGGCTCCACGGTGCCACCCGCGTCGTCGGCGTAGTCGGCATACGGGCCCTGCGGCAGCAGGACGGGTGCCGAGGCGGCCAGGGTCTCGCCGCCGCCGGTGATCCGCACGTCGACGTGCTGGCCGGCGGTCGCGTCCAGCGCGGGCACCACGAGGCGCTCCCCGGCGGTGCCGTCGGGGGCCATGCCGTCCAGGCGGGCCGAGGACTCGGGCTCCACGGTCACCTCGGGCGTGAGAGCCTCGCCCGCCACCGTCACGGTGAGGGTCACCGGCTCGGCGGACTGGTTGATGACCGACCCGGAGACGACTGCGGGCGCTCCGTCGCCCTGGCTGACCACGAGGAGGTCGCGCACGTCGATGGTCTCGCCGTCCGCCTGCACCCCGTCTGCGGGGGCGTACTCCAAGGTGGTGGCCTGCGGGGAGTTGACCAGGCATCCGGAGAGCGCGGGGGTGGCCAGGGCCACGAGCGTCAGGGCGGCCAGGCGGCGGGTGCGGGCAGTGCGTGCAGTCGTCACGAGGACAGCCTATCGTCCGCCGCGACCGACCGGCCCGCGTGCCGCGCGACCTGCGACGACGCCGTCGAGTCGGGGTCCGCGGGAGGGGAGCCGGAGGGCTCGCGGGAGGGGTCCGCGGGGGTGCGCGGCGGCATACCCCGGGGGTCTTGTCCGACCCTCCAGATGCATACTCCTCAGGTGATGTCAACCCCCTGACCTGCACAAACGTCGGTCGCGCGCTTGAGTGACCTGCACCACGCGTGGTATCCTGGAGGTCCGCGAAAGGGGCTTTACCACGATGACGTTCAAGGTCGGAGAGACGGTTGTCTACCCCCACCACGGGGCCGCTCTCATCGAAGAGATGAAGACGCGAACCATCAAGGGCGAGGAGAAGCTCTACCTCAAGCTCAAGGTCGCACAGGGCGACCTCACCATCGAAGTACCTGCTGACAACTGTGACCTCGTCGGGGTCCGGGATGTCGTCGGCAAGGAGGGCCTGGACAAGGTCTTCGCCGTCCTGCGGGCCGAGCACACCGAGGAGCCGACCAACTGGTCGCGCCGCTACAAGGCCAACCTCGAGAAGCTCGCCTCCGGTGACGTCATCAAGGTCGCCGAGGTCGTCCGCGACCTGTGGCGCCGCGACAAAGACCGCGGTCTGTCCACGGGCGAGAAGCGGCTGCTGTCCAAGGCCCGCCAGATCCTCGTGAGTGAGCTCGCGCTCGCCGAGAAGACCAACGAGGACACCGCTGAGGCCACCCTCGACGAGGTCCTCGCCTCCTGAACGTCGGGCTGATCCTGGTCGCTGCCGGCCAGGGCACCCGGCTCGGGGCGGGGATGCCCAAGGCTCTCGTCCCGGTGGGCTCCGGCCCGCAGGCCCGTCCGCTCGTGCACCACGCGCTGAGTGGTGCCGCGGCGGTCGCCGATCTGTCACACGTCGTCGTCGTCGCCCCACCTGGGGACGGCGCGGCGGCGCTCGAGCAGGCGCTGGACCACTCCTTGCTGCCGGCAGAGGTCGGTCTCCAGGTCGTCCCCGGCGGCGCCGAGCGCGTCGACTCGGTGCAGGCCGGCCTGGCCGTCATGCCGCGTGTCGGCATCGTGCTCGTCCACGACGCCGCCCGCGCGTTCACCCCGCCCGAGGTCTTCGAGCGGGTCGTCCACGCCGTGCGCTCCGGCCACGCCGCCGTCGTGCCCGCGCTGCCGGTGACCGACACCGTCAAGCAGGTGCTGCCCCACGGCGAGGTCGACCTGGTGACAGCCACCCCCGACCGGGCGTCGCTGCGGGCCGTGCAGACGCCCCAGGGCTTCCTGCGCGAGACCCTCGAGCGGGCCCACGCGCAGGCGCGGGGCGAGGCGCGGCATACCGACGACGCGGGCATGGTCGAGGCCATCGGTGGCCACGTCGCGGTCGTCGCCGGTCATCTGCGCGCGCTCAAGGTGACGACGCCGCAGGATCTCGACGTCGCGGCGCGGTGGGCCGACGAGGGCGTGGCGGGGGAGCCGGTCCCGGTGCTCGTGGTCCTCAGCGGACTGCCCGGGGTGGGCAAGACGACGGTCGCGCGCGCGGCCTGCCGGCGGCTCGGGGCGGCCCACGTGCGGGTCGACACCCTCGAGCAGGCCCTCCTGCGCGGCGGGTTGCCCGAGGCCGACCTCGGCGCGCTGGGTATGCCGCCGCCCTCGCCGTCGCGACCGACCAGCTCGCCGTGGGGTGCGCCGTCGTCGCCGACCTCGTCAACGCCGTGCCCGAGGCGCGCGATGCCTGGGAGCGCCTCGCACACGACAGCGGGGCGCGGCTGGTGAGAGTGGAGCTCGGGTGCTCCGATCCCGAGATCCACCGGCGCCGGGTGCAGGAGCGCCGGCCCGACCTCGAGGGCCACCGGATGCCGACGTGGGCGGAGGTGCGCGACCGCGCCTGGACGCCGTGGCCGGGCGCGGAGCTGCGGATCGACACGGCGCAGACCGACGTCGAGGATGCCGCTGACCGGATCGAGGAAGCCTGCCGATGAGCACACCACTGCCGCGCACGGGGATCGGGGTGGACGTCCACGGGTATGCCGAGGACGAGCGCACCCTGTGGCTCGCCTGCCTGGAGTGGCCGGGGGAGCGCGGCATCGAGGGGCACTCCGACGGTGACGTCGCGGCGCACGCCGCGTGCGACGCGCTGCTGTCGGCGGCCGGGCTGGGTGACCTGGGATCGGTCTTCGGGACCGGGCGGCCCGAGATGGCCGGCGCCAGCGGCCGACAGATGCTCGAGCACGTGCACGAGCTGCTGCGGGCCGCCGGCTGGCAGGTCGGAAATGTCGCGGTGCAGGTCGTCGGCAACCGGCCCAAGGTCGGTCCGCGGCGCGATGAGGCGGCAGCCGCCATGTCGGCGGCGCTCGGCGGTGCACCGGTGTCGGTGAGCGCCACGACCACGGACGGCCTGGGCCTCACCGGCCGGGGGGAGGGCGTCGCCTGCCTCGCCACGGCGCTGGTCGTCCCCACGCCCTGACCCACCGGGCGTCGCAGATGGTCGCCCTGTGACCGACCGGGCGTCGTAGATGGTCAGGCCGCTCTCAGCCCGTGCGGATGATCTCGGGCTCCTCGTCCGGACCGGGCACCTCGAAACCGGCCGCGTAGGCGCGGACGACCTCCGGGGCCAGCACCGCGTCGTTCGCGTGCGACCCGTTGCGGGCCGCGACCCGGGCGAGCAGCACCTCCACCGGGGCGGTGAGGTGGACCAGCCGGGTGGACGCGCCGAAGCGGGCGGCGATCGCGCGGTATTCCTCACGCATCGCGCGGGTCGAGAACGAGTAGTCCAGGACGACGTCGCTCGACCCGTCCCGCAGCACCTCCTCCAGCTGCCGGTCGAGGTCGTCCTTCACCTCCTGCGCTCGTGGCGCCGGCACGGGGTGCGGCCCGCGGTAACCCCGCGCCCAGTACTCCTCGTCGTAGGACAACCGGCGGGCCCCGGCGTCCTCCAGCGCACGGGCATACCTCGTCTTGCCCGACCCTGCCGCGCCACACATGAGGATCACCGTCGCCACGTCAGCTCCGCACGTCCGGGTCGTTGAACGGCAGCAGGGGCGCGATCAGCGGGAAGAGCCAGGTGAAGCAGACCACCACGACGCACGCCAGGGCGAGGAGCACGAGCAGCAGGCGGACCCAGACCGGTCCGGGCAGGGCGCGCCAGAGAGCGGCATACATCTCAGGCACCGACCTCGGGGGGAGCGCCGTCGGCCCGGGGGACGAACCGGTCCAGCAGCGCGAACGCCGCGATCCGCTGCGCCGCACTGAACTTCGGGTGGCAGGCGGTCAGGACCATCCACGCCTCGGTCGGCTCGGCGGCGGGATCACCGGGCACCCCGGCGATGACCTCGGTCTGGGTCGGCGCGATGACCTGGGTGCGGTCGAGGGCGTAGACGAACCACCCCTCCTGCGTCTCCACCACCACGGGGTCGCCGGGCTGGAGCTCGCCGATGGACCACAGCGGCGCGCCGTAGGTGGTGCGGTGGCCGGCGACCGCGAAGTTGCCGACCTCGCCGGGCAGGTCGCTGCTCGGGTAGTGCCCCAGCACCCCGAGATTGAGGATCGACAAGTCGACCCCCTGGGCGACCGGCCGCAGCTCGCCGACCGTCGGCAGGTGCACCAGCGCGAGGTCCTCTCCCTGGGCCCAGGTGGTGTCGGTCGTGGTGTCGTCGGGGTCGGCAGGGCCAGGGGAGTCGCCGATGCTCTCGTCCTGCTGCGGGCGCTCGTCGGGGTCGCCGCCGCTGCCGCCCTGCGCTCCGTCGCCGCCCTGCGTGGTGCCGCCAGAGATCTCGGCGCCGGAGGCGAAAGACTCCTGCAGCGCCGCGACGCGATCCTCGCTCGCCGCGTCCGCGACGACGTCGGTCCACCAGAACTGCCATACGGCGAAGAGCAGCACCAGCGCCCCGAGGGTCATCATCAGCTCGCCGACCACGCCAGCGGTGGCGCGCGCCACTCCCACCCGTGATCGACCCACAGGGAGACTGTATGCGGTCACTCGCGGCGGCGGAGGCGCTCGCCGGAGGCGGGCCTCGGGTGCCCGGGCTGCGCGCGGAGGTGGTGACCGCATACCGTGGGCGGAGCACCGCACGCCCGCCGCCGGCGCACCGACCCGCCACCAGGGCAGCGCATCCCGGCGCTGGGCACCGCGACCCGTCAGAGAGGACCGCAGCATGCAGCAGACCGTCAAGGGTGTCATCGCCCGCCGCAAGGGAGCCGACGTCGAGCTCGTCGACATCATCGTCCCGGACCCGGGGCCCGGCGAGGCCGTCGTCTCGGTCGAGGCGTGCGGCGTGTGCCACACCGACCTGCACTACCGCGAGGGTGGGATCAACGACGAGTTCCCGTTCCTGCTGGGGCACGAGGCAGCCGGGACCGTCGAGGCGGTGGGGGAGGGCGTCACCGAGGTCGAGCCCGGTGACTTCGTCATCCTCAACTGGCGTGCGGTCTGCGGTCAGTGCCGGGCCTGCGCGAAGGGACAGCCGTGGTACTGCTTCGCCACTCACAACGCGAGCCAGAAGATGACGCTCGCCGAGGGTGATGAGATGGCCGGCACCGAGCTCAGCCCGGCCCTGGGGATCGGCGCGTTCATCGAGAAGACGCTCGTCCACGCCGGGCAGTGCACGAAGGTCGACCGGGAGGCCTCCGCCGTCGCGGCCGGGCTCCTGGGCTGCGGTGTCATGGCCGGCTTCGGTGCGGCCGTCAACACCGGCGGGGTGACGCGGGGTGACTCGGTCGCCGTCATCGGGTGCGGCGGGGTCGGCGACGCCGCGATCGCTGGTGCCTCGATCGCCGGGGCCACCACGGTCATCGCCGTCGACGTCGATGACCGCAAGCTGGAGACGGCGAAGACGTTCGGCGCGACGCATACCGTCAACAGCAAGGACAACGACCCGGTCGAGGCGATCCAGCAGCTCACCGGCGGCAACGGCGCCGACGTCGTCGTGGACGCGGTGGGACGGCCGGAGACCTACCGGCAGGCGTTCTACGCCCGCGACCTGGCCGGCACCGTCGTGCTCGTCGGCGTTCCGACCCCGGAGATGGAGATCACCCTCCCCCTGCTCGACGTCTTCGGCCGGGGCGGGTCGCTGAAGTCGAGCTGGTACGGCGACTGCCTGCCGAGCCGGGACTTCCCCATGCTCATCGACCTCTACCGCCAGGGACGCTTCGACCTCGACGCCTTCGTCACCGAGCGGATCGGACTCGGCGACGTCGAGGCGGCGTTCGACAAGATGCACGGTGGTGAGGTGTTGCGCTCGGTCGTCGTCATCGACGAGGCCGCGGGAGGTGGCACGGACTCTGCGGAAGCCCGGTCGGACGCCGACGCGGAGGTGCGCGCATGAGTGCCCGCATCGACCACGCGACCACAAGCGGCACCTTCGAGCTGGACGGTGGCTCGTGGGACGTCGACAACAACGTCTGGGTGCTCGGTGACGACGCCGAGTGCGTGATCATCGACGCCCCGCACGACGCGGCCGCCATCGCCGAGGCCGTGGGGGACCGGCAGGTGCGCGCCATCCTGCTCACCCACTCCCACAGCGACCACGTCGACGCCGCCTTCGACCTCCGGGAGCGCACCGGCGCACCGCTGCACCTGCATCCCGCCGAGGCCCCGGTATGGGAGCTCACCCACCCCGGGCGGCGCTGGGACGAGGACCTCGCGGACGGGCAGTCCCTCCAGGTTGCGGGAGTGACCCTCGAGGTCCTGCACACCCCCGGCCACTCGCCGGGTGCCTGCTGCTTCCACGTGCCCGAGCTGGGGGTGTTGTTCTCCGGGGACACCCTCTTCCAGGGCGGGCCCGGGGCCACGGGGCGCTCGTTCAGCGACTTCGACGTCATCGTGCAGTCCATCACCGACCGGCTGCTGACGCTCCCCGAGGAGACGGTGGTCCACACCGGTCACGGCGACGACACGACGATCGGCGCCGAGAAGCCGCATCGGCAGGGGTGGCTAGACCGGGGGGAGTGAGCGTGAGGGGCTCGGGGGAGGCGTCCGCTCCGGAGCGGCGCGACTGGACGCCGCCGACACGGCAGTGAACCTGGGTGCCACTGGTAGGCGCGGTGTCCTTTGTCGTCCTCGCGGTGCTAGAGGCGTTCGACGGCACCTTGGGTGGTGCGGCGTGGAGAGCGGCCTTCGCTGTCGTGTGCGCGCTGCAAGCGTGGTCGACTCTCGCGACCCGGACGTCTGTCGATGCTGACGGGCTCCATGTGCGGATGCCCCCGTCGAAGGCGCTGGACCTGGCCTGGGACGAGGTCGCCGACATCCTTGTCCAGCGCGAGCCCCGAGAACCTCCGCGGATCCTGGTCGAGACGACGGCTGGCGCCCAGCATCGCCCGTTCTACGTGCCGGTGGACGATGTCGAGGAGTTGCGTGCGTCGTGGCGGGTGCATCGCACTCACGCTCTGGAGTGGTGAGCGTCCGCTGTTCTCAGCACATCGAGGCGTGGCGCTCGGAGTAGGCTGCTCGTCATGACCTCCCGCAGCGACCGGCTACCCCTCATCGGGGTGGTACTGCCGTTGCTCGCGGTGGTTGTACTGCTCTCCGCTGCGGCGACTCCCGATCACCTGCTCATCGGTCTGGCCGCTGCGGCGGTCGTCGCGCTCGCGGCCGACCACGGTGCGCTGCCGCTTCGCGCGCAGGTGGTCTCGGTCCATCATCGCAGCGAGGTATGCCGGTGCTCCGGCGTGCGGTCCAGCGATCCGGACCGCTCCGGCTGGGTCCGACCCCGGGCGCCCGGGCGGGCCTGACCGGCCCCGGGAGCTGGTCGGGGAACGCCCTCGACCACCGGCAGGGGCCGGGTGACGCCAACCCAGCCCTTGGCATACCCCCAGCGGTGTGCCCGCCCACCAGGAGCCTCGCGTGTTCGCCTTTCTCGACCCTCTGCTCATCCACGTCCATGACCTGCTGACCGCCCTCGACGGGTTCCTCCCACCCGCTCTCGTCATCATCGCTGTGACGCTGGCCGTCCGGCTGGCGCTGCACCCGATGAACCGCGGCCTCGCGCACGGCACCGTGCGCCGTCGCGACCTGCAGCCCAAGATCGCGAGGCTGCGCGAGGAGCACCCCGACGACCCGCGAGCCCTGCAGCAGGCGGTCCTCGACCTGCACCGGGAGGAGGGGGTGTCCCCGCTCCCGGGCTGCCTGCCGATCCTCATCCAGATCCCGGTCTTCTCCATGATCTACCGGCTGTTCACGGCCACTGAGATCCGCGGTGAGCACAACCAGCTGCTCGACCACACCCTCTTCGGGGTGCCCCTGTCGGACCACCTGCTCACCACGGCTGAGGGCGACCGCTGGGTCTTCCTCGTGCTCATCGGCCTGACTCTCGTCGTGGCGGCCTTCGCCGCACGGCAGATGCGGCGGCACATGTTGCAGGACCGCGCGAACACCGCAGAACGCGACCCAGGCGCGCGTGAGCGGCTGAGCGATGCGCAACGGGCGATGCAGGACTCGATGGAGCAGATGACCAGGGTGCTGCCCTTGCTGTCCTTCAGCACGTCCTCGTCGGGCAGGTCCGGCCACTCTTCACCGTGCTGGCGGTTGTGTCGCTGCCGCTCGCGGCGGGCCTCTACCTCGTCACCAGTTCGGTCTGGGGTCTGCTCGAGCGGGCGAGCCTGCGACGGATCAGCGCCGTGCGGCCGCCAGTCAGTTAGCGCGCCGCGACGATCTCGGTGAGGGCGCCGACGAGGGTGTCGTCGAGGCGGGCCGAGCGCAGCTCGTCGACCACCCGAGCGACGCTCCGGTTCGTCTCGCCCTGGCCCAGCCCGCGGCGCAGCACCGCCCAGGCCCGCTCCTTGGCGGCGTGCTCCACCTCGGCCGCGTCGAGAAGGGCGAAGCACTCGCCCAGCACGTCGGGCTCGCCGACCGCGGGCAGCTCGAGCACGACCTCCTCGCCGACCGGCACGTCCGTGGCGGTGAGCACGTCCGCGTTCCCGGCGACCCGCACCGTCCAGGTCCGGGTGGCCGGCAGGACGTCGAGGTCGCCCTCGGCCGGGCCGATGACCAGACGCCCGGTGGCCGCGTCGTGCCGCAGCGGGGTGCGGGTCAGCCGGCGGGTCGCGACCGGGCCGTCGTCATCCTCCACGAGCACGTGCTGGCCGTCCGCACCGGGGAAGACCCGCAGCTCCAGGTGCTCGGGCAGGTCGACGCCGTTGCCGGGCATCTCGGTCCCCAGGAGCGGCAGCACGCTCCCGGCGCGCGCGAAGACCGGGGTGTGCGCCAGGTCCCGGTATGCCGTGAGGCTGCGTCCGTGCGCGCCCGCGTCATAGCGCCGCCCCGTCTCGAGGTCGAACCACTCCCCGGGCGGCAGCCACAGCGGCGTCGCGGACAGGCCCGTCCCCGGCAGCCGAGGCGTCACCGGGGGCGCGACGAGCAGGTCCTCGCCGAAGAAGAAGGTGGCGCGGTGGGCATACGCCTCCATCCGGTCAGGGTGCCGGTGGTAGACCGGCTCGACCAGTGAGATGCCTTGTGCCGCAGCGCGTTCGGCCATGGTCGCGAGGTAGGGGAGCAGCCGGTGGCGCAGGCGCAGCGCCTCACCCATGAGCCGCTCGCCCTCCGCCCCGAAGCGCCACGGCTCCTTGCCCTGGAAGGGGCTGGCGCTGGCGTGCAGCCGGTTGATCGGCGACCACACCCCGAGCTGGACCCAGCGCACCGCGAGCTCGACGTCCTTGGCGCCGGACCAGTGGCCGCCGATGTCGTGGCTCCACCAGCCGTAGCCGATGTTGGCCGCGCTCGCGGTGAACTCCGGCTGGAAGGCCAGTGACTCCCAGCTGATGAGCGAGTCGCCGGAGAAGCCGATCGGCGTGCGGTGCGAGCCGGGACCGGCATACCGCGAGAAGACCAGCGGTCGCCTCCCCTGCGCCTCCTGCTCGGCGAAGTGCCGCTCGTTGAGCAGCCACAACGGGTCGAGCCCGGGCAAGGCCGTGTGCGTGCCCTGCTGCCAGTCGATCCACCAGAAGTCGACGCCCTGCTCGGCCAGCGGTCCGGCGACGTGGGTGAAGTAGGCCTGCCAGAAGCGCTCGGAGGTCGGGTCGAACTCGACCGGCTCGCCGCTGGCCGGGTCGATGCCCATCGCCTGCGCCATCGCCGGGTACGCGTCCTCGTGCCGCCGGATCCCGTCGGCCGGGTGGTCGTTGAGGGTGACCGCGAGCCCGCGGCGGTGCAGGTCGGCGAGGAAGGCGGAGGGGTCGGGGAAGAGGTCGCGGTTCCAGGTGTAGCCGGTCCAGCCGCTGCCGATCTCGGGGTCCACGTCGACGACGTGCCAGTCCATGTCGATGACCGCGACGGAGAAGGGCAGCCGGTCGGCGGCGAACCGGTCCAGGAGCGCGGCATACTCGGTCGCGGAGTAGGGGTGGTAGCGGCTCCACCAGTTGCCCAGGACGAAGCGCGGCACCCGCGGCACCGGCCCGGTGAGCGCGTGGAAGTCGCGCAGCGCGCCCCGGAAGTCCAGACCGTGGGTGAAGACGTAGAGATCGAGCGCGCCCGGCTCGCGCGGCGCGAGGTCGGTGAGCAGGGGTCCGCTGCGGACCAGCGACGCGGAGTCGTCGAGGACGCCGAGGCCGCTGCGGGACAGGATCGAGGGCTCCAGCGGGATGCGGCCGTCGGCGTCGTCGAGGGTGCGGGTGGTGCCGGGCAGCGGGGCGTCCACGGGCTCCCCGAACCGCCACGTGGAGTGGTATGACGTGAGCCCGCCGCGGGCCTGCACGCTCAGTCCGGCGGCGGACGGTTCGGCGCCGTCGTAGCGGACCTCGAAGCCCGCCGCGAGGGCCTTGACCCCGCCGCGCCAGGGCTCGACCTGCAGGGCCGCCTCACCCTCCTGCTGCGCGGGCCACAGGTCACGATCGATCACCACCTGGGTGGGGGCGTCGGTGAAGGTGCCGCTCGGCGACCACTCGATCCGCAGCAGGTGCGGGGTGAGAGCGGTGAGGCGGCAGCGGTCGTTCTGGTGGACGATCGGCATGCGGACAACCCTATGTGGGTCGGGGTGGGCAACCCGGCGGGGCCTCGCAGGTCAGTCGCTCGACGCCGCGCCACCCGCCGCCACTGCCGCGGCGGCCGCGGCGGTCGCCGCCTGGATGGCCTGCGACACCGCCGTCGCGCCCCAGCGGCCCTGGGCGATCTCCTTGGCGCTGCGCCGCAGCTCGCGCAGCGGGATGCCCAGGGCATCCCGCTGCGCCGCAGCTCGCGCAGCGGGATGCCCAGGCGCGCCTCCTTGGGGAAGGCGGCGCCCAGGGCGTTGAGCGCGTGCAGCATCGCGATGAGGGACCCCGTGCGGCCCTGCGGCTCCTGCTGGCCGGTGAGCACGGCGAGCAGCTCGGCGCGCAGGGCGTCGCGGCGGGCGGTGTCGATGACCCGCCAGCGCGACCACCAGCGGACCCCGAGCGCCCGGGCCTGCTCCTCGTGCAGGATCTCCGCCCGACCCAGCCGCTCCAGGACCAGGCGCGGCAGGCCGCGACCGATCCGGGCGATGACGTCCTTGGGCTTCTTGCCGGTCCGGTCGGCGAACCGGGTCAGCGCCTCGTCGAGCAGGTCGTCCCCGGTGGAGGACCCGTCGACCACGGCGATGCGCCCGTCGTCGAGGTTGACGCGCTCGAGGAGGGCGAGCTCACAGAGCAGGGCACCGGCGACGGCGAGGTCCGCCCGGCCCACGCGGTCGAGCCCGTCGTCGGCGCGGGTCAGCAGCAGCAGCTCCTCGGCGATCAGCATGCCTGGCACGCTACGGCCGCCGGTCGCGCACGCGCATCGGACCCAGGTCGGACATCGGCCTCATCCTCGGGTCTGAGGGCGCGCCCCCACCCTGCCCGGGCGCGGACCCCGACCGCGGCGGGGCGACCCCGACCGCGCCGGGGCGACCCCCGCCCGCATCGTGCGCGGCCCGAGCGGCGCGGCATACCTCGTGCAGCCCGTAACCTTGACTCTCGTGAGTCTGCACCTGTTCGACACCGCCACCCGCGAGCTGCGGCCGTTCGTGCCGCTGGACCCCGAGGGCCGCCACGTCGGCATCTACATCTGCGGTCTCACCACGCAGGGCAGCCCGCACATCGGGCACGTGCGCTTCGCCGTCGCGTTCGACATCCTGCGGCGCTGGCTCGAGCGGGGGCACGGCTACGACGTGACGCTGGTGCGCAACGTCACCGACATCGACGACAAGATCCTCACCAAGGCGGCCGACGCGGGGCGCCCGTGGTGGGCGTGGTCGTATGCGCACGAGCAGGAGACGAGCCGCGCGCTGGAGCTGCTCGGGGTGCTGCCGGCGACCTACGAGCCGCGCGCGACCGGCCACATCCCCGAGCAGGTGGAGCTCATCGAGGCCCTCATCAAGCGGGGTCACGCGTATGCCGCCGAGGACGGCTCGGGCGACGTCTACTTCGACGTGCGGTCCTGGCCGGACTACGGCTCGCTCACCCGGCAGATGCTGGAGGACATGGAGCCGGCCGGGGACGCCGACCCGCGCGGCAAGCGCGACCCGCGCGACTTCGCGCTCTGGAAGGGGCACAAGGACGGCGAGCCGCGGACCGCGAGCTGGCCGACGCCCTACGGGCGCGGTCGCCCGGGCTGGCACCTGGAGTGCTCGGCGATGGCGCGCAAGTACCTCGGTGACGCCTTCGACATCCACGGCGGCGGCGTCGACCTGCGCTTCCCGCACCACGAGAACGAGCAGGCCCAGTCGCGCGCCGCGGGCCTCGACTTCGCCCGCTTCTGGCTGCACAACGGCTGGGTCACGGTCAAGGGCGCCAAGATGGGCAAGTCGCTCGGCAACGCGCTCGCCGTCCTCGAGCTCACCAAGCAGGTGCGGCCGCTCGTGCTGCGCTTCTACCTCGGGGCGGTGCACTACCGCTCGATGATCGAGTATGGCGAGGGCTCGCTCGCCGAGGCCGCTGCGTCGGTCGAGCGGATCGAAGGCTTCGTGGAGCGCACGCTGGAGGCGCTCGGTGAGCCGGCGGGCGCGGTGCTGGAGGACTCGCGGGCACTCGCGGCCGACGACGCCTTCCCCGCGGAGTTCCGCGCCGCGATGGACGACGACCTCAACGTCTCCGAGGCGCTGGCCGTGGTCTTCGGTGCGGTGCGCGAGGGCAACAAACTGCCCGAGGCGGGCGCCGACGGCGCTGCTGCCGGTGAGCTGCGGCATACCCTCCTCCAGGTGCTGGCCATGCTCGACGTGCTCGGGGCCGACCCGCTCGACCCGGCCTGGGCCGACGCCGGCGCGACGGACGGCACGGGCGGTCGCGGCGGCGAGGTCCTCGGCGCACTCGTCGAGGACCGGCTCGCCGCCCGCGCGCAGGCCCGGACCGACAAGGACTTTGCGACCGCGGACGCCATCCGCGACCAGCTGACCGCGCTCGGCGTGGTCATCGAGGACACACCGGCCGGGGCCCGCTGGGCCCTGCGCTGACAAGGAGCAGACATGGCAGGCAACCAGCAGCGTCGTGCGGCGCGCACCACCAACAAGAAGGGCGCCGTCGTCGGCTCCGGCGGGCAGCGGCGCAAGCAGCTCAAGGGCAAGGGCCCGACCCCGCGGGCCGAGGACCGCGTCGGCCACCCGGCCTCCCGCCGCGGCGGGCGCAGCGAGGGTGCGTCGGGCGGGCGCGCCGGGCAGGGCGGTCGGCCCGGTCAGGGCGGACGCCGCGCCAAGGCCTCGACCGAGCTCGTCGCCGGGCGCAACAGCGTCCTGGAGGCGCTGCGCACCGGAGTGCCCGGCACGGTCCTGCACATCGGCAACCGGATGGAGTCCGACGACCGGGTCCGTGAGTCGATCACCCTGGCCACCGAGGCGGGCATCCCCGTCATGGAGTCGCCGCGGGGCGAGCTGGACCGGATGACCGACGGCGCCGTGCACCAGGGGCTCGTCCTCGCGGTGCCGCCCTACGACTACGCCCACCCCGACGACCTGCTGAGCCAGCAGCTGCCCGGGGCCCCGCTCATCGTGGCGCTCGACGGCATCACCGACCCGCGCAACCTCGGGGCGATCGTCCGCTCCGCGGGGGCCTTCGGCGCCCACGGGGTGATCGTCCCGGCCCGCCGCTCGGCCGGTATGACCGCAGCGGCGTGGAAGACCTCCGCCGGTGCCGCCGCCCGCATCCCGGTCGCGCAGGCGACCAACCTCACCCGGGCGCTCGAGGGCTACCGCAAGGTGGGCTTCTTCGTCGTCGGACTCGACGCCGACGGCGACGTGACCCTGCCCGGCCTCGACCTCGCTGACCAGCCGCTCGTCGTCGTCGTCGGCTCGGAGGGCAAGGGCCTCTCGCGCCTGGTGCGGGAGACCTGCGACCAGATCGTGTCGATCCCCATGGCCGCCGTCACCGAGTCGCTCAACGCCGGCATCGCCACCGCCGTCACGCTCTACGAGATTGCCCAGACCCGCGCCCGCCGCTGACCCCTGCTGACACCCCCCCCGCCCTCTCACCCTCATCTCTCGCCCCTCACCCCTCGCACCACGCCCGACCGAGCGTCGCAGATGGTCGTGCCCTGACCGACCGGGCGTCGCAGATGGTTGTCCCCTGACCGACCGGGCGTCGCAGATGGTCGTGTCTTGACCGACCGGGCGTCGCAGATGGTCGTGTCTTGGCCCACCGAGCGTCGCAGATGGTCGTCTCCTGACCGACCGGGCGCCGCAGATGGTTGTGTCCTGTCCCACCGAGCGTCGCAGATGGTTGTTGACCGGATCTCGCCGCTCAGGTTGTCGGTGCGGGATGACAGGGTGGGTGTATGCAGACGCTCCCGCACGGATCGTGGCCCTCACCTCTGGACGCCCGGCAGACCCTCGCCGGGCTGACCCGCCGCAGCGCCCCACGCGCCGACGGTGACGACCTGTACTGGCTGGAGGCGCGGCCGCCGGACGCCGGCCGGGTGACCCTGGTGCGCCGCCGCGGAGGGGCGCTGGAGGATGTCAGTCTGCCTGGTCACAATGTCCGTACCGGTTACCTGGAGTACGGCGGTGGGGAGTATGCCGTGTTCGGCGGCGTGGTGCTCTGGGTCGACCACGACACCCAGCAGGTATGGTGCCGGCGCCCCGGAGCGGAGCCGGCCCCGCTCACCCCGGACGTGGGTGGACAGGTGCGCTGGTCGTGCTTCCGGATGGACCTCGCCCGCGGGATCGTCGTCTGCCTGCGCGAGGACCAGCGGGAGGAGGAGCTGGAGCCGGTGAACTCGCTGGTGCGGCTGGACCTGGGGGGTGACAACACCGACCTGGGCACCGTACTCGTGGCCGGCCGTCGGCGACCGAGGGCCGACCGGGAGCGGCAGGAGGAGGCGGGCGGCGTCATACCTGAGGGGCCGGACTTCGTCACCGACCCCGTGCTCTCGCCCGACGGCACCCGCCTGGCCTGGCTGAGCTGGGACCACCCGCGGATGCCGTGGCAAGGGACAACCCTGCATGCCGGGCGGCTGGACGCGGCCGGCGACCTGCACGACGTCCGCGAGATCGCCGGTAGGCCGCAGGAGGCGATCGAGCAGCCGGTGTGGCTCGACGAGGACACGCTGCTCTTCCTCTCCGACGCCGGCGGGTGGAGCAACCTCTGGCGGGCGGACCTCGCGTCGAATGCCGCGCCGAGCCCGGTGACGCAGGACCAGCTCGAATTCGGGCACCCGCGCTGGGTCCCCGACACCCGTTCCTACGCCGTGCTCCCGGACGGATGGGTCGTCAGCGGCCGATCCCGGGACGGATTCCGCGACCCGGTCCTCATCGACCTGGCCGACGGGCGCGTCGTGGAGGTCGAGACGGGCACCACCTATGTCCGTGACCTCGCTGTGCTGGCCGACGGGACGGTGGCGGTCGACGCCTCCCGGGCCGACGCACCGGCGGACATCCTGCTGGTCCACCTGCCGACCGGGGCCACCCGGGCCGCTGCGGTCGAGCGGACCTCCCCCGTGCCGGAGGGTCTGGCGGCGCTGCCTGAGCCCGTGAGCTGGGCGTCCGACGACGGGGCCACCGCCCACGGCTTCCTCTACCGGCCGGCCAACCCGCAGGCGGCAGCACCCGAGGGCGACCTGCCGCCGCTCATCGTGACCCTCCACGGGGGGCCTACGGCCTGCGCGATCCCCGGTCTGAGCGCAGCCCGCACGTTCTGGACCTCCCGCGGATTCGCAGTGCTGGACGTCAACTACGGCGGGTCCACGGGGTTCGGGCGGGCCTACCGTGAGCGGCTCGACGGACAGTGGGGCATCGTCGACGTGCAGGACGCGGCGACCGGGGCCCGGCACCTGGCCGACACCGGGGTCGTGGACCGCGAGCGGCTCGCGATCACCGGCGGCAGCGCGGGTGGCTTCACCACGCTGGCCGCCGCCACCTTCACCGACACCTTCGCCGCCGGGGCCAGCCACTTCGGCATCTCCGACCTCGCGACCCTGGCCACGGACACGCACAAGCTGGAGTCGCGCTACTGCGACGGACTGGTCGCGCCGTGGCCCGCGGGGGAGCAGGTGTATGCCGAGCGCTCGCCAATCCGCCACGTCGACCGGCTCTCCACCCCTCTCATCCTGCTGCAGGGCACCGAGGACAAGGTGGTGCCACCGGCGCAGGCCGAGCAGCTGGCGGACGTCCTGCGGGACAAGGGACTTCCGGTGGCGTTGCTGCTCTTCGAGGGCGAGGGCCACGGCTTCCGGGCGCTGGACAACCAGGTGCGGGCCCTGGAGGCGGAGCTGTCCTTCTACGCCCAGGTCTTCGGGTTCGAGCCTGCCGGGCAGATCGAGCCGGTGCAGGTGGACAACCTGGGCTGAGGCATACCTCGGTCAGCTGGTGACCGCGCGGATCGGGATCTCCTCGGTGTCGACACCGAGGATCGCGACCTCGTCCGGCTTGCTCGGCAGGACCGTGGAGACGTAGTCGCCCACCGCCTCCTCGAAGGTGGTGTCGTAGCCCTGCCGCTCCGAGAGGTACCACCGGTGCTCGAGCAGCTCGTGGAAGAGCTCGGCCGGCTCCAGCTTGGAGCGCAGCTCGCGCGGCACCGCGCGGGTGATGGGCTCGTAGACGCGGGACAGCCAGTCGTGCGCGACGAGCTCCTCGTCGTCGTCCTGCCGGGCGGTCGCGGCACGGTAGGCGTCGAGGTCGTTGAGCAGGCGGCGCGCCTGGTTCTCCTCGACGTCGAGACCGGTGAGGCGCATGAGGCGACGCGAGTGGTGCCCGGCGTCGACGACCTTGGGCTGGATACGGATGTAGGCGCCGTCGATGTCCGTCGTCATCTCCAGCTCGTCGACGTCGAAGCCGAGGTTGTTGAGGCGGCGCATCCGCTCGTCGACCCGCCAGCGGTCACCCTGCTCGAAGCGCTCCTCGCCGGTCAGCTCGTTCCACAGCAGGTCGTAGCGGTGCATGATCCGGTTGGCGATCTCGATCGGGTCCTCGCCCTCGTCCAGGCGCCCGGCCGCCTCGAGATCCATCAGCTCGCCGGCGATGTTGCCGTGCGCGACGTAGAGGTCGTGCTCGCGCTGGCCGGGGGAGAGCTGCGGGTGCAGCTCGGCGGTCTCCGCGTCCACGAGGTATGCCGCGAAGTCGCCGGCGTCGCGGCGGAACAGCGTGTTGGACAGCGAGACGTCGCCCCAGAAGCAGCCGGCCAGGTGCAGTCGCACGAGGAGGACGGCCAGCGCGTCGAGGGTGCGGCGGGCGGTGTCGGGGCGCATCCGCTGGCTGAAGACGGCGCGGTAGGGAAGGGAGAACTTGAGGTGCCGGGTGACGAGGCAGGCGTCCAGCGGCTCGCCGGCGGCGTCGGTGCGGCCCGAGACGACGGCCAGCGGCTCGACGGTCGGCATGTCGAGGCGGCGCAGGTTGCGCAGGGTCTGGAACTCCCGGCGGGCCAGCGGCTCGGAGATCTCCTTGATCGCCAGGACCGACCCGCTGAGCTTGACGAAGCGGACGACGTGGCGCGAGATGCCCCGGGGGAGCGCGGCGAGGTGGCTCTCGGGCCAGTCCTCGAGGGGGATGTCCCACGGCAGGTCGAACATCGCCGGGTTCGGCTTGATCGCGGTGAAGTCCAACGGCATACGCGCAAGACTAGGCCCGGCGGCCCCTCCTGCGCACCGGGCGTCTTAGATGGTTGCTGTGGTGCCCACCGGGCGTCGTAGATGGTCGCTCTGGTTCCCACCGGGCGTCGCAGATGGTTCGGTCAGGCGGCGCGAGGGAGCAGCGGGAGCTTGCGGAACTCTCCCTCCCAGAGCACCCAACCGATGAAGGGGCGGGACAGCGCTCGCGATCGGGCGGCGTTGATGCGGTGCGCGACGACCTCTGGCGTGTGCATGGCCTCCTCGGTCATCCATCGCGCGACCTCCAGACCCAGCCGCTCGATCCGGCGCTGCCGGGAGGTCTCGGCCGTCAGCGCCGACCGGGCCACACGTTCTGCCGTGTCCGCCGTCGCGTCGATCCGATACTTGACCTCGCCGTCAGACTCCGTGGCGACCTGCTCGTGGTCCAGGAGGCCGTCGAGCCGTGCGACGAATCGGAAGTGCTCGTCATACAGCTCCACCTGCGGGATGGGTTGCGGCAGCTCGGCGAGGTGGATGACCCCGGCGGAGTATGCCTCGCCCCAGCTCTCCCGGCGGGCGTCCAGCAGGTCGAGGACCTGGAGGGCTTGGGGCCGGCCGACCCAGCGCCGTTGGGTGTCCAAGACACCGCGCACCTCATCGGCGCTCACCTGTGACGCGCGGACGGCTCCATCGAGCATCGCCAGAGCGTGGGGAAGTCGCCGCGTGCGCAGGACATCGGCGCAGGTCTGGCTCATCGTGGTGACGCGCAACCCGTCCACGATCGTGGTCGGAACTTCGATCGTGTCGGTGTGGTGGATCGTCACGCCTGGCAGCCGCCGTGAGCTCGGAGCGTCCTCCACACGCACGAGCTCCACGTCCGCGAGCGGCGACACGAGTAACGGCAGGTTGTGGACCACACCCCCGCTGGTATGACTCGCGGCGCACCCAGGGTGGTCGGCCAGGGCTTCCCTCACCCGTCGGAGCTGGTCCTGCCGCGTGAGATCCCAGCGTTCGCCCGCGGGCAGGGCGACTCCGACGACGGCATACCAGCCGTACCTGAGTCGCGTGATCCATCCTTCTCGAAGCAGGTGCCGCAGCTGCCCCCGGGTGAGACCCAGGGCGAGAGCGTCGGCATACCGGAAGGGTGTCAGAGGGAGGTCGCGGAGCGTGGCCATGGGGCCACGATGGCCGCGACGGAGCGGGAGGACCAGAGTCAGCCTTTCGCCTGTGGAGAAGGGGCGAGCAGCGGAAGGCGATGTGGACGGCGACAACCATTTGCGGCGCCCGGTGGGGCCGTGGGCGACCATCTGCGGCGCTCGGTGGGGACGTGGGCGACCATCTGCGGCGCTCGGTGGGGGTGAGAGCGACCATCTGCGGCGCTCGGTGGGGGTGAGAGCGACCATCTACGACGCTCGGTGCGAGAGAAGGGGGGAGAGGGAGGGGGAAAGGAGGTGGGGGAGAGGTTACGACGCGGCGAGGCCGCCTGCCCCGGGTGGGACAGGCGGCCTCGGTGCTGCGTGATGGCCGCGGTCGGGGAGTCCCCGACCGCAGGTTGGGAGTGTCAGCCGCTGATGCGCTCGCCGGACTCGAGGTTGAAGAGGTGGATGTGGTCGCCCTTGGGGGTGAAGTGGACGATCTCGCCCTTCTTCGGCGGGGTGCGACCGTCGACGCGGGCGATGAACGGCTTGTCCGTCGCACCGGCGCCGGGCAGCTCGCCGTAGATGTAGGCGTCGGCGCCGAGCTCCTCGACGACGTCGATCTCGATCGGCAGGCCACGACCGGAGTCGGACAGGTCGATGTCCTCCGGGCGGACGCCGAGGACGACCTCGTTGCCGGCCTTGGCGAGCACGTCGCGCTCGACCGGGTGGACGTAGTCACCGAGCTTGATGCCGCCGTCGGCGACCGGCACCGTCATGAGGTTCATGGCGGGGGAGCCGATGAAGCCGGCGACGAAGACGTTGTTCGGGTGGTCGTACATGTGCCGCGGGCTGTCGCACTGCTGCAGGATGCCGTCCTTGAGCACCGCCACGCGGTCGCCCATCGTCATGGCCTCGACCTGGTCGTGGGTGACGTAGACGGTCGTGACGCCGAGGCGGCGCTGCAGCGAGGCGATCTGGGTGCGGGTCTGCACGCGCAGCTTGGCGTCGAGGTTCGACAGCGGCTCGTCCATGAGGAAGACCTGCGGCTGGCGCACGATGGCGCGGCCCATGGCGACGCGCTGACGCTGGCCACCGGAGAGCGCCTTGGGCTTGCGCTCGAGGTACTGCGTCAGGTCGAGGATCTTGGCGGCCTCCTCGACCCGCTCGCGGATCTCGCTCTTGGACTTGCCGGCGATCTTGAGCGCGAAGCCCATGTTGTCGGCCACGGTCATGTGCGGGTAGAGCGCGTAGTTCTGGAAGACCATCGCGACGTCGCGATCCTTGGGCGGCATGTGGGTGACGTCCCGGTCACCGATGAGGATGCGACCGCCGTTGACCTCCTCCAGGCCTGCGAGCATGCGCAGCGAGGTCGACTTGCCGCAGCCCGACGGGCCGACGAGGACGAGGAACTCGCCGTCGGCGATCTCGATCTCGAGCTCGTCGACGGAGGGGGTGTCCGCCCCGGGGTAGATACGCGTGGCCTTGTCGTAGGTCACCGTTGCCATGATGCACTCCTTCACCGGCAGGTACGTGCCGGACGATCCGTTGTAAAGGACGGACCCGGCGCCGGTCGACGCTGGGTCATCGCCGGGCGGCGAGGGTGGCGGTGGTATGCCGTCAGAGGCGCCGTTGCCGGTGACGCGCGTCACGTTAGCAGATCGTGACCTGATGATCTCTTGCAAGTTCTTGCAAAGTCGGGGCCAGTACTTGCATACTGACGTCATCGGTCGACGACCACCCCCGGGTGGACGACGAACCGCGGCATCGTCGCCGCTCCTCGAGCAGCGCCGGGCCGGTGACCTCACCACTGTTCGAAGGAGAACCATGAAGCGCACCACCGGTGCTGTAGCCATCACGAGCGCGGCGGCGCTGCTGCTGTCCGCCTGCGGCGGCGACTCCGGCGAGGAGACCGCCGACCAGGGCTCGTCCGCCGAGGAGACCGCCGCCGAGGACGAGGAAGCCGCCGAGGACGAGGAGGCCGCGGGCGACGACGCCGCCTCCACCGAGGCTCCCGTCCGTGACGAGAACGCCGAGCTCGTCATCTGGTCCGACGACGTCCGGGCCCCCATCCTCACCGAGTGGGCCGAGCAGTTCGGCGAGGAGTACGGCATCACCACGCAGGTGCAGGTCGCGACCGACGTGCGCCAGCAGTTCAAGGACGCCGCCAACGTCGATCAGGGCCCGGACATCGTCGTCGGCGCCCACGACTGGCTGGGCGAGTTCGTCCAGAACGGCATCGTCGAGCCCGTGCAGATGTCGTCCGACACCCAGGCCCTGTTCACCGAGGACTCGCTCGAGGCCACGAAGTACGACGGCCAGATCTACGGCGTGCCCTACGCCACCGAGTCGCTCGGACTCATCCGCAACACCGCCCTCGCCCCCGAGACCCCCGCCTCCATGGAGGACCTGGCCGCGACCGGTAAGGAGCTCGTCGACTCCGGCGAGGCCGACCAGGCCTTCGTCACCCCCGTGAGCAACGTCGGCGACGCCTACCACGCCTTCCCCTACCTCTCGGCCTACGGCGGTGGCATCTTCGGCACCAACTCCGACGGCGGCTGGGACCCCAGCAACGTCATCGTCGGCTCCGAGGAGTCGATCCAGGGCGGCGAGAAGATCGCCTGGATGGCCGAGCAGGGTCTGCTCAACGTCAACGTCGACTTCCCGACCATGGAGTCGCTCTTCGCCGAGGGCCGCACGCCCTACATGGTGGCCGGCCCGTGGGCGATCCCCAACGTCGAAGGCGCCGAGATCGAGTATGCCGTCGACCCGATCCCCGACTTCGAGGACGGCGGCGAGACCGTGCCGTTCCTCGGCGTCCAGATGTTCTACGTCGCCTCCGGCGCCAAGAACCCGACCCTGGCGCAGGAGTTCGTCAACACCTACGTCACCACCGAGGACATGCAGCTGGCGCTCTTCGAGACCGGCCAGCGTCCCCCGGCCCTGCAGTCGGCGCTGGACACCGTGTCCGCGGACGACGAGGACATCGAGGCCTGGTCGGCCGCCGGCGAGGGTGCCTCGCCGATGCCGAACATCCCCGCGATGAACGCCGTGTGGGCCCCGCTGGGCCAGGCCACCTCCGACATCGTCGGTGGCTCCGACCCCGCCGAGCGCCTCGAGGCCGCTCAGGAGGAGATCGTCTCCAACATCGGCCGCTGAGCCGTCCCTCGACCCTCGGTCCGGCGGCGCGGACGCTGTCCCGCCGCCGGGCCGAGGCCCCCAGCACGAACCCGCAGCACGGACCCCCAGCACGACCCTGAGCGCCACGCTCCCGAGCACCCCGAACGGCCGACGGCCGCAGTCAGAGAGGGACGACGATGTCCGAGACACGGAGCAGCGACGTGGATGCCGCGCTGCACAACCTCGAACCCAGCGGTGAGCACCTCGAGTTCAGCTCGCGCACCCCGATCTGGGTGCAGGTGGTCAAGTGGGGGCTGATCCTGCTGACCCTCGCCGTGCTGGGCTGGATGGCCCAGCAGGTCATCGAGGCCGGCTACTGGATCATGGTCAGCCTCATCGGCTTCATCGCCCTGTGCGTCATCGCCGTCTACGCCACCAGGCGCGCCATCCCCGCGAAGTACCTCTTCCCCGGTGTCCTGCTCATGCTGCTGCTGCAGATCTGGCCGCTGCTCTACACCGTGCAGATCTCCTTCACCAACTTCGGCGACGGACACATCAGCACCAAGGAGGAGGCGGTCGCCTCGATCGTCGCCAACTCGGTGCGGGAGGTCGAGGGAAGCAGCCGGTATGCCCTCAACGTCGCCGTCCCGGAGGGCACCGACGTCGCCACCGGGGACCTCGCCTACCTGCTCACCGACGCGGAGGGCACCTACTACGTCGGCACCCTCGAGGGACTGGAGGAGCTGCCCGCCGACGGTGTCGAGGCCGGCCCGACCGGTCGCATCATCTCAGCCCCCGGCTGGACGGCGCTGACCCCGCAGGAGGTCAACGACCGCTCCGACGACCTCGCCGACTTCGGGGTGCCGGTCTTCGACGAGTCGGGGGAGCAGACGGCCGGCATCCGGCAGGTCGGGCTGTCCGAGGCCTTCATCGGCACCCCGACCCGGGTCTACGACGAGGAGGCCGACACCATCACCGACACCGTGACGGGCACGGTCTACGTCGCGGAGGACGCCAACTTCGTCCCGGAGGGCGGCGAGGGGGCTGCGCTGCCGCAGGGGTGGCGGGAGTTCGTCGGGTTCGAGAACTACACCAACGCCTTCACCAACGCCACCCTGCGCGAGGGGCTGACCAAGGTCTTCGTCTGGAATGTCTTCTTCGCGGCCTTCACCGTCGTCGCGACCTTCCTGATGGGCATGGCGATCGCGCTGCTCATGAATGACGAGCGGCTCAAGGGCAAGGGCCTGTACCGCTCGATCCTCATCCTCCCCTACGCCCTGCCGATCTACGTGACGGCGCTGGTCTGGGCGTCGATGTTCAACCAGGACTTCGGCCTCATCAACAACCTCTTCGGGCTGGACATCAACTGGCTCGGCAACGCGTGGTGGGCAAGGGTCGCGGTGCTCATCACCAACCTCTGGCTGGGCTTCCCCTACTGGTTCATCGTCTGCACCGGCGCGCTCCAGGCCATCCCGAGCGACGTCAAGGAGGCGGCGGCCATCGACGGCGCCGGGGCCTTCGCCACGGTCCGGCGGGTCATCATGCCGCTGCTGCTGGTGGCGGTCGGGCCGCTGATGATCGCGTCCTTCGCCTTCAACTTCAACAACTTCGGGCTCATCTGGCTGCTCACCGAGGGCGGGCCGTTCGTCGGCGGGCAGAGCTCCATCGGCTCGACCGACCTGCTCATCACCCTGGCCTACCGACTGGCGCTGGGCGGGGCCTCGCCCAACTTCGGCTTCGCCTCGGCCATCTCGGTGGTCATCTTCTTCCTGGTGGCCACCATCAGCTACTTCGGCTTCACCCGTACCGCGGCGCTCGAGGACGTGAACTGACATGACTTCTCCCCAGGACCCCACCAGCAGCACCCTCGGGTCGGTCGACGCGCACGGCAGCGACCGGGGCCGTGGCGGACGGCTCGGCACAGCCGCGTCCGACGTCTACACCGTCACCCGGAAGTCCCGCCGCACGTCCTTCCGGGCCGTCTGGTGGCGGCACGCGCTGGCCCTGCTCGCGCTGGCCTTCGCCCTCTTCCCGATCGTCTTCATCGTGTCCTCCGCGTTCAACAACGCGGGGACGCTGTCGACCTCGGGCCTGCTGCCGACCCGCTTCGGGCTGCGCAACTTCGACGCCCTCTTCAACGACGCCGCCCGGCCGTACTGGACGTGGTACAAGAACTCGCTCATCATCTGCGGCGTGGCCACCCTGGCGACGCTCGCCCTGGGCTCGGCCGCGGCATACGCCTTCTCCCGGCTGCGGTGGACGGGCCGGCGCTTCGGGCTCCTCTTCATCCTGCTGGTGCAGATGTTCCCCGCGTTGCTGGCCTTCGTGGCGCTCTACATCACCTTCGCGACGGTCGGCGAGGTCATCCCGCAGATCGGGCTCAACACCCTGTGGGGCCTGCTGCTGGTCTACCTGGGCGGGGCCATGGGCGCCAACATCTGGCTGTTCAAGGGTTACTTCGACACCATCCCCAAGGAGCTCGACGAGGCGGCCAAGATCGACGGCGCCAGCCACGCCCGGGTGTTCTTCACCATCATCCTGCCCCTGGTCCGCCCGATCCTCGCGACCGTCGGCATCCTCGCCTTCGTCGGCCTGTGGGGCGAGTTCCTGCTGGCCAGCATCTTCCTCACCGACGCGGACAACCAGACCCTGGCGGTCGGCCTCTACGCCACCCGCAACGCCGACCAGAACCGGTACTTCGGCCAGTTCGTTGCCGGTGCGCTCCTGGCCTCGCTGCCGGTGGTGCTCGTCTACCTCAGCCTGCAGCGGCTGCTCATCGGCGGGATGACCGCAGGTTCGGTCAAGTGATCTGCGCGGAGCATCCTCATCACGACGGGTCTCCGCTCTACGTCAGCGAGCAGCAACCGGCTCCTGGAGCCGTGGTCGCCGTCCGCGTCCGTGTCCCGCACGCGGCCGGGGTCGGTGCGGTCCATGTCCGCACCACCCCGGACGGAGAGCAGTTCTTCACCGACGCCCGCCTCGTCCACCGCGGCGAGCACGAGGACTGGTGGCAGGCGGAGGTCACCTGCCACAACCCGGTGACGACCTACCGCTTCCTGCTGGAGAGCGACGAGCCGGGGCACGCGGCATACCGGTGGCTCAACGGCACGGGCGTGCACCTGCGCGACGTCCCCGACACCAGCGACTTCCGGCTCGTCACCCACCCGGCGCCGCCGGAGTGGGCGCAGCGAGCCGTGGTCTACCAGGTCTTCCCGGACCGCTTCGCCCGTGACGCCGGTGTCGAGCCGGTGGGCGATCCCGGCGGTCAGCGCTCCGACCTGCCCGACTGGGCCGTCCCGGCGCGCTGGGAGGACCCGGTGGCCCTGACCCGACGGTCCGGCCCGGTGCAGGTCTTCGGCGGCACCCTCGACGGCGCCCGCGAGCGGCTGGACCACCTCGTCGACCTCGGCGCCGACGTGCTCTACCTCACGCCGGTCTTCCCGGCCCGCTCCAACCACCGCTACGACGCCTCGACCTTCGAGGCCGTCGACCCCGTCCTCGGCGGTGACGCGGCACTGCTGCGGCTGCAGGAGGCGGCGCACGAGTGCGGCATACGCGTCATGGGAGACATCACCACCAACCACACCGGTGACGCGCACGAGTGGTATGCCGCCGCCCGGCAGGACCCGCACGGCGAGTTCGGGTCGTGGTACGTCCGCGACGAGGCACGGCCGGGGGAGTGGGTCACCTGGCTCGGCGTCGAGAGCCTGCCCAAGCTGGACCACGCCAACCCGGCGGTGCGCGCGCGGCTCACCGAGGGACCGGGGTCGGTCATCGAGCGCTGGCTGGGTGAGGGGCGCGGTTTTGACTCCTGGCGGGTCGACGTGGCCAACATGACCGGCCGCTACAAAGGCAGCGACCTCGCCCACCAGGTGGCGCGGGAGACGCGGGCCGCGGTGGACCGCGCGACCGGCGGGCAGGGGCTGCTCGTGGCTGAGCACACCCACGACCACAGCCGGGACGTCGACGGCGACGGGTGGCACGGGGTGATGAACTACTCCGGCTTCACCCGGCCGGTGTGGACGTGGCTGCGGGCCGCGGACTTCGCGCCGAAGTTCCTCGGCAGCCCGCTGCAGGTGCCGCGGCTCGGCGCCGAGCTGGTCGCCGAGACGATGCGCGACTTCTGCTCGCTGGTGTCGTGGCGCTCGTGGACGCACTCGATGACCCTCGTCGGCTCGCACGACACGACCCGGGTGCGGACCCTCGTCGGGGACGACGTCGAGCAGGTCAAGGTCGCCGCCGGTCTGCTGCTCACCATGCCCGGCATCCCGATGATCACCTACGGCGACGAGATCGGGATGCCCGGCGACTTCGGCGAGGACGGCCGACGCCCCATGCCGTGGGCCTCCCGGGGTGCCGGTGACGGGATGTGGGACGAGACGCTCACCGAGCACTACCGCGCGCTCATCACCCTGCGTCGGGAGTCCCCTGCACTCTGCGCCGGCGGGATGCGCTGGCTCTATGCTGAGGGTGAGGCCATGGTGTACCTCCGGGAGCACCCGGCCGAGACGGCGCTCGTGCACATCGCGCGGGCGAGCCACGACACGGTCGAGATCCCGGTCACCCAGGTGCCCGGGGCACACGCCGCGCAGGAGCGGACACCGCATACCCCGGCGCTCGACCTGACCGACCGCGACGTCCGCCTGAGGGCGCACGGTCCGACCGTCCAGGTCTGGGCCTGGTCGACCGACGCACCGGCCTGGGAGCCGGTGCCCGAGACCTACCGAGGTGGTTGGTGAGCAGCACATCCACTCCCGTGCGCCCAGGAGCCGACGGTGCCGGCTCCTCGCGGGGCCGGCTCGCCGACCTCGCGGCGTATGCCGGGGTCAGCGAGGCGACCGTCAGCCGGGTGCTCAACGACAAGCCGGGTGTGGCGGTCGCGACCCGGCAGGCGGTGCTCACCGCCGCCGACGTGCTGGGCTATGAGCGGCCGAGCAAGCTCTCGCGCAACAGCGCCGGGCTGGTCGGGCTGATCACGCCGGAGCTGACCAACCCGGTCTTCCCGATGTTCGCCCAGTCGATCGAGACCCAGATGGCGGCCGCCGGCTTCACCCCCGTGCTGTGCACGCAGACGCCCGGTGGGGTGCACGAGGACGAGTACGTCCAGATGCTCCTGGACCGCGGCGTCTCGGCGATCGTCTTCGTCAGCGGCTACCACGCCGACAGCCGGGCCGAAATCGAGCGCTACACCGCGCTGCGCGAGCGGGGGCTGCCGATCGCGCTGGTCAACGGCTACCGGGACGGGATCGACGCGACCTTCATCAGCCACGACGACCACGCCGCCATGCGGCTCGGCGTGCGCCACCTGCGCGACCTCGGGCATACCCGGATCGGCTTCGCGACCGGGCCGGCGCGGTATGTGCCCGTCCAGCGGCGCATCGAGGGCTTCCGCGAGGCGATGACCGACCTCGGCAGGGGCGCGGACGTCGACCTCGACGAGCTCATCTGCACCACGCTCTTCTCCGTCGAGGGGGGCGCCGCGGCCGGGCGGCAGCTCATCGAGGCGGGCGCGACCGGCATCATCTGCGGCTCGGACGTCATGGCGCTCGGCGTCGTGCGGGCGGCCGGTCAGCTGGGGCTGCGGGTGCCGCAGGACCTCTCGGTCGTGGGTGGCGACGACGTGCCCTTCATGACCTTCGTCGACCCGCCGCTGACGACGGTGCGGATGGATGTCACCGGCATGGCCGAGGCGGCGGTCACCGCTGTGCTCGAGGAGATCGCCGGCGAGCCCGTCGACCCGCGGGAGTACCTCTTCGACCCCGAGCTCATCCTGCGCGAGTCGACCGGTCCGGTGCGGCGCTGACGCTCACCATCTGGGGCGCTCGGTGGGGGTGAGAGCGACCATCTGCGGCGCTCGGTGTGGGTGAGCGTGACCATCTGCGGCGCTCGGTGGGTCTTTTTAGTGGGGGGCGCGGGTGCGGCGGGCGTTGAGCAGGGCCTGGAGCAGCTCGACCATCGCGTCCTCGTCGGCGACGCGGTAGCGGGCCAGGGTGTCGCCGTCGCCGACCCGGACCGTCAGCCGACGCTCGGCGCGGGCGGTGTCCTCGTCGTCGGCCAGCGCCGCGAAGCCGTGCTCGTCGGTGAGGTCGTCGCCGGCGTAGAACACCGCCTCGGCCCCTACCTCGCGGGCCAGCGCCACGAGCGCCACCCCCTTGCCGACGTGGGCGACCGCGAGCTCGACCACGTCCTTGCCGGGCGTCACCTCCAACGAGGTATGCCGTCTCCCCAGCTCGAGGGCGGCGGCCAGGGCGGCGTCGGCCTCCTCTTGCGGCAGGCCGCGGGTGTGGGCGACGCGGCCGGCAGGCTTGACCTCCACCCGCATGCCGGGGTGCTCCCGGCGCAGCGCCGCCAGCTCGGTGTCGAGGGTGTCCAGCAGCCCGCGCTGGGCGTCGTCGAGCGCCAGCCCGCCCTCGGCCCGGGAGTCCTCGGCGCCGTGGCTGCCGATGAGCACGATCGGGTCCTGCGCCCCGGTGAGCTCACCGAGCGGGCCGAGCGCCCGGCCGCTCACGAGGGCGACCGTGGTGCCGGGGAGGGCGGCGAGAGAGGTGAGCGCCGGCATACCTCCCTCGACCGGGCGGGAGTCCATGGGGTCGAGCACGAGCGGGGCCAGCACCCCGTCGAAGTCGGTGGCGACCAGCACACGGTCGAGGGCGACGAAGCGCTCGAGCGCCTCGACGAGGTCGGGGGAGAGGGTCACGCGTCCTCCTTGGCGGTGCTGCGGGCTGGGCGCTCGGGGGCGGCGGCGAGGGCGGTGAGGAAGTCCTTGGCCCAGGTCTGCACGTCGTGCTTGCGGACGCGGCGGCGCAGGGCGCGCATCCGCCGCTCCTTCTGCGCCGGGTCGTCGCGGATGGCCTGCAGGATCGTCTCCTTGAGCCCGTCGAGGTCGTGCGGGTTGCAGAGGTAGGCCTGCGGCATCTCCTCGGCGGCGCCGGTGAACTCGGAGAGGACCAGCGCGCCGCCGCCGTCGTGGCGTGCGGTGACGTACTCCTTGGCGACGAGGTTCATCCCGTCGCGCAGCGGCGTGACGAGCATGACATCGGCGACCTGGTAGAGCGCGGCCATCTCCTCACGCCCGTAGGACTGGTGCAGGTAGTGGATCGCGGTCGCCCCGAGGTGCGAGACGTCGCCGTTGATGCGGCCGACGGTGCCCTCGATCTGCTCGCGCAGGGTGCGGTATGCCTCCACCCGCTCCCGGCTCGGGGTCGCGACCTGCACGAAGGTCACCTGGTCGGGGGAGATCTCGCCGTCCTCGAAGAGCTCGCCGATGGCGCGCAGCCGGTGCCGGATGCCCTTGGTGTAGTCGAGCCGGTCCACGCCGAGCAGGACGACGTCGGGGTCGCCGAGGCTGGCGCGGATCTCCTCGGCCCGCTCCTGGACCTTGGGGGAGTCGGCGAGCTCGCGGAAGCCGGCGGCGTCGATGGAGATGGGCACCGCGGCGGCGCGCACGGTGCGAGGTGCGGCGCCGAGACGGTTGTCGTCGGCCCCGGCCCACTCGACCTTGTCGCCCCGAGCCGTGGCGCCGAGGACGGCCCGGCAGGAGCGGCTGAAGTTGCGGGCGTCGTCAGGGCGCTGGAAGCCGAGGAAGTCGGCCCCGAGCAGGCCGCGCAGGATGCTCGCGCGCCACGGCAGCTGGGCGAAGAGCTCGACCGGCGGGAAGGGGATGTGGTTGAACCAGCCGATCCGCAGGTCGGGGCGCTGGTCGCGGACCATCGCGGGCACGAGCTGCAGCTGGTAGTCGTGGATCCAGACGGTCGCGCCCTCCGCGGCGACCTCGCAGACCGCGTCGGCGAAGCGCTGGTTGACCGTGCGGTAGCACGTCCACCAGGAGCGGTGGAAGGTCGGCGGCACGATGACGTCGTGGTAGAGCGGCCACAGGGTGTCGTTGGAGAAGCCCTCGTAATAGTCGGCGAGCTCCTTGCCCGACAGCGGCACCGGGTGCAAGCGCAGCTTGCCCTCGTCGAAGGGCTCGGGCGCCTCGCCGGGGAAGCCGGCCCAGCCCACCCACGCGGCGCCGGACTCCCAGCCGCGCATCACCGAGTCCATGGCGGTGACGAGGCCGCCGGGGGCGGTGCGCCACTCGGTGCTGCCGTCGGGGTTGACGTGCCGGTCCACCGGCAGGCGGTTCGCGGCGATGACGAAGTCGTACCTGGTGCCTGAGCCCATCGACATACCTCCAGGTGCGTGTCTCGGTGACCGGTCGGTCCCCAGCCTAGGAGGTCGCGGCGTCCGGGGCGTGGTCGGTGGACGCCACGCCACACCCGGTTCACCGCGATCTCATCTGCGGCTCAGGAAAAGCGCCTACCGTGGAGTCCGTGACCTCGCCGATGCCACGCTCCAGCGACCCGGACCTCACCCGTCCGGTGCCTGCCGGTGTCGCCTCGGGGCAGACCGACGAGCTCGTGGTGCCGCGTCAGCTCGGCCCGTGGGCCCTGCAGGAACGCCTCGGCGAGGGGGGTATGGGTGTGGTCTGGCGCGCGGTCGACGACGGCGGCCGCGAGGTCGCGGTCAAGGTGCTGCGCAGCCACATCGCCCACGACGACGGTGCGCGCGAGCGCCTGCGCCGCGAGGTGCACACCCTGGCGCGGGTGCACCACCCCCAGGTCGCCGCGGTCATCGACGCCGACGTGGACGGGCCGGCGCCCTACATCGTGACGGACTACGTCCCCGGGCGGCCGCTGGACGTCGTCATCGAGGAGCAGGGGCCGCTGGGGCGGGAGGCGCTGCTGCGGCTCGCGCGCGGCCTCGCCGGGGCGCTGCAGGCGATCCACGGGCTCGGCATCGTGCACCGCGACCTCAAGCCGGGCAACGTGCTGCTCGTCGGCGAGGGGGAGCGGCTGGAGCCGGTGGTCATCGACTTCGGCATCGCGCAGGTCGCCGACGACGTGCGGCTCACCTCGACCGGGCTGGTGATGGGGACACCGGGCTACCTCTCGCCCGAGCTCGTCGACGGCGGCGAGATCACCGAGGCGACCGACTGGTGGGGCTGGGCGGCGTGCCTGGCGTATGCCGCCTCCGGCCAGCCACCCTTCGGCCGCGGCCCGATGACCGTCGTGCTGGACCGGGTCGTGCGCGGGCGGGTGCAGCTGGACGGCGTCGACCCCGAGCTCGCGCCGCTGCTGGCGCTCGCCCTCTCGCCGCGCCCGTCGTGGCGGCCCGACGCTCGCGAGGTGCTCGAGGCGGTGGAGCTGTATGCCCGTGGCGAGGACGTCACGGGCGCCTTGCCGCGGGTGCCGCAGGAGCGTGGGCCTGAGCGTGATTTCGACCGTGGGGCCGACGCGACGAGGGTGACCCCGCAGGTGTCTGACACCCGGCAGGCGCCCGTGCGCCGGCCCGACCCCACGCGCGCCGCGCCGAGCGGGCCGTCCACCCGGCAGTGGGACGGGCGAGCGGCGGGGGCCGCCGGTGGCGCGGGTGCTGCTGGTCTGGTCGGCGGCGCAGCGGCCGCCCAGCCGCGCGAGCCGCAGCAGTGGCCCTCCCGCAGGACGACCGGAGGTGGGAGAATCCGTCCGAGCGCGGCCGGGCCGATCGGGGCTGGTCGGCGGCGCCGGAGCGGGGACGCACCGACGGGCCCGCGGCCTACCCGGAGCGGGACGGCGGCGGCCGGCTGCGGCATACCCCCAGGGCGAGGACGTGCGTCCGAGCCCGCCTCGACCCGCACCAGGGGCAGCCGGACCCGCGCATCGGGCGCAGCCCGAGGCGGGGGACGCTGGCGGCGATGCTGCTCGGCTTCGCCGCGGTCGCGGCTGCCGCACCGCTGCTCGCCTGGGGCCTGTATGCCGTGTGGGGCCTGACGACCCGCACCGTCGACCGGGCGCTCACCGGGCTGGTGCTGCGGCGCCACCAGGTGGGCCCGCGGCGCAGCGACGTGCCGATGGCGGTGCTCGCCTCACCGTGGCACCTCGTCGCCGCGACGCTGGCGACGATGCTGTCGTTGCTGCTGCCGCTCGCGGTGGCCGCGGTCGTGGCGGTCGTGATGTCGGGCCTGCTCACAACCAGCGAACTGGCGCCGGGGGTCGGCATCGCGCACCCGGTGGCCGTGGGCACGGGGTCGCTGGTCGGCGGCTGGCTGGGCTGGTGGGGCCTGGGGAGCACGTCGCTGCGGCGCGGGTCGCGGACGCTCGTGCGCGGGATCGTGCCGCCCGGGGTGGCGACGATGGTGCTCGTCACGCTCTGCCTGGTCGGTGGCGGAGCCCTGGTCTACTGGTCGCTCCTCGACGGCGACGTGGTGTCGTGGTGGCCGCTGCCGGGCGGCACGACGCCGCTGGACTACCTGCCGTTCGGGGTGCGCTGAGAGGCTCGGGGGAGTGACGGCATACCGTCGCAGGAGTCACACGCGACTCATTTCGTCACGTGAGACTCGTCACATTTCCCTTCCCAGGCGTGTCACGCTGGCCTAACGTGGGCCGGGCGCCTCGTCCCAGGTGCCCCACTCGTCCCATACGGAAGGACCTCCCCATGGCCCGCCCTGCCCGTCACCGAGCCGCCCGCACGGGTGCCGCCCTGCGTCGAGCCGGCCAGGCCACGCTGGCCGGCACCGCCTCCCTCGCCTCCGTCGGCCTGACCGCGCAGGGTGCCGCGGCGGACGACCACAACGTGTGGGACCGGGTGGCTCACTGCGAGTCGACCGGCAACTGGAGCATCAACACCGGCAACGGCTTCTACGGCGGCCTGCAGTTCTGGCACCCGACGTGGAAGGGCTTCGGCGGCCAGGAGTTCGCCGGGTATGCGCACCAGGCCACCAAGGCCGAGCAGATCACCGTCGCCCAGCGTGTGCTGCGGGTGCAGGGGCCCGGCGCCTGGCCGGTGTGCTCCGTGCGGGCCGGGCTGACGATGCAGAACGGCCTGGAGCCCTACCCCGGCGGCGGTGCCCCGGCCCCCGAGCCGGAGCCGGACCCCCAGCCCGACCCCACGCCGCCCCCCGGCGAGGTGACGACGTGGAAGGTGACGGCCGGTGCCGGCGCCAACATCCGCTCCGGCCCGGGTACGAACTACGGCGTCATCGGTGGCGCCGCGCGCGGCACGCAGTTCGCCGGTGTGGCGAGCAACGGGTGGGTCAAGCTCGACGGCCGCTCGGGGTGGATCAGCGCCAGCATCATGAGCCGCGTCGGTGACGACGGCGGTGGTGGCGGTGGCGGCGGCGCCTCCGACATGTCGCCGCTCGTGGCCGACGGGGTGCGCGGACCGCTGACGACCAAGGCGATCCAGCGCTGGGTCGGCGTCTCCGAGACCGGTGCGTGGGACGGCCGGACGATCAGGGCTGTGCAGTCGAAGGTCGGCACCGACGTCGACGGCGTCTGGGGCCCGAAGTCGCAGGCCGCGCTGCAGAGCCACATCGGCGTCTCCCGGGACGGTTCGACCTACATGAACCACCGGACCGTCGTCGGCCTGCAGAAGTGGCTCAACGCCAACGTCATCGGCTGAGACAGGTAGCATCGACGCGCCGTCCGGCCTCGTGCCGGACGCGCTGGCGTGGCGCAATTGGTAGCGCACCTGTCTTGTAAACAGGTGGTTGAGGGTTCGAGTCCCTTCGCCAGCTCTCCTCCTGATCAGCGACTTTACCCCGCTGACCTGCAGAAACGTGGCTAGTATGCCCTGAACCAGCATGGTCACACGTTGTCAGAAGTAGGCACGAAGTGGCACCCTTGTTGCACGTATGTTGCACGAAATGGGGTGCGGGATGGCAACGAGACGAGGCTTCGGGGCACTGCGGCGGCTTCCGTCGAAGCGGTGGCAGGCCAGCTACACCGGGCCGGATCTGGGGCGGCACACCGCCCCGCACACCTTCGTCGCCAAGGCTGACGCGGAGGCCTGGCTGGCCAAGGAGTGGGCCTTGGTCAACGGTGACGGCTGGGTCGCCCCGAAGCGGCGGGCGCAGCTGGCCGAGCGGCTAGCGCCACCCACCTTCGACGAGTACGCCCGGCAGTGGCTCACCGACCGGTCCCTCAAGCCCCGGACCCGGGAGGGCTACGAGCACCTGCTGCGGCGCTACCTCGAGCCGGAGTTCGGCGACCTGCTCGTCTCCGATCTCACGCCGGCACTCGTGCGTCGGTGGTGGGCAGGCCTGTCGCCGGACCACCCGACGGTCAACGCCCGTGCCTACGCGCTGCTGCGGGCCATCCTGACCACCGCCGTCACCGATGAGCTGTTGGCCAGCAACCCGTGTCGCGTCCGAGCCGTCTCCAACCCCCCGACCAAGAAGGAGATCCGTCCGGCGACGCTCGCCGAGCTGGACGTGCTCGTGAAGGAGATGCCGGAGCAGCTCGGTGCCCTCGTCCTGCTCTGCGCCTGGTGCGCCCTGCGGGTGGGGGAGGTGCTCGAGCTGCGCCGGCGCGACCTCGACCTGAACCGCGGTGTCGTCAAGGTGACCCGGGCGGTCTCCTGGGTCCGGGGTCAGCCGATCATCGGTACGCCGAAGTCCGCCGCCGGCACCCGCGAGGTCAGCGTGCCCCCGCACATCGTCCCCGCCCTGGAGCGGCACCTGGAGAGGCACGTCCGACCTGGAGCAAGTGCCCTGCTCTTTCCCTCGATGCGCGACCACGAGCGCCATCTGCAGCCGACGGTGCTGCACACGGCCTGGCGCAAGGCCCGAGCCGCCGCTGGCCGCGAGGACCTGAGGATTCATGATCTGCGGCACACTGGCGCCACCATGGCCGCCATGACCGGCGCCACGCTCGCCGAGCTGCAGGCCCGCCTCGGCCACTCGACGGTCGCGGCCGCCCTTCGATACCAGCACGCCGCTCAGGGTCGTGACGCGGAGATTGCCGCTAAGCTCTCCGACCTTGCCCGCCCCAGAGATACGGAGTAGGCGGTTGCCGCGAGGGGGCGATCCCGGGCAGGGGGCGAGAGATCACCCTCACGCCGATAACCGGGTGTTGACCCAGACTCCACCCTAGAAGTCCTGCGCTGGACTCGAGCAATTCCCTTCGAGCGGACGGTGGGCATGATGCCAGCAGATACGAGCCTCGCTTGACTAGGGCGGCCGCGTTGCCGTCAAAGACGTGCTTCCGAGTGCCTACGGCTGCTGCCGAACGGTCTTCAAAGCCACCGTTGTTCGCCGAGCCACCGGTGATCCCCAAGAGGAGTCATACCCAGCCGCTGTAGTGTGTTGGTCAATGTCGCGACCAAGGAAGGCGCTGGGAGAGATGCACCTGTCGAGAGTTGAAGTGAAGGGCTACCGTGCATCGGTCGGCAGTCCGTTGACTTGCGAGTTGTCCGGTCGCTTCAGCGCGCTTCTTGGAAGCAATGGTTCTGGCAAGACCACACTAAGTGAAGCGATCCTGCACGCTCACATCCAAAGATTCCCAAGGCCTCCCGCCTTTGACGCGGCATTGCTCGGTCCACCCCCAAGGGCCGTGCGAGTCGAGTACGAGTACGAGACCGATGCAGAAGGCGAAGGCGCGTTGGGGAAAGCCCTTCGCTCGTCCGGCTACGTGGCGCCTACGTGGGGACGCCCCCTGGAGCGATCCCTCGGGAAGATCAGGGCAGGTGCCGTGGCAGAGATCACTGGGCGGCCAGAGAATATTCGGCTGATCTACCTGCCGGCCCTGCGAAATCCCGTAGATGAACTATCGCGCCGTGATGCCCAAGTCCTTCTCGAACTACTCCGCGCCGAACAGCTTCGGAACCCGTCTTCGGGCGGTCTGCGAGGCTTGCGCGCTCAGGCGCAAACAATGTTGAGCTCCATGACTGCGCACCAACTCATATCGGATCTTGAAGGGCGCATCGCCGAACAGCTTAAGACGCTAAGTGGCGGCCTGCGCGAGCATCACGCCTTCATAGGCACGCAGCGTGTCGACGACGCCTACCTCGCCCGGGTGTTGGAACTGCTGCTGGCTACGCTACCTGTACGTGGGGAAGCAAGAAGGCTTGAAGCCTCGAGTCTGGGTTATGTCAACCTGTTGCACATTGCTGTGACCTTGGCTGGCATACCTAATCCCTCATCTGACCCCGTAGCTGGTGCGCAGCCAACTGACGATGAAGATGCCCCTCCCTCTGGCGCGAGCCAAGCAACGGAAGACGACGCCGGGACTCGAGACGCCCGACAGCGATTGAATGAAGTGTCAGAAGCCGCAGAAGAGGATCATGACTCATTCTTTCCTGAGCTATTTCACGCCACTGTACTGATCGAGGAGCCAGAAGCGCACCTGCATCCGCAACTTCAGTATGGCCTGGTGCGCTACCTCAGGCGCATGGTCACCTTGCGACGCGACCTTCAAGTGATCGTCACCACGCACTCCGGCGAGATTGCGGCGGCAACCGACCCGTCGGAGCTTGTGGTCGTACGGCGAACCCAGTCGGGATCCTCGGTATCACGCCAGCTCAACAAGTTGCCCTTAGCACCAGCGAAGCGCCAGGACCTTTTCCAGCAGACGCGCCTCCACCTGGACGCGAGTAGGTCATCTGCACTGTTCGGCGACAGAGTTCTCGTTGTAGAGGGGGTCACTGAGGCGGCTCTTCTGCGCGTCTTGGGACGCGCGTGGGCCGGCGGCGACGATAGAAAGACCGCGTTCGTAGATGCCCTACCCCTCGTGCCAGTGGGACATAAAGTGGGTGAGTGGCCAATCCGGATACTGGCGACGCCGGGCTTCGAACTAGTAGGCCGAGTAGCTGCCCTAGCTGACACGGACCAGCGGGGAGACCCGCTGCCGGACCCTGCACCTCCCGCTTGGCATGCCGAGCTCGACAACGAAACAGCGCGCTTTTTCTGGTCACAGCCAACCCTGGAGCCATCTCTGGTTCACGGTAATGAGGAGGCGGTCAGTGACGCGCTGGGGCGCATCTCATTGACAGTGCCCGCATCGGTTACGCCCCTGGCCGTGGACAGCCTGTTCACCGACGGCAATCGACGGAAGAAGGGGGCCTTCGCTATGGCCCTCGCTGCGGTGTTCGAGGACGATCTCGCCGGAACGACGGTCCCGGACCATATCGCGGCACTGTTCGACTGGCTCTACGAGCCGACGACGCCGGGTCAGGATCCGCAGGCGCAGACTCCGCTTGCTTCGACGTGATCACTCTCACCGACGAGCAAGTGCTCGCAGTGGCTGCACCCGAACGCCTGGTACGGATCATGTCGGCGCCGGGAAGCGGTAAGACGACCGTCGCCGCGGAACGATTCGGTTATCAACGGTACCGTCTCCCGGATCGGCGAGGGGTGCTTGGGTTGACGTTCAACCGCGCCGCAGCGGCCGAGTTGGCTAGCCGGATCCGGGGTCGATGGGGTGAAGGCTGTCTGAGCTTTCCACATCGCGTGATGACGTTCGATTCTTTACACGTCACCATCTTGGAGAACTTACTAGCCGCCCGGGCAATCTTATGGCCGTCGGGACACGAGGCGTTGGATGTGCGCGACGATTACCGCGGATTGACCGGGTACAGGTACCTGAGACCGCCCGGGAATTGGCGTCGAGTTGCGAGTATGGACAATAGGCTTCGAGTAGTTTCTGATGGAGTGAGGGTCCAGACACCTGGAAATGGCATCGGAAACAAGGCGCAACACGAAGCGGTGTTGGCTAGTGGTATTTCGAGCCACGAAGACGTGCGCGCGGTGTTAGAGGCAGCCGTGCAGGATGAGTCGCTCGTCGATAGAATCGCACTCTGGCTTAGAAACAACTTCCGGGCAATCATTATCGACGAAGTCTACGACTCCGCATACCTCGATCTGGTAATCCCATACATGGCTGCGGAGTCCGGACTGTCGGTAACGCTTATTGGGGACCCATGGCAGGCACTGTACGGGTGGAGGGGCGCAACGCCCCACCTCGTAGATCGGGCAGTCGAGACAACGTCGGGGGAGTTCATGCGATACGAACTCACGACGTCGTTCCGCTTTGAGGGCACCCAGATGCCTGTTCTGGCCAAACAGCTCCGCGCCGGGCAGCCCGCGGCACTTCCCAAGTTGGCCAGCACACAAGTGAGCGTCGCGCTTGCTCGAACATGGAGGGGGTTGTGGCACGCCGGGGACAACGTTCTGCCGCTTGCCTTTCGGACGATTGACAACGCGACCGACGCAGCGCTGAATCTCCTACTCGACTTGGTCACGCAGGCCAACCTTGGGCGACCCTCATTCGGCAGGGAAATAGCCATGACGTTGCTAGGGCTTGATCGCGAGGCCGTCCAGGTAAGTCAGTCGGATGCCTTGGGCCCGATTGTGCGGGATCTCGCAGCAGGGCGGCCGGTTGCCGAGTTGATGGACGATTTGAGGAATGCAATCGTTACTTTAGGCGCGCCACGTCGTCCCCGCAGATTGCAAGAGACCAGAGAGGCTGAACGCCGTCAGCATCTGAACGATTTGCGATCTAGGCTCAATGAGCCATCGCTGATTCCTGGGCTCACCGTATATCAGGCAAAAGGCCAGGAGTGGCCGAGTGTTGGGGTCGTCCTTAGTAGTTCCCAAAAGTCGCTCCTGAGTTCTGGCCTTCAAGCTTTGCGCGATGAAGATTGCGTTCTATACGTCGCACTGACTCGAGCGAGAAGCAAGTGTGGGATCCTTGCCGCTGACGCGATGTTAGATGTGCATCTCGCCGGGGACTTCGAGTCGTAGGCAAAGCGCAACGCGGTACGTCACGCAGGAATCGGTGCTAACGGGATACGGTGTGGGTCCGAGGAGGGGCCGATGATTCCCACGATGCTGCTGTTTGGATTGGTCCTCGGCCGTTGGTGGAAGACCTGCCTCGTGGTCGGGACGGTGGGCTGGCCTCTGCTTCTGTGGCTCGACGACATCATCGAGTCACCCACTGAGTTCGGAGCGGCGGGCCTCGCTGCCTTGAACACAGCTGTCGGAGTTGCGATCCACCAGTCGCTGCTCCATCTGTTCAGGTGGCTACAAAAGCGCCGTCGGGCCCCCGACCACGCAGCCGCCTGACGCAGTCACCTGCCGCTCGTCGCTCGTGCGGCGAGGGCATCTCGGTTCGCCGGAACCCTGCCCGGGTGGCGTGGGAGCCGTGGCGGTCAGCCGAAACATGAGATGCCGACGGAGCTTGTTGCGCCGAGCGGCCTCCGGCGACGTGACTCCAGACGGGATCCGCCCAACGGTCTACGATTCGCGGAGACCAGGAGGGACAGACGAGCATGGGCTACAGCAACGAGTTGGAGATCAAGCGAGAGCTGGGAATAGAGACCTGGCGGGAGTTGTCGAAGGACAAGCTGCTGCGCTTCGTCGCCATGATGCCGGACATGGACACGGAGGTGGCGCTGAAGGTCGTCGAACAGTTTCCGAGCTTTAAGGACTTCGCAGTAGAGGTCGTTGACGCCGTGGAGACCGCATACGAGTCCACGCTGAAGACGAACGAGCGGAGCGGTGACCACGTCCACGATGCGTACGGTGACATCCGAACCATCCTGAAGGCAGAGCTAGATAAGGGGGATCTGACCTGGGAGCAGCGGCGCTGGCTCGTGGAGCAGATCCAAGAGACCGGCCGCCAGCAGTTCATCAAGGACAGCGAGAACAAGCGCTTCTTGGACAGTGTGCTCGGGAAGGTCCTCGTGGGCGCCGGTGGCATCGTGGTGCTCGGCTTGGCCGCGTTGGGAGGCCGGGTGCTTGAGCAACGCGGCACTGATGGTCACTCCTAACGCTCGCGCCAGGTGGGCCGCAGATCGCTCGCCGGTTCCGCCAGGCATGCCCGGTTCGGGCAGAGTGTCCGCCTAATTCGGCCAGTTGACAGGTGCACGCGCGATTGACATCCACGCGGACCAAGTCGGCCACGGATCCCAGCCTGGTCTGTAACCGCTTTCCGATGGACACCGGTTCACCGAACGGGTCGTTATTGCTGTTCAGGGAATGGCGTGGTGAAGCGGGCCAGGCCGGGACACGGGTCATTCATCCGTTCTCGACTACTCGCAAGTGACCTTGGCGGCCGGTGGTGCGACCGCCCAGCTGGCCATCGACCGCCAGCGGCGTCAGGCCCATCATGTAGGCCTGCACTTCGGCGGGGTGTAGGCCCAGATCGGCTGCGATCGCCCCTAGGCCACTTTGATTGGCGCGTAACTGCTGCATGACCTTAGTGAGCAGCATTGACGATTCGTGTGCAATGCCGTGTGGCTCACCGCGGCGGTAGCCAAGGCGAGACAGGTCGATGCAGAGGCTGCGGTATGCCCACTCCGTCATCAGCCCCAGCTCGTTCGCGCGGTGTGCCATAGCCATCGCGGCGACTCTCCAACGCTTCTTGGCTTCGAGGACCTGGGGCGCTGTGGCGTTGGTGAGTCCCTGCGCGAGCACGCTGGCCCTCGGCATCAAGAACGCCGCGGCGAACCTGTTGGCCTCAGCCTCCGCGTCGGGCCCGTTGGGGATCTTGTCTTCACCGTGAAGGATCAGGTGCCCTAGCTCATGAGCAGCGTTGAACCGACGCCGCTCCCCCGACTTCTCTCGGCTGAGCAGGATGAACGGCTGACCGTGCCAGTTCACGCAGTACGCATCGAGGTCCCTCGTGTCATCGGTTAGCGAGAAGACCCTGATGCCGTGGGCCTCCAAGAGGTGAACCATGTTGCCAATGGGCTGCTCACCCAGCCCCCAGCGGGCTCGAACCTCTTGCGCCGCCAGCTCAGGATCTCGCCCTGTCAAGGTGGGGACGTCGGGTTCTGGGAGCGCGAACCTCCGCTCGATCCACTCGTTGATGAGAATGGCGATGCGCCCCGAGCTCAGTCCTCGATCACGAGTCCGTGCCGTCATTTTGCTTAGAGCTCGAAAACTAACTGACTCGACCGGGATCTCGTCCAGATCGTCGGCGGTCAAGAATGCCTCCTCGACGCCAAGCGCCTCCGCCAGGGTCGCCAGGGTCTGGGGTGTTGGGTCCTGGTGCTGATTCTCGTAAGCCGACAGGCTTACTCTGCTCAGGCCAGTCTCGGCAGCCAGTTTCGTCAATGTCCAGCCTCGGCGCTTTCGGGCGGCCGCCAGTCGCGTTGGGTTCAACACGGAGTCTGCTCCTACTTGGCTAACGCAGCGCGACTTCGACGTTGTAAGCGTCCCCGTCCTCGGACGGGGGCTCCTCGATCGCCACAGTCGAGGGCGGGTCTTGGCGCGAAATATGCGGAAGGAGGATTCGCTCTTCCCAGTCGACTATGACCCCCTTCTCGATCGACGTCGGTAGCGACAGCTCGGCGTAGATAGTCTCGGCGGTCACCCGCTGGAGGAGCAACCAAACGTTCTCCAGGTCTGCCGGGTCGAGTGTGCGAAGCGCGTAAGCTTCACCAAGGTCGAGCACCCCCTGGTCTGCGTTCTGCTTGACCGCCATAGTTGTCAGGTCGCCCTTGGCGTACTTAGTCGATGGCTTCATGCCCGGCACATGGACGCCGGTGAACTCGTCGCCTGAACTGGTCACGATCGAGAACGAACCGCTGGGGTGGATCGTCCGGCAGAAGTTCTTCGCGTTGTCTGGCTTCCAGCCCAGCGGTACGAGTTCCTCGCGCACGTAACGCACGGTCTTGGCGTACCGGGTTGTCCCTTCCGCTGTGGGCGGCTCAAGACCGGTGGTCATCTTGGCTTCGGCGTCGGCGCGCAGAAGGGCCCGTATGAGCAGGTCTGCACTGAGACCGAGTTGCTGGAGGCGGCCCTCGGCGACGTGGTCGATCGCGACTGCAGTCATGGCATGGCTCCTTGCGGTGAGGTTGGCTTGACGAAACCTTACCTCATGAGAGGTCGGAAATCGTCAAGTGAGGGAGTGCAAGCTGTGGCACGTGTCGCCTCGCAACCTTTGCCAGTGCACATGTGATGCGGCCCGCTGAGGCCTCCCTGGCCCTGGCATAGAACCACCGGCCGCCAGGCAGGCGGGAAGCTGTCCGCGGCGCACTGGCACAGCACGTGTTGCCCAACTCGTGTGGTGGCGCACTCATCTGCCGCGAGCCCGCTCGGGTCATGGCGCTCACGCCGCGTGCGAGCCACACCCAGGACGACGGGAGATGGTTGGACAGCGCCGACGGAGCCACAGCGCCCTCTCGGATCAATGCCGGGGAGGTGGCTACCAACGACTCTCGCGGCGATGGAGCTTGTCGCTGCGTGCGTGGTAGGCAGCGATCACCCGGGCCAGAGGCGGTTCGATCTCGGCTAGATCCTCGAGGTCCATGCGGTTGCTTCCGAGCGCCCATTCGAGCCGGCTCAGTACGTCGACCCACTCCCTGGCAGAGCGGGGCGTCCGGGGCACGGCCACCTGCACCCGCCTCTCTTCGACGACCTTCTCAACTCGCACGACCTCGACCACGCGGTCGACGACTTCAACCGCTGCGAGACCGGCGTCAGCGGCGCGGCGTTGCTCCCAGGCGCGATGGCGGCAGGAGCTGGAGCACCACTTCGGGACGCGTCCGCGAGGTGGCACCGGCACCTTTGTCCCGCACCACCCGCACTGGATGGTCTGCCCCGGTTTCCGGGGAGCGGTGGGAGCGCGCCCACCCCTGGGGGCGCCGCTTTCCGTGGTCTCCATGAGCGCCTCCGACGGGCCGCCGCGGTAGGGGACGTTGATCGTGCCAACGATATACCTGTACTGGTGGACAGCCCTATTGGAACGTGTCTTTATAAGGGCGCTTGGGGCGGATCAAACTGCCCGCCGGTCTCCGGTGCGTGAGGGGGGTGGGGGATGATGAGCGGATGAATGTGCAGTTCCTCTACTTCGACGGGTGCCCTCACTGGAAGCCGGCAGAGGCGCGTCTGCGTGAGGCACTGCGGGTTCACGGTGGGGTCGTCGAGGTGGAGCGCATTGCCGTGGACACGCCGGACATTGCGGAGTTCTACGGATTTTCGGGCTCACCCTCGGTGCTGATCGACGGTGTGGATCCCTTCGCTGAGTCGGCAGCACCGGTGGCGTTGTCGTGCCGCTTGTATCGCACGCCGGAGGGTCTGGCCGGGTCGCCGACCGTAGAGCAGCTCGTCGCAGCGCTGTCCGAGGCATCAGCCTCGTAGCGGCACGCGGTGCGAGGTACAGGTCGCGTTGGGGCGACGTTTCGCTCAGATCCTTGTCCAACCCGGTGGGTGGCCGGTTGTCAGAGTCCGAATGCGCCGCCGCTGACGAGAATGGCTATGCCGAGGCCGATCAGGACGATCGGGAAGAGCACGTGTTCCCACCGCTCGAGCACCTCGGCGATAGGCCGGCGGGTCGCGACATACCTGGCGAGGAAGACCAGCACGCCGACGAGCAGCAGGAACACGACGCAGAAGAGGATCACGGTTGCCGTGCCGACGTTCAGGAACACCGGGACGTAGACACCGATGTTGTCTCCGCCGTTGGCGAAGGTGACGGCGGCGACAGTCAGGATGCCGACCTTCTTGCCTTCGACCTTCTCGTCGTCGTCGTCACCGTCCCCTCGCCAGGCCTGCCAGGCCGCCCAGATTCCGAGCGCCAGGGGGATGAGTCCGAAGTAGGGAATGGCACTGGATGGCAGGACGAGCCCGGCTCCCCAGGTGACCAGCAGCGCAGCACCGAGGATGCCGGCGAACCCCAGGTACTGCCCCAGCGCGATCCTGGTGGTGGTGCCCCGTTGGCCGGCGCCTCGGGCGAAGAACAGGGAAAGAACGATGATGTCATCGATGTTGGTGGCCATGAACAGCCCGATCGCCTGCAGGACCGTGGTGAGGATCACCGGCTGACCTCGCAGCTGGCGACGGGGCACTGGGGATCCAGGCACGGGGCGTCCTCGTTCACGGCGAGGGTCACCTCGACCAGGGCGAGCAGCGCGTTGGTGAGGTGCGGGTCGGCGATCGCGTAGAGGGTCTGACGTCCCTGCGGTTCGGCCACCACGATGCCACAGTCGCGCAGGCAGGTCAGGTGGTTGGACACGTTGGGCCGCGTCAGACCGAGGTCCTGGGCAAGACCAGCAGGATAGGCAGGACGTTCGAGCAGCGACAGCAGGATCCGCGCCCGCGTCGGATCTGCCAGCGCGCGGCCGATCCGATGCATCGCGTCCAGCCGGGAAGAAGTAGTTAGCATGCGCTGAACTGTACAGTCTTGACTGAACCGTCCCTGAGTTTGGGGTGCAACGGGAAAGTCGGCAGGTTCAGCGTCGGAGGTGGGCGTCGCGTTGAGCGGTGTAGGCGCTCCAGCCTCGTGAGGCCAGGGCGGCCCACCGGCTGGCGGTGTTGGGCGCCAGGCCCAGAACCTCGGCCAGGATCGGGGTCGGCATGGTCGCGGCGAGCTGGAACATGGCGGCGTTACGGGCGGCCAACGGTTGGATGCCGCGCGCGACGAGCTGAGAGCGGACGTTCTCCGTGGCTAGGTGCTTGCCGGGGATGCCGCCGGGAAAGAGCCAGACGTCCGTCCCGCTGGCGTAGGAGGCCTGCCCGCGGCGGGCCAGGTGGGTGCGTACGAGGTGGCCCAGCGGGTCGGGCAGCTCGATGTCGAAGGTGTCGAAGGTGGCGGTCACGACCCCGTCGTCGTGGAGGGTGATCTGGTCGGTGCGCATCCGGCAGACCCTGGCCACTGGTTGGGCGTAGAGGAGGACGAAGAGTCCTGCGATGCGGGCGTAGAGGCGGGTCGTGTCGTCGTGAAGCAAGAGATGGACGTGTGCCCACCGGTCCTCGTCGGCCAGGCTGACCGCCGGCTGAGCCTCGGCACGGTGGACCGGGGACAGCTCCGTCTGAAGACCGGTGCGGAGGCACCATGCCAGGAACGGCCGTAGCGCGACGGCCCGAGCCCGGTGCTGCTCGGCGTACCGGTCCAGATCATGCTGGGAGAGGTCGGTCAGGTCGAGGCCGTTCTCGGTGAGCCAGTTCATGAACCGGGCGGTGACGACGAGGGTGGCCCGGGCGGCTGAGATGGCGCCGTGGGTGAGTCTCCCGTGCTGTTCGGCGCGCCGCAGCCGGCGCAGCACCTGCCAGCGGGCGAACCGGTTGAGCACCTCGGCCTGCTGGGGTGGCAGGGTGTCCAGGACCTGGTGCAGCCAGGGGGTGACGCGCTCGAGGTCGGCGTGGAAGGGCGGGAGGACACCGAGGGCGGTGAGCAGGTCGCGCAGATAGTTGTTGGGCTTGTTCGCCGGCATCGCCTCGAAGGTGGCGTGGGAGATCTCGACCTCGCCGCGGGCCATCGCTGCCAGGACGGCCGGGCCGGTGGAGCGGGTGAACCAGTACAGGGTGGACTGAGGCCGCGGCCCGGAGGTGAGGGCGTCGTACACCGGTTGCAGCTGGGGGTGGATGCCGCCGCCAGGGGCGGACAGCAGCGCGGTGGCCTTCTGGTTCAAGGCGCAGGGGCCGCACTGCCGGCCGAAGGGTGAGTCCTCCCGCCCGCAGTCGACGCAGGCGTAGACCGGGTCGTTACCGGTGCAGGTCGCGCAGGCCGGTCGACGCTGGGCGTCGTAGAAGGCGAGCACCTTGACCTGCCCGCACCCGGGGCAGGGCTGGGCCGCCCGGGCGACCCGTAGGGCGCAGCGTGGGCAGACCGGCTGCTCGAGGACTACCCGGGTGCAGCGTTCCTGGCGTCCGCAGTGCGCGCAGTCCTGGCGTGGCAGCCGTGCCCGGGGGCTCATGCGTCGGTCGGTGGGCGTCGTACCTGGGCGCGGATCGGGCGCAGGTCGCCGATGCCGGGGCCGGTCTCTCCGCCTGCTGTCCTCGCCGGTTTGTCCTCGACGACGGTGGGGATGAGCAGGTCGTTGGGTTCGCAGTCCAGGATCTCGCACAGCGCGGCCAGGACGTCCATGTTCAGTCGTTGCGGGGTCCGGGCGACGAGACGGTAGACGTGCTCGCGGGACAGGTGCACCCCGCGCTCGGCCAGCAGGGGCACAAGGTCGGAGGTCTGGTACATGCCATGGGTGGCCATCACCTTTCGCAGGTTCCACTCGATCACGGTGCGGACGGGCACAGCGGGTCCTCCTTCTGCTCGGGGGCGTAGACGCGGGCCAGGGCGGTCTTGAGGGCCTTGTCCTTGAAGTCGTTGCTGACCGAGGCGTAGATGGCGGTGGTCGAGGCGTAGGCGTGCCCGACCTGTTCCTGGACGAACCGTTCGGGGTAGCCGAACTCGATCAGGTGCGTCACGTAGGAGTGGCGCAGGCAGTGCAGCGACAGCGCAGGGTCCAGGCCCACCTCGTGGCGCACTGCGGCGAAGCGGGCGTCGAAGTGGCGCAGCGAGACCCGGGTGTGCCGTTCGGTGACCCACAGCGCTTGATGGTCGTCCGCGCGGAACCGTGGCCGTGCCTGCTCCACCCACTGCCTCATCCCCTCGATGGCCCAGTCGAACTCGGGGACGGCCAGGACGGTGCGGCGGCGCGGGGTGCCGCCGCGCACGGACTTGCCGTAGCGCACGTGGATCGACCCGTAGGTGCCCCATCGGGGCACGTGCGGGTTGGGCCGCAGGTCGGCCAGATCGAGGCGGCACAGCTCGTTGCGTCGTAGCCCGAAGGCGTAGGCGGTCTTGAAGACCTGCGCGTCGCGCAGCGCGCTCAGCGCGCCTTTGCGGCCCGAGGACGCGGCCCGTTCGACCTGGGCGTCGAGGTGGTCGAAGAGGTCCTGCAGCTCCCCGTAGGTGAGCGGACGCCGTGCGGGTCGGCCCTCGTACTCGTTCAGGTGCGCCACCGTGTTCCACTCGTGGCAGACCTGCGTGGGGACCGAGGCGAACCGGTCGCGGCACTGCGTGGTCCACCCGTAGCGGGCGTCGGTGAGGTAGTCGCAGAACATCCGCAGCCCGAGGTGGTAGCCGCGGATCGTCGAGGGCGAGCGACGAGCCTGCCCGGTGGCCAGGGAGACGGTGAAGTCCTCCACGTCGCCAGGGCCCCAGGCCCACGGGTAGGAGCCGGCGAACTCGGTGAAGCGGCGTACCAGCCGCACCCTGTCGGTGATGGTCTTCTCACCCAGCAAGCGCGACTGCTGCTGGCGTCCCCACCCGGTGAGCATCGCCTCGAAGACGGCGCCCTCCTCGTCCAGGTGGGCCACCCCGGCGACGAGGACCAGTCCGGCCGAACCCGGCACTTCGACCATCAGGACCGCCGATCTGTCGTTGCCGTAGAGGCTTGGATGTTGCGCCTGATGTTACACCCAACCGCGCGTCCCTGGTCAAGAACCACACCTGGGGGCTTGCGGGCGTCTACTAATCCGCAGACCACCCCCCCCCGTGTGACTTCTGACGCGATAATGCCCGCTTGGCCCGGCAATGCAAGAGGTGTGTGGGACATGAGCGGGGCGGATTTGGTCAGCTTCAGGATCGCTGAGCTCGCGTGGAACGGGCTCGGCTCAAGATCGATGAGTCTGCGCGAGGCGTGCTGGGCACGTGAGCGTCGGGGAGGGTCGAGTCGGCGCGGGCGGTGAGTCCCTGGGGCAGGGGCATCCGCTTCAGGTGTGCAGAAGGTGCCGAGTAAGTCGATGAGGAGGTCCGCGGTGCAGAAGCAGGCGCGCAGGCAGCAGGCGCGGCTCCGGGCTCGGCAGGCTCGAGCGAAGGCGCGCGAGGAGCAGGCCGAGAAGGAGCGGCGGCTGGCCCGGTTGGGCGCGGCGGTGGTCGCGGCTCTGGCCGAGCGTGACGCTGCGGTAGCCGAGTACGAGCAGCGAGCAGGGCGAGCTCTTCGGTCGTTGACCGCGGAAGAGGGACTGCAGACGCAAGTGGCGCTGGCATGGTGCGGTTCCGAGAAGCTAACGCTACGAGAGGTTCGCCGGCTCATCCGAGGGGCGGTCGACGGCGCCGAGGGCGACCACCTAAGCCAGGACGAGCACCCGCACCCGGACATCGGTAACCCGGGCTGATCGCACGGAGCCTGAGCCGGCGGGGTGAGCTCGCTACTCAAGGCTCCCGTCGAGAGTTGGCGCGGATCACGTAGGCCCCTGATGTGTAAAGAGCGACGCGCAGAAGCCTGCATGTGAGCCAATGGCTAGGCTGGCGACCAGTGAATACCGGTAATGACGACCCGAGGCTGGCGGCGGAGCAGCGTGCGCGCGTGCTCATCGATCGCCAGCTCGATGATGCCGGTTGGTCGGTGCAGGACAGGAAGGCACTCAACCTTTTCGCCTCCGAGGGCGTCGCCTGCCGCGAGGTCGTGATGAAGCAGGGGCATGGCAGGGCCGACTACCTGCTGTATGTCGACAAGCAGGTCGTCGGTGTCATCGAAGCCAAGCCGGCGGGTATGACCCTGTCTGGGGTGGAGTGGCAGTCTGCGATGTATGCGTCAGGCCTCCCAGCCGAGACACGTTTGCGCGCGGTGACGGTCGACGAGCGTCTGCCGTTCGTCTTCGAGGCCAGCGGGACCGAGACGCACTTCACCAATGGCTATGACCCTGAGCCGCGGGCCCGGCGCCTCTTCAATTTTCCCAAGCCTTCCACGCTGGCCCAGATCGTCCGTGATGCCGAGGCCGACCCGGACAAGCCCACTTGGCGAGCCAAGGTCCACCATCTCCCACTTCTGGACGAGCGCCCGCTTCGACCTGCGCAGATCACTGCGATCAAAGGCATCGAGAAGAGCTTGGCTGACCAGCACTTCGACCGGTCGCTTGTCCAGATGGCCACCGGTGCAGGCAAGACCTTCACGGCTGTCACCACGGCGTACCGGCTCCTGAAGTTCGGAGGTTTCCGCCGCGTCCTCTTCCTTGTGGACCGCAACAACCTGGCCGAGCAGACTATCGCCGAGTTCCAAAACTACCGCACGCCGGGCGACGGACGACGCTTCACCGAGCTCTACAACGTGGACAAGCTCACCAGCGCGGGGATGCTCGGCTCGTCGGATGTCGTGGTCTCGACCATCCAACGTGTCTACTCGGTTCTCGGTGGGAAGGACGTCACGGAGGGTGACGATCAGAACCTGGACGACTTCGTCCCGGATGCTCCGGTCTCCGTCACCTACTCGGCGGCGTTGCCGCCGGAGGCGTTCGACCTGGTCATCGTCGATGAGGCGCACCGCTCGATCTACGGGGTATGGCGAGGCGTACTGGAGTATTTCGACGCCCACGTCGTCGGGCTCACCGCAACTCCTGGCAAGCAGACCTTCGCGTTCTTCCGGCAGAACCTAGTGTCGGAGTACACCTACCCGCAGTCCGTCGCCGACCGCGTCAACGTCGACTTCGACCTTTACCGGATCCGCACGCAGATCAGCGAGCAGGGCGGCAAGATCGAGGCGGGAACCATCGTCCCCAAGGTGGATCGGCGCACCCGTAAGCAGCGGCTCGAGGCGATCGAGGAGGACTTCGAGTACACACACAAGCAGCTCGACCGCGCGGTGACCGCGAAGAACCAAATCCGGCTCGTCTTGGAGACCTTCCGCGACAGGCTCTTCACCGAGATCTTCCCAGGCCGTTCCACCGTCCCCAAGACGCTGATCTTCGCTAAGGACGACCCCCACGCGGAGGAGATCGTCACCACCGTGCGCGAGGTCTTCGGAAAGGGCAACGACTTCGCCGCCAAGATCACCTACACCGCCCGTGACCCCAAGAGGCAACTACAGGCGTTTCGCACCTCGCCGTCTCTGCGGATCGCGGTGACGGTGGACATGATCGCAACAGGTACCGATGTGAAGCCGCTGGAGTGCGTGATGTTCATGCGGGACGTCCGCTCGGCTCAGTACTTCGAGCAGATGAAGGGCCGTGGTGCCCGCACTATCGCTCCAGCAGACTTTCAGTCCGTCACCCCTGACGCGTCGGCCAAGACCCGCTTCGTCATCGTCGACGCGGTCGGGGTCACTGAGCATGACTTTGTGGATCCGCCGCTGAACCGCGAGAAGGGCGTGTCGCTGAAGAAGCTGCTCGACAAGGCCGCCACGCTCACGCTCACCGAGGACGAGACCGCCACTTTGGCCTCGCGCTTGACCAAGCTGGAGCTCCAGCTCACACCGGAAGAGCGGGAGGAGTTGGACGAGGTCGCTGGCGGCTCCGTGCGAGCCATCGTCCGCGGGCTCGTGGACGCGGTGGATCCGGACACCCAGGCCAAGGTGCTGGAGGGCGCCGCTGACCCAGAGTCCGCACGCCGGGAACTGATCGAGCGTGCTGTCGAGCCAGTTGCCGCGAACCCCGAGCTACGCAACCGCATCCTGGAGCTACGCGCCACGCACGACCGACTGATCGACGAGGGCATCGACGTGCTCCTCGATGCACATGGAGTCGTCGACCCGAGCCGAGCGAAGTCCGTTGTGGAGTCCTGGATGCAGTACCTGCTCGACCACCGCGACGAGATCACCGCGATCCAGCTCGCCACCGAGGCGAAGGAGCGCCGGATAGCCTTCGCCGACATCCAGGAACTGGCCGACCGCATCGCTCGCCCCCCGCACAACTGGACACCCGACATCATCTGGCACGCCTACGAGGCCGTCGACGCAGACCGGGTGCGACGCAGCGACCGGCACACCCTCACCGACCTGGTGTCACTGCTCCGCTATACCGTCGGCCTCGACAACGAGCTGGTCCCGTATGCTGCCCGCGTCCAAGAGCGGTATGCCGCATGGCTGGCTCAGCAGGAGCAGGCAGGTACCGAGTTCTCGCCCTTGGAGAGGTGGTGGCTGGACCGTATGGTTGGCGTGATTGCGTCGTCTGCCGGTATCTCCGTGGACGACCTCGACCGGACGCCCTTCACTGACAGGGGAGGCCTCGACGGTGCCATCCGCGACCTCGGAAACCGCGCTGGCGATCTTCTCGACGAGTTGAACTCGGAGCTCACCGCGTGACTGTTGCACCACCTGAGTGGGAGACGTCTTCCATCGGGGACGTCACAACTAAACCGCTGAAGTGCGAGCCGGCGAACACCGGTAGAGAGACTGTCCAGTATGTCGACATTGGTCTGCTCGACGGACCAACGGAATGCCTCACCCAGGCTCCCGAGGTCCGTATTGAGTCGGCCCCGAGCAGGTGCCGTCAAGTTATAGCAGTCGAAGACACCCTGTACTCGACAGTCAGGCCGTACCTACGCAAGATCGCTTTCGTGCACGGGGGTCTCGACGGTGAGTTCGCTTCCACCGGCTACTGTGTTCTGAGGCCCTCTCAGAAAATTCATCCGCGCTTTCTGTATTACTTTACCCTCTCGAAGCAGTTCGAGGACCAGATCCTTCCACTTCAGAAAGGCGTGAGTTACCCAGCAGTCTTGGACCGCGAGGTTCGCGCCCAACGGATCTGGTACCCCGGTTTGGCCGAGCAACGGCAGATCGTCGAGATCGTTCAAGAGCACCTCTCCCATCTGAACAGGGCCGAAGCCGCTCTAGCCCAGTCACGCCAGCGTTCCCGTTCGATGGTGGCCTCCGCAAGGCGGCGGCTAGTCGACCAGGCGCGTGAGGGGTCCAAGACCTGGAGGATCGGGGACGTCGCAGCGGTTAGCACTGGGACGACACCATCGCGAGCGCAGGCGCGCTATTACGAAGGCGGGACGATTCCGTGGATAACCAGTGGTGACCTGGCCTCCGGGTTCGTCCAAGAGGCCAGCCAGTTCGTGACCAGCGCTGCGCTGACCGAGACGAGCCTCAAGCTGTATCCCCCAGGAACCTTACTCGTCGCGATGTATGGCGAGGGCAAGACGCGGGGCACGGTCGCAGAGTTGGGCCTCGCTGCAACGACAAACCAGGCGTGTGCAGCGGTACAGGTGCGTAATCCGGAGCTTCGTTCGTGGGTGCGGATGCTTCTGGAGGCGAATTACATAGCGATGCGACGGCTTGCTGCCGGCGGCGTGCAACCGAATCTGAACCTCGGGCTCATCCGGAACATCGAGGTGCCGGTGCCCGAGGAAGCTACTCGTTTGCGTCTTATGGGTGAAGTGGAAGCTGTACTAAAGGCGGCGCGGGCGCTGGCTCTCGAGACGGACGGGGCCGTCGCGCGCTTGACTGCCTTGCGCAAGACGGTCCTGAAAGCAGCGTTCCAGGGGAAGCTGACCGGTCGCCATACGGACGCAGATGTGATCGAGGAAATGGCCCATGTCTGACCTGAAGTTGTTCCGCATCGTTGAGGGGTTGGCGACCGAGCTGCCCAGCGCGTCCGTCGCGCTGGAGAAATCCCTGCAGCACGTCATCGAACACAACATGGAGACTCTGTTCGGTGTGCGTCTGCTCGCGTCGGAGTACTCGACCGGCACCAAGCACGGCGGACGGATGGACTCATTAGGGCTCGACGAGAACTACAGCCCAGTCATCTTTGAGTACAAGCGCGCTACAAACGAGAACGTCATCAACCAAGGGCTCTTCTACCTTGATTGGCTGATGGATCATCGCGGTGACTTCAAGATGCTAGTTCTAGACCGGATGGGTCAAGAAGCAGCCGCTTCGATCGACTGGCGCAATCCGCGGTTGATCTGCGTCGCTAGTGGCTTCACCCGCTACGACGAGCACGCCGTCCAGCAGATGCACCGCAGCATCGAGCTTGTCAGGTACCGCGACTTCGGCGGAGTATTGCTCGCGTTGGAACTCGTCAGCGGCACCAGGGTGGAGGCCTCCACGTCGTATGACGCCCCAACGACGCCAGGTCCCAGCGGGACGAGCGCAGGTGGCGCAACATCGAAGACGGTGAGTGAGTACCTGGAGCAGGCCTCCCCTGAGCTGAGTGATCTCTACAGCGAGTTGGAGGCCTTCTGTGAAGCGCTCGGAGATGACGTCACCAAGAAGACTCTAAAGAACTACTTTGCCTTCCGCAGGCTCAAGAACTTCGCGTGCGTGGAGGTGCACCCACAGACGAAGAACCTGCTCGTCTACCTCAAGGTGAACCCGGAGACAGTGACGTTGGAGGAGGGGTTCAGTCGAGACGTTCGCACGATCGGACACTTTGGCACCGGCGACTTGGAACTTCGGGTGCGGTCCCGGGCTGATGTACAGAGGGCTCTGCCGCTGATCGAACGCTCCTACGAGGTGAGCTGATGGGGACAGTGCCTGTGAGGGGCGGTATGACGACTGACTCCCGACGTCTGGTCGACAAGCTCTGGTCCTACTGCGACGTCCTCCGGGACGACGGCGTGGGTGTCCTGGAGTACACAGAGCAGCTGACCTACCTCCTCTTCCTCAAGATGGCGCACGAACGGGCGACCAGGCCGCTGAAGCCCCAGCAGATCGTGCCCGAGGAGTACTCGTGGCAGCGGCTGCTAGACGCTCAGGGCACCCAGCTCGAGATCGAGTACACCAAGATCCTCGTCGGCTTGGCTCGACAGCCAGGCGTCATCGGCACCATCTTCCGCAAGGCGCAGAACCGCATCCAGGACCCGGCCAAGCTCAAGCGTCTGGTCGTCGACCTGATCGACAAAGAGCACTGGAGCAGCACGGGCACCGACATCAAGGGTGACGCCTACGAAGAGTTGCTCAGCCGCGGCGCCTCCGACAAGGGATCCGGCGCCGGCCAGTACTTCACGCCCCGTGCCTTGATCCAGGCGATCGTCGACGTCATCCGGCCCACAGTCGAGGACACCGTCGTCGACCCAGCGTGCGGCACAGGTGGTTTCCTCCTAGTTGCCCACGAGCACGCCGAGCAAGGCTCGGAGTCGATGACCCCGACCCAGCGCGCCAAGCTGCAGAACGACCTCGTCCGCGGTTACGAGCTCGTGGACGGCACCGCCCGCCTGGCCGCGATGAACCTTCTGCTCCACGGCATGGGGACCGCCGACGGTGACTCACTGATCGAGGTTCGTGACTCCCTGATCGCCGACCCAGGTGGACGGTGGTCAGTCGTCCTGTCCAACCCACCCTTCGGCAAGAAGTCATCCCTGACGATGGTCGGTGCCGACGGCCGCGAGGTGCGCGAGGACAGGGAGATTGAGCGCCAGGACTTCGTGGCGACGACGAGCAACAAGCAACTCAACTTCGTGCAGCACATCATGACGATCCTGGACACCAACGGTCGAGCTGCGGTGATCCTGCCTGACAACGTCCTCTTTGAGGGAGGCGCCGGCGAGACGATCCGCCACAAGCTCCTGACCGACTTCGAACTGCACACCATGCTGCGCCTTCCTACAGGCATCTTCTATGCGCCGGGCGTCAAGGCCAACGTGCTCTTCTTCGACAAGAAGGTCGCCCGCCCAGGCCAGCCCTGGACCGAGCGCCTCTGGGTCTACGACCTTCGGACGAACAAGCACTTCACCCTCAAGCAGAATCCGCTGCGACGCTCAGACCTCGACGACTTCGTCACCGCCTTTAAGGCAGGGAACCGTGACGCACGGGAGGGGGGCGAGCGGTGGAGATCCTTCACCTACGACGAACTCGTCGCCCGCGACAAGGCCAATCTCGACATCACCTGGCTGTGCGACGAATCGCTCGAGGACCTGGACAACCTGCCGTCCCCTGACGTCCTCGCGCGCGAGATCGTGGAGGATCTTGCCGCGGCCCTCGCCGAGTTCGAGGTGGTGGCCACCGCCCTCGAAGAGCAGCTCGGCCAGGACCCTCACTGAACCCGCTGGCGTCACGGCGCCACTTGTGCGCTCATGGCACGAGGGGGCAGAACGGGTCACGAAGGGGCAGGCCTGATGCACGTATGTTGCACGGAACGGCCCAGACGACTCTGTTACGTGCGATATCCGCAGGTCAGCGCGTTCCACCCGGGTGTCTTGTAAACAGGTCGTCGAGGGTGGGGCCTCTGTCGCGGGGATCATCGGAGCCCTCCGAGCGCGGCAAGCTACGCGGGTAGCGCAGTCGCCCCCGAGCCAAGGTCACCCAGTCCCGTGACGAGGATGTCGGACAGGAGCCGCGCATAGTCCTCGTCTGGATCCAGGTCGGGGTCGAAGCAGGCGACCTCCGCGCCGAGCGCTCCGGGGGCCACGGTGGCGAGGAGGGTGGTGAATTCGTCGGGGCTCAGGCCTCCTGGACTGGGGCTGTCGACGGCTGGCATGAAGGTGGGGTCGAGGACGTCGACGTCGATGTGCAGCCAGTAGCCGGCCACGCCGGGGCGTGAGACGACGTCGAGTGCACGCTGGGCCGCGGCGCACGGTCCGAGGGCGTGCAGTTCTGCGGCGGTGATGACGGACGCGACCACGTCGCGCACCTCGTCCAGCTGCTCGTCGTCGTCCCGACATCCGATGTGGACCACGTCCTGAGGGGCGATGTAGGGCCCCATGCCGTCGACGTCGGCGATCGACGGCCAGTGCATCCCGACGGCGGCGGCCAGGTCCTCACCGGCCAGGCTTGCGCAGGACGTGCTGTTGCCGGGGTGCCGGAAGTCGGTGTGACCGTCGATGTGGACCAGACCGTGCCGGCCCCGAAGGGAGAGAGCGAGCCCGGTCCCGGTCAGCAGGCTGCAGTCGCCGCCGATGACCAGTGGGGAGTGGCCTGCTGCCAAGGCCTGCTCGATCCTGACGGCGAGGCGCTGGCTGTGGTCCAGGATGGCCTCCTGGTTTCTCAACCTGCCGGCGGGCAGGTCCGGGTCGGCGACGTAGCGCCCTGCCAGGACCGTGCCCAGCTCGACGCCCCCTGCGTCCACCAGTCGGCGGTTCAGCCCGGCTTCACGCAGCGCCTTGGGAGCCTTGGAGGTCCCGGGTGTGCCGCCCGGGACCGGGGGTCGCAGACCCAGATTGGTCGGAGCGCTGATCAGGCCGATCATGAGTCACCGGCGCCGCTGCTCGTCGGTGGTGAACCCCTCGCGTTGCGACCTCTCCTGAAGACTCTCCAGCTCCTGGAAGAAGGTCACCTGCCACCCGGCGGGGCCCTGCACGCGCGCGTTGATCGTCCGGAAGGGTGTTTCGGTGGCCGGCGCGATCGACGCGGCGCCAGTGGCTGCGGCCTCCTCCACGGCCTCCTGCGTGCTGTCGACCTCGAGGGCCAGACGGAGGACGGGGCCGTCGGAGGGTGGCGCTGCCTCCACCTGGTCGATGGCGCGGGCGTGCTCAGGGGTGGTCAGCTCGATCGTGGCCAGGCCCGCGTGCAGGATCGCGACCCGGTCGTCCCCTTCGGTGGCGAAGGCGGGCTGCTCGGGCATACCGAGTGCGTCCCGATAGAAGGTCAAGGCCTCATCGAAGGCGTCGGTCTCGATGATCAGTCGGAGCTGGCGGGGCGGGTTCGTCATCGTCATGGGAGGCATCATGTGCCCTGACATGCACGTGAGGTGCAACCCCGAGCCGGGTGCCCACCCGCTCGAGCTGCTCGAGCTCCCGCTCGATGAGACGAAGCTCACGGCGCAGTCGGGCCTGCGCCTCACCGAGGTGTGCGCCCAGTCTCACCTGATCACGCTCCCGCGGGTCCAGGACCCCGGGGAGGATCTCCCGGATGACCGTGCTGCAGAACCCCGCCGAGTAGAGCTCCTGGATGGCCAGCACCCTCTCGACGTCCACCGCGTCGAACCGCCGATGACCGGAGGCGTCACGGCAGGGGTGGAGCAGGCCCTGGGTCTCGTAGTAGCGCAGCGAGCGCACGCTCACGCCCGACCGGGACGCGAGGTCACCGATCTTCATTGTGGGCGTGTCCGGAATCACGGTGCACCACCCTCAGGTGCCGCAGTAGGTCTGGTAGCGCCCGAAGTCCGTCGGCGCGGGCTCGGCATACCGCTCGAGGCCGGGGCGCTCACGGTAGGGGTCGGTGACGGCGTCCAGGAGCCGAGCCACAGGATCCAGGTCGCCGTCGCTGCCGGCTGCCAGGGCCTCCTCGACCAGGTGGTTGCGAGGGATGTAGACGGGGTTGACCCGGTCCATCAGCTCGGGCTGCGGGCCCAGGGCGAGCCACCGTCGGACCCAGGCGTCGAAACCTGCCAGGTCCATGAAGAGACCCCGGGTCGGCTCGGCGTCGCCGCGGGCCGCGTCGCTGAGGCGGCGGTAGAAGGAGGTGTGGTCGACGCGGTTGTCCTGCAGGAGGGTGGACAGCTCGCCGACCAGGGGGTCGACGAGATCCGTGCTCACCGTGTCCGCCAGCCCGAGCTTGGCCCTCATGCCGACGGTCCAGGCCGACGCGAACTGTGCGGAGAAGGTGCCGAGGGAGTCCACCGCCAGCGCGACGGCCTGCTCCTCCTCGGTGTGCAGCAGGGGAAGGAGTGCCTCGGCGAGGCGAGCGAGGTTCCACTGGGCGACGCCCGGCTGGTTGCCGTAGGCATACCGTCCGCCGGTGTCGATCGAGCTGTAGACCGTCGCCGGGTCGAAGGCCTCCATGAAGGCGCACGGGCCGTAGTCGATGGTCTCGCCGGAGATCGTCATGTTGTCCGTGTTCATCACGCCGTGGACGAAGCCGACCAGCATCCACCGGGCGACGAGCTCGGCCTGGCCGGAGATCACCGCCTCGAACAGCGCGAGGTAGCGGTTGTCGGCCTCGGCCACCTCGGGGTGGTGGCGGCTGATCGCGTGGTCGGCGAGGCGGCGCAGGAGGTCGATGTCGCCCGTGGCGCGGGCGTACTGGAAGCTGCCGACGCGCAGGTGGCTGGAGGCGACCCGCGTGAGGACGGCTCCGGGCAGCGGCGTCTCGCGCTGCACCGACCGTCCGGTGTCCACCACCGCCAGCGAACGGGTGGTCGGTATGCCGAGGGCGTGCATCGCCTCGCTGATGAGGTATTCCCGCAGCATCGGACCGACCGCGGCCAGGCCGTCACCACCGCGGGCGAAGGGTGTGCGACCGGAGCCCTTGAGGTGGAGGTCCAGCCGGTTGCCTGACGTGTCGGTGATCTCGCCCAGCAGCAGCGCGCGCCCGTCGCCCAGACGAGGGGAGTACCCGCCGAACTGGTGCCCCGCGTAGGCCTGCGCCACCGGGGTGGCGCCCTCCGGGACGTTGCGCCCGACCAACATGCGCACGCCCTCGGGACCGCGGAGCCAGGACCGCTCGAGGTCCAGCTCGGCAGCCAGGGACTCGTTGAGCAGCAGCAGCCGGGGGTCGGGTGCCTCCTCGGCCTGCCACGGGACGGCGAGCTCCTCCAGCTCTCGGGCGAACTGGTTGTCGAGGGACACAGTCTGCCGGGGCGCGACACTCACCCACCGAGCGTAGACGAGCCGGGTGGGGGAGGGAGTGCGGCGTGGCGCCCGCCCGGGGGTCGGGCTGCTCGGCGTGCAAGATTGCTTGGCGAAGCGGGAGCACGTGTCCTGCCTGTGCCCGCCCCCCCGGTGACCGAGATCGGTGGAAGTGCTTGATCACAGACGCCGACAGCAGATAGGGATAGACACCTAGATGTCTCCACGAAGGAGTAGACCCTTGCCCCGGACGTCGTACGCATCGGCGGGAAGGGCTCGCGGAGAGGGGCGGGCCCACATCCACGGACTCACCCCTCAGGGTCGACTCGTGGAGCCCGCTGGGGTCGCAGAGGCGGCTCGTCTCCTCCTTCGTCGGCGATGTGTACGCCTATGACGTCGAACTCACCTGACGGCTGAGCCACGCGGCTCCAGCCACTCGTCCCCAACGTAGGAGTGACCCCATGACCTCGACGACCGAGTCACCGATCCCCGCCACCATGCGGGCCGCCGTCTCACGAGAGGCGGCGGGGCCGCTGGTGCTGGAGACCATCGCCACCCCGCAACCCCTCGAGGGCGAGGTCCTCGTGCGGGTCGGGGCCTGCGGCGTCTGCCACAGCGACCTGCACGTCCTGGACGACGCCATCCCCTTCCCACGCCCGACGGTGCTGGGCCACGAGATCTCGGGGACCATCGCCGCCTTCGGCCCGGGCGCGAACCGGCGTGGACTCGCCATCGGGCAGCGCGTGGCCGGCGCCTTCCTCATGCCGTGCGGCCACTGTGAGCACTGCGTCAGGGGGCGCGACGACCTGTGCCTGCCCTTCTTCGAGCAGAACCGCCTCCGGGGGCAGCTCTACGACGGGACGAGCCGGCTCCACGACCTCGACGGCACCACGCTGGCGATGTACTCGATGGGTGGGCTGGCCGAGTATGCCGTCCTCCCGGTGACCTCGGTCGCGCCGATCCCCGACAGTATGGACGCCGTGCCCGCCGCGATCCTCGGGTGCGCAGGGCTCACGGCATACGGGGCGGTGCGCCGTGCGGCGGACCTCCGCCAGGGGGAGACGGTCGCGGTCATCGCGGTGGGGGGAGTCGGGTCGAACCTCGTGCAGATCGCGCGGGCCCTCGGTGCGGCCCAGGTCATCGCCATCGACGTCGAGGACGGCAAGCTCGCGGCCGCGGAGCGACTCGGTGCCACGATGAGCATCAACTCCGCGACGGTCGACGTGCGGGACGCCGTCATGAGCGCCACCGGGGGCAGGGGTGTCGACGTCGCCTTCGAGGCCCTGGGCCTTCCGCAGACCTTCGAGACCGCACTGTCGGTGCTGGCCCCCGGAGGGCGCATGGTGCCGGTGGGTCTCGGATCGGCCGGGTCGACCGCCGCGGTCGAGATCAACCTCATGGTGCGTCGGAGCCTGCGGATCATCGGCAACTACGGAGCACGCACCCGGGCCGACCTGCCCGCGGTCATCAGGCTCGCCGACGAGGGCGCCCTGCGCTATCGCGACGTGGTGACCAAGGTCTTCGCGTTCGACGAGGTCGGCGTGGCCTTCGACGAGCTGCGCAAGGGCGCCATCACCGGTCGCGCCGTCGTCTCCATCGGCTGAGGAACCCTCGCGGGGACGGAGCCCCGCGCCGTGTCCGGGTGCAGGCCGTGACGGCTCGGGTTGCCGGGAGAGGCCAGGTGCCCAAGTCTCGACACGTGGATGACGACACCCAGCCCTCAGCCCTGCCAGACCGTGCGCTCCTGCAGATCTACCTCGAGGACCACCTCACCGGGGCGACGGGGATCGTGCAGCGGCTGACGATGATGCGCGACTCCTACCAGGACCTGCCGATCGCCGCGGAGCTCACCCAGCTGCTGCAGGAGATCACGGAGGACCGCCAGACCCTGGTGGAGGTGATCCGCTCACTCGGTCTGCGACCCCACCCGGCCAAGCTCCTGCTCGCCAGGGGCGGCGAGCTGGTCGGCCGGCTCAAGCTCAACGGACGTCTGCGACAGCGCTCCCCGCTGACACCGCTCCTCGAGCTCGAGGTCCTCCAGGCGGGGATCAACGGGAAGTCCGGTCTGTGGCGGTCGTTGACCGTGCACGCCGACGCCCTCGGGCTGGACCCCGAGCAGTTCCGCGGCCTCGAGGAGCGGGCCCGGCGCCAGCAGGGCGACGTCGTCGCCGCGCACCGGCGGCTCGTGCGCGGGGCGTTCGGGTAGGGCACGGGTGGGCCCGCACATGTCACGAGTTCCTGCACATGCGTGGATCGGACGGCACAGGCCCGGGCGCGGCCTCAGCCAGGTGGGGGCGAGGCCGGACGAGCTGGGCCAGCACGGCGAGGACGGGCAACTCGACGAGGGGGCCGATGACGAGGGCGACGGCGATGAGGGGGCGGTCGGGGAAGGCGGCGACGGCGATCGCCAGGGCCAGCGGCGAGTTCCGGGCGGTGGTCGTCATGGTCAGCGTAACCCGCTGGTCGGGTGGCAGGTGCAGCAGCCGGGCGGTGGCGGTGGCGGCCAGGGGAGCGAGGACGAAGAAGACCCCGAGGGGGAGCAGCAGGAGCGCGAGCTCGTCGAGGTGGGCCACGACCGTGCGGGACTGCCAGGCGAACATCGCGAGGACCGCCAGGCACAGGAGCGGCAGCACCGAGCGCGCGAGCGGGTCGAGCACGACGCGCTCACGCCATACCTCACCGCCGTGCCGTCGCGCGGCCCAGCGCACGAGGACGGCGAGCGCGAGCGGCAGGGCGAGCACGAGCAGGACGGCCTCCGCCAGGGTCGAGACCCCCACCGTCGCGGCCGGGCCGCCGAGCAGCAGCACGTAGACGGGCAGGAGCACCAGCTGCAGGACGAGGTTGACGGGCAGCAGCGCGGCGGCGATGCCGGTGTGGCCGCGGGCCATGGCGGTGAAGACGAGGTACCAGTCGGTGCACGGAGTCACGAGGAGCAGCAGGAGGCCGACCCGCAGGTCCGGCGACCCGCCGAGCAGCCCGGCCCCGAGGACCCACGCCAGAGCGGGGGTGAGCACGAAGTTGAGCACCAGGCTCGCCGCGACCAGGGCGCGCGCCCCACGCACCTGCGCGACCTGCGCCGCGTCCATCTGCGCGAAGACGGCCACGAGCATGAGCATCAGGGCCGGGAGGACGACGTGCTCGGCCGCGGCACCCACCGGCCAGGCGAGACCGACCGCCAGACCGACCCCTGCCGAGGCGGCGACGAGCACGCCCTGCAGGCGCTCCCACGACGTCATGCGGTCAGATCATCCGCGCGGTGGACGGCTGGATCAGCGACAGGGTCGATCGCGGGGTCACTCACGCGCGGCGATCACGGGGTCTGGGGGCCGGCCTCGTCGTGCAGGTCGGTGATGGTGATCGTCAGGTCGGCGTCGGCGTCGGCATCGAAGGAGGGCAGTGGGCCGAGCTGCTCGGTGAGGATCCGGGCGGCCTCGCCGCGCGCCCAGGCTCCGACCTCGCGCAGGTCCTGCGCGTAGGTCGCCACGAGGTCCAGGTCGAGGTGGACGAGGTGGTCCTCCTCCACCTTCAGGTCGATGGAGACCGGCTCCACGGCGCCCGTCGTCAGCGCCTGGCGGAGGGCGTCACGCACGACCCGGCTGGACACGAAGGTCCGCGACCCCTGGGCGTCACGCTCCGCCTGCCCGTCCGGGTCGACCGCGAGGATGCGCGTCGCGGGCCAGGAGATGCCCCGCACGCGGGTCATGATCGCCTCGGAGAGCTCGAGCCACTGATGGCGCTCGGCGTCACGACGCAGCGCACTCGTCGCCCGCTCCAGCGGGTCTGACGGTTCTAGCGCCATCGCGACATCCTCTCGGCCAGCGTGGTTCGTCCTCGGTGCAGGTGACCCCTCACGCTACCGACCGGGAGACCGAGCGTGTCCGCGATCTCCTGGTACTGCATACCCTCCACCTCGCGGAGCAACCAGCAGGCGCGCTGCATCTCGGGCAGCTCGGCGAGGGCGCGGCGCAGGTCGGTGAGCATCTCCTGCCCCTCCGCCTGCCGCACCGGGTCGCCCGAGGCATCCGCGAGCAGGTCGGCGAAGGCCTCGTCCTCGACCGGGACCGGCCGACGCCGACGGTGGTGGTCCATGGCGCGGCGGTGGACGAGGCGGTAGAGCCAGGTCTTGAGCGAGGAGTCGCCGCGGAAGGTCGGCAGCCCCTTCCACGCCGACACGAAGGCCTCCTGCACCACGTCCCCGGCGTCCTGCTCGTGCCCGACGAGGGTGCGGGCATACGGGAACATGCCGGGGCCATACCGGTCCACGATCTACCGGTATGCGCCCTGGTCGCCGAGTCGCGCAGCGCGGACGAGCGAGCCGTCCGTCGGCGGGTGATCCGTCGGCGGACCGCCCTGCTCGGGATCGGCGGATCTGTGCACCCGCTCATCATGCGCCGTCGACCTGGATGGGGCCGACCGGGAGGAGGTGATGCAGGTCACAGCGCGAGCGCGTGACTCCTCGGGGCCCGGGCACGACTACACCCATGACAGATCAACCACACGAGAGGTTCACCATGACCGAGCAGAAGCAGTCCACCACCAACGAGGTCGCCCGCACGCAGGCCGACGGCCCCCTGGTCACGGACCAGGGCCGCACCTCCATCGCCGACACCGTGGTCGCCAAGATCGCCGGCATTGCCACCCGCGAGGTCAGCGGGGTCTACGACCTCGGCGGCGGCACCGCCCGCGCGGTCGGCGCCGTCCGTGACCGCATCCCCGGCTCGCGCACCAAGATGAGCCAGGGTGTCGCGGTCGAGGTCGGCGAGCGCCAGACGGCCATCGACATCGACCTGGTCACCGAGTACGGCGTCTCCATCGCCGACCTGGCCGCGGGCGTGCGCAGCAACGTCACCTCCTCGGTCGAGCGGATGACCGGCCTGGAGGTCAGCGAGGTCAACATCAGCGTCCACGACGTCCACCTCCCCGGCGACGACCAGGACGCCGAGCCGCAGGGGAGCCGTGTCGAGTGACGCGACCAAGCCGGTACTGGCCGAGCTGGTGTCCGAGCGTGTCCTCACGGTGCCCGGGGTGCACGAGCTGCACCCCGGGGTGATGGGCGAGGTCGGCACCTACCTGCCCGGCCGCCGGGTGCCCGGGGTCCGCCTCACCCAGGACGGGTGCGAGGTGCACGTCGTCCTCGACTGGGCGGCCCCGGTCGCGGGCACCACCGACGCCGTGCGCACCGCGGTGCGCACGCTCGTCGACGGCCCCGTCGACGTCGTCGTCGAGGACGTCGCCGGTCCGGCGGATGTCTGACCCGCTCAAGCAGCAGCGGCGCGAGGCGCGCCGTCGCATCGCCCGCGAGCACCACCCCGACCGGGGTGGCTCGGTGGACACCTACCTGCGGCTCCTGCGCCAGGTGGACGAGGCGCACACCGCGTCCCCGTCCGGCGGTGCGCCCACCCTCCGGCGCACGGCCTCAGGTCGGGTGTCCGGCTGGCTCCGCCGGGTCGGCGCTGGCACCCGTCGTCTGCGTTCTTCCCTGCCCACCCAGCTACCCGGTTCCCGTCGCTTCAGGAGCCTGTCATGAAGGAGATTCCCATGAACACTGCCACTCTCGGCCTTCTCATCGGCCTGCTGCTCGCCCTCACCGGCATCCTCGGCGGCCTCGGCGGCTTCCTGCTCGCCCTGGTCCTGGGTGGTGCGGGGTATGCCGTCGCCGGCCAGCTCTCCGGTGAGGTCGATCTCACCGCAGCCCTGCGCGGACGCCGTGGCTGAGGCTGCCGCGGCGACCCGCACCGAGCAGGACCGGGTCGCCGGCACGCTGACCGTCGCCCACAAGGTGGTCCGCAAGGTCGTCGAGGAGACGGCCCGCCAGGTGCCCGGCGTCACGTCGCGCTCCGGCGCCCTGGACTCGCTGCGGGGTGCGGGCAGCCCGCACGCCGACGTCCGGATGACCGGTCGCAGCGCCACCGTCCAGCTCTCGGTCGACGCCACCTGGCCCTGCGCGCTCGCCGACGTGGCGGCCGAGGTCAGGGACACCGTGCGCGCCGAGGCGTCCCGCCTGACCGGCGTGGACGTGCATACCGTCGACGTCGAGATCCGCGCCGTCGCTCCTGATGCGGACGCGCGGGAGAGGAGGGTGTCATGAGGACGCCTCGCCGCCGCCCCGCCGTGATCTGGCCGGCGCTGCTGCTGGCCCTGGCCTTCGTCACGCTGAGCGTGCTTGCCGTGCGCGAGCTGCTCGTGGCGCAGTCCTGGATCGAGGGCTCGCCGCGGCTCACCCCGCTGCTTACCGCATCGGGCACCGTCACCGCCGAACAGCAGACGGTTGCCGCAGGCGCCATCGCCCTGCTGCTCGGCCTGCTCCTCCTCGTCCTGGCGTTGCGGCCGGGATCGAAGACCCATCGCCGCGCCCCCGGTGAGGTCGACGTCTGGGCGACGCCCGACGCGCTCGGCCACCTGGCCCGGGACGCCGCGGAGCGCACCAACGGGGTCTCCGCCGTCGAGGAGGTACGCGCAACCCGCTCGAAGGTGCGCCTCGCGGTCCGCGCCCCCCTGGCGGGAGCCCGTGACCACCTCGTCGAGGAGGTCACCCGATCGGTGACCGAGCGCCTCGACGGCGTGGCCGACCCGCAGATCCACGTCACCGTCAAGGAGCCCGTCCGATGAGCCGCCGACTTGCCGCACTGGACCGCACCGTGGTCCTCCTGCTCGCCGTGGCCCTGCTGGCCGCCGGGCTGCTCGCCCTCGAGTGGCGCTTCCGGCTGGTCTCCAGCGACTACCCCGACCAGATCGAGCTCGGCGGAGCCGGTGCCCTCGCGGAGGCGCCGTGGTGGCCGTGGGCCGTGGCCGCCGTCGGTCTGCTCCTGGGCCTGCTCGGCCTCGTCTGGCTGGTCAAGCACCTCGACCGGCCCTCGGTGCCCGAGGTGGGTCTGCCGCTGAGCCGGCCCGACGGGCGCCTGCGGGTCGACCTGTCGAGCCTCGGGAGTGCCCTCGCCGACCAGCTCGGCACGCTGGCCCCGGTCGACCACGTCCGGGCCCGCTCGATCGGCACCCAGGACCACCCCGTCCTGCAGCTGCGCGCGGACCTCGCTCCGGGCGCCCGCGGGCGGGACGTCCAGGACGCCGCCGTCCGGTGCGCCGCGGACCTCCGGCGGGCGCTGCCCGACACCGACGTGCAGCTGCCAGCTGCTGCTGGACGCGCCTGCGCGCCGCCCGCTGCGCCGCACCGCGACGGCGCGGGTGGAGTGAGGGCGCCCGACGACAGCGCCGCTCGACACCGACGCCCCCGACCCCACCGGTCGGGGGCGTCGGTGCGTCCGGGTCAGCCTCGGCACCCCTAGTCTTGGGGCCATGGGACGCGCCGCATGACCTGGACCCGCCACCGGCCCAAGGCCCTCTCCTGGGCGCTGCTCCTCGCCTTCGTGCTGGTCATCGGTGTCACGGTGCACCGCTACACCGCCGGTGGCACGCCACTGACCGACGACCTCCTCGGCCTCGCCGTCCGGCTCGCCGTGCTCGTCCTCATCGCCCTGGCCTACCTCCGCACCGGCGGCAGCACCACTGCCTCCCGCGAGGGACTCGTCGTGCACAACGGCATCCGCGCGACGGAGGTGCCGGCCGCCGCGATCACGGCCGTGCAGGAGGATCCCCGCCGCGGGGGAGTCGTCGCCCTCCTCACCACCGGCCAGGGCGTCGAGCTGCCCGGCGTCCCGCTCACCGACGTCCGCCAGGTGCGGCGCGCGCTGGCGGGGCGCTGAGGCATACCGGCGGGGTAGCCGTTCACCCTGCGCGCCGGTCGGGCGTGCCGCACGATGGAAGACCCGGCGCCCTGGCAGGTCGAGCACCTCGCCCGGTGCGGCGCCCCTCACGAAGGAGACACACATGGCCATCCGCGTCGGCACGACCGTCACGTGGTCGTGGGGCAGCTCCCACGCGCAGGGCACCGTGACGGAGGTCCACCACGAGCGCGTGAGCCGGACCACCAAGGGGAAGAAGGTGACCCGCAACGGCACCGACGACGACCCCGCCTACGTCATCGAGCAGGATGACGACACCGTCGTGCTCAAGCTGCGAAGCGAGGTCGAGCGGGCCTGATCGCCGTCGGCGCGACGCCGGGCCCGGGGGTTCCTACGCTGGACCCGTGACCGGCGCTGACCTGCCCGACCTCCCCATGGAGTGGCTCATGCAGCCGCGCTGGCTGCCGACCCTGCGGGCCTCGATCGGCGTCGCGGTCGTCCTCAGCGCGATCGCGGCCCTCGCGGTGTCCTACCCGTGGCGCGTGCTCGAGGTGCTCCTCGTCACCCTCTGGGCGGGGTATGGCGTGTTCCTCGTCTGGGCGAGCCGCCGGGAGCACAGCAGCACCCGGCTCGAGGAGGACGCGATCGTGGTCACGTCGGGAGCGGAGGTGAGCCGCCTGACCCGGGCCGACATCCTCGACCTGCGCACCGACCAGCCGGGGGAGCGGGCCTGGCGCGTCCAGGCGGTGCGCCGCGACGGCCGGCTCATCACCCTGCTCGGCGTGCCCCCCGGTGAGCTCGACCGGCTGCGGCGCTGGCACGTCTCCGCCCCGCCGGGCAGGCGCTGAGGCCCGACCTCCCGCAGGAGCAGGGACGGTCCCGTGGAAGTGGGCGCATACCCCGACTCTCACGGGACCGACGGGAGGGTCCGGATGGACTGCCTAGGCGACCGGGGTCATCACTTCCACCCGGTTGCCGAAGCCGTCCCGGCAGTGGAAGCGCTCGAAGCCGGTGAAGCTCGTCCGCTCGGCCCAGCTGACCTCGAAGCCTGCCTCCGCGACCCGCGCGGCGAGGGCCTCCAGGGTCGCGACGTCCTCGACGACGATCCCGGGGTGTGCCTTGCGGGCGGGTGTGAACGGGTCCTCGACCCCGAGGTGGATCTCCAGCGTGGTGGCGCCGGTCGACAGGTCACGGAACCAGCAGCCGCCGCGCCCCGCGAGCTCGGCCGGCTTCTCCACCTCGGTCAGGCCGAGTCCCGCGCCGTAGAACCGACGCGCCTCGTCCTCACCTCCGGTCGGGATCGCGATCTGGACGTGGTGCAGGTGCATCGTGCCTCCTCTAGGTGTCTTGACATCAAGATAAATGGAAGCGCGCCCGGTCGCAACGACGGCCTCAGCGGCGTCCGGGTGACGGGGCAGCTACGGCGGGGCAGGATGCGAGGTATGGAGATCACCTCGCGCGTCGTCGTGTTCGACGCCTCCGACCCAGAGCCTGAGGCCGCCTTCTGGGCCGCACTCCTCGGTGGCACGGTCCAGCACGAGGAGGAGGACTGGTGGTCCGTGACCGTCGGGGACGAGGAGCCGGTCTGCGTCCAGCTCGCACCCGATCATCAGCCGCCGCAGTGGCCCCACGGGCTACCCCAGCAGGTGCACCTCGACCTCGTCGTACCGCAGATCGGGCCCGCGCACGAAGAAGCCCTCGCGCTCGGCGCCACCCTGCTGAAGGCCGCGGACACGGGGGCCGAGCACGGCTTCCAGGTCTACGCCGACCCGGCCGGCCACCCCTTCTGCCTGTGCTGGTGAGTCGGGATGATGGACGAGGTGCCAGCGGCGCCGCTGCCTGGCTACGCACAGGCGCAGAGACGGTCACGTGGGAGTCGGTGCATACCCCAACTCTCACGGGACCGACGGGAGACTCGACCCGATCGGTGCAGGGCATGAGCAGCGACGCGGACACTTCACGGGTGTTCCGCGCCAGGGGCAGGGTGTGGACCCGTTTCTGGTGGGCCTACCTCAGCTTCGCCGTGGCCTACCTCGTCGCGGTTCTTCTCATCGACGTCAGCTGGGTCGCCGGGGTGTGCAACCTTCTGGTCGGTCTCGGATGGGTGGTGGAGAGCCGGGGGAGCACCATCGCCGACGCGAGCGGTCTGCGGCTCCGGAGGCTTCGCGAGCGGGTGATCCCCTGGTCCGAGGTGGCCGCGCTGCAAGTCTCCGGCCCCATGCCGGGAGCGTCGGCGGCGGTGCGGCTCCACGACGGTTCGACCGTGCCGCTCGTCGGTGTGCGCCGCAGGGACCTGGACGACCTCGAGCATCTGCGCCGCCGCGCACAGCCGCCCCTCTCCGAGCGGGACCGACCGATGTCGACATAGCCTGACGTGATGTCCGAGCGCACCGCACCTCCGATCTCCACCGCCTTCCTCGACGAGCTCGAGCGACAGACCCAGGCCACCGTCGCCGCCGCCGACCCGCCGAGCAGCCCCTTCGACGGCGCGCCGCAGGCCGACCTCGACCGGCTGACCTCGCTGGTCGAGGCGGGTGCCGAGGACCTGCGCGGCGTTGTCCGGCAGCTGCACGCGGACCCCGAGCTGGCCTACGAGGAGCACCGCTCCGCCGCCCTGCTGGCCGACCTCATCACCCGGCGCACCGGCATACCCGTCGAGGTCGGTGCGCACGGCGTCGAGACCGCGCTGCGCGCCGAGATCGCCACGCCCGGCTTCGACCCCGAGCGGCACCGCACCGTCGCCGTGCTCAGCGAGTACGACGCGCTCCCGGGCATCGGCCACGCCTGCGGCCACAACGTCATCGCCGCGACCGGCGTCGGCGCTTTCATCGCGCTCGCCGGGCTCGTCGCCGACGGCTCGAGCGGGGTGGAGGGCCGCGTCGTCTTCCTCGGCACCCCCGCCGAGGAGGGCCACACCGGCAAGGAGGTCATGGCCCGCGGCGGGGCGTGGGACGGTCTCGACGCCGCGGTGATGACCCACCCGTTCGGGTATGACGTCGTCGACACCCTCTTCCTCGGCCGCCGCCTGCTGCGGGCCACCTTCACCGGCCACCCGGCGCACGCCTCGGCCCAGCCGTTCCAGGGCCGCAACGCCCTCGACGCCGCCGCCCTCGCCTACCAGGGCATCGGGCTGCTCCGCCAGCAGATGCCACCCTCGGACCGCGTGCACGCCGTCATCACCGAGGGGGGCACGCGACCCTCGATCATCACCGGGTCGGCGACGATGCAGCTGTATGTCCGCTCGGCCTACCCCGAGACGCTCGTCGACCTCTCCGGCCGGGTCGAGCGGGTCATGGACGGCGCCGCCCTCATGACCGACACCACGGTCGAGCTGGAGTGGGACCACTACCCGCCCTCCCTGCCGGTGCGCGGCAACGCCGCCCTCGGCGGTCGCTGGGTGCGCAGCCTGGGGGAGCGCGGCCGCCCGGTCCTTCCCGCCCAGCACCGTGCCCGACGTGCTCGCCGGGTCCACCGACTTCGGCAACGTCAGCGTCCGCGTGCCCGGCATCCACCCGATGATCGCGATCGCCGGGCCGGACGCGGCACTGCATACCGAGGAGTTCGCCGCCGCGGCAGCGACCGAGGCCGCCGAGCGGGCGGCCGTCGACGGAGCCGTCGGCCTGGCCCACACCGCCTGGGACTTCCTCGCCGACGACGACCTCGCCGCCGCCGCGCGCGCGGAGTTCGACGCCGCCGGCGGACCCCTCGACCCCGCCACCTACTTCGACTGAGCCCGCCTCGGGACCAGCCCCACGCCTACGGGAGGGACACCATGACCGCCACCACGCAGCAACGCCGAGGCATCGGCGACCGGCTCCTCACCACCATCGAGCGCTGGGGCAACAAGCTGCCCGAGCCGTTCACCCTCTTCCTCATCCTGCTGCTCATCACGGGAGTCATCTCCACCGCGATGGCGCTCGCCGGCGTGGCCGTGACGGTCCCCGGCACCGAGGACGGCCCCATCGAGATCCGCGGGCTGTTCACCGGGGAGGGGCTGGCGTGGTTCACGAGCAACCTCGGCGCCAACTTCATCGGCTTCCCGCCGCTGCAGACCGTCCTGACGATCCTGCTCGCCGTCGGCGTCGCCGAGAAGACGGGCATGCTCGCGGCGGTCGTGCGCAAGTCGTTCGGCTCGGCTCCGCGCTGGATGCTGCCGTATGTCGTGGGCATCGTCGGCGTGACCGGCTCGGTCATGGCCGACTCGGCGTTCATCATCATCCCGCCGCTCGCGGCGCTGGTGTTCAAGGCGGCCGGGCGCCACCCGGTGGCGGGGCTGCTCGGCGGCTTCGCAGCGGTGGGCGCGGGCTACTCCACCGCGCTCGTGCCGACCTCGCTGGACGCGCTCTTCGCCGGGATCACCACCGGCGTGATGGACTCGCTGCCCGGCATCGAGACGACACCGGTCAACCCGGTGTCCAACTACTACTTCAACGTCGTGGCGGCGCTGCTGCTCGGCGTGGTGTGCGGCTTCATCATCGACCGCATCCTCGAGCCGCGGATGGTGCGGCAGGGGGTGACGACCGAGCAGGTGGCGGTCGAGGAGGGCGACACCCCGGCGCACGAGCGCACGTCGCGCACCGAGGGCTCGGACGACGCGGGCGCGGCCCGTGAGGCGCGCGGTGACCAGGCCGTGGACGTCGAGGCGCCCAACGACACGGGCCCGCCCGACGACACCGTCGACCCCGAGCTGTCCGCCGTCGAGACGCGCGGCCTGTGGTTCTCCCTCGCGGCTGCGGCGCTGCTCACCGTCGTGGTGCTCACCGCGCTGCTGCTGCCGGCCTCTCCGTGGCGCAACGAGGAGGGTGGCTTCCTGCCGACCTCGCCGCTGCTCGACTCGATCGTCTTCCTCGTCTTCGCCTACTTCATGACGATGGGCATCGTCTACGGCCGGGTCGTCGGGACGGTGCGGAGCATGACCGACGTCGTGCGGATGATGAGCTCGGCGGTCCGCGACATGATGAGCTTCCTCATCCTGGCCTTCGTCCTCGGCCAGTTCATCGCGCTCTTCAACTGGACCGGCATCGGCGCGTGGATCGCGGTCAACGGTGCCGCCGGGCTCGAGGCGAGCGGGCTGACCGGCTTCCCGGCGGTGCTGGGGTTCATCCTGCTGGCCTCGGTGCTCAACCTCTTCATCGTCTCCGGGTCCTCGATGTGGACGATCATGGCGGCGGTCTTCGTGCCGATGTTCGCCCTCATCGGTCTGGAGCCGGCCTTCACCCAGGCGGCTTTCCGGGTCGGCGACTCCGCGACCCAGGTCATCACCCCGCTCAACCCCTACATGATCGTCATCCTGGGGCTGCTGCGCCGCTACGAGCCGGACGCCGGGCTGGGCACCGTCATCGCCCGGCTCATCGTCTTCGTCGTGCCCTTCTGGGTGTCCTGGGCGACCCTGGTCGGCATCTGGTACTTCTTTGACCTGCCGCTCGGGCCGGGCAACGGGATCTTCCTGCCCTGACAGGTGACGCCACCGGGTGCCGTGGGACGGCCTCGGGTCCGGTGCTGCTGCCTCGGCCGGCTGCGGGAAGCGGGTGCCGCGGTCGTGGTCCGTCGGCGGTGTCGGTGCCTCGGCCTAGGGTGTGCCCATGAACCCAGATCACCTCGCCCGCGCGGTCGGACGGGTGCTCCTCGGGGCCTTCCTGACCTTCGCCGGCACGGGGCACCTGACCTTCGGCCGCGCGGAGTTCCAGGCCCAGGTGCCGGGGTGGGTGCCGTTGGAGGCGGATCTCGTCGTCGTGGCCTCCGGCGGCGTCGAGGTCGCGCTGGGGCTGGCGCTCATCCTGCTCCCGCGCTGGAAGGTCCCGCTTGGCTGGGTCACGGCGGCCTTCTTCGTGGCTGTCTTCCCCGGCAACATCGCGCAGTATGTCGAGGGCCGGGACGCCTTCGGGCTCGACAGCGACACAGCCCGGCTCGTGCGGTTGTTCTTCCAGCCCGTCCTCATCGCCTGGGCGCTGTGGGCGACCGGTGCATGGCGCGACTGGCGGCGAAAACGCCGTGACCCGGTAGGCCGGTGAGCACCCCAGCGCCCGGTCTGGTGTGACGGCTGGGCCGTCGTGCGATCAGCGGCGGTCGATCGCCAGAGCTGCCGTGTTGAGGGCGGCCCAGACCAACGGCACACCGACGAGCTTGGCGCGCTCGGACCCCGGTCCGGTAGCGCCGAGGATGGCGGCGTCGCCCAGGTCGCCGGTGATCCGCAGCACGCCGGCGAGGGGCGCCAGGCCAGGTACGAAGGCCAGGGCGGAGGTGCTGAGGTCGCGCACGGCGTACGTCAGCGCGAGCCGGTCGGTCGCCCGGGCCGCGGCACCGTGCTCGTCGAGCGCGGAGGCCATGTGGCGGGGGCGGACGACGGCGAAGACGGCATACCCGGCGGTCAGCGCGGCCATCGTCTTGGTGAGGGGGTAGCTCATCCCTCGACGATAGGTGGCACACCGGGGCCTCGCGCGGCGGACCGCCGGGCGCGGTCGGTGGCTCGTGGAGGGCTACTTGCCCATGCCGTCGGTCAGGCCCCGGAAGAACTGCCGTTGGCCGAGCAGGAACAGGCCGATCATGGGCACCGCGGCTAGGGTCAGCCCGGCGAACTGCACCGGCCAGTTGGTCAGCAACCTGGACTGCATGTCCATGAGTCCGACGGGCAGCGTCTTGAGATCGCCGTCGCTGAGGAAGACCAGGGCGAAGGCGAACTCGTTCCACGCGAAGAGCGCCTGCAGAAGGGCCGCGGACACCAGGATCGGCCGGCTCATTGGCAGGATGATCAGCCAGAACGTCTGCCAGAGAGAGGCACCGTCGATCCGCGCAGCCTCGTCGACCTGTCGGGGGATGTCGATGAAGTAGGCACGGATGAGAAAGGTGGTGAACGGAATGCGGTAGGCCGTGTAGAGCACGATCAGCCCCCATAACGTGTCGAAGAGGTTGAGTCGCTGCAGGAGGCCGAACAGTGGCACGAGGGCCACGGTCGGTGCGACCATCAGCCCGCCGAGGACCAGGGTCGTGCCCACCCGCTCGAAGGGGAGGTTCGTCCGGGTCAGCCCGTAGGCCGCCCACGCGCTGATGAGGGTCGTGGTGACGATGGAGACCGCGGTGACGAAGACGGAGTTCAGGAAGTAGCGGCCGACGCCGGCGTCGAGGGCGGCTCGGTAGTTCTCGGTCCGCCACTCGCCCGGGAAGCCCCACGGGTTGGCGAAGACCTCGCTGTTGCTCTTGAACCCGCTCAGGACCATCCAGGTGAGCGGGTAGATCACCACGAGGGCGAGGACGGTCAGCAGGAGGTAGACCCCGATCTGCCCCAGCACCGGAACCACGCCGCCACCGCGCATCCTGCGGCGCTCAGGGGCATTGGTGGTTGAGGTGGGCAGGGCGTCCCTCGTGATCATAGTTCTACTCTCCTGCGGCGCGCGTAGGCCAGCTGGATCATGGCCAGGACGAAGGTGATGGCGAAGATGACGGTCGCGATGGCTGAGGCATACCCCATGTCATCGGCCATGAACGCGTTGAAGTACAGCCACGTGCCGAGCACGTGGGTCGAGTTGGCCGGTCCCCCTGCGGTCATGACCATCACCTCGTTGAACACCAAGAAGGCTCCGGAGAACGTGAGGATGATGAGCAGCGTGGTCATCTCGCGGACGAGTGGCACCGTCACGGTGAAGAAGGTCCGCACCGGCCCGGCCCCGTCGATCTTGGCCGCCTCGTAGAACTCACGCGGAATGCGCTGGATGGCTACGATGAACAGGACCGACGTGTAGCCGAAGTTCTGCCACTGGCTCATCGCGATGATGGACCCCATCGCGGTCGACCTGTCGCCGAGCCACGCTCGTTGCCACTCGTCCAGTCCTACGGCGTTGAGCAGTTCGTTGAGGAGGCCGAACTCCGGGTTGTAGATGAAGCTGAACAGGATCCCCGCCACCGTGATCGAGATGACCGCCGGGATGAAGTAGAGCGTGCGCAGGACGCCACGCAGTCGCTGATGCACGGCCTCCTCCAGGATGGCCGCAAGGGCCAGGGCGAAGGCAACCTGGAAGATGAGGGACACGATGGCGAACAGCGTGTTGTTGCCCACCGCTCGCCAGAAGACCGGATCTGCCCAGGCCTCCCTGTAGTTGTCCATCCCGACGAAGGTCGGCGTGGAGGTGAAGGCGTTCCAGCTGTAGGTGCTGAGCTGGAAGTTCTGGATGATGGGGTAGTAGACAAAGGTGCCCAGCAGGACGAGACCTGGCAGCAACCACCACCACCCGGCCCACCGTCGCGCGACTGTTCTCATCCCGGCTCCTGACTCTGGTCTGGGGATTCGGCCCCCGGGCCGTCGCGGTGTGCGCCGACCCGGGGAGGTGCTCACTGCACCTGCTCCTGCGCCTTGGCAGCCGCGTCCTGGACGTCGGAGATGACGTCCTGCGGGGAGGCGGACCCGTCGAGCAGACCCTGCACCCCGGCGAGGTAGGCGGCGGCCACGTCAGCGTCGACCACGGTGTCCAGCCAGATCGCGAACGACTCGGCCTCACCGATGTCCGCCAAGCCCTCCTCCAGCTGTGGGAAGGTCTCGTCGGCCCGCTCGGTGGCTCCCTCGACCGAGGAGAGCCAGCCGATGTCGGTGGTGAGCTTCGTGGCGTTCTGCTCGTTCGTCATGAACTTCAGGAAGTCCAGTGCGAGACCGGCGTTCTCGCTGTTCGCGTTCACCATGAAGCCGTCCGGTGCGCCGGTGAGCATGTCTGCGCTGCCGGAAGCGCCCTCGGCCTGCGGCAACCGGAAGAACGACCAGTTCTCCGTGAAGGAGGGATCGACGTCCTCGCCCATGAGGTTCGGGAACTCGACGATCTCGATGTACTGCATGGCGGCCTGGCCGGACATCAGGTTGGCCTGGGCCACCTCGTGCGACAGTCCGTTGGCGCCGTCGTTGAAGCACGTCTGAGCGAGCTCGTCGAACTGCTCCAGTGCCGCGACATACCCAGGGTCGGTGAACTCCCCGCTGGCGGGGTCGTAGTCCGTGGCCAACGTCTCGGCGGGCACGTTGTAGGCGTTCAGCTGGGTCAGGTAGTGGATCGCTGGCCAGCCGTACTGGTTGCCCATCGAGATCGGGGTGTACCCGGCATCGTCCAGCTTGGTGCAGGCGTCGAGCAGCTCTTCGAAGGTGGCCGGGGGTGTGTCGATCCCGGCCTCCTCGAACGCAGTCGTGTTGTAGGCGAGGTACTTCGCGTCCAGGTTGATCGGCACGCCGTAGGTGGCGCCGTCCAGGGTGAAGGCTTCCAGGGCGGCCGGCGTGAAGGTCGAACCCCACTCCGTGTCCGGCCCGATCTCGGAGCTGAGATCGGCGGCGAGATCGGCACGCACGAACTTGTTGGCGAAGTCGCCGGCCCAGGAGAAGTAGATGTCCGGCAGTTCGTTGGAGGCCGAGAGCACACGGATCTTGTCCTTGTAGGGCTGGTCTCCCACCTGTTGCAGATCGATGTCCACGTCCGGGTTCTCAGCCTCGTATGCCTCGACCACCGACTCGAAGTAGGGCGCGTACTCAGGAGCAGCGAACTTCGTCAGCATGGTGATGGTGCCGGATTTCTCCTCCGGGACGGTCAGGTCGGTCCCTGCATCGGCGTCACCCCCACCCGAGTCCGGGGCGCTCGGAGGCCCGCAGGCGGCGAGGGTTCCGAGGCTCAAGGTGGCGACGATGGTTGCGACGCGGTGTGTTCTCATGCTGTCTCCTTGGGTGTTGCCGGCGTCGTTGCCGGTGTGAGGTGGGGAGTCGAGAGGGCCGTGCGATGTCCGAAGGCGCCGTAGTCGGCACAGGTCGTCGTGGCGTAGCGGGTGGCGGCATCAAGCGCCAGAGGTGGCGCCTCCCCGTCGAGGACGCCAGCCAGGAATCGGGCGGCCAGCGCATCTCCGGCACCCAGCGTGTCGACCACCTGGACGTCCGGGGCAGGGGAGTGGTGGGCCTTCCCGTCGGCGAGGACCAAGGCCCCGTGCTCGCCCTGGGTGACCACCACGATCCGCGGGCCGAGCGCCGCGATCGTCTCAGCGCGGTGGAGGGCGGAGTCGTCATCCGGCATCGAGCAGAAGGCGATGTCGACATGGCCCGCCAGGGATTCGATGTAGTCCCACGGGCGCTCGGAGAAGTCGAAGCTGAGTCGCCTGGCTCGATGCTGCAGCGCCGGCACGTGATCGTCGAGCATGGAGCACTCACCGGTGTGGACGATCTGTGCTCGGGAGAGCAGGTCCAGGTGCTGCGGGGTCGGGTCGAAGCGCGAGACTCCGACGAGACCAGAACCGAAGACCCGGTTGCCCTCGACGACATGGACCACTGCCCGAGCCGTCGGCCCGTCCGCGACGGTCACCGCGCTGGTGCTCACGCCTTCCGCCCTGAGAGCCTCCATGATGCACCGGCCCTCGGCATCGCTTCCGACCACCCCGACATATGCGCCGGGAACCCCGAGCCGCGCGGCGTGGACTGCGACATTGACCGTGTTGCCGCCCGGGTACATCCACCCGAGGTCGACGTAGCAGTCCACGACGTTGTCGCCGATCGTGACCAGCTGAGGTGCAGGGACACCCATCAGTAGCTCACCCGCCGGTAGTAGCGCCGGGTGGTGAGGGGGTGGTCCCGCAGCACCTCCAGGTGGGCGCTGACGCGTTCCAGTGCGGCCGCGAGGACCACGTGGGAGAGCAACCCCCGATCGAGCTCGGTGAGTCCAGCGAGCTCGAAGCGGGCCGCGTCGAGCACGAGCAGGTCATCGGTCACCCGAGCGGCGAAGCGCTCCACGCGCTCGGCGATCTCGCGCGTGGGTCCCTCGCCCTTGAGCAGCACGAGGCTCACCCCTGGTTCCAGCAACTCCAGGGTCCCGTGGAAGAAGTCCGAGGCGTGCACCGGGCGCGTCCGGATCCACTGCATCTCCTCGAGGATGCACATCGCGTAGTAGTGCGCCTCGGTCCACGAGGAGCCTGCCGAGGTGAAGATGTGCCAGTCGTGACCGGCCAGATGGGCCGCCAGTGCCGGCGCGTCGGACTCGATGTCCCGCTTCACCGACAGGAGTGACTCGGGAAGGGTGCCGAGCGTCTCGAGATGGGTCGCCGCGCTCTCCCACTCCTGCCGACGCTCCAGGAGGGTGACCGCGAAGATGTGCGACTGGAGGTAGAAAGACTCGCTGCTGGTGTCGTCAGCGGCGGGGTTGACGACCACCTCGTCGGCGAGCCGCGCAACGGGTGAGTCCCCGTCACCGACCATTGCCAGCACCCTGGCGCCGGCATCCTGGACCGAGGCGATGTGCTGCAACGCGTCGGGAGTCGTGCCGGACAACGACGGCACGATCACCAGCGTCCCAGGACCGAGATCAGCAGCTCCACGAGCGGCCAGCTCGGCTCCCACCATCCGGCGGGTCGGCAGGGTGGAGTGTTCCGACAACAGCTCGTGGGCGGGGGCCATGAGCATGCCTGCTCCGCCGGCACCGAGGAAGAGCACATTGCTCAGCCCTCGATCGAGCTGCCGATCCAGGATCTCCCCCAGGCGCGGGGCGGTCTGGACCGCCCCGTCCTGGATGCGCCGGTAGCGGTCGGCGTCGAAGTTCAACATCGTGCGACGTCCTCAGTAGTCGACCTTGAACATGTAGCGGCGGGTCTTCAGGTCGTGATTGCGCACCGCCTCGTAGTGCTGGGCCAACCGGGAGGCGAGTGCGGCCACCACCAGAGGTGTGACGTGCGGGCGCAGCCGCTCGTCGATACCCACGAGATCGAGGTCCCTGGTGTCGATGCACTCGGCCCGCGCGGCGTACTTCTGCAGAAAGGTGCGGGCTCGCTCAGCCATCGGACGCGAGCCGTCCTCGGCCAGCCAGAGGATCACGGCGGAGCTGTCGTCCACCACCTCGAAGGCGCCCTGGAAGAACTCTCCGGCGTTGAAGCCTGCGGCGTGCTTCCACTGCATCTCCTGCAGGAAGCACATGGCCATGCCGTAGGCCCAGGCCTGGTTCGGGCCTGACCCCAGGACATAGGTGATCTCGTCGTCCTTGAACTTCTCGGCCACGGCGGCGAGGTGGGCATCCGCCTGCTCGGCGGCAGTACGCAGGGCCTGTGGCAGGGCGTCCAAGGAGGCGTTGACCGCCTCCGTGTCGTCGACCTTGCCCGTCGCCGTGAGCACGGCGTAGGCGAGCATGAGCTCGAAGATGTCGCTCTTGGCGACGAAGTTGCGGTCGGCCTCGGTCGCGAGCGGGGTGCCGTCCTTGGCCGCGGTCACCACGGTGGCGCCGGTGGACTTGGCCGTCCGAGCGGCTGCGACGGTCTCCTTCGTCGTCCCGGTGTAGGACGCGAGGACCACCAGCGACCCCGGGCCCATGAGCGCGGGCTGCACGCAGTTCAACTCATCGGACTGCACCTGGAAGGTCGGGACGTCGGAGCTCGCGGTGAGCAGGTAGTGGGCCGGGTAGCTGCAGATCAGCGATCCGCCAGCGCCGACGAAGTAGATGTTGCGCACACCCTGGGCCATCAGATCGGTGACATAGGCGTCCAGATCCTCCCGCAGGGACACCGTCGACGTGGCGCGTTCGAGGTCCTGCGGGTCGATGGGCTTGACGGCTGCAACTGTCATGTCTGCTCCTTGTGAGATCGTTCTCAAATTCGGGTTTGAGAACGATCTCACTAGGATGAGAAGCGTGTCAAGAGGCATCTTGAGGAAGTTTCAGACCTGTGTTGCTGGGTCGGGTACCCTTCCGAGGGGTTTCGACCAGGAGGCAGCCGACGCACCATGAGTACGGACGAGGAGCCATCGACGGCTCGGCGTGGATCCCCGGCCACGATCAACGACGTCGCTCGCGAGGCAGGCGTCTCCCGAGCCACGGCTGCGCGTGCGCTGGGCGGCTATGGCTCGGTCAGCGCGAGCGCCGCACACGCGGTCCGCGAGGCGGCCGCTGCGGTGGGCTACCAAGCGAACGCGGTTGCGCGCAGCATGATCACCGGTCGGACCAAGACCCTCGGGATCATCCTGTCGGACATCGAGAACAACTTCTTCGTCCGTGCCCTCCGGGGGATCTCCCACATCGCTCGGGACAAGGGCTATGACGTCCTTCTGGCGAACACCGACGAGGACGTCGCCCTCGAGCGACGAGCGCTGGAGATGATGCGGAGTAGGAGGGTCGAGGGTCTTGTGCTGTGCCCTGCGGATCTGGACGAGATCGACCACCTCCACGCGGTGGCGTCCGGTGGTCAACCTTTGGTGCTGCTGGACCGCGAGGCTCGAGAGATCGACGCTGACTCGGTGGGCATCGACAACAGGCGTGCTGGTTGCGAGGCCACGTCGCTGCTGCTCGACGCTGGGCATACCCGCATCGCGGTCGTCTCCGGCTTGCGTCGTGAGCTGAATGACCGCGCCCAGCGCAACGCGCTGGCGGGGCCGCAGCCGGGTGAGTCACCGTCCGAGGGGCGGGTCGCCGGTCATTACGAGGCACTTCTCAGGGCGGGTCTCGGTCCGGACCCCCGGCTGCAGGTGTCCGTCGGCCTGGATCTCGCGGCGGCCTCCGAGGGTGTGGCCACCATGCTCGCGTCCGGGGCGCAGGCCAGCGCCATCCTCACCTCCGATTCCCTCCAGACTCTAGGCGCCTTGCACGCGCTTCGGCGAGCAGGGCTGTCCATACCTCACGACATCTCGCTGCTCGGCTTCGACGACTCCGATTGGGCGCCCATCGTCGAGCCGCCACTGTCCGTGATCGAGCAGCCTGCCTACGACATCGGGCTGCGCGCGGCGGAGCTGCTCGTGGCGCGCATCGAGGGGGGAGGAGACGTGAGAGAACGCATCCAGCTGCCGACTCGCTACCTCGCCCGCGGGTCGGTCGCCGCGCCACCCTTCCCCGGCAAGAGCTCCTGAACGGCCGCGGGTGCACATCTAGGCCCGCCCGTGGGCGGACCGCAGGGGTGGGTCAACGCGGCGGCATCCGCAGGGCGCCGTCGAGGCGGATGACCTCGCCGTTGAGCATGGGGTTCTCAACGATGTGGGCGACGAGGGCGGCATACTCCTCCGGCTTCCCGAGCCGTGACGGGTGCGGCACGAGCGCCTCCAGCGAGCTCTTCACGTCCTCGCCCAGACCCGACATCATCGGCGTCTCGAAGACGCCGGGGGCGATCGTCATGACCCGGATGCCCTTGTCGGCGAGGTCGCGGGCCGCGGTGAGGGTGAGGCCGATGACCCCGGCCTTGGAGCTGGCGTAGGCCGCCTGGCCGATCTGCCCGTCGTAAGCCGCGACGCTGGCGGTCATGACGATCACGCCGCGGTCGCCGTGCTCGGCGACATCGGGCTCGTTGGCGGCCATCGCCTCGGCGGCGAGACGGAGCACGTTGAAGGTGCCGATGAGGTTGATCTCGACGACGGTGCGGTAGGCCTCGAGGTCGGCGACGCCCCGGCGGGAGAGGATCCGGCCCGGCGTGGCGACCCCGGCGCAGTTGACGACGATGCGCAGCTCGCCGAGATCGGTGGCGGCCCGCACGGCCGCGGCGACCTGTTCGCCGTCGCGCACATCGGCGGCGGCGAAGGCGACGCGGTCTGCGCCGTGGCTCGCTGCGAGGTCGGTGGCCAGCTCCTCGCCGCGGCCCCCGGGCAGGTCGACGAGCAGGACGCGCGCCCCGGCCTCGAGGAGGCGGCGGGCGCTCTGCTCGCCCAGGCCGCTGGCGGCTCCGGTGACGAGGGCGACGGTGCGCTCGGTGATCTGCATGGGTGGGTCCTCTCAAGAGGTCAGGCGCGGTGGGCCAGCAGCTGGCGGGAGATCACCAGGCGCTGGATCTGGTTGGTGCCCTCGAAGATCTGGGTCACCTTGGCCTCGCGCATGAAGCGCTCGACCGGGAAGTCCGTGGTGTAGCCGTAGCCGCCGAGCACCTGCACGGCATCGGTCGTGACCTTCATCGCGGCGTCCGTCGCGACGAGCTTGGCGATCGAGGCCTCCTGGGTGTGCGGCAGGCCGGCGTCCTTGAGCCGCGCCGCGTGCAGGTATGCCGCCCGGGCCGAGCCCACGGCCGCGCCCATGTCGGCCAGCAGGAACGCCAGACCCTGGTTGCTCGCGATCGGCCGACCGAACTGCTCCCGCTCGGCGGCATATGCCGTCGACACCTCGAGCGCGCGCTGCGCCAGCCCGGTCGCCGCGGCCGCGATGCCGAGCCGGCCGGCCTCGAGGGCGGCGAGCGCGATCGACATACCCTGCCCCTCCTCGCCGATGCGGTGACGCGCCGCGAGTCGGACGCTGTCGAAGATCACCTCGCCGACCGTGTCGCAGTGCAGGCCCATCTTGCGCTCCGGCTCGGCGAAGGTGAGGCCCTGCGCGTCGGCGGGCACGTGGAAGCAGGACAGTCCGCGGCCACCGTCGTCGGAGGTGCGTGCGAAGAGCGTGTAGTAGTCGGCGTGACCGGCGTGGCTGATCCACGACTTGGTGCCCATGATGACGTAGTCGGCGTCGTCACCACCGCCGTCGCGGACGGCGCGGGTCCGGATCGAGGCGACGTCGGAGCCGGCCTGCGGCTCGGAGAGGCAGTAGGCCCCGAGCTGGTCACCGGAGAGCATGCCGTGCAGCCAGTCCTCCTGCTGCTCCGCGGTGCCGAAGGTGGCCATGGGGAAGGCGGTGAGGGAGTGCACGGAGACCCCGACCGCGACCGACATCCAGCCGCGGGCGATCTCCTCGACGGCCTGGAGGTAGACCTCGTAGGGCTGGGCGCCGCCGCCGAAGTTCTCCGGGTAGGGCAGCGACAGCAGGCCGGTCTCGCCGAGCATCGTGAAGACCTCGCGCGGGAAGCGGGCCTGCGCCTCGGCCGCGTCGACCTGGGGGAGCAGCTGCTCGTCGGCGATCTCACGGACCAGGGCGATGAGGTCCTCAGCCTCCTCGGTGGGGAACACGCGCGTCACTGGCACCATGCCTGGGGACGATAGTTCCGGACGTCGCGTCACCTCCTAACCGAGCCGCCTCAGGCGGGGTAGGCGTGGATCTCGGTGGCCTTGACCGCGGCCCACAGCTCGCGCCCCCGCTGGATGTCCAGCGCGGCCACGGCGCCCAGGGTGACCTCCGCCACGAGGGCCACCTCGCCCACGAGGTGCACCCGGGCGCGCTGCCCGGTGACCGTGACCGAGTCCACGCCCAGCCGCCAGAGGTTGCGGGCCGAGGTCTGCGGCCGCTGCGTGAAGAGGGCGACGGCCTCCGGGTTGATGCTCGCCCACACCTCCTCGCCCGCGGCGGCGCCGTCGGGAGGGTCGGCCAGCACCAGGCGAGCGGCTCCGGCCCCCTCCCGCGTCCCGGCCAGGGTGAGGGTCCACCCGCCACCGGGGAGGGTGGACTCGTCGGTCGCCCCGGCGCCGGGGGCGTCGGGCCCGTCGTGCGTGAGAGTCCCGCGCAGCAGGTTGAGCCCGACGAGCGAGGCGACGTATGCCGTGCGCGGGCGCGCGACCACCTCGCCCGGGGTGCCGGTCTGGGTGATCCGCCCGTCTTCCAGGAAGAGGAGCCGGTCGGCGAGGGTGAGCGCGTCGAGCGGGTCGTGGGTGGTGAGCAGGGTCACGCCGGGGTAGTCCCGTAGCCGCGTCGCGAGGTCGGCCCGGGTGCGCGACCGGGTCTGCGGGTCCAGCGCCGACAGCGGCTCGTCGAGCAGCAGCACCTCGGGGTCGGTCGCCAGGGCCCGGGCCAGCGCGGCCCGCTGCGCCTGCCCGCTCGACACCTGTCCCGGGCGCCGGGAGACCAGGTCACCCAGCCCGACCCGGTCCAGCTCATCCGGGCGCGCGCGCGGGCGGCGCGGCGCGGCATACCTCGGGAGCGTGGGCCGAAGGCGACGTTGTCGAGCAGGCTCAGGTGGCCGAAGAGGACCGGATCGGCCAGCACGAGGCCGACGCTGCGCCGCTCGGGCGGCAGGTCGACGCCCGGGCCGGCCCAGGCGCGACCGCCGACCTCCACGTCGGCGCGGTCGGCGCGCAGGAGGCCCGCGAGGGCGAGCAGCACGGTGGTCTTGCCCGAGCCGTTGGGGCCGAGGAGCGCGCTCACGCCGGTCGGCGCCTCGAGCTGCACCTCGACCGAGAACTCGCCCCGGTCGAGGCGGAGGTCGGCGCGCAGCCCGCTCACCGCAGCCACCTGCTGCGCAGCGCGCCGAGGACGAGCACGCTCACCCCGAGCATGACCACCGAGAGCGAGAGGGCGGCGTCGGGGTCCTGCTCGAGCGCGGCATACACCCCGAGCGGTGCGGTCTGGGTGCGCCCCGGGAAGCTCCCCGCGAAGGTGATCGTCGCCCCGAACTCACCCAGCGCGCGGGCCCACGCGAGTGCCGAGCCGGCGGCGATGCCCGGCAGGACGAGCGGCACGACCACGGTCGTAAAGGTGCGCACCGGCCCGGCCCCGAGCGTCGCGGCGATCTGGTCGACCCGGCGGTCGAGCCCGCGCATCGCGCCCTCGACGGAGACGACGTAGAACGGCAGGGCGACGAAGAGCTCGGCCATGACGACCGCCACCGTGGTGAACGGCACGGTCACGCCGAACCACTCCTCCAGCGGACCGCCGACGACGCCGCGCCGACCGTAGGCCATGAGCAGCGCCACCCCGCCGACCACCGGAGGCAGCACCAGCGGCACCGTGATGACCGCCCGCGCCCAGGCGGTGAGCGGGTGGTCGGAGCGGGCCAGCAGCCAGGCGAGCGGCGTGCCGAGGACCCAGACGAGCACCATGGTGACGCTGGTGGTCAGCGCTGACAGGCGCAGCGACTGGCCGACGACGGGGGAGGAGAGGTGGGTGGTGAGCTGGGGCCAGTCGGTGCGGGCGAGCAGGGCGAGCAGCGGCACGACGATGAAGGCGATCCCGACCAGCGCCGGGATCCGCAACGACCACGAGCGGGAGGTATGCCGCTCGCGGGTCTGGAGGGACCGGCGACGCATCGAGCGCGGGCTGCGGGTCCGGCCCGGTCTCGGCGATCGCTGGCCGGTGGTGTGCCGCTGCTGGGCCGTGTCCTGGCGCACCGGGCGTGGCGAGCCGGTGCTCACTGGTCGGGGACCGCGCCGAAGCCGGCCTCGGCCAGCCGCGCCTGGACCCGCTGCGAGCCGAGGTGGTCGACGAAGGCCTGGGCGAGCTCGCGGTCGGAGACGGCGAGGGCCGGGTAGGCGTTGACGACATTGCGCTCCGCCGGGATCTCGACGCCCGCCACCCGGTCGGCGGCCGCGGCGACGTCGGTGCGGTAGAGGATCCCGGCGTCCGCCTCGCCCAGCTCGACCTTGGTGAGGGTGGCGCGAACGTCGCTCTCGAAGGACGCGATCTCCGGCTGGATCGCCTCCTGCTCGAAGAGCCGCGTCGTGGCCTGCCCGCAGGGCACCTGCTCGGCGCAGACGACGAGGGTGAGGCCGTCCTGCGTCAGGTCCTCCAGGCCCTCGACGCCCGCGGGGTTGTCGAGAGGCACGGCGATCTGGAGCTGGTTGGTGGCGAAGAGGCTCACCGGTCCGTGCCGTCGCTCCTGGTCCAGAGGTTCCAGCGACGCCTCGCCGGCCAGGGCGATGACGTCGGCGGGAGCGCCCTCGTTGACCTGCTGGACGATGGTCGAGCTGGCGGCGAAGCTCGTCCGCACGGTCAGGCCGGGGTGGTCGCCCTCGAAGGAGTCGACGACCGGCTCCAGCACGTCGGTGAGCGAGCTGGCCGCGAGCACGGTGAGGGTGAGGGCGGCCTGCGGCTCGTCGGCGTTGTCCGGCTGCGCGGCGCCGCCCGCGCACGCCGTGAGGAGCAGGGCGAGAGCGGCGACGGCTGCAAAGGTCCCGGGGGTGCGGGTATGCCGTCGCCGCGCAGGGGCCGATGCGGCCCCGGCGCCGGGAGGCATACCGTGCTGGCTGGTGGCGTGACCGTGGCCTCGGCTCACGCGGGCACCCCGACGCTGACGTTGGTGGCCTTGACCGTCGCGATGGCGACGGAGCCGACCTCCAGGCGCATCTCCCGGACGGCCTCGGTGGACAGCAACGACACGAGACGGAACGGGCCGGCCTGGATGTCCACCTGCGACATGACGGTGTCGCTGACGATGCGCGTCACGACCCCCCGCAGCTGGTTGCGGGCCGAGGAGGCTCCGACCGCGCCGACCTCTGCCGGGTGGGCCTGCTCCTGGGCGAAGGCGGCCACATCGGCCCCGGCGACGACCCGCCGCCCGCTGCTGTCGGTGCTGCTGGGCAGCCGGCCGGCGTCGATGGCGCGGCGCACGGTGTCGCTGGACACCCCCAGCAGCTGAGCCGCCTCAGACACTCGCATCTGCGTCATGAGAGACACCCTAGGGCCGCAGATGCCCCTTGTCAGCCCCTCTGGAGTGGTTCGTGCTGCACGCCAGCCCGACGCACAACCTCCCGCCCCCTGAGGACCGACCACGGTCTAGCACGACCGTCATCGGCAAACTCGCCGATGAAACCCGTGCTATCCCGTGGTCACTCCTGGCGGGGAGCCTCAGGCCCGATGGCCCCGCGGTCGCCGGCCAGGAGCATCTGCATACCGTGCCGCAGCACGGTCACGTCGGTGTCGAGGGCGACGAGGTCCAGGCCCGGGGGCAGGAGGGCATCGAGCTCGCGGTCGCCGGAGAAGATTCCCGTGAGGAGCCCTGCGGCGACCGCGGCCTCCCGCACACGCCCGATCGCCGAGACGACCTGCTCGTCGGTCACGCCGGGACGCCCCAGGGACAACGACAGCTCGTAGGGCCCGACGAAGACGCCGTCCACCCCCGGCAGCGCGGCGATCTGCTCCACGTCGGCCAGCGCGCCCGCCGTCTCGACCATGGGGAGCAGCAGCGGACGTTCTGGCCCGCCGGTGAGCACCGCTCGCGACAGCCCGGTGCTCCGCGCGCTCTCGGGCGGGAAGCGCGCGGCCTGGACCAGCGCCGCTGCTTCCGCTGCCGAGTTCACCCCCGGCACGATGACCCCGGCCACGCCGGTGTCGAGCACCTGCGCGAGATGCGCCGCGTCCTGGGAGGCGGCGTGCGCCAGCAGGGGGACGTGGGCGACCCGGAGGAGCCCCGGGAGGTCGGCGACGGTATACCGGCCGTGCTGCAGGTCGACACCGAGCCAGCCCAGGCCCGCGGTCGGCAGTGCTTACAGCTGGTCGGGTGCCAGCACGGTCAGCCAGAGCCCGGCGGGGTGCTCGATCATCATGTGCTCCTCAGTCCTCGGCGATCTCTTGCGTCAGCGGTCCTGCCCGCGCTCGGCGCCCGGGCCTGACCGACCACGGTCTAGCACGACCGTCATCGGCAAACTCGCCGATGAAGCTCGGGCTATCCCGTGGTCACTCCTGGTGGGGCTGGGGGTCCGCGCCCGGGTTCACACCCAGGACCGCACCCGGCACCGGCCCGAGCGTCGGGCGCTTGGCGACCACGTTGTCCCCGGAGGAGCGGCCGGTGAGCCGCCGCTGGACCCAGGGCGCGGCATACTCGCGGGCCCACTGGGCGTGCCCGCGGATCGTCTCCACGGTCCCTGCCGGCGCCTGCGGCGGCAGCGGCGCCCGCCAGTCCGCGTCCTGCGCGGAGTGCCCGAGCGCGACGTAGGCGGTCAGCGCGACCCGGCGGTGCCCCTCCGGGGTCATGTGGATCCGGTCCTGCGCCCACATCCGCCAGTCCTTAAGGAAGTCGCACGCCCACTGGTTGAGCACGAAGCACCCGTGGCGTTGGGCGATCGACCAGATGTGGGCGATGTATGCCGCAGCGCGCCCCCGCGTGCGACCGATGATCGGCGCCCCGGCGGGGTCGGTGGGGGTGGCCATGAGCACGTCCGCGCCGGTGGCCCGGATCCTGGCCACCGCCGCGTCGAGCTGGGCGGCGAGGGCGTCCACGTCGGCCTTGGGTCGCAGGATGTCGTTGCCGCCGCCGACGATGCTCACCAGGTCGGGCCCGAGGGCGAGCGCGGCGTCCAGCTGCGGCCCCGCGACGTCGTCCAGCTTGCGCCCGCGCACCGCGAGGTTGGCGTAGGCGAACTCCTCGGCGTGCGTCGAGAGCAGGGCCGCGAGCCGGTCGGCCCAGCCGACGTAGGCGTTCGGCGTCGAGGGGTCGGGGTCGCTCATGCCCTCGGTGAAGGAGTCGCCGATCGCCACGTAGCGCGTCCACGCGCGCGGGACCGGGCGGATGCTGCCGGCCTCCCCGTGGACCGTCGGGCCGGCGTCGCCGTGCACGAGGAGCAGGGGGTGGTTCTCCTGAGACCGCGCGGCGGTGGCGTCGGGCTCGGGGCGGGACGAGTGTGCGTCGGGGGTCTCGCGGTCGTCGGTCACGGCAACCTCCAGTCGATCGGCTCCCCGCCCTGCTGACGCAGCAGCTCATCGGCCCGGCTGAAGGGCCGGCTGCCGAAGAAGCCGTTGCGGGCGGACAGCGGCGAGGGGTGGGCGCTCTCGACGCGGGGCACGTCGCCGAGCCGCGGGGCGAGGCTGCGGGCGTCGCGGCCCCAGAGGATCGCGACCATCGGTCCACCGCGGCGAGCGAGCGCGTCGATGGCCAGGTCCGTGACCTTCTCCCAGCCCTTGCCGCGGTGGCTGGCCGGGGTGCCCGGGCGCACGGTGAGCACCCGGTTGAGGAGCATGACGCCGGCGTCCGCCCAGGGGGAGAGGTCGCCGGTGCTCGGGCGCGCGACCCCGAGGTCGTCGACGAGCTCGGTATAGATGTTCTGCAGGCTGCGGGGGACCGGCCGGACGTCCGGCGCGACGGAGAAGCTCAGACCGACGGCGTGACCCGGCGTGGGGTAGGGGTCCTGCCCGACGATGAGCACGCGCACCTCCTCCAGCGGCCGGGTGAAGACCCGCAGCACGTGCGGCCCGCCCGGGAGGTAGCCCCGCCCCTCCTCGACCTCCGTCCGCAGGAACTCACCCAGGCTCGCCACGGTCTCCTCGGCCGGCGCCAGCGCGTCGGCCCAGCTCGGGTGCACGAGGTCACGCAGGGGTGTCGGGGTCACGCCGTCCAAGGTATGCCGTGCCCCACCGGGCGCCGCGGATGGTCGCCATACGACCGACCGAGCGCCGCACATGGTCGTCCTACGACCCACCGAGCGCCGCACATGGTTGCTGTGGGGTCGACCGAGCGTCGCAGATGGTTGTTCTACGACCGACCGAGCGTCGCAGATGGTCGTTGCGAAGGTCTGAGGGCCATTCACGACGCTCGGTGGCTCAGAGGGAGCGGGACGCGCGCGCGGAGAATGACACGGGTGTAAGTCGCGTGCCGTAGACTGGCCGTCGTTCCGTCCCGATCGCCACAGGAGAGGACGTCACCCATGGGTGCTGCCAGTCACGTCCAGCAGGTCGAGCCTCCCGTCGGGCTGTCCGAGCGCGACCAGGAGATCCTGGACTTCGAGAACCGCCACTGGACCTACGCCGGCTCCAAGGAGCAGGGCATCAAGGACCTCTTCGATCTCAGCTCGACGCGCTACTACCAGCTCCTCAACCAGCTCATCGACAACGAGGCCGCGCTCGCCTACAAGCCGCTGCTCATCAAGCGCCTGCGCCGCGACCGCTCGCGTCGTCAGCGCGCCCGTTCGATGCGCCGCCTCGGTATGCAGAGCTGACCGACCGCGCAGGATCGTCCCGCCCGTCGCACCGTCAGGTCGGCGGGCGTTCGCGTGTGCGCACCGCCCGCTCGTCACGCCCGGGCAGCCATACGCGGCGCTCGGTGCTCCTCGCAGCGACCATGTGCGGCGCTCGGTCGGGCTCACAGCGACCATCTGGGACGCTCGGTCGGCCTGGCAGCGACCATGTGCGACGCTCGGTCGGGCTCACAGCGACCATCTGGGACGCTCGGTCGGCCCCACAGCGACCATCTGCGGCGCTCGGTCGGGCTCACAGCGACCATGTGCGGCGCTCGGTGGGGTCTCCCGCGCGCTGCATACACGCGCGCCTCGTCCCGTCGGCTCGTCGCCGGCTTGTAGGTTGTGCTGGTCACGAGTGATCGCCGGCTGCGAGGAGGCAGACAGGGATGTTGAGCGACGTGCAGATCGCGCAGGGGGCCACGCTGGAGCGGATCGGCGTCATCGCCGAGCGGCTGGGGCTCAGCGAGGAGGAGTACGAGCCGTACGGCCACACCAAGGCCAAGATCTCCCTCGACGTCCTCGACCGTCTCGCGGACCGCCCGGACGGCAAGCTCGTGCTCGTGACCGCGATCAACCCGACGGCCGCGGGCGAGGGCAAGACCACGACCAACGTCGGTCTGTCGATGGCCCTCAACCGGATCGGTGCGCAGACGATCACGACGCTGCGCGAGCCCTCGCTCGGCCCGTGCTTCGGGATGAAGGGCGGCGCCGCCGGGGGCGGGTATGCCCAGGTCGTCCCGATGGACGACATCAACCTGCACTTCACCGGCGACTTCCACGCCATCACCTCGGCGCACAACCTGCTGGCGGCGCTCGTCGACAACTCGCTGCACCAGGGCAACCCGCTGGGCCTGGACCCCAAGCGCATCGCCTGGAAGCGGGTGCTCGACATGAACGACCGGGCCCTGCGCAACATCGTCATCGGCATGGGCAAGAAGGGCGATGGTGTCGTCCGGGAGTCCGGCTTCGAGATCACCGTGGCCAGCGAGATCATGGCCGCGCTCTGCCTGGCGACCGGCCTGGAGGACCTCAAGGAGCGCTTCGGCCGCATCGTCGTCGGCTACACCGCGGACAAGGAACCGGTCACCGCCGGCCAGCTCCAGGCGGCCGGTGCCATGGCCATGCTCATGAAGGACGCGGTCAAGCCCAACCTCGTCCAGACCCTGGAGAACACCCCGGCGATCATCCACGGCGGGCCCTTCGCCAACATCGCGCACGGCAACAACTCCGTGCTGGCCACCCGGACGGCCCTCAAGCTGGCCGACTACGTCGTCACCGAGGCAGGCTTCGGCGCCGACCTGGGCGCGGAGAAGTTCTTCGACATCGTCTGCCCGGCCGGCGGCCTGAACCCTGACGCGGCGGTCATCGTCGCCACCGTCCGCGCCCTCAAGCTCAACGGCGGCGCCGCCAAGACCGGCCTCGGCACCGAGGACGTCGAGGCCCTGCGCAGCGGCCTGGCCAACCTCGAGCAGCACCTGGAGAACCTCCGGAAGTTCGGGGTGCCGGTCGTCGTCGCGCTCAACCGCTTCCCCACGGACAGCGACGCCGAGCTCGATCTCGTGCGCGAGCGCTGCGCCCAGCTCGGTGTCGGGGTCGCTCTCTCCGAGGTCTTCACCCGCGGCGGCGAGGGCGGCGAGGATCTCGCGAGGAAGGTCGTCGAGCTCTGCGAGCAGGGCAGCGACTACGCCCCGTTGTATGCCGCTGACGCCGGGCTGCAGGACAAGATCGAGACGATCGCCACGGAGGTCTACCGCGCCGACGGGGTCGACTTCGCGCCGGCCGCCCGGACCCAGCTCGCCGAGCTCACCGAGGCGGGCTACGGCGCGCTGCCGGTGTGCATGGCCAAGACGCAGTACTCCTTCTCTGACGACCCCGCCCTCCTCGGTGCGCCGCGCGGCTTCCGGATCACCGTCCGCGAGCTCGTCGTCAACGCCGGCGCCGGCTTCGTCGTCGCCCTCACCGGCGACATCATGCGGATGCCGGGGCTGCCCAAGGTCCCGGCGGCACTCGGCATGGACATCGCCGAGGACGGCACGATCACCGGGCTGAGCTGACGCGGGTCACGCCCGGCCGGTCCGGCGCGGCCGGTCAGGCCCAGGTGACGACGATGACCGCCGTGAGCGCGAGCAGCACGACCGAGATCACCCGGTAGTTGGCCCAGACCGCGGTGCCCTGGAGTGCCTGCGACTCCTGGGTCCAGTACTCCGACTTCCACGTCAGCTCGGCCGTCTTCGACTCGTCCGGGGCCGGCCCGACCAGGCTGATGACCACGAGGAGCAGCGCCGAGAGGGCTGTGCTGATGCCCGCGGCATACAGGAACTGGATCGAGGGCTCCTCGGGCAGCACCTGGGTGAGGATGAAGGCTGCCAGTCCCACCGGCTGCATGATGACGAGGGTGAGGAAGGCGGCGGTGCCGCTGATCCGCTTCCAGGCGATGCCGCCGAGGAAGACCACCACCACGGGCGGGACGAGGAACGACAGGACCGACTGCAGGTAGTTGTAGAGCGTGTCGAACTGGGCGATGAAGGGTGCCCAGACGATGGCCACGACCAGCGCCACCACGGTCGCCACCCGACCGGTGAAGACCAGCGCCCGCTGCGAGGTGTCGGGTCGCAGGGTCTTGACGAAGTCCATGGTGACGATCGTCGAGGCCGAGTTGAGGATCGAGTCCACGGTCGAGGTGATGGCCGCGATCACCGCCGCGAGGATGAGCCCGCGCAGGCCCACCGGGAGCAGGTCGAACACGAGCGTCGGGAAGACGGTGTCCGGGTTCTCCAGGTCGGGGTAGAGCGAGATCGCCATGACTCCGGGGAAGATGAACAGGAAGAGGAAGGCCAGCTTGATGAAGCCGGCGAGCAGCGATCCCCACCGTCCGTGGTCGAGCGACTTGGCGCCCAGCGTGCGCTGCACGACGAGCTGGTTGGTCGTCCAGTAGTACAGCCCCACGACGAGGACGCCGGTGAGCAGGCCCGGCCACGGCAGGTCGGCGTTGTCGGCGGGCAGGATGAGGCTCATCTTCTCGTCGCCGGCGGCCTGAGCCATGGAGTCCCAGGACTCGATGGCGTTGAACGTCGCGATGAGGACGATGACGCCACCGATGAGCGTCACGGTGGCCTGGATCGAGTCGCTGATCATCACCGCGCCGAGCCCGCCGATGACGGTGTAGATCGCCGCGAGGATCGCCAGCACCGCCACCGAGACGATCATGGGGATGTCGGGGTAGAGCACCTTGACCACCACCGCGCCGGCGAAGAGTGCGGCGGCCATGTCGATGAACATGTTGGCGAAGAGGTTGAACCCAGCGAAGGCCATCCGGGAGCGCCGGTCGTAGCGCTGCTCGAGGTACTCCGGCAGCGTGAAGACCTGGGAGCGCAGGTAGAACGGCAGGATGAAGAAGATGAAGACGACGAGGATGATCGCCGACATCCACTCGTAGGCGAAGATCGAGATGCCCTGCTCGTATGCGCCGCCGGCCAGCCCGACGAAGGTCGCGCCGGACATGTTGGTGGCGACGAGGGAGAGGCCGACGAAGGGCCAGATGAAGTTGCGGCCGCCGAGGAAGTAGTCCTCCGAGGCGTTGCTCTCCTTGCCGCTCGCCTCGGCCTGGGCCCGTGCCTTCTTCTGCATACGGGCGCCGGCGACGAGCGGGATGATGCGGCTGAGGACGAGGTAGCCGATGATCACCGAGAGGTCGAGGGCGCGGACGGTGAAGTCCGGCATCCCGCCGCCGGCGGCGCCGGAGAGGGGGAGCAGCACGTCGGTGGTCATCGGATCTCCTCGCTGCGGACGACGAGCACGGCACACGGGGCGTGCCGCACGACGCCCTCGGCGTCGTTGCCGAGCAGGACCCGGACGAAGGCGTTCTGCCCCCGGCTCCCGATGACGATGAGGTCGGCGTCGATCTCGTCGCGCAGTCGGAGGATCTCGTCGGTGGCCCGCCCGGAGCGCAGATGGGCGCCGGTGACGTCCACCCCCTCGGCCTCCAGGGCGGCGACACCGGCCTCGAGCACCGCTCTGGCCTCGAGCTGGAGGCGTTCTCGCTGCCCGGGACCGAGCGGGTGGGGGTTGGTCCAGGGAGACACCAGCGCCACGTGCACGACGTGCACCGCGGCATCGGTTCGCCGGACGAGGTCGACCACCCGTGACCGTGCCAGATCGGCGGTCGGTGACCCGTCGGTGGCATAGAGGATGCGGGTCGGGAACATCGTTGAACCCTTCAGGTACAGCAGGCAAAGCGATCGCTCACCACCCTGCCTGGACCGCGCCGTCCTCGCATCTCGAACGTGACGCTGCGGCAACTGGCCGGTCAGTGACCGGACCCGCCGCAGTGCCCCGGACGCGGGCGGCGGGGGCGGGGCGCTGGAGCCTCTAGACTTGTGCGGCATGAGTGAGGCGATCTGGCGAGAGGTGGCTCCCGGGGTCCACGTCCGTCGGCACGAGGAGCTCAAGCTCAACTGCGGACTCGTGGTGGGACAGGAACGCTCCCTCGTCGTCGACACCCGCAGCTACCGCGCGCTGGGCCAGGACCTCTTCGCGTCGGTGCGCGAGATCACCGACACCGAGCTCGTCGTCGTCAACACCCACGCGCACTACGACCACTGCTTCGGCAACGTCGCCTTCCGGGACTCCCAGATCTACGCCCACGCCGGTGCCGCGGACGACCTCCGGCGGACGGGGGAGCACCAGCGACGGCAGGTCGTCGAGCACCTGAGGGCCACCGACCGCGACGCGATGGCCGTCGAGGTCGAGGACACCGAGATCGTCCTGCCGTTCTACCTCGTCGAGGACGACACCGTGCTCGACCTGGGCGACCGGCAGGTGGAGCTGCTCTTCGCCGGCCGGGGGCATACCGACCACGACCTCGCCGTCGCCGTCCCGGACGCCGGGGTCGTCTTCGCCGGCGACCTCGTGGAGGAGGGGGCCGACCCGGCGATGGAGGACGCCTACCCGCTGGAGTGGGCGCCGACGCTCACCGCCCTGCTGGACAAGCCCGCCTCCGGGCTCGCCGACACGTGGGTCCCCGGTCACGGTCGGGTCGTCGACCGCTCCTTCGTCGAGACCCAGGCCGAGCAGCTCGCCGCCATGGCCGAGCGCTTCAGCGAGGTGCTCGGCACCGGCATCGCCGGCGTCGACTCGCTGGCCAACGCGGGGCGGGGTCTCGGGCTCACCGACGACACGCTGCGGCTCGCGGCCGTGCGCACCCTCGAGCTGCGCCACTGACCGGCGGGCGGCATACCGGCCCCGTCATTTGCACTCGGGGCCGGGAGTGCCCATCATGGACTTAGCACTCTCACCACGAGAGTGATAATCCGACCGGCCTGTCGAGGGTCGGGGGCCGGGGAGACCAGATCCCCGCGTCTCTTGGCTCGTCCGTCGCGGGCGGCACCCGGTCATCCGTCCATCCACATGTGGAGGAAGCACTTCAGATGGCCAAGACCATTGCTTTCGACGAGGAGGCTCGCCGCGGGCTCGAAAAGGGTATGAACACCCTCGCCGACGCCGTGAAGGTGACCCTCGGCCCCAAGGGCCGCAACGTCGTGCTCGAGAAGAAGTGGGGCGCCCCCACCATCACCAACGATGGTGTGAGCATCGCCAAGGAGATCGAGCTCGAGGACCCCTACGAGAAGATCGGCGCCGAGCTGGTCAAGGAGGTCGCCAAGAAGACCGACGACGTCGCCGGTGACGGCACGACGACGGCCACCGTCCTGGCCCAGGCCATGGTGAAGGAAGGCCTGCGCAACGTGGCCGCCGGCGCCAACCCGATGGCCCTCAAGCGAGGCATCGAGGTCGCCGTCACGGCGGTCAACGACACCCTGCTCGACATGGCGAAGCCGGTGGAGACCAAGGAGCAGATCGCGCAGTCCGCGAGCATCTCCGCGGCTGACACCGAGATCGGCGGCATGATCGCCGAGGCCATGGACAAGGTCGGCAACGAGGGTGTCATCACCGTCGAGGAGTCCAACACCTTCGGTCTGGAGCTCGAGCTCACCGAGGGTATGCGCTTCGACAAGGGCTACATCAGCCCTTACTTCGTCACCGACACCGAGCGCATGGAGGCCGTCCTGGAGGACGCCTACGTGCTCGTCGTCAACTCCAAGATCTCCTCGGTCAAGGACCTGCTGCCGCTGCTGGAGAAGGTCATGCAGTCCGGCAAGCCGCTGATGATCATCGCCGAGGACGTCGAGGGCGAGGGTCTGGCGACCCTGGTCGTCAACAAGATCCGCGGCAACTTCAAGTCCGTGGCCGTCAAGGCCCCGGGCTTCGGTGACCGTCGCAAGGCCATGCTGGCCGACATCGCCATCCTCACCGGTGGTCAGGTCATCTCCGAGGAGGTCGGTCTCAAGCTGGAGACCGCCGAGCTCGACCTGCTGGGCACCGCCCGCAAGGTCGTGGTGACCAAGGACGAGACCACCATCGTCGAGGGCGGCGGCGACGCCGACCAGATCGCCGGCCGGGTCTCCCAGATCCGCACCGAGATCGACAACTCCGACTCCGACTACGACCGTGAGAAGCTGCAGGAGCGGCTGGCCAAGCTGGCCGGCGGCGTCGCCGTCATCAAGGCGGGCGCGGCGACCGAGGTCGAGCTCAAGGAGCGCAAGCACCGCATCGAGGACGCCGTCCGCAACGCGAAGGCTGCCGTCGAGGAGGGCATCGTCGCCGGTGGTGGCGTCGCCCTCATCCAGGCCTCCACGGCCTTCGACGGTCTCTCGCTGAGCGGTGACGAGGCCACGGGCGCCAACATCGTCAAGGTGGCCATCGAGGCGCCGCTCAAGCAGATCGCGATCAACGCCGGTCTCGAGGGTGGTGTCGTCGCGGAGAAGGTGCGCAACCTCACCCCGGGCGAGGGCCTCAACGCCGCGACCGGTGAGTATGGCGACATGCTGGGCTTCGGCGTGGCCGACCCGGTGAAGGTCACGCGCTCTGCCCTGCAGAACGCCGCCTCGATCGCCGCGCTCTTCCTCACCACCGAGGCCGTCATCGCCGACAAGCCGGAGAAGGCTCCGGCCATGCCGGCCGGCGCCGACGGTGGCATGGGCGGGATGGACTTCTGATCCTCATCGATCAGTCCTGACGCGCCTGCGTTCCTCGCGGGCGACCCACGACCGACGGGCGGTCCCTCCACACGGAGGGGCCGCCCGTCGGCGTGTGCCCGGGGAGCTGGGTGATGGCAGGGGCTGGGGACCCCTTCTGCAGACCGTGCGTCACAGGGGCACGGTCCGTCGGCATCGCCGCTCGCGGCGCGCCGCCGCCACACCCGCAGGGTGTGCGCGCTCGACCCGGGACATCCGGCGCCTCGTCCGCGCCCCCTGCGCGCGGACGAGGGCTCACCTCACTGGGGGGTGAAGCGGGTCCGGTTGGTCTGCTCGACCAGCTCGTAGTCCTGGCCCGCGGTCCGCAGCGTGGTCGAGATCTGCTGCAGCGACGTGCGGACCTTCTCCTGGGTGGCGCTCCAGTCCTGGGTGACGCTGTGGAAGCTGCCGGCCGCGGATCCTCGCCAGCAGTCCTGGAGCGCGTTGAGCTTGGCCATCATCGAGCGGACCTCCCCCTCGATGCTCGCGGCGATGCGCTCGATGTCACCGGAGGCGGCGGCGATCCGCGCCGTGTCGACGGCAAAGGTGTTGCTCATGGGTTCCCTCCCTCTCCAGGCGGCCGGTCGGCCACCTCGTGGGCACGACGCTAGCCCTCCGGTCGAGGTCCGCGCAGAAGTTGTCCACAGGTAGGGTCCGGAGCATGACCGTGCTCGTCGACCCTCCACGCTGGGAGGCGCACGGACGACTCTGGTCCCACGTCGCGAGCGACACGTCTCTCGCCGAGCTGCACGCCTTCGCGGCGGGTGCGGGGATCCCTCGCCGCTCCTTCGAGGGCGACCACTACGACATACCCCAGGAGCGGTATGCCGAGGTCGTCGCCGCCGGCGCGACCGAGGTGAGCGGCACCGAGCTGGCCCGGCGGCTGCGGGACAGCGGCCTGCGCTTCCGCAAGCGCAAGGGCGAGCGGCCGCTGGCCCGGGTGGTCGACGGGCTGTCCGCGGCGGTGTCCGTGCCGCACGTGCTGGACGTCGTGGCCTCGCCGCACGAGCGTGCCAAGGCCGGCGCGGCGGTCGTCCTCATCCGCACTGCGGAGGCGGAGCCGCGGATGGTGCTGGTGCGCAACGCCTCCCGTGCCGGATGGGACGCCCCCGGGGGCAAGGGGGAGCCCGGCGACATCACGGCCCGGGAGACCGCCGTCCGCGAGGTCGCCGAGGAGGTCGGCCTCCAGATCGACCCTGAGGCGCTGGAGCCGGTCGGCTACGAGCGCATCACCGTGCCGCGCGGGCACGCGGCCGGCACCCTGGAGGAGGGGGACAACTACCTGCAGGTGTATGCCGTCCTCCTCCCGGAGGCGCTGCCCCTGCGCCCCGACCTGCGCGAGGTGCCGGAGGCGCAGTGGGTGACCCGGGAGGAGGCCCGGCTCCGCAGCGCGCACGCCGGGTGGTGGCCGTTGGCGGACTGGTGGTGGGAGCACTGGGGCTGACGGGCCACCCCTCCTGAGGCTCCGGGCGAGGTCGGCTCAGGTGCGGTGCAGGTGCTTGGTCGCCTCGCGCCGGGTGAGGCCGCTCAGCGCCGCCTCCTGGCGGTCCACGAGGGCGAGCACCCACGCGGGGTCGGTCCGGGCATACTCGCGCAGCGCCCACCCCAGCGCCTTGCGGATGAAGAACTCGTGCCCGAAGCGCGACCCCTCCAGGTTGGCGACCACGCACTCCTCGAGGAGGTCGGTGTCGGTGCCGCCGCGGCGCCGCAGCTGGCTGAGGATCGCCACCCGCCGCACCCAGAGGTCGTCGTCGACGGCCCAGTCGCTCATGAGTGGCGTCACCACGTCCGGGTATGCGGTGAGGATCGGGCCGACCAGCCGGGAGGCGATCTCGTCCACGACGTCCCACCAGGCGCCCGTCACGACGAGATGGCGGTAGAGGGGCAGCGTCCCCGGCTCCTGCCACGCCCGCGCCGAGCGGTGCCGGGCCAGGGCGAGCGCGGCATACCACTGCTCGCGGTGCGTCGCGCCGTCCCACAGCTCACGGACGGTGGCCTCCCAGGTCTCCCGGTCGGACGGCGCGCCCTCGCGCAGGATCGGGTCGACCATGCGGCGCAGCTCCGGCGCGGTCAGGCCGTGGAAGGGCAGGGTCGACTTCATGTAGACCTGCTGCCCGGCGGCGCGCTCGGGGTCGCCGGCCTGCGCCAGGGCGGCCCTCAGGCGCGCGACGAGGGCGCGGTCAGCCGGCACGGAGCTGCTCGATCTCGCGGGAGAGGTTGGCCCGGGCCGTCGCGGTCCAGCGGGTATGCGCGTGCTCGGTCCGGTAGAGACGCTCGCGCTCGGCGAAGGGCGCCATGACCGCCAGCCGACCGGCGCGGAACGCCTCGTCCGGCACGTGGGCATACTCCTCGCGCACCTGCTCGCGGTATCGGGCGTACCGCTGCTCCGGTGCGGAGAGGATCCACAGGTCGGCGTCGTGCACGGCGTCGAGGGACGCGCGGTGCCGGTCCTCGGCGGTGGAGGTGGTCTCGTGGTCCAGCGTCATGAGCACGCCGGCTTCCACCGCCTCGACCACGTGGTCCTCGACCCCGAGCCGGTGGAGGTGGTCGCGGGCCAGCGTGGCGCTGCGGTGCTCGTTGCTGCCGGAGGCGGCAAGGGGGTCGTAGGCGAGGTCGTGGTACCACCCGATCGTGCGCGCCAGGAGGGCCTCGTCGGCGTCCAGCGACCCCGCTGCCTGGAGCTCGTCGAGCGCCTCGAGGACCTCGGCGAGGTGCTCGGTCGTGTGGTAGCGGCGCTGCGGCTCGGACCACCCGCGCAGCAGCAGCGAACCCTCCGCCAGCCACAGGTCGCGGCCCGCGGTCGGCGCGAGCAGGGCGGCGTCGGCCAGCCAGCGGTCGAGCAGGGCCTCGGAGGGATGGGTCACACGCCCACTGTGGCACGCGCGAGGGACGCGCCGAGGGGCAGCCCGAGGGTAGCGGGGGTGCCGGGGTGACGTGCTGGAGGAGCGGGCGCGGGCGTGCCTGCGGGATGGGACGTCCGTCGTGCGACGATCGGCCGGTGCTGCCGACCCAGCTGGACGCCGAGGGCGTCGCCGACCTCGTCTCCGACCACCCCGAGTGGTGGACCGTGGTGGGGTATGCCGTGCCACAGGGCCGACCGAAGGTGCGGCTCCTGGGGCAGGGGGAGTCCTGCACAGTGTGGTTGGTCGCGCCCGGTCTCGCTGTGCGGGTGCCGCACCGGCCGGTGCACGAGCTGCCGATGGGTCTCGACGCCGAGCTGGACCTGCTCGCGCGGGTCCCCGAGGGGCTGGCCGGGCGCCCGGTGGCGGTGCAGCTGCCGACCGAGGGGGACCCCACGGCATACCTCGTCAGCAGCGCGGTCCCGGGCAAGGTGCTGGCCCCGGAGGCCTGGACCGACGACCTCTTCGCGGCGCTCGCCCGTGCCCTGGCCCGCCTGCACGTCCAGGGCCGCACCGCCGGTCTCCCAGCCTCGACGTCTGCGGACCCGGTAGCTGACGCGCACGCCGCCCGCGACTGGTGGCGCGAGCACGAGCCGGGCTCGGCGGCGGTGCTGGAGCCGCTCTGGCCGGCGGTCCTGCGCCGGATGGCGCACGCTCGGCCGGCTTTCGCCTCTGTCGAGCCGACCCTCGTCCACGGGGACGCGTGCCTGAGCAATGTCGTCGTGGACCGAAGAGTCCCGCGGCTCATCGACTGGGAATGGGGCCACGTCGGTGACCCCGCGCGGGACCTGGCCTTCTCCGGCGGGCCGGTCCACACCGCACCGTGGTACGCACCGATGAGCGCGCGGCAGATCCAGGCCCAGGCACGTGCCTACGGCGCCGAGCGGGAACGCCTCGGGTCACCGGTCGACCTGGGGCCGTTGCTGGTGCGGCGCGAGGTCCGGCTGCTCCACGAGACCTTCTTCATCCGGCCGCATCTGCACCGCATGGCGGCGCTCGCCACCGACCGGGAACGGCGCTCGACATACCTCGAGGCCGCCACACAGCTGCGCGACGGCCTCGAGAGGTGGCTCGGCTGAGTCAGCGCTTGCCGAGCATCGACTCCGCGAGGTCCGTCAGGGCCTCGGCGAGGTCCTCACGGGCACCGTGAGCGCCCTTGCGCAGGCCACGGATGGTGCCCTTGCCCTTCTTGCCACCACCGGGGACCGCGCCCGCGATGCCGTGGCCGACCGAGCTCGCCGCGCCGGTGACCCCGGCGGCAGCCGCACGGCCGCGCCGGTCACGCCGCCGGCGACCGCACCGGCGGCGTTGCTCACGCCGTCAGCGACGGAGTGCGCGGCGTGCCGGGTGCCGGAGAGGAAGGACTGGGTCGCGAGGGTGAGGCCTGCGCCGACCAGCCAGACGTCCTTGGCCAGGCCGATGCCGTCCGCGGTCGGGCGGATGCCGTCGTCCTTGGTCATGCCCGGGGTGTTGAGGTAGAGCCCGGTGAGGCCGGCGCCGAAGGCGGCCAGACCGGCGCCGGCGACGGCGGAGGGCACGGTCGGCAGCAGCAGCGCCGCGCCGAGGCCGATCTCGCCGTAGGCCAGGGCCTTGTGGAAGTCGCCGGACTTCATGTCCTTGAGGAAGGGGTAGACGCTCGAGGCCCATCCGTGGGCCTGCTCGGCCTCCTCCTCGGTGGCCTTGAGCTTGCCGATGCCCGAGTTGAGGATGTAGGCGCCAGTGGCGATCCGGAGCGGGACGTGGGTGGGGTGCATGCTGTCTCCTCGTGTGACGTGACCTGTTGCTGCCTACGGTATGTCGTCCGCCGGGGTGGTGCGAGGCGGGTCCGGTCACGCGCCTCCTGGCGGCGTGGTGGCGGCAGGGTTGTCGGTCGGGATGCCTAGGGTAGCGGCATGGCATCAGGGGTGGGGTCGTCGTCGGGCGTGGGCCGCGTGGTGGGGCGGGTGCTCCAGGTCGCGCTCGCGCTCGGGCTGCTGGCCGCGGCCGGGGTGGCTCTCGTGGCTCCGCTCAACAGCTGGATCGCCTTCCGCCGACCGGTGGTGTGGGTCGCGACCGCCGTGGCGCTGGCGCTGCTGGTGTGGTGGCTGCGGAGGTCTGGTGGCGGGGCGCGGGGTTCCGGGAGGGCCGGGTCCTCGGGCAGGGGTGAGGTGTCGAGGCGGACGGTGTGGCTGGGCGTGGCCCTCGGGACGCTGGCCAGCGCGGTGCACGCCGGCCTCGCGCTCATCCCTTTCGGTTGGGACGCCCGGCGCATCTTCGCCAGCGCGAGCAGGCTCGGGGCGGGTGGGGTGCTGCCGGAGGAGGCGCTCGCCTACTTCGCGCGCTATCCCCACAACGTGCGCCTGCTGGCCCTGGAGCAGGGGGCGGTCGAGGTCGGCGGAGCGGTGGGCCTACCCGCGCTGGGGGCGGTGCTGCTGCCGCACGTGCTGTGCGTCGCGGTGGTGCTCTGGGGCGTGGGTCGTGCGTGCGTCGAGCTCGGGCGGCCCGCCGGTGTCCCGGTGGTGCAGGTGCTCGCGACGGTGCTCCTCGGGCTCTCGCCCAATGTCGCCGTCCCCTACACCGACGTGCCCGCGGCGGCGGGTGTGGCGGTGGCCGCGGCGGCGATGGCGCGGTGCAGCAGGTCGTGGCACTGGGGGTGGGCGGTGCTCGGCGCTCTCGGTCTGGGCCAAGCGGTGGCGCTCAAGCCGTATGCCGTCGTGCTCGTCATCGCTGCTGTCCTCGTGGCCCTGGGCTCGCGACGGCTCGTTCCGGTCCTGCGGGTCGGGGCGCTGGGGGTGGTCGTGGCCGGCACGGTCGTCGCGGTGTCGGTGGGTGCTGGTGCGGTCACCGGGTTGAGCCAGGAACGGCTGGCCCAGGTGGAGCAGCCGTTCCCGCCGGAGCACTTCCTGGCCATGGGCACGTGGGACTCCGAGGAGGAGTCCGTGGTGCGCCGGTGGGGGGCTTACCGGCAGGACCAGGTCGACGCCACGGCGGCGATGGACCCGGCCACCCGGGCGGAGGAGCTGCGGGAGCAGGCCCGCACCCAGGTCGCCGAGCGGGGGTTGGTCGGCAACGTCCGATTCTTCGGCGCCAAGGCGGTCTGGGTGTGGGGTGACGGGACCTTCTGGGCACACGGTGAGGGAGCCGACGGGGTCGCGCCGAGCAGCCTGCCGGAGCCGGTCTCGGCCCTCACCGAGGCCAGCCGGGGCGCGGGCTCGCTCTACCCGTGGCGGGCCGCCGTCGTGCAGGGGGTCTGGCTCGCGGTGGTCCTGGCCACGGCCGGCGCGCTCCTGCGCGCCCGACCCGGCCCGCTCCTGACGACCTGGGTGCTCGCGCTCGGCGGGCTGACGGCATACCTCATGATCTTCGAGGCGCGACCGCGCTACCTGCTCGCCTTCCTCCCGCTGGTGCTCCTCGTGCTCGTGCGCGCCGGGCTAGGATCGGCCGACCACCGACCGGCGACCTCCGAGGGACGATGACCGCAGCATCACCGGGCGCGCCCGCGCTGAGCGTCGTCGTGCCCGTCTACGACGAGCAGGAGGTGCTGCCACTCTTCGTGCAGCGGCTGCGCCCCGTGGTCGACGGCCTGGGGGTCGACTACGAGGTGCTCGTGGTCGACGACGGCAGCATCGACGCGACCCCGGTCGTGCTGCAGCGCGAGCGCCGCACCTGGCCGCAGCTGCGGGTCGTCCGCTTGCGCGCCAACGCGGGCCACCAGGCGGCGATCTCCGCCGGGCTGGAGCGGGCCCGCGGCGAGCTGGTCGTGACCATCGACGCCGACCTGCAGGACCCGCCCGAGCTCATCGCCGACATGGTGCGGCTGGCCCGCGAGGAGTCGCTGGACGTCGTCTACGCCGCGCGCGGTGACCGCAGCAGCGACACGCGGTTCAAGCGGGTCACCGCCAGCGGCTACTACGACACGATGCGGCGCCTGGGTGCCGACCACGGGCCCACGCACGCGGGCGACTTCCGGCTCATGTCGCGCGCCACCGTCGACGCGGTGACCGCGCTGCCCGAGCACCACCGGGTGCTGCGCCTCGTCGTCCCCTCGCTCGGGTTCCCCGCGGGGGTGCTCACCTACCGCCGTGACGAGCGCGCCGCGGGCACCTCGAAGTACCCCCTCGCCAAGATGCTCCGGCTCGCCGTCGACTCGATCACCGGCGCCAGCCTGGCCCCGCTGCGGCTGGCGACCTGGCTGGGCTTCGCCGGCGCCGTCGTCGCGCTCGGCCTGCTCGTCTACGCGCTCATCGGGTTCGCCGTCGGCCTCAACGTGCCCGGGTGGACCTCGACCTTCATGGTCGTCACCGCGGTGGGCGGGGTGCAGCTGCTGTGCCTAGGCATCCTGGGGGAGTACGTCGGGCGCACCTACACGATGCAGCTCGGCCGGCCCACCTACTACGTCGCCCACGACTCGGCGGCGGACGACCCGCAGGACTGAGCCTCCGCCGGGGCGGCCCCGCCCAGAGTTCCTCCGCGCCAGCCCCTGCTCGCCCGTTCCTGCCGCTCCTCCCCCTAGGAGTGCGGTCGGCATAGCCCGAGCTTCATCGGCAAACTTCCCGATGAAGGTCGGGCTATCCCCACGTTGGTCCCGAGGCCGTCGGGGAAGTGAGGGGTCAGGGGGAGCCGGCCAGCTGGGCCGGGAGCGGCTCGGCGTGGACGACGGTGAGGCCGCTGACGGCGCGGGTGAGGACGACGTAGAGGCGGCGGAGGCCGGTGCGCTCGTCAGGCTCGGCGTCGGCGATCGCGGCCGGTTCCAGGACCACCACCTGGTCGAACTCCAGGCCCTTGGCGACGGTCGCCGGCACGAGGAAGACCCGCACGCCCAGCCCTTCCTCGGCGTGCTCCCCGTCCATCACCTCGTGGGTGACCCCCGTCCCGCGCAGGGCCGTGCCCACCACCTCCATCCAGGCGTCCGGCACGATCACGCCGACCGATCCCTCGTGCGTGGCCGCGTTGGTGGTCGCCTCGACGGCGCCCGCGACCGCGTCAGCGACGGGTATGACGTCCAGTCGCCCGGGGTTGGACCGGACCGACTCCGGCGGGGCGAGGTCGGGGGCGATCGCCGGGAGGAGCCGCGCCGCGAAGTCGATGACGGCCGAGGGTACCCGGAAGCCGCGGACCAGCTCCTCCAGGTGGGTCGTCGGCGAGGAGAGGTCCTTGCCCAGGTGACGCAACGACTCCTCCCACGACGCCGTCGACCACGGCGTGGTGCCCTGGGCGAGGTCGCCCAGCACCGTGAGCGAGCCGGTGGAGGCCCGGCGTCCGACGGCGCGCAGCTGCATAGGGGAGAGGTCCTGGGCCTCGTCGAGCACGACGTGCCCGAGGCTGGGGGTGCGGTCGAGCAGGTCCGCCAGCTCGTCCAGCAGCACCAGGTCGGCGGCGCTCCACCGCGCCCCGGCGGGCGTGCGCGGCGGCTTCTCCCACACGATCGCCTGCTGGTCCTCTGCCAGGTGCTCGCCGGTCGAGAGGACCTGGGCCAGGACCGCGCCCGGCTTGACCTCAGGCCATACCTGCTTGACGTAGGCCTTGACGGGGGCCGAGCGGGCCACGCTGTCCTGCACCCGGTCGTCGGGGGAGTCGCCGGAGCGCTCCATCGCCACCATGACCGCGTGCGCGAGCCGTTGGTGCAGCATGGCGCGGGCGGCGGAGTAGCTCACGCCCCGCCCGCGCAGTTCCTCGATCATGTCCTGCACCTCATACGCGGGGACCCGCCACTTGCGCGAGCCGCGCGGGACGACGAGGGCCTCGGTGGCCGGCCCGACCCCGCCCCAGAGTGCCGCACGTAGGACGCCGGCCATCCGGGCCTCGCCCTTGAGCCGGGCGACCTCGGTGCTCTCGGTGGTGCGGACGCTCGCCGAGGTGCCGCCGACGACCAGGTCGTCGGCCGTGGTGTGCCGCACGCTGATCTCGCCGAGCGAGGGGAGGACCGCCCCGACGTGCTCGAGGAACGCCCGGTTGGGACCGACGACGAGGACGCCGGAGCGGGCCAACCGGTCGCGGAACGCATAGAGCAACCAGGCCGCGCGGTGCAGCCCGACGGCGGTCTTGCCGGTGCCGGGGGCGCCCTGCACGCACAGCGTCGTGCTGACGTCGGCGCGCACGATCTCGTCCTGCTCGGGCTGGATCGTGGCGACGATGTCGCGCATCGGCCCGATCCGGGGTCGTTCGATCTCGCGCGCGAGGATGCTGCTGCCACTGCCCGCGCCGGTGCCGCCCCGACCTCCGGTATCGGCATCGCGCGCAGACCCGTCGTCCGCCCCCGTGCCCAGCAGCTCGTCCTCGTAGGCCGTGATCTGCCCACCCTCCACACCGAAGCGACGCCGCAGCCGCAGGCCCATCGGGTCCTGGGTGCTCGCGCGGTAGAACGGCGTCGACACCCCCGCCCGCCAGTCGATGACGACCGGGTCGCCGTGCCCGTCCGAGACGTGGCGGCGCCCGATGTAGAGACGTTCCTCCTCTGCATCGGCGGGCCCGGCCTCGCGATCGACCCGGCCGAAGAACAGCGTCGTCCCCGGGTCGTCCTGGAGCGCCTTGGCCCGCAACCACAGGGTCTGCGCGAGCGCCTCGCCCGCGATCGCGTCACCGCCGTCCGCCTGCAACGACAGGGTGTGCTCGCGCATGCGGGCCAGCTCGGTGCGGGCGCGGACGAGATGGGCCTGCTCGGCGGCGAGCTCGGCGCGGGGGTCGGAGGGGGTGGGAGCGGGCATCGCGGCAGACCTCGCTGGAGCAGGAGCGGCGGGTGGGGAGGAGGGGGGAGAAGCACCATACCCCCACCGGGCGCCGCAGATGGTTGCGCTGGCTCCGACCGAGCGTCGCAGATGGTCGCCCTGGCTCCGACCGAGCGTCGCGCATGGTTGCCGCTCGAGCCGGCATACCGATCGCGGGCTAGCGTGGTGGCATGCTCTTCGCCTTCTCCGTCGCTCCCACCCAGTCCGCCGACGAGTCCGGCTCGGTCAGCGCCGCCGTCGCCGACGCCATCCGGGTCGTCCGCGACTCCGGCCTGCCCTACGAGCTGACCTCGATGTTCACCACGATCGAGGGGGAATGGGACGAGGTCATACCGGTCGTCAAGGCCGCGTGCGACGCCGTCGCGCACCACTCACCGCGCGTCTCGCTCGTGCTCAAGGCCGACCTGCGACCGGGGTATGCCGGCCAACTCACCGAGAAGGTGGACCGGGTCAACGCATACCTCTCCGACGACTGACCTGGCGCGCGAACCATCTGCGGCGCCCGGTGGGCCGGTGGACAACCATCTGCGGCGCCCGGTGGGCCGGTGGGCGACCATCCGCGACGCTCGGTGGGCCGGTGGGCAACCATCTGCGACGCTCGGTGGGTCGCTGGGCGACCATCTGCGACGCCCGGTGGGTCAGAGCAGGCCGACCAGCGAGGCCAGGAAGAGCAGCGTGAAGCCGATGAGGAAGACCAGCCCGGCGTAGGACAGCACCCGCATGCTGCTCGACAGCTGCCGCTCGCTGCGGATGATCGAGAAGTTCAGCCACGCGAAGACCGGCGCGGTGAGGAAGGCGCTGACCATCGCGAAGCGCAGCATGTCGGCCAGGGAGGCGCTCATCCAGACGACGATCGCGAGGGCGATGACCGAGATCCCGGTGATCCACAGGTCCTTGGAACGGCTGCTCATCTCCTCGCCGCCACGGATGAGCCGCAGCGACTCGGCGCACGCGCGGGCATACCCGTCGACGACCGAGATGACCGTCCCGAACATGCAGGCGAAGGCGATGAGCGCCATGAGCGGCACGGCCCACTGACCGATCGCCGCGCCGTACATGCTCATGAGCTGCGGGATGTAGGCGCCGCCGGCCATCTCCAGCTCCTGTCCGCTGCCGTACTGGACAAAGACGCCGAGGCCGACGAAGAAGACCGCGAGCACGGTGGAGACGGTGTAGCCGAGGTTGAAGTCGAAGAGGACGTCCCGCACGGCGAGGCGCCGACCGTTGGCCTTGGCCTTGACCCACAGCGAGTTGAGGGCGCTGATCTCGATCGGCGCGGGCATCCAGCCGATGACGGCCACGAGGAAGGGCAGCGTCGCCAGCGTCCACGGCGAGGGGTCCTCGAACCCGGGCTGGCGGACCGGCCCCTGGCTGGCGGCCATGACCACCGCGGCCACCGTGGAGACCGCGAGCACGGCCATGATGATCTTCGTGACGCCGTCGAGCGCGGTGTAGTGCCCGCCCACGAGCAGCATCCAGGTCACCGCGAGCAGGGCGGCGGCGAGCACCGGGACCCCGAGCCCCCAGGACGCCGGCAGCAGGTAGGCGAAGATCACGGTGCACAGCAGCGCGACGCCCGCCGTGGAGATGACCGACGACACCGCCGCCAGGACGAAGAACACCCAGAGGTATGCCTTGCCGCGCCGCGCGTAGCCCTCGACCAGGCTGCGGCCGGTCTCGGCGGCATACTGCGGGCCGAACCGGAAGAACGGGTACTTCAGCACGTTGGCGAGTACGATGAGCCACACCAGCTGCCAGCCGAAGAGGGCCCCCGCCTGGGTGGAGGAGATGAGGTGGGAGGCGCCGATGGCCGCCGAGGCCGCGAGTAGCCCTGGCCCCATCGCTGCCCATTTGCTGCTCCAGGTCGAGCGCTCGGTCGCGGTTGTGGTCTCCCCATCGATCACCATGGGCCGCACGGTAGCACCGTGGTGGGCGCGTGCTGCTGCAGCGACATGTGGCGACCATCTGCGGCGCTCGGTGGGGCGTGGGGCGACCATCTGCGGCGCTCGGTCGGGGTGAGAGCGACCATCTGCGGCGCTCGGTGGGTCCCGGGGCGACCATGTGCGGCGCTCGGTGGGATGGTCGGGCGGGGCTCCTACCCTGGGGGCGGGAGGTCGCGGTGCGCCCGGGCACGCAGCGGCTTGGGCACCGGGCGGCGGCCGGCGTGCCGCTCGACCGCGAGCTCGTAGGACTCCACGAGCGACTCGGTCGAGGCCCGCCACGAGTGCGTCAGCGCGTCCGCCCGGGCCGCGGCGCCCATGCGCTGCTTGAGCCCCGGCTCCAGGAGCAGCCGGCGCAGGCGGTCCGCATACCCCGTCGTGTCGCCCGGCTCCACGAGGAAGCCGGTGACGCCGTCCTCGATGACGAACGGTATGCCGCCGGCCCGGGCGCCCACGACCGGCACCTCACTGGCCATCGATTCCAGCGCGACGAGCCCGAGCGTCTCCGTCGTCGAGGGGAAGGCGAAGGCGTCCGCGCTGGCGTAGGCCGAAGCGAGGTCCTCCCCGGCGAGGTAGCCGGTGAAGACGGTCGGCGTGCCGGCGAACATCGTCTCCAGCTCCTCCCGCGCCGGCCCGGACCCGACGAACGCGAGCCGCACCCCCTCAGGAGCGAGCGCGCGGATCGGCTCCAGCAGCTGGTCGAGGTCCTTCTCCCGCGACAGCCGCCCGACGTAGAGCACGAGCGGGGCGTCCGGGTGCCCACCGCTGAGCCGGTCGCGCATCTGCGCGCTGCGCTTGGAGGGGTGGTAGCCGACGGTGTCGACGGCCTTGGGCCACAGGTCGACCTCGCGGATGCCGACCTCGCGGGCCCGCTGCACCATCTGCATCGAGGTGCACAGGTTGACCTCGGCGAGGTTGTGCATCCCGGTGATCCACGCCTGCGAGGGCGCGCGCAGCACGGACAGACCGTTGCCGAGCCGCGTCGTGTAGGACGGGACGTCGGTGTGGAAGCTCGCGAGCAGCGGCAGGTTGCGCCGTCGGGCCGAGATCACGCCGTAGGCCGCCAGCCACACGGGGTTGACCGCGTGCACGATGTCGGGGTGGTAGGCCTGCATCTCGCGGGCGATCCGGGCCGTCGGCAGCCCGACCATGATCTCGGGGTACCACGGTTGGAAGGACACCGAGCGCACCTTGACGACACGGTGCGGGCCGTAGTGCGTCGGCGGCTCACCGGGCGCGAAGACGAGCGCCTCGTGGCCGAGGTCGGTCAGCTGGTCCAGGGTGCGGGTGATGCGGGTGACGACCCCGTCGACCTTGGGCAGGAAGACCTCGGTGAAGAGCGCGATGCGCATGCGGGTATGCCGTCGCCCGGCTCAGGCCGTGCGTTCGACGGAAGAGCCGCGGGAGGCGGGCACGCCGGCCTGCTGGGCGCGGGTCCAGGTGGACGTGCAGGGGATCTTCTCGAGGTCGGCCCGGTCGGCGTAGCGCCGGGCGACGTCCTCGACCTCCATGAGCAGGCCCTCCTCGAGCAGCGTCGGCTCGAGCCCGAGGTCGAGGAAGGTCTCGTTGTGCACGTGCAGCTCGTTCTCGGCCGCCTCGTGGCGCGGGTTGGGGACCAGCTCGACCTCGGCGTCGCTGATCCGGGCGACGAGCTCGGCGAGGTCGCGCACCCGGTGGGTCTGCGTCATCTGGTTGAAGATCTTGACCCGGTCACCGGCGGTGGGCGGGTTCTCCAGGGCGATCTGCACGCAGCGGACCATGTCGCGGATGTGGATGAAGGCGCGGGTCTGGCCGCCGGTGCCGTGCACGGTGAGCGGGTAGCCGACCGCCGCCTGCATGAGGAAGCGGTTGAGCACCGTGCCGTAGTCGCCGTCGTAGTCGAAGCGGTTGATGAGCCGCTCGTCGCGCACCGTCTGCTCCGTGTGGGTGCCCCAGATGATGCCCTGGTGCAGGTCGGTGATCCGCAGCGCGTCGTTCTTGGCGTAGTAGGCGAAGAGCTGCTGGTCCAGGCACTTCGTCATGTGGTAGATCGACCCCGGGTTGGTGGGGTAGAGGATCTGCTGCTCCACCCGCGTGCCGTCGTCCCCGGCGATCTCGACGTCGAGGTAGCCCTCGGGGATCGCCATACCGGCCGTGCCGTAGCCGTAGACGCCCATGGTGCCGAGGTGGACCAGGTGCGCGTCGAGCCCGCTCTCGACGAGCGCGCACAGCACGTTGTGGGTCGCGTTGGTGTTGTTGTCGACGGTGTAGCGCTTGTGCCCCGGCGACTTCATCGAGTAGGGCGCGGAGCGCTGCTCGGCGAAGTGCACGACGGCGTCCGGCCGCGCGGACACCAGGAAGGCGAGCAGGCCGTCGTAGTCCTGCGCGAGGTCCAGCTCGACGAACTCCATCGGTCGGCCGCCGACCTCGGCCCACGCGTCGAGGCGCTCCTGCGGGCTCGCGATCGGGGTGAGCGAGGAGGCCCCGAGCTCCTCGTCGATCCGCCGCCGGATGAGATTGTCGACGATGACCACGTCGTGGCCGAGGTCCGACAGGTGCAGCGCCGCGGGCCAGCCGCAGAAACCGTCACCGCCGAGCACAGCGATCTTCACGGGTGACTCCTAGAACGTCGGGGGGCGTGACGGGGCTGGACGCACGCAGACGTCAAGGTATCAATGCCGGGCTGTCGCGGTGGCATCTCGTCGCCTCCCACGGGCCGCGAAAACCGGTAGGGGCGGCATACCCCAGCCCTGACAATGGACCCATGGGACACGTCGAGATCGCCGGGGTGGGCTTCCACCTGCCCGACGGCCGCCCGCTGCTGCACGACGTCAGCCTGCGCGTCGGCGAGGGTGCGCGGGTGGCTCTCGTCGGGCCCAACGGCAGCGGCAAGACCACGCTGCTGCGGATCGTGGCCGACCAGCTGCGCCCGCACGAGGGCTCGATCTCGCGTGGTGGCGGCCTGGGAGTGATGGCGCAGTTCATCGGGACGATGGGCCGCGACGTCGCTCCGGGGGAGAGCGCGCCGACGGTGCGGGACCTGCTGGTCTCGGTCGCGCCGCCGCGGATCCGCGCCGCGGCGCAGGCGCTGGAGGCGACCGAGCTGGCGATGATGGAGGTCGACGACGAACCCGCCCAGCTCGCCTACGCGCAGGCGCTCGCGGACTGGGCCGATGTCGGCGGCTACGAGCAGGAGACGGCGTGGGACGTCTGCACGGTCGCCGCGCTCGGTATGCCGTTCGAGCGCGCCCAGTGGCGCAGCACCCAGGCCCTGTCCGGCGGGGAGCAGAAGCGGCTGGCGCTGGAGGCGCTGCTGCGCGGGCCGGACGAGGTGCTGCTGCTGGACGAGCCGGACAACTACCTCGACGTGCCGGCCAAGCGCTGGCTGGAGGAGGCGCTGCGGGCCAGCCCCAAGACGGTGTTGCTCGTCAGCCACGACCGCGAGCTGCTGGCGCAGGTGGCGACCCGGGTCGCGACGCTCGAGCCCGGTGGGGCCGGCAGCACGCTGTGGGTGCACCCCGGCAGCTTCACGACCTGGCACCAGGCGCGGCAGCAGCGCAACGACCGGCTGGAGGAAGCACGGCGGCGCTGGGACGAGGAGCACGCCAAGCTGCGCGACCTCATGCTGCGCTACAAGGCCAAGGCGGCCTACAACGCCGACATGGCCAGCCAGTACCACGCCGCCCAGACCCGGTTGCGCCGGTTCGAGGAGGCCGGGCCGCCGGAGGTGGTGGCGCAGGAGCAGCGGGTGACGATGCGGCTGCGGGGCGGGCGCACGGCCAAGCGCGCGGTGATCTGCGAGGGGCTGGAGCTGACCGGGCTGATGAGGCCGGTCGACCTGGAGGTCTGGTACGGCGACCGCGTCGCCGTCCTGGGGTCCAACGGCTCGGGCAAGTCGCACTTCCTGCGGCTGCTGGCCGCGGGCGGCAGCGACCCCGAGACCGAGCACCGCCCGGTCGGCGACGTCGTGCCGGCGCCGGTGGCGCATACTGGCGTGGCCCGGCTCGGCGCACGGGTGCGGCCAGGGTGGTTCGCCCAGACCCACGACCACCCGAGCCTCGTCGGTCGGACCCTGCTGGAGATCCTGCACCGGGGCGATGAGCACCGGCGCGGGCTGCCGCGGGAGGAGGCGTCGCGGGTGCTGGACCGCTACGAGCTGGCCCGGGCCGGTGAGCAGCGCTTCGACTCGCTGTCGGGCGGGCAGCAGGCGCGTTTCCAGATCCTCCTACTGGAGCTGTCCGGCGCGACCCTGCTGCTGCTCGACGAGCCCACGGACAACCTCGACCTGCACTCGGCCGAGGCGCTGCAGGACGGGCTGGAGGCCTTCGAGGGGACGGTCCTGGCGGTCACCCACGACCGCTGGTTCGCCTCCTCCTTCGACCGCTTCGTCGTCTTCGGCGCCGACGGCACGGTCCGCGAGAGCAGCGCCCCGGTCTGGGACGAGGGCCGGGTCGACCGGTCCCGGTGAGGGCGTACGCCGCGCCGTGAACTATCAGCCGCGATGTCATCTGTCAGCCTCCTCGAGGAGGCCGACAGATGACATCGCGGACGACAGTGGACCAACCGGCCGACAGTGGGCGGCTGGAAGGCCCCCGAGCTGGGCCCGACGCGCACCGACCCGCGCCGGCCCGCGCCGGCCCGCTGACCCTCAGCCCTCCTCGTCCGGCCGGGTGGTGAGGGTGACCGTGACCTCGGCGCGCTCGCCGTCACGGATGTAGGCGACGCGGGCCTCGTCACCGGCGCCGCGCTCGCGGACCTGGCCGATGAGGGCGGTGGCGCTGGTGATCTGCTCGTCGTCGATGCCGACGATGAGGTCGCCGGACTGCAGGCCGGCCCCGTCGGCGGGCGAGCCGGTCTCGACCTGGGTGACCGCGGCCCCGGTGAGCACGGCACCGTCCACCTCGGCCTGCGCGTCATCGAGGCCCACCCCGAGGAAGGCGTGGGTCGCGGTGCCGGTCTCGATGAGCTGGTCGGCGATGAGCTGCACCTTGCCCGAGGGGATGGCGAAGCCGATGCCGATCGAGCCGCTCTGCCCGGTGGCGCCGGAGGAGAGCGAGGCGATGGAGGAGTTGATGCCGACGAGCTCGCCCGCGGCGTTGACGAGCGCACCGCCGGAGTTGCCGGGATTGATGGCGGCCGAGGTCTGGATGGCGTTGGTGTAGACCGCGGCGTTGGGGTCGGCCGGGTTGCCGTTGGATCCCTGAGTGGTGACCGGTCGGTCCAGGGCGCTGACGATGCCGGTGGTCACCGTGCCGGACAGGCCCAGGGGGTTGCCGACCGCCATCACCGGGTCGCCGACGCCCAGCGCCGAGTCGTCCCCGACCGCGATCGGGGTGAGGTCGTCGGGCACCGTCTCCAGCTGCAGGACGGCCAGGTCGCTGGAGGGGTCGGAGCCCACGACGTCGGCGGGGTAGGACCGTCCGCCGGGCACCATGACCTGCACCTGCTGGGCCCCCTCCACGACGTGCGCGTTGGTGACGATGTGCCCCTGGTCGTCCCAGACGACGCCGGAGCCGGAGCCCTCCCCGCCCATCCCGGCCACCGAGATGGAGACGGTGCTCGGCGTGACGGCCTCGGCGATGGAGGCCCAGTCCTGCTCGCCGGTGAGGGACACGGTGGTGCCGCGGGCGTCGCCGCTGGCCTGCTCGCCCGCACCCTGCTCGGCGCTGGAGCTCTGCGTGCTGGTGTCGTCACCGGCGAGCTCCACCGCGGCGAAGGTGCCGCCGGAGGCGAGCAGCGCCGCGAGCACGCTGGCCACGGCGATGTCGCCGTAGCGTCGGCGCTCGCGGGGGCGGGGCGTGGACGGTGCAGCCACGGTGGAGGTCTGCGCGGGCACGGGCGCGGTCGCATCGGTGGGGACCGGTCCGGTGGGGTCGCCGTCGCGCTGGGGACCGGTCGTGCCGGCGGGGTACCCGGGCGTGGGGTGCTGCCGGCCGGAGGCGAGGTCCTGCGGGTCGTGCTGTGGGGTGGTCATGGTGCCGATGCAATCACCCTCAGGTCGGCACAGCCTGGGTGTCTCCTATGAATCCGCTGGACGCGGGTCGGCCGGCAGCTCGACCCGGAAGGTCGCCCCACCGCCGGGGGTGGGGGAGTGGCGCACCGAGCCGCGGTGCCGGCCCACGATCGCGGCCACGATCGCGAGCCCGAGGCCGGTGCCTCCGGAGGCCCGGCTGCGCGACTTGTCGGCGCGGTAGAACCGCTCGAAGACGCGCCCGGCGGTGTCCGGGTCGAGCCCGGTGCCGTGGTCGCGGACCTCGACGACGACGGTCCCGTCCACGCGGCCGACGGCCACCTCGACGGCCGTCCCGGCGGGGGTGTGGGCCAGGGCGTTGGCCACGAGGTTGGTGAGCACCTGGCGCAGCGCACCGTCCTCCCCGACGACGACCGGCGCGGTCCCGGGGAGGGCATCGGCGAGCGGCACGAGCCGCACCGACCGGTCCGGGGCACGGACCCGCGCGTCCTGGACGACGTCGGAGGCCAGCACGGTCAGGTCCACCTTGGTGGGGGCCATCTGAGGCTGGGAGTCCCAGCGGGTCAGCGTCAGGAGGTCCTCCACCAGGCGCGTCATCCGCGTCGCCTCGTCCTCGATCCGGCGCATCGCCCCGGCGACGTCCTCGGGCTGGGTCATCGCCCCGAAACGGTGCAGCTCGGCATACCCCTTGACCGTCGCGAGCGGGGTGCGCAGCTCGTGCGAGGCGTCGGCCACGAAGTCGCGCATCCGCTGCTCGGAGGCCTCGCGGACGGCGAAGGAGTGCTCGATGCGGGCGAGCATCCCGTTGAGCGACTCCGAGAGCGAGCCCACCTCGTCCCGGGCGCCGGGCGGGGGGATGCGGCGGGTGAGGTCGCCCTGGGCGATCGCGGCGGCGGTGTCCTCCATCCGGGTCAGCGGGCGGAAGGCGCGGCGCACCGCGAACCACCCGAGCACCCCCACGACGATCATCGTCGTCAGGCCGATGACGACGGTGAGGAAGGCCAGCTGCCGGGTGGTGCTGTCGACCTCGTCGAGCGGCAGCGCAACGGCGATCGTCCCGGAGAGCAGGCCGCCGTCACCCTTGAGCGGAAGCGCGAGCACGCGCCAGGTGCCGCCGCCCTCCGCGCTGCCGACGGTGAAGGTCTCGCCGAGCCGCTCGTCGTCGAGCGCGACCCGGGTGAGGTCCGGGGTGTCGTTCATGCCGCGGGAGGTGAGCGAGACGGGCCGCGCCTCGTCGTCCAGTGGCGTGACGAGGATGTAGTAGGAGTTCGGCGGCAGCCACAGCTCGGCGCTGGTGTCCTGCTGCCCGGTCGCCTCCTCGAGGAGCTGGGCCGAGACGCGCTCGGCCAGCGGGGAGATGTAGGTCTCCAGGTCGGTGTCGACCCGGTCGACGAGGTAGCCGCGGAGCATGGTGATCGTCACCGAGGTGGTGAGGAGGTAGGCGGCGAGCACGAGGAGCACGAGCACCGTCACCAGGCGTCGGGTCAGGGACAGCCCGTGGAGCTTGGTGTAGGCGGCGCGGCGCAGGTGGTGCAGCACGGAGCGGGTATGCCGCTCAGCGCGGCTCGCGCAGGACGTAGCCGACGCCGCGCTTGGTGTGGATCAGCGGCTCGCCGACGACGTCGATCTTGCGGCGCAGGTAGGAGATGTAGGACTCGACGATGTTCATCTCGCCGCGGAAGTCGTAGTCCCACACGTGGTCGAGGATCTGGCTCTTGGACAGCACCCGGCCGGGGTTGAGCATGAGGTAGCGCAGCAGCTTGAACTCGGTGGGGGAGACCTCGATGACCTTGCCGGCCCGGCGCACCTCGTGGCTGTCCTCGTCGAGCTCCAGGTCGGCCACCCGCAGGGCGTGGTCGTCGTCCTCGTCGGCCACCCGGGTCCGGCGCAGCACGGCGCGGATGCGGGCCACGACCTCCTCGAGGCTGAACGGCTTGGTGACGTAGTCGTCACCGCCGACGGTGAGCCCCTTGATCTTGTCGTCGAGGGAGTCCTTGGCGGTGAGGAAGACGATCGGCAGGTCCAGGCCACGCTCGCGAAGGGTGCGGGTGACGGTGAAGCCGTCCATGTCCGGGAGCATGATGTCGAGCACGGCGAGGTCGAAGTCGTGCTCGCCGGAGAGCTGCAGGGCCGCGCGGCCGTCCGCGGCGGCGTGGACGGCGAAGCCCGCGAAACGCAGGCTCGTGGTCAGCAGTTCGCGGATGTTGGTCTCGTCCTCAACGACGAGGAGCGTGGCCTCCGGCTCGGTCTGGCTCGCGGTCATACACCCATCCTGAGGGCGCAGTCTGGAGTTCTGCTGGGAATTCGCTGCGCGTGTCGCCGATCGTCGACGTCGTGGGCGGGACCGACGGCCGAGCCGCCGGGCCCTGACTGCTCAGCTGCCGGGCTGCCCGGGGGCGCCCAGCTCGGCCAGCTCGCCGAGGTCGTCGGCGTCCACGATCCGGTAGGCGTAGCCCTGCTCGGCGAGGAAGCGCTGGCGGTGGGCGGCGAACTCGGCGTCCACCGTGTCCCGCGCGACGAGGGTGTAGAAGTGGGCGGTCCGCCCGTCGCCCTTGGGGCGCAGCACCCGACCCAGCCGCTGAGCCTCCTCCTGGCGGGACCCGAAGGTGCCGGACACCTGGATCGCGACGCTGGCCTCGGGCAGGTCGATGGAGAAGTTGGCGACCTTGCTCACCACCAGGAGCGTGATCTCGCCCTCGCGGAACTGCCGGAAGAGCTCCTGGCGCTGCGCGACGGTCGTCTCACCGGTGATGAGCGGCGCGTCGAGCCGCCCGGAGAGCTGCTCGAGCTGGTCGAGGTACTGCCCGATGACCAGCGTCGGCTGGCCCCGGTGGCGCTCCACGAGCCGGTCGACGACGTCGTCCTTGGCCGGCGCGCACGCGGCGAAGCGGTAGCGCTCCTCGGGCTCGGCGACGGCATACGCCATCCGCATCGACTCCGACATCGTCACCCGCACCTCGACGCAGTCGGCCGGGGCGATGTAGCCCTGCGCCTCGATGTCCTTCCACGGCGCGTCGAAGCGTTTGGGGCCGATGAGGGAGAAGACGTCGGACTCACGGCCGTCCTCGCGGACGAGCGTCGCGGTCAGCCCGAGGCGGCGGCGCGCCTGGAGGTCGGCGGTCATCCGGAAGATCGGCGCCGGCAGCAGGTGCACCTCGTCGTAGAGGATGAGCCCCCAGTCGCGGGCGTCGAGCAGGTCGAGGTGGGGGTAGATGCCCTTCCGTTTGAGGGTGAGCACCTGGTAGGTCGCGATCGTGACGGGGCGGATCTCCTTGCGGGAGCCGGAGTACTCGCCGATCTCGTCCTCGGTGAGCGTCGTGCGCCGCAGCAGCTCCTCACGCCACTGGCGGGCGCTCACCGTGTTGGTCACGAGGATGAGGGTCGTCGTCGAGGAGCGGGCCATCGCGCCGGCGCCGACGAGGGTCTTGCCGGCGCCGCAGGGCAGGACGACGACGCCGGAGCCGCCGTCCCAGAAGCCGTCGACCGCCTGCTGCTGGTAGGGCCGCAGCGACCAGTCGGTGGTGTCGAGGTCGATCGGGTGCGCCTCCCCGTCGACGTAGCCGGCGAGGTCCTCCGCCGGCCACCCCACCTTGAGCAGCTCCTGCTTGAGATGGCCCCGCTCCGAGGCGTGCACCCGCACCGTGTCCTCATCCACCCGGTCGCCGATGAGGGGGCTGATCTTCTTGTGCCGCAACACTTCTGCGAGCACGGCGCGGTCGGTCGTGCGCAGGACGAGGACCGGCTCGTCCTCCCCGGTCAGCGACTCCTTGGTGAGGGTGAGCCGGCCATACCTCGCCATCGTCTCGGCGACGTCGACGAGCAGGGCCTGGGGCACGGGGTAGCGGCTGTGCTCGACGAGCGCGTGTACGACCTGCTCTGCGTCGTGGCCGGCCGCGCGGGCGTTCCACAGGCCGAGCGGGGTGACGCGGTAGGTGTGCACGTGCTCGGGCGCGCGCTCGAGCTCGGCGAAGGGCGCGATGTCGCGCCGCGCCGTCTCGGCGTCGGGGTGGTCGACCTCGAGGAGCAGGGTCTTGTCGGACTGGACGATCAGAGGGCCATTCATCGTGGACCTAACGGTATGCCGCGCCCTCCGCATTCCGCGGCGCCCAATGCCAACCCGCGCCAGCACCCAACCACCCCCTCCGACCGAGCGCCGCAGATGGTCGCTCACGGCCTGACCGAGCGCCGCACATGGTCGTGCCTGGCCTGACCGGGCGTCGCAGATGGTCGCGCCTGGCCTGACCGAGCGCCGCAGATGGTCGTCCTCGACCCGACCGGGCGTCGCACATGGTCGTGCACGGCCCGACCGGGTGTCGCCCGTGGTCACGCTGGCAACCATCTGCGACGCCCGGTGACTGTCCTGGTGACCATCTCCGACGCTCGGTGGGTGTCCTGGCAACCATCTGCGACGCTCGGTGGGGGATGGGGCGGGCGAGAGCTAGACTGGCGGGGAACGACATACGCGCTCCGGGGTCGGTGCAAGTCCGAACCGGCGGTGACAGTCCGCGACCCGGCCGCAGCCAGCGGCCGGTTGACCTGGTGAAACTCCGGGACCGACGGTGAAAGTCCGGATGGGAGGCAGCGCGAGGGTCGACGGGACGTCCCGTCGCCCGGGCCGTCGGCATCTGCCGTCGCCGGGCGCCGTGCACCCGCCCTCCCTGCGAACCTCCCTCGTCCGTCCCCGGGCTGACCAGGAGAGGACGCCGGTGACGGGCACCACCCACGCTCCCGGGCGCATCGCGCCCCCCGCCGCCATCGCGGCTGCCCTCGACCGTGCCGTCGCGCTCGCCCGCCGTGGCCCCCTCCACGACCCCAACCCGCGGGTCGGCTGCGTCCTGCTCGCGCCCGACGGCACGACCCTCGCCGAGGGTCACCACGGCGGGGCGGGCACCCCGCACGCCGAGGCCGCTGCGCTTGCGGCCGCCGGACCCGCCGCAGCGGGCGCGACCGCCGTCGTCACCCTCGAGCCCTGCTCCCACCACGGCCGCACCCCTCCCTGCGCGACGGCGCTCGTCGAGGCCGGCGTCGCCCACGTCGTGTATGCCGTCGCCGACCCCACGCGCGCCGGCGGCGGTGCCCGGACGCTGACGTCCGCCGGGTGCGGGTCGACCACCAGCCGCACCCCGGGGCCGAGGACCTCGTCGCCGACTGGGCGCGGGCGGCCCGGCTCGGGAGGCCCCACGTGACGTGGAAGGTCGCCAGCACCCTGGACGGACGGGTCGCCGCCGCCGACGGCACCAGCCGGTGGATCACCTCGCCGGAGGCCCGCCGGGCCGCCCACCAGGTGCGTTCCCAGGTCGGGGCCGTGCTCGTCGGCACCGGTACCGCCCTCACCGACGACCCCAGCCTCACCGCCCGCGACGCCGACGGCACCCTGCTGGCCGACCAGCCCCTGCGTGTCGTCGTGGGGGAGCGCGACCTGCCCGCGGGGTCGGCGCTGGCCCTCGCCGCCGGCGGTGCCCTGTCTGCGGAGGGCGGCGCGGTGCTGCATCTGCGCACCCATGACCCGGCCCGGGTGCTCGACGAGCTCCGCGAGCGCGGCGTCCACAGCGTGCTCCTGGAGGGCGGGCCCACGCTGGGCGGAGCGTTCTGGCGGGCCGGGCTCGTCGACGAGCTGCTCGTCCATCTCGCCCCCGCGCTCCTCGGCGCCGGCCCCCTCGCCGTGCCCGACCTCGGCATCACCACGATCAGCGACGCCGCCCGGCTCGACCTGGTCGACCTCACCCGGCTCGGCCCCGACCTGCAGCTGCGGCTCCGGCCCACCGCAGGCGGGACCGCCGCGGACAGCACCAGCGACCCCGCCACGTCGACGTCCAGCACGCAGGCGACCTCCACCACCCCAGACCCCACCCCCCAGGAGGACTGATGTTCACCGGCATCGTCGAGGAGCTCGGCACGCTCGTCTCCCGCACCGACGGCCCCGACTCCAGCGTCGTCGAGATCCGCGGCCCGCTCGTGGCCAGTGACGCCACCCACGGCGCCTCGATCACCGTCAACGGCGTCTGCCTGACCGTGACGAGGCATACCGAGGACGGTTTCACCGCCGATGTCATGGCCGAGACCCTCGCCGTCACCACCCTCGGCGCGCTCGCCGCGGGCGACCCGGTCAACCTCGAGCGCTCGCTGCCGGTCACCGGCCGGCTCGGCGGGCACATCGTCCAGGGCCACGTCGACGGCACCACCACGGTGCTGTCCCGCACGCCCGGCGAGAAGTGGGAGGTCGTCCGCCTCGCCCTCCCGCCCCACCTCGCGCGGTATGTCGCGCACAAGGGGTCGGTCGCCCTCGACGGGGTGTCGCTCACGGTGTCGGCGGTGGGAGCGGACTGGTTCGAGGTGTCCCTCATCCCGACCACGCTGGACCTCACGACCCTCGGGCGACGCACGCCGGGGGAGGCGCTCAACGTCGAGGTCGACGTGCTCGCGAAGTATGCCGAGCGCCTGCTCGACTCCCGCCTCGCCCCCGCGGAGGCCGGGTCATGAGCCTCTCGCCCCGACTCGAGGCCGCCGTCATGGCGTTGCGCGAGGGTCGACCCGTGCTCGTGCTCGACGACGAGGACCGGGAGAACGAGGGCGACGTCGTGCTGGCCGCCCAGACCCTCACCCCGGAGTGGACCGGCTGGGCGGTGCGTCACACCTCCGGCTTCCTGTGCGCGCCGATGCCTCCGGAAGTCGCCGACCGTCTCGAGCTGCCGATCATGGTGCGGGACAACGAGGACGAGCTGCGCACGGCATACACGATCACCGTGGACGCCGCCGAGGGGGTGACCACCGGCATCAGCGCCGCCGACCGGTGCCGCACGGCGCGCGTGCTCGCCGACCCCACGACCCGGCCCGCGGACCTGCGCCGCCCCGGCCACCTCATCCCGCTGCGCGCCCGCGCCGGGGGAGTCCTTGCCCGCCCAGGCCACACCGAGGCCACCGTCGACCTGTGCCGGCTCGCCGGTCTCGAGCCGGTCGGTGTCATCGGTGAGCTCGTCGACGACCGGGGCGATATGCTGCGCGGGCCGCAGGTGCACGCGCTCGCCGCCGAGCATGACCTCCCGGTCCTGACGATCGACGAGCTGGTCGCCCACCGCCAGCGGTACGACCGGGTGCAACGGCTCGCCAGCTCGACCCTGCCGACCGAGCACGGTGAGCTCGTCGTGCACGGATACCGCGATCTCGTGACCGGCACCGAGCACCTCGCCCTCCTGGGGCGCCCCGATCCGGGCCCGAGCCCGCTCGTGCGCGTCCACTCCGAGTGCCTGACCGGGGAGGCGCTCGGCTCGCGGCGGTGCGACTGCGGCCCGCAGCTGCAGGACGCTCTCGCCCGCATCGCCCGGGAGGGCGGCGCGGTGGTCTACCTGCGCGGGCACGAGGGGCGAGGGGTCGGACTCATCGACAAGCTGCGCGCGTATGCCGTGCAGGACGGGGGACTCGACACCGTCGCCGCGCAGGAGGCGCTGGGGCTGCCGGTGGACGCCCGGGACTACTCCGTCGCCGCCGCCGTCCTGGAGGACCTCGGTCTCGCAGATCGGCCGCTGCGGCTGCTCACCCACAACCCGGACAAGGTGGCGGCACTCGCGGACCTCGGGCTCACCGTCGCCGAGACGGTGCCATCGGGGCGCCCCGCGCCCGCCGAGGCGACGGCATACCTGCGCACCAAGGTGGAGCGTCTCGGCCACACGCCGCACCTGTCGGCCGCACCGTCACCCGCTACCGAACCTGCGGGCCAGGGGTTCGCGGGCGACGGGCCTCACGAGCCACTGCCCACCACAGCAGCACCCCACACGCACGACACGAGGAGCACAGCATGAGCGGCGCCGGAGCACCCACGATCACTGTCGACGGACGCGGCCTGCGGGTCGTCGTCGTAGCCGCGTCCTGGCACACCACCGTCATGGACGGCCTGCTCGACGGCGCCCGACGGGCACTGGCCGACGCGGGCGTCGAGGGCGTGCGGGAGGTGCGGGTGCCGGGCAGCTTCGAGCTGCCGGTGGCCGCCGCCCGCCTGGCCCGGGAGGGCGCCGACGCCGTCGTCGCGCTCGGCGTGGTCATCCGGGGCGGGACGCCGCACTTCGACTACGTCTGTCAGGCGGCGACCTCCGGGCTGACCCAGGTGAGCATCGACACGGGTGTGCCCGTCGGCTTCGGGGTCCTCACCTGCGACGACGAGGCCCAGGCCCTCGACCGGGCGGGGCTGCCCGGGTCCTCGGAGGACAAGGGGCACGAGGCGGCGACCGCGGCGATCGCGACCGCCCTCGCGCTGCGCTGACCTACCCGCCGGGCGTCGCAGATGGTCGCTGTCTCACCGACCGGGCGTCGCAGATGGTTGCTGGTTCGCTGACTGGGCGTCGCAGATGGTTGCTGGTTCGCTGACTGGGCGTCGCAGATGGTTGCTGGTTCGCTGACTGGGCGTCGCAGATGGTCGCTGGCAGAGATGACGATCGCGGCCGATCTCTGAGTATGCCGGTGCACGGCGGGTGCGCCGTCGAGGCAGCGTCCGCTGCTTGCTCGGGCTCGGATCCAACGATCTGCGGCGCTCGGTGGGTGTCAGCGCGACCATCTGCGGCGCTCGGTGGGTGTGAGGGCGACCATCTGCGGCGCTCGGTGGGTGTGAGGGCGACCATCTGCGGCGCTCGGTGGGTGTGAGGGCGACCATCTGCGGCGCTCGGTGGGTCACGTCCATCTGAGACGCTGAGGCCATGACGCGTGCGCTGCCGATGACGGAGCCGACGACCGGACTGCCCGAGCGGGTCACGATCTACGAGGTCGGGCCGCGGGACGGCCTGCAGAACGAGAAGACCGTCGTGCCGACCGGGGTCAAGGCCGAGTTCGTGCGACGCCTGCTCGCCGCGGGCCTGGAGACCGTCGAGCTCACGAGCTTCGTCCCGCAGCGGTGGGTTCCCCAGCTCGGCGACGCCGAGGACCTCCTCGACCTGCTGGGGGACGCGGGTCTCGGGCAGCACCGGCCGGTGCTCGTGCCCAACGAGCGCGGGCTCGACCGGGCCCTGGAGAAGGGCGTGACGTCGGTCGCGATCTTCGGCAGCGCCACCGAGACCTTCGCCCAGAAGAACCTCAACCGCTCGGTCGTCGAGTCGATCGAGATGTTCGCCCCCGTCGTCAAACGCTCCCTCGACGCCGGGGCGTGGGTGCGCGCCTACGTGTCGATGTGCTTCGGCGACCCCTGGGAGGGCCCGGTGCCGGTCGAGCAGGTCGTCGACGTCTGCTCGCGCCTCATGGACCTCGGCTGCGACCAGCTCTCGATCGGGGACACCATCGGGGTGGGCACCACCGGGCACGTCCTGCGGCTGCTCGACGCTCTGGACGACGCAGGGATCGGTATGCAGCAGGTCGCCGTCCACTTCCACGACACCTACGGCCAGGCGCTGGCCAACACGATGACCGCGATCCGCCGCGGGGTCGAGGTGGTGGACGCCTCGACCGGCGGCCTCGGGGGGTGCCCCTACGCTAAGTCGGCCACCGGCAACCTCGCGACCGAGGATCTCGTGTGGGCGCTGGACGGGCTCGGGATCGAGCACGGCGCGGACCTCGACGCGCTCGTGGCGACGAGCACCTGGATGGCCGACCAGCTCGGCCGCCCCGCACCCTCGCGGGTGGTGAAGGCGCTCGCCGGCGGCTGAGCCCCTGGCCCGGTGACACTCTGCCGACCTGGGCACGCCCGCGATGCGCACTCGGCACCTGGGCAAGCCTGCGATGCCCATGTGGGACCTGAGCAAGCTGGGTCTGCACGCTGCAGCATGGCCATGGTGCAGCCGGATGACTCGGCTTGCTCAGGTTGGTGCAGCCGGAGGACTCGGCTTGCTCAGGTTGGTGCGGCGGGCATACTCGGCGTCCTCACGATGGTCGAGCCTGTGGAGGACGGGGCGCTCGGGGCGGGGGGCGTCCTACGCTGGGGCGATGTTGTTGGCCGACGAGCTGATCCTGCTCCTCCTCGACGACCGCAGGGGGGTCTGGCTCGTCCGTCGCCCCGCGGTGCGGGGCGCGGTCCGGGTGGCGCTGGTGGTGGACCTCCTGGCCCGGCGCCGGCTGGCCCTCGACGACTCCGGCGTGCTCGTGGACGGTGTGCCGGGAGGGACGGGGGGTGACGAGATCCTCGAGCGGGTCGCCCGTGACGTCGTCGGCCACCGTCCCGAGAAGATGCCGCACCCGCGACGGACCGAGGTGGCCCAGCTGCTCGGTCGCCTGCGCGGGCAGGGTGTCCTGCGCCGGGGCTGGGTACTCCGCGGCCGGCACCTGCCGCGCGACGCCCACCCCGAGGCCGGTGTCCGGGCCCTGCTGCGGGAGGCGTTGGGGGTCGACCGCCGACCTGATCGGCATACCGCGCTGCTCGTCGCCCTGGCCTTCGAGCTCGACCTGCTGCCGACCCTGCTCCCCGACGAGGATCCGCTGGTCCTGGCTGATCGGGCGGCGACCATCGTGCACACGCTGCGCACCGACCTGCACTACTTCCCGACCTCCCTGCCGCAGGACGCCCAGGCCCGGGCCGGCGCGGGCGAGGTGGCCGGGGACGTGGTCGACGTGATGGCCGGGATCGGCGACGCGCTGGAGTTCCTCGACGTCCTCGTGGGGGCCGCGCGTCTGCTGAGCCTGCCGATCAGGGGGTTGATCCGGCTCCTGGGCGAGCTTCCCTGAGGCCGGTGGTCAGGCGCCGCTGATGTCGCGCCTGCGGTAGCCCACGGCCCCGAGCCCGAGGAGCACCACTGCCAGGCCGAGCATCCCGAGGACGGCCGGCCAGTCCATCTTCTCCACCGGCAGCTGCGGCAGGGGCGACCACGGCGTGAGCCCGGTCAGCCACTCGGGCAGGTCGAGGGCGGCACCGACCCACACCATGGCCAGGCTCCAGCCGACGACGATCCAGGTGAGCCACGCCAGTCGCGGCGCCCACCCGTGCAGCAGCACGGCGATCCCCAGCACCACCAGACCGCCGGGCGCGAGCGCCGCCCCGGCCCCGGCCACCTCGCCCACGACGCCCCATTCGCCGGTGGTCCGGGCCTGGTTGAGCGAGAGCACGGCACCGACCGCGACGAGGAGCAGCACCGGCGCGAGCGCCGCGACGAGGAGGTATGCCCCCAGCAGGCGCCCGCGGGTGGCCCCGGTGGAGAGCACCAGCTCGGCGTGGCCCCGCTGCTCCTCGGCCGCGAGCCGGGAGAAGAGCTGGACCGCGACCACCGCCACGAGCACCGCCACGATCGAGAGCATCGCCACGAAGAACGCCTCCACGAGCTGCTCCGCGCCGCCACCCGCCCGCTCGAAGATCGCCCGCAGCTGGGGCACCTGCTCCAGCATGTCGTCGAAGGTCGTCGACAGCGAGCCCATCGCCAGCGCGAAGAGGAGCAGCCCGATCGTCCAGCCGATCACCTGGCCGCGCTGGAGCCGTCGGGCCAGGGCCCCCGCGCTGGCGAAGGACGCCGCGGCCTCACCCCGTCCGCGCCGGGCCGCCCACAGACCGGCGCCGTGGTCGCGCCGCGCCTCCAGCACGACGGCCAGCCCCACGAGCAGCAGCGTCGCCACGGCGGCGGCAGCGCGAGCACCCACCAGCGCTCGTCGGCATACGGTCGGGCCAGCGCCATCCACTGCACCGGAGAGCCCCACGCGAGCTGCCGGACGGCGTCGTCGCCGGAGCCGTCGGCGACGGCGCGCAGGGTGTATGCCGCGGCGAGGGTCCACAGGCCCAGCGCCGAGGCGGTGCGCGCCGACGCGGTGAGCTGGGCCGCCACCGCCGCGACGCCGGCGAAGGTGGCGCCGACCAGGGCGAGTCCGGCACCGAAGGCCACCGACCCGGCGACCGGCGCCCCGACCGCGCTCATCGCGACCGCGACGAGCACCCCGAGCGTCGCGCAGGCGAGCAGGGCGAGCAGCACCCCGGCCACGAGCGGCGCGTGCCGACCGGTCGAGCCGGAGCGCAGCAGCTCGGTGCGACCGTCCTCCTCCTCGGCGCGGGTGGAGCGGACGACCCCGAGCACAGCCATGATCCCGGCCATGGCGGCGACGAAGGTGCCCACGCGCCATACCGTGAAGCCGCCCGCGGTCGTGAGGTCGAGCGGTGGCCCGAGCATCGCCCGCATGGTCGGGTTGTTGGTCATCGTGGCGATGAGCAGGTCGGCGTTGGCGGGGTCGATGATCTGCTCGTAGGCCGCCGCCGTGAGCGGCACCACCGCGGTGAGGGCGAGGATCCAGGCGAGGTAGAACCAGCGACCGCGTCGCAGCGCCAGCCGCAGGAGGGTGCCGAGACCCGTCATCGGCCGGACTCGTCGTAGTGGCGCAGGAAGAGCTCCTCCAGCGTCGGGGGAGTGGAGGTGATCGACCGGATGCCGAGGGCCGAGAGACGGGACATGACCGAGCCCAGCTCGGTGTCGTCGACCTGGCAGGTGATCCGGTGCCCGTCCACCTCGGCGTCGTGGACGCCTGGCGCGGTCGCGACCCCCGGGGGGACCGGCACGGCGAGCTCGGCGACGACGAGGGTGCGGGTGAGGTGGCGCAGCTCGGCGAGGGTGCCGGACTCCACGATCTGCCCGGCGCGGATGATCGAGACCCGGTCGCAGAGGTGCTCCACCTCGGACAGGATGTGGCTGGAGAGGAGCACGGTGCGTCCGCGCGCGCGTTCCTCCCCGATGACGGCGCGGAACTGCGCCTCCATGAGCGGGTCGAGGCCGCTGGTCGGCTCGTCGAGCAGGAGCAGCTCGACGTCGGAGGCGAGCGCCGCGACGAGCGCAACCTTCTGCCGGTTGCCCTTGGAGTAGGTCGTGCCCTTCTTGGTCGGATCGAGGTCGAAGCGCTCCAGCAGCGCGGCGCGGCGGGCGGGGTCGGTGCCGCCACGCAGCCGCCCGAGCAGGTCGATGACCTCACCTCCGGTGAGGCTGGGCCACAGGGCCACGTCGCCGGGCACGTAGGCCAGGCGTCGGTGCAGGGTCGGCGCGTCCGTCCACGGGTCACCACCGAGGAGGCGCGTCGTGCCCGAGTCGGCGCGCAGCAGCCCGAGCAGCACCCGGATCGTCGTCGACTTGCCCGAGCCGTTGGGCCCGAGGAATCCGTGCACCTCCCCGGCCGCCACCTGCATCGACAGGGCGTCGAGCGCGGTGGTGCGTCCGAACCGCTTGGTGACCTCGCGCAGCTCGATGGCGTTCATGGTGGCGACGCTACTCCTGAGCCCTACAGTTGGCCGGTGGACACCGAGACCGCGGCCGGGGCCAGCGCCAGCGACTACCTCCCGCCGACGCACGTCCGGGTGCTCAGCCTGGCGCTGATCCGCCACCCAGACACCGGAGCGTTGTTCGTCTCCGAGTACCTCGACCCCGCCCGCGGGGAGGTCCTGCACCGTCCGGCGGGAGGCGGCATCGAGTTCGGCGAGACCTCCGAGCAGGCGCTGCGGCGGGAGTTCCGCGAGGAGTTCGACACCAAGCTCGAGGTGGGGCAGCGGCTGGGCGTGCTCGAGAACATCTTCGTCTTCAACGGCCGCCCGGGGCACGAGTGGATCGTCGTCCACGAGGCGCGCTTCCTCGACCGCGCGATGCTCGACCGGGGGCCGTTCCCGGTGCTCGACGCGCCGACGGACGTGGGGGTACGGCGCTCCGTCACCGGCACCGACCTACCCCGCCTCGTCCCGGACGCCCTCGCCGACCTGCTCTGAGCCGGGCATACTCCGGGTATGCCGACGGGACAGGGCGGGCGCTGGCGCCCGGGGGCGGGAGTGGCGTGCGGACGGGTTGCTCTTCTACGTCGCCATCGCCACCGGCTGGACCCTCATCGCGGGCGTCCTCTGGTGGCGGCACCTGCGAGGACGCTCCGCGCAACGACGGTCGACGGACGGGGCCGCCGAGGCCGACCGGCACGCCCCGCCTGCCTGACGTTGCGGCAGGAAGACCTGCTGCGCCGTACCAGGGCCTAACGCATACGGTGAGCCCATGAAGTCAGGGATCGACCGCGCCATGATGCAGACCGACGTCCGTGCCCAGGACGACCTCTTCGCCCACGTCAACGGGGGGTGGTTGGTGACCGCGATCATCCCGGAGGACCGCTCGCGCTACGGATCCTTCGACATGTTGCGGGAGAACGCCGAGACCGCGGTCCGCGCGCTCATCGAGAAGGCCGCCGAGGCCCAGCCCGCCCTCGACACCGCGGCCGGCAAGGTGGGGGCTCTCTACGCCAGCTTCATGGACGAGGCCCGCGTCGCCGAGCTGGGGCTCACCCCGCTCGCGGACCCGCTGCGCGAGATCGCGCAGGTGCCGGACACCAGCGCCCTGGTCCGCCTCTCCGCACGGCTCCAGCGCGAGGGCGTCGACGGTCTCACCCACCTCTGGGTGACTGCCGACGCCGGCGACCCCGAGAGCTACGTCGCCTACCTCCACCAGGGCGGCATCGGCCTGCCCGACGAGGCCTACTACACCGCCGAGGAGCACGCCGCGGTGCGCGAGGCCTACCGCACCTACCTCGCCCGCCTCCTGGAGATCGCCGCCCCGGCCCTCGCCGAGGCGGGAGTGGCCGACGTGCTGGGCGAGGACGCCGTGGACCGGGTCTACGCCCTGGAGGAGCGTCTCGCCTCCGCCCACTGGGACCGCGTGGCCTCCCGAGACGCGGTGAAGAGCTACACCCGCCTCACCCGTGCCGAGCTGGCCGAGCAGACCCCCGGCATGGACTGGGACGCCTTCGCCGACGGCCTCGGAGCCGCCGCCGGCTCCCTCGACGCCCTCGTCGCCCGCCAGCCCGACGTGCTCGCGGCGCTGGGCACGGCCCTGCAGGACGTCCCGCTCGCCGACTGGCAGGCCTGGCTCGTCGTGCGGCTGCTCGACTCGCTCGCCCCCTACCTCACCGACGACCTCGTCGCCGCGCACTTCGACTTCCACGGGAAGGCCCTGTCGGGCACCCCGGCCAACAAGGAGCGGTGGAAGCGCGGCGTCGGCCTCGTCGAGGCCCTGCTCGGCGAGGCCGCCGGGCAGCTCTACGTCGAGGCGCACTTCCCCCCGGCCGCCCGGGAGCGGATGAGCGAGCTCGTCGCCAATGTCACCGAGGCCTTCCGCCGCCGCATCGGCGAGCTGGAGTGGATGGGGGAGCAGACCCGCGCCCGCGCCGAGGAGAAGCTCGCCACCTTCAGACCCAAGATCGGCCACCCGCCGACCTTCCGTGACTACTCCGACTACCAGCTCGACGCCGGCGACCTCGTCGGCAACGTCCGTCGCGGCGCGGCCTTCGAGACCGACCGCGAGCTCGCCAAGATCGGTGGCCCGATCGACCGGGACGAGTGGCTCATGACCCCGCAGACGGTCAACGCCTACTACCACCCGATGCTCAACGAGATCGTCTTCCCGGCGGCCATCCTGCAGCCGCCGTTCTTCGACGTCGACGCCGACGACGCCGCCAACTACGGCGGCATCGGCGCGGTCATCGCGCACGAGATCGGGCACGGCTTCGACGACCAGGGCAGCCGGTATGCCGGGGACGGCTCGCTCACCGACTGGTGGACCGAGGCCGACCGGGAGGCCTTCGACGCCCGCAGCAAGCGCCTCATCGAGCAGTTCGACAGCCTCTCCCCGCGCGACATCCCCGGCGGCACCGCGACGGTCAACGGCGGGCTCACCGTCGGCGAGAACATCGGTGACCTGTGCGGTCTCGAGCTCGCCCACCTCGCCTACTCCATCGCCACCGACGGCGCCGCTCCCGAGGTCGACGGCTGGACCGGTGACCAGCGCTTCTTCCTCGGCTGGGCCTCGGTCTGGCGGACCGTCGCCCGGGCGGAGGAGGCCCGGCGGCTGCTCTCGATCGACCCGCACGCCCCGGCCGACCTGCGCGCCAACACGGTCCGCAACGTCGACGCCTTCCACGAGGCCTTCGGCACCCAGGAGGGTGACGGGCTCTGGCTCGCCCCCGCCGACCGGGTGCGGATCTTCTAGACCGGTCCGCCTCAGCGGTAGAGCTGCGGAGCGACCCGGCGCAGCTCGGCGTCCAGCGCCGGGGCCAGGGTGCGCATGTAGGTCGCGGTGACGTGGCTGTGGTCGCTGTAGACGACGACGTTGCCGGCCACCGCCGGGCACGTGGTGTCGGTGCACAGCTCGTCGACGAGGTCGACGAAGGACACGTTGTCCGGCAGGTCGTCGCGGCCGAGGTAGGGCGCCACGTCCTGGTAACCCTGCGCCCTCGGCATCGCGCACGCCTGCGGGTCCCCGGGGTGCTCGGTGAGGCAGTCGGGCACGTGCAGGGGCATCCGGGCCGTGTCGCGCATCCCGATGACGTCGATCCCGCGCTCGTCGAGCTCGCGCCACACCTCGACGAAGCCGCGGGACACCTGCTCGGACCCGGGCTGGGTGGTCGACCCCAGGGTCACGACCGCGTCGGGGTCGAGCTCCTCCATCTGCTCCAGGAAGGCGTCGTTCCAGTCCCTGCAGCTCTGCGTCGGGGTCGCGTCGGTCTCCGACGGGTAGTCCCCGGGGTTGGTCGTGAGGTGGCAGCCGGAGCGGCTCGCGACGACGAGGTTCCACCCCTGCTCCCGGGCGACGACCTGCCAGGCGGGCACGAAGTGCACGACGTGCGACCCGCCGGTGAGCACCAGGGTGTGCTCCGCGCCCGGGTCCGTGCCGGGGCAGACCAGCAGCTCGGAGGCAGCCTCGGTGTCCTCGTGGCTCTGGATGCAGCCCTGGTCGTAGACATCGGCATTGTCCTGCGGCGCGGCGGCCAGGTCGGGCACCGGCGTGATGCCGGTGTTGCCGAAGCCGGGCTCGTGCAGCGCAGCCGAACCGGGGTGGTCGGGGGAGTCCTGCGCGGCGCGGGCCAGGGCGGTCTCGCGCTCGCGCACCAGCGTCCCCGTCCAGCCGCTCGCCAGGGCGGCGCCGAGGGCGAGCACCAGTGCGCCCACGCCCACGACGAGCCAGGGCCGCCGCATCGGTGAGGCGGTCACCCGCCGCTCGAGGAGGGTATGCGTGAGGTGGGCCAGGAGGACCGACGCGGCGATGACGAGAGCACCGGCGGTGAGGCCCAGGCGGTCCTGCCCGGTGACGACGAGGGTGTAGACGACGATCGGCCAGTGCCAGAGGAAGAGCGGGTAGGCGATGTCGCCCACCCAGGCGAGCAGTCGACCCGAGAGCCACCGGTCGGCGCCCCACCCGCTGCCCGTCGACCCCGCCATCATCACCAGCGCGAAGCCGCCCACCGGCCACAGCGCCGCCGGGCCGGGGAAGAGCGCCCCTCCGTCGAGCACCACACCGGAGGTGGCCACGAGCCCGACCCCCACCCAGCCGAGCGGCAGCCGCCAGGACCGGGGCAGGCGGGTGTCGAAGGCCAGCAGCGCCACCACCCCGCCCAGGGCGGGCTCCCAGAGCCGGGCCCCGGTGTGCAGGTAGGCCACCTGCTGGTCGGCGGCGTGCAACCACGCGGCATACCCGAAGGACACCGCGGTGACCAGGGCGATTCCCCCCAGCAGCACCGGCCACACCGGGCGGCGCAGCCGCCGGGCGGCGACGACGCAGAGCACGACGACCACCGGCCACACGAGGTAGAACTGCCCCTGCACCGACATCGACCAGAAGTGCTGCAGCGGGCTCGTCGACGCCCCGGCCGCGCCATACCCGAGCTGGGAGGAGATGAGCTCCCAGTTCTCGACGTAGGTCAGGCTGGCGCGCACCTCCCGGCCGAGCTGGACCCACCGGGTCTCCGGGAGCAGCAGCCGCCCGGCGGCCCAGGTCGCCGCGAGCACGAGGAGCGCCGCGGGTAGCAGCCGTCGCACGATGCGGCCGAGGTAGCGCGCGAGGTCGATGCCTCCGCCGGTGCGTACCGCCTCGCGGGCGAGCATCCCGGTGAAGAGGAAGCCGGAGATGGCCAGGAAGACGTCGATGCCGCCGGACACGCGCCCGTCGCCGAAGACGTGGAAGAGGACGACGAGGGCGATCGCCAGGCCGCGCAGCCCGTGCAGCTCGGGGCGGTGGCGGTTGGTGAGCAGCGGGTGGGCTGACCCGGCGGCCGGGTCGTCGCGGCGAGGATCGTTGCCGGGCAGGTCGGTGCGGGCGGCGTCGGTGGTCGTGCTCACCAGGCCGGGCTCACCCTGGTGATCCGGTGCAGCAGGAAGGTGCGGGTGACGTCGGCGTCGCCCACGCTGGCGCGGACCCGGCCGCCCTCGACCGCGAGCGGCCGCACGAGGTGGGTGGCGACGCCGCCGGCGTCGTCGGCATACCCGATCCACAGCGCCTGACCGTCCACGGCGGCCTCGCGGACCGTGGCGCTGACGACGACCGGGTCGGTGCTGGCCTCACCGCTGCTGCTCGCGGTGACGTCGCCGCGGCGCATCACCCCCACGACCTGGCGCGCGACCTCGGCGTCGACGCCGCTGACCCGCACCGCCGGAGTGCTCGGCCGGGGCGCCCGGTGCTGTTGCGCGGCTGCGAGGGCCAGACCGCCGTCGCCGCCGTCGGCGACCGGGCCGTACTGCTCCTCGCGCAGCAGGTCCAGCACCGTCGGGGCGGGGACGGGGGAGACGAGCACGGTGGGCGCGATGCGGCGCCACTGCAGCATGCCGAGCGCGCGGTCGTGCTCGATCCGGTCGAGCAGGGCGGCGTCGTCGCAGCGCAGGTAGGCCGCGCACGCCCCGACCCGGGCCACGCCATGCCGGCGCGCGACGTCGCGCACGAGGTAGTCCAGCGGTTGCGGCACCGGGGTCCGGGAGACCGCGGCCAGCTCCTCGAGCACCCGGTCGGCCGTCCAGCCCAGGTCGAGGGCGCGTCGCACGCTCTGCTCGTCGAAGCGGTGCACGCTCGCCCCGCCGCGCGACTCCACCTCGCTCAGCAGCCGCAGCAGGGAGCGGGCCGGGCCGTCCAGGCGCCCCGGTGCGATCGCCGTGAGGTCGGCCTGCAACAGCACGTGGTCGACCGCCGGGGGGACCAGCGGCGCCATGAGGTCGGCGGCAGGGTCGCCGGCGACGACCGCTCGCCCCGGCGTCGAGAGGGCGCCTCGGCCGGTGACCCCGGCCCACTCCGACTCCCGCAGCACGGTCGCCGGGCCGACCCCGTGGTCGCCGGTGGACCGGGCCGAGCGCAGCGGGTGGCGCCAGCGCAGCAGCTCGCCCAGCGCCTCCTCGCCGCCCACCGCACCGGGCGGCAGGCTGGCCAGGGCGCGCAGGGTGTCGTGGCGGCGCTGCCGCGCCAAGGGGTATGACGTGGCGGTCGACAGCGCGTTGACGCGTCCGCCCTCGGTGGTCCCGACGAGGCTGGGCGCGGCCGAGGTGGACCACCACGCCGCCGCGAGCGCGGCCCACCGGTCACCGGCGTCGTCGGCGAGCCACTCGTCGGCGAGGGCGGTCGGTGCCCACACGGCTGCCTCGTCGGCGCGGACCCGTTGGCGGCCGTCGTCGACGGCGAGCAGCCCGGCGGCGTGGGCCGTCTCCAGCAGCCAGGCCACCTCGTCGGTGCCGGTCTCGAGGTGGGCGGCCAGGCGGCCGAGGTCGCGGACGGCCAGGCCACCGGAGCGCAGCACCCGCGGCGGGCGGGTGCCCCACTCCTCGACGACCTCGGTGACGAGCACGATCAGCTCGGCGGCGCGCCCGCCCGCGGCGGCGTCGACGACCTCCAGGTCCAGGCTCCGGTGCTCCACCTGCGGCGCCGCCACGCCCGAGGTGCGGTGCAGCCGTCCCCCGCGCAGAGCCAGGGCGACCTCGCGCGGCAGGACGACGTGCGCGTCGTCCTCGCGCTCCAGCAGACCGGCCTCGACCAGCTCCTGCGCGGCGACGGACACCGGTGAGGCCGCGCCCTGCCCGGGCACCGCCGCCACCGCGCCGCGCGCCGGGCCCCAGGTCAGGGCGTCGAGCAGGCTGCGGTGCCGCGGCTGGAGCCCGTCGAGCGCCGCGCGCAGCGCCTCCCCGGTCGGCACACCCGACCCCACCGGACCCAACCCACCGGGGAGGCCGACGACGTCCGCCACGGCTCGGGCGGGCCGCATACCCTCCGGTGAGCGCCAGCACAGGGCCAGCGCGTGCAGGTCCCCGACGAGCTCCTCGGCCCGCGCAGCATCCGCGCCCAGCAGGTCGGCGACGTCCTCCGTCGAGGCGGGGGAGGCGACGATCATGGCCTCCAGCGCCTGCAGGTGAGCGAGGTCCAGCCCTTCCAGGGCACGCTGCACGCTGGCGCGCGTGGTGGCGCGCCCGGTCAGGGCGGTGACGTCGGCGGGCCGGGCGGGCGAGGTCGGGCCGGGACTGCAGCAGCGCGGCCAGCTCGTCGTCGCTCCGGGCCCGCAGGTCGTCGGCGAGCGAGCGGACGGGCGACTCAGTCAATGAGAGCCTCGTAGACCTGCTGGAAACGCCGGAACCGGTCGGTGTAGTAGGGCCGCCGGTTGTAGTCGGGGGACAGGGTCGCGCCGCGCTCGAGCTTGGCCCGCCGGACGTCGGGGGCCAGGGTCTCCAGGGCGAGCAGCGCCGTGCCGTGCAGCGTCGAGCGTTTGATCGTCACCGGCGTGACGGGGGTGCGCATGGCGTCGGCCATGATCTGCATGAGCTCGGGCCGGTCCGAGGCGACCCCGCCACCGGCGAAGAGCTTCTCCGGCTGCGGGGCGACCTCGCGCAGCTGGCTGGCGATGCGGGCGTAGGACAGGGCGATCCCTTCGACGACCCCGCGGTAGACCTCGGCGGGCGCGGAGGCGACGGTCACGCCCGTCATCACGGCCTGCGCGTCGGAGGCCCACCCGGTGCTGCGCTCGCCGGTGAGGAAGGGCAGCACGAGCGGCGTCGTCGGGTGCGGTTCCGCGGTGAGGGCCTCGGAGAGCGCCTGCGGCCCGACCTGGTCGACGGCGAGGGTGACGTCCGCCCAAGCCAGGGCCCGGCCGACGTCGTTGAGGGCGCCGCCGAGCAGGGCCCGGTCGTGGGAGACGCGGTAGCACCACAGCCCCGGCGGCAGCGTCTCGGGCATCTCCCGCACGAGCACCCGCAACGCACCCGAGGTGGCGCACGAGGCGGCGATGGCGGTCTCGTCGTGGGCGCCGAGGCCGACGTTGGCGGCGAGGCCGTCGGTGATCGGGGCATACCACCGCGCCTGCGCGAGCGCCGGCCAGTCGGCGGCGATCTGCTCGACGTGCGTCGGCGCGACGTCGACCGGCTCGTCCAGGTGGTGGATGGGTGGCAGCTGCTCGGGCTCGATCCCGCTGATCTCGACGAGCTCGGGGTACCACTGCGCGGTATGCCGGTCCACCAGCCCGGTCCACGACGCCGTGGAGGTGCCGGTCGCGACGGTGCCCGTGAGGGCGAGCAGGAGGTAGTCGCCGAGGGAGAGGAAGGTGGCGGCCTTCTTCATGACCTTGGGCTGCTCGGCGGCGAGCCAGCGCAGCCGGGCCGGCCAGTAGCTGGAGTGCACGCGGGTGCCGGTGCGCTGCTGGAGGTTCTCCTCGGAGAGCTCGTCGCGCAGCTCGGTGACCTGGGGAGCGCACCGTCCGTCGGCATACGTGAAGCAGGGCGTGAGCGGCGAGCCCTCGGCGTCGACGACGACGAGGGAGGAGGCGAAGGTGTCGAGCGCCACCCCGGCGACCTGCTCGTCGCCGAGCGCGCCCAGCAGCTCCCCGATGATCGTCCGGACCTCGCCGACGAGTTGGTCGGGATCGATCTCGGAGGTGCCGTCACCGGCGACGGTGAAGCTGTGGGGCACCTTGGCGCGTTTGCCCACCGGGCGGCCGTGGGCGTCGTAGATCATGCCCCTGCTGGCGGTGGAGCCGACGTCGAGCGCCAGGACCAGCGGCGCGACGGCGTCCTTCAGCTCGATGTCGAAGTTCGAGGCCATGAGCCACCACTCTAGGCGTCATGGCGCGGATCCGAGGCATCGGTCGGCCTGCTGACGGGGTCGTGCGACGATCGGGTCGTGCACCCCTCGACCGCTCTGGCCGCCGTCCTCGTCGATGAGCTGGTCCGCGGCGGGGTGCGGGAGGCGGTGCTCGCGCCGGGGTCGCGGTCGGCGCCCCTGGCCTACGCCCTCGAGGAGGCGGACCGCGCGGGGCGGCTGCGGCTGCACGTCCGGATCGATGAGCGGACGGCCGGTTTTGTCGCGCTGGGGCTGGCCCGGGCGGGTGGCGTGCCGGTGCCGGTGGTCACGACGTCGGGCACCGCGGTCGCCAACCTCCACCCGGCCGTCCTCGAGGCGCACCACAGCGGCGTCCCGCTCGTGGTGCTCTCTGCCGACCGCCCGGCCGAGCTGCGCGGCACCGGGGCCAACCAGACGACGGTGCAGCCCGGACTCTTCGCCGGTGCGGTGCGCTGGGAGGCCGATCTGCCCGCGCCGGAGTCGGTGGGCGCGGCCGCCGGTGCGCACTGGCGCTCGACGGTATGCCGCGCGCTCGCCGCAGCGCGATCCGACGCGGCAGGCCTGGGCGGGGCCGGGCCGGTCCACCTCAATGTCTCCTTCCGCGACCCGCTCGCGCCTGCGCTGGACGAGGGGTCCAGGCCGGGCGAGGTGCAGACCGACGGACTGAGGGCAGCTGGGCCGAGCGGCGAGGGAGAAGCGGGTGCTGGGGCTGCTGACGGGGGAGCGGTCGCTGGGACTGCTGCTGGGGGAGCGGGTGCTGGGGCTGCTGCTGGGGGAGCGGGTGCTGGGGCTGCTGCTGGGGGAGTGGGCGCTGGGACTGATGCCGGGGGAGCAGGCGCTGGGACTGCTGCTGGGGGAGCGGGTGCTGGGGCTGCTGCTGGGGGAGCGGGTGCTGGGGCTGCTGCCGGGGAAGCTCGCGCGGCGGCCGGCCTGACCGGCCGCGCGGGTGGGGCGCCGTGGGTGCAGGTGGCCCCGACCGAGGCGCCCCGGACCGACACCCTGACCCCCGGCGAGCGGACGCTCGTGCTGCTCGGTGACCTGCCCGATCCAGTGCTGAGCGCTCGCGCGCTCGCGTGGGCCGAGGAATCCGGGTGGCCAGTGCTCGCCGAACCCTTCGGCCACCTCCCGGCCGGGCCCGGCGTCGTGCCCCACGCGCCCCTGGTCGCCGCACGGGTCGCGCGCGGCGACCTGCCGGACCTGCGCCCGGAGCGGGTCGTGGTGGTCGGGCGACTGACGCTCTTCCGCGAGCTCGGGGCGCTGCTGCGCCTGCCCGGGATGGTCGTGGAGCACGTCGCCGCGCGGGATCCCTGGACCGACCCCTCGCACGTCGTGAGCCGGGTCCACGGCATCGGCGCCCTCCGCGAGGCGCCGGCACGGCATACCGGTGCCGGGGCGTGGGTGGCGGCCTGGGTCCGCGCCGGCGCCGCGCTCTCCGAGGTCGTCGCCGCGACGACCGCCGGGGACGTGACCGGGCTGGGCGTCGCCCGGACCGTGGCTGACGCGCTGGGGGAGGACGACGTGCTCGTGGTCGGGTCTTCGACCGCCCCGCGGGACCTTGCACTCGCGCTGGACGGGTCGGCCGCACCGGCCCGGGTCATCGCGAACCGCGGCCTGGCCGGCATCGACGGCACCGTGTCGACGGCGGTGGGCGTGGCGCTCGCAGCCGAGCGCAGGCGGCTGAGCGCTCACCTGCGCCGCGGGTCCACGGCCTCGGACGAGATCGACCTTCCTCGCGTCGTCGCGCTCATGGGCGACCTGACCTTCCTGCACGACGCGGGCGGTCTGCTCATCGGGCCGGAGGAGCCGCGACCCGACCTCACGATCGTCGTCGTCAACGACGACGGGGGAGGCATCTTCTCGACGCTGGAGTACGGCGACCCCGCCCGCCTCGCCGGCCCCGACGGGGCGGACAGGGCGGCGGCGACCGAGCGGATCTTCGGCACCCCGCACGGCACCGACCTCGCGGCCCTCTCCCGGGCCTATGGCGTGGTCCACGAGCGGGTCGCCTCGCTCGCCGCGCTGCGCGAGGCGCTCGCCGACCGCACCCGAGGGCTCCGCGTGCTGGAGGTGCCGCTCGACCGGGCGAGCCACCGCCGCGTCCGCGACGCCTTGGGGTGAAGGTCGAGGGACGTCCTGGCGTCAAGGTCTGGGGACGCCCTGCGTCGACCTGGGGGGCCCTGGCGTGAGGGTCTAGAAGGGCGGGGGTTCGTCGTGGGTGTTGTCGGTCCAGGGCTGGGGCGGGTTGGTGTCGGGCGGGTTGGTGTCGGGCGGGTTGGTGTGGGGTGGGTCGGTCTCTGGTGGGAGCCCGAGGACTGTGCGCAGGGTGGGGGTGTCGGGGTGGGCGCCGGTGCGTCGTCGCCCGGAGGGGGTGGTGCGGGTGATCCACATCCAGCCTGAGAGTGGTCCGCCGTGTTCTGTGGAGCCTGGGTGGTCGTCGGTGTCGAGGAGGAAGGCGTCCGGGCCGCGGTGGGCGAGGGCGGCGTAGAAGGCGCGGTTGAGCAGGTCGCGCCGGTCGTCGAGGTCGGCGCGTTGGCTGGGGTGCTGGTCCGGGGCGTCAGCCGGTCCAGCGAGCTCGTCGGGGTCTGGCTTCAGCGGGGCCAGTCGGTCGACCGCGTCGCGGAGCTCCTCGACCGAGAGGTGGCGTTCACCGCGTGCGGTGGTGGGTTGCGGGTGGTGGGTGTACTGCCGGTAGTCGTGGGTGCGGGTGGTTTCGCTCTGGCCTAGCAGGGTGGTCCAGCGCAGGTCGCGTCGGGTGTTGAGTGCGGTGAACGCGAGGGCGCGGGTCTTGAGGTCGTGGTGTCGTTTGGCGAGGGCGACGAGGTTGGTCTCGGCGGTGGCCCCGCCGGGGCTGTCGTTGGACCAGGGGGTGACGTGGTCGATCTCGCAGACCGCGGCGGGTTGTCGTGATCCGGGGGCTCGTGAGGTGACGTCGGCGGCGAGGATCTGGCGTCGCATCGCGGCGTCGGGGCGGTAGGAGGTGGTGCGGCGTTCGATGAGCCGCCCGTCGGCGGGGTCGGTGAGCAGTCTGGACAGGGTGGTGCCGGGCAGCAGGGCGAACTCGCGGGCCTGGCCGGGGCTGAGGTAGGCCGGGTGGCGACCCAGGAGGAACCCGACCTCGCCGTGACGGGTGGTGGCGGTGTCGTCGGTGCTGGGATGGCGACAGGTCGGGTGGCTGGCACGACCGGCGAGAGCATCGAACGGTACGACTACGTGCAGCTCGATCGTCGGCATCCCACAGATCACCCGCGCCATGGCCTCCAGATCCGGCGCGACCAGGTCGTCCTCGCTCACGGCGAGCGTGGACCCCGACACGGAACCGGGCTCCCCAGCTTGGTCAGCGGCGGGGTGCCTGCTGGTGTCGGTGGGTGTGGTGTCGGGGTGCCCGGTGGGTTCGGGTTGGGGGAGTTGGCCGTGGACGAGGAGGGCTGCGGCGGTGTCGGCGCGGAGTTGGTCCAGGGTGCGTGGGTCGCCCTGTTTGCGCAGTAGTCGGGCGGCGCGTTCGATGCGGGTGTGGGCGGCGACCAGGGACACCACGGAGCTGGTGACTTCTAGGGTGGCGGTGCCGTCGTCGTGGATCTGCAGGCTCGCGCGGCGGGCGCGGTAGGCCACCCGGCGTCGTTCTCGCTCGGCGAGGACGTCCTGGCCTTCGGTGCGCTTGGCTTCCCGTTCCAGGGCGGCGGCGTAATCGCCCGTGTGCCACGGGCGTTCGCGTAGCTCATCGTCAGGCCCAGACGCTCCGGGACTGCGGTGTCTGGGGTGGCCCCGAAGAGACTGTCCGCGACGACCGCGGCGTCTTCTGAGAGCTTGTCACGATGTTTGTGTAAGTGATGTGGGTCACATTGGGTTTACAGGTAGGCGTTTACGCGGTCGGGGTAGACGAGGGCGAGCTCGCCAAGGGCGGCTTTCCAACCGGTGACGGCGGCGCCTTCGATCAGGCGGGGCACCGACTTTCGGTCTTTGCCCTTGCTGGCCTGCTTGGCTCGTTCTCGGGCTCGTTTGTCCTCGATGTTCATGATTGCCAGCCAGAGCAGCTTGATCACGGCCTCGTCGCTGGGGAAGTGGCCGCGGTTCTTGATGATCTTGCGCAGCTGGTAGTTCAGGCTCTCGATGCTGTTGGTCGTGTAGATGACCTTGCGCAGCGCGGGCCCGAACGCCAGGAAGGGGATGAACCGGTCCCAGGCGTTCTCCCAGGTGGCGACCGCAGCGGGGTACTTCTTGCCCAGGTTGGAGTCGGCGAAGGCGGCCAGCGCCATGAGCGCTGCGTCCTCGTCAGCGGCGGTGTAGATCGGGCGCAGCATCGCGGCGACGGCCTTGCGGTCGGCGTAGGAGACGAACCGCATCGAGGCCCGGATCAGGTGCACCACGCAGGTCTGCACCATCGCGTGCGGCCAGGTCGCCTCGATCGCCTCGGCCAGGCCGGTCAGCCCGTCGCAGCAGACGATGAGCACGTCCTTGACGCCGCGGTTGGCCAGCTGGGCGCACACGCCGGCCCAGAACTTGGCGCCCTCGGTGGCCGGACCCAAATGCCCAGGACGTGCTTGACGCCGTCCATGTCGACGCCGACGGCCACGTGCGCCGAGCGGTTGGTCACGTGCGACCCGTCGCGGACCTTGACCACCAGGGCGTCGAGGTAGATCACCGGGTAGAACGCCTCCAGCGGGCGGGACTGCCAGGCCTTGACCTCCTCGAGCACGGCGTCGGTGACGTTGCTGATCGTCTCGTGGCTCAGCTCGGTGCCCAGCGTCGCGCCCAGATGATGCTGGATGTCGCGAACGGTCATCCCGCCGGCGTACAGGGAGATGATCATGTCCTCCAGCCCGCCGAGGCGGCGGGCGCCCTTGGGCACCAGCGCCGAGGAGAACGTGGAGTTGCGGTCCCTCGGCTGGTCCAGGGCGATGTCACCGACCTCGGTGCCCACCGTCTTGGGGGTCGTGCCGTTGCGGGAGTTCCCCGAACCTCGGCCGGCCGCGTCGCCCTTGGCGTACCCGAGGTGGTCGGTCAGCTCGGCTCCCATGCCGCGCTCCAGGACGGTCTTGATCATCTCGGGCAGGAAGCCACCGGCCCCGGTCAAGGACACCCCGCGCTCACCGGTCGCCGCGAGCAACTTGTCGACCAGCTCGTCGTCGAAGAACTCCTCACGCAGCCGCGCAGCCGCGGCCCGATGCTCCACCTCGACCTGGTCCAGATCCTCGGCCCTCATCTCGTCGTGCGTCATGCTCACAGTCAATCTCCTTCTCGGTCGGAGACCCGGCACTTACACAGACCATCTGACACCCCCTCTTCTGAGGGCAGGGCCGCGCAGCGGCGCCAGAAGGCTCGCACCATCGACCAGGTCACCTCCCACGGTCCAGGGCGCCCACGGTGGCGACGCGCACGTCCGCCGGTGCGCAGGCCAGGCCCACGAGATGACGTGCCTCGCTGACCCCGACACCCAGGGCCAGCTCCACCTCGGCGCACGCCGCGCGCTTGGTCTCCGCGCGCCACTTCACCCGCTGCCCTGGCTGAGCTCCTCGATGCTGGTGAACCCCTTGTGCGCGAGCACCGCGGCCCCGGTCGTCGCGACCACCAGACGCGCCGCCTCGATCAACCGCGCCTCCAACCCCGACCGAGCAGCAGCGATCGTCCCCAACGCCCCCAGCGCAGCAGACTCCGGCGTCACCGGCTGCTCGATCACTGATGCTGCCACGGTCCCTCCCCCCGGAGCTTGAACGATGTCTCTTCCCCCCAGCGTAGTCGAACTAGTGTTCGACTGTCAAGTGCAGGGGGTGAGGACTTTGTGTGCGAGGGGACCTACCTCTCGCCGACCCACCTAGCGGTCGAGGTGGGGCCGCGGTGTGTGGGCGGGGGAGCCGCGACGTGTGGCGATGGAGTCGCGGTGTGTGGGCGGGGGAGCCGCGTCTGGTGGTCCAGGGCACGAGTCGGTGACTGGTGATCTAGAGGGGAGCCGCACACGCAGGCTCTGTGCCCAAGCGGAGTCACCCATCAGCCCGCGACGCCGTGGCCCCGGGCGCTAGAAGCCGATCGCCGGCACCGGGTCGAGGTCGGCGCGCATCGCGCGGGAGAGGGCCCGCACGGCGCCCGGGGTCTGCTCCTGCACGCCGAGCGTGGGCACCTGAGCGAGGAGCGTCCGACCGCCGAGGTAGGCCGCGCCCAGCGCCGCCACCGGAGCCACGAGGTCGGCGTCGGCGTCGGTGCTTGTGACGGAGGCCGACCCATCTGCGTCGACCTGCAGCCGCCACCGCCCGGCGTTCCACGGGCACACTTCATCCTGCACCTGCAGCACGAGGTCCAGCGGAGCGCCCTCGGCGTACCCCCGCTCGGAGAGGGCGCGGGGCAGGTCAACCAGCCGGATCCACAGCGCGTCGAAGACCCGCATCCCGCTCGAGCGCGGACCGCCGGCCCACCACGCCAGCGGGTCGTCCGCGGGGCGCGACCAGAAGACGGTCCGGCCGGTGAGGTCCATGTCGACCAGGCGCCGCGCCAGGGCCAGCACCGACGCCTGGTCGACCGCGGCGAGCTCGCCCACGGACACCTCGCCGGCGGGCTGCGCGTCGTCCCACTTGCTCTCCCGGCGGAAGACGGCATACCCCGTCAGCTCCTCGCCGCGGCGGGCGAACATCACGCGGCTCGGCTCCTTGCCGCCGCGAGCCTCGGGGTGGTCGCGGAAGGCGAACCACGACTGCTCCATCGACGCCGGCCGGGTGACGGCGCCGAGGGTCGCGGCGGCGCAGGCGAGGTGGGTCCGGTGGACCGCCGCGAGCGCCTCCTCGGTGTCGAGGTCGACGACGTGGGTGCGGATCTGCTCGGCCTCGGCGGTGAGCGCGGGCGGGGCGGTGAGCGTCGTGCCGCGGCCCACGACGAGCTTGGCCTCTGCGCTGGCGTGGCCATACCCGAAGCGGCCGTAGATCGCCGGTTCCGAGGCGTGCAGCCCGGCGATCGCGGCCTCTCCGCGCTCGTGGACACGGTGCAGGTGGTCGGTCATCATCCGGCGCAGGACGCCCTGGCGGCGGCCGTCCGGGTGGACGCTCACCATCGTCAGCCCGTCCATCGGCACCCGCGTGAGACCTCCCCGCGCGGCGGGGATGGTGAGGCCGAGGTCGAAGGCGCTGTAGAGCCCGAGCAGCGGGGCAGCCCCAGCCGCCTCACCGGGCAGCGGCGACCCTCCGGGGCGAGGCACGGCCCGCGCGTGGCGCAGGTCGAGCTCCTCGTCGAGGTGCTGGAGGGTCTTTCCGGGAGTGACGGAGAACCACACGGTCTCGATGAGGTCCCTGATGCGTGGCAGGTCCTGCTCCGTGAGGTCGATGAGGGCGGGGGTCGACGTGGTCACCGGCCCAGTCTGCAGCACGTACGCTGATGTGTCGGGGGATTTACAGGGTTGTCGACGGCAAGGAGTGGGCTCGTGGTGCGGGATGTGCGTGGGTCGGTGACGGCGGTGCTGGCGGTCTTCGCCAGCGCCGGGTTCGTCATGGGGCAGGCGTTGGCCCGCGTCCCGGCGGTGCGCGACCACCTGGGCGCCGACACCGGCGCCCTGGGCCTGGCACTCATGGGTATGGGTCTGGGCTCGCTCCTGGCGATGCCGTTCACCGGGAGGCTGGTGGACCGCTTCGGCAGCCGCCGGGTCGTCATGGTCGCGGTCCTGCTCGGCTGCCTCGGGTGGGCGTGCGTCGCCGCGGTGCCGTCGGTGCCCGTCCTCCTCGGGGTGCTCGTGCTCACCGGCACCAACGTCGGCGTCTGGGACGTCGCGATGAACATCCAGGGCACCCACGTCGAGCAGTCCCGCTCGCGCTCCCTCATGCCCTACTTCCACGCCTGCTTCTCCGGGGGTGCCGTGCTCGGCGCGGGGGCCGGTGCGCTGGCCGCCTGGCTCGGGATCGGTCTCGTGCAGCTGCCCGTGCTGGCGGCCGTGGCGGCCGTGGTGGGGGGATGGGGTGCCAGCCGGTTCGTCCCCGAGGCGCCGGAGGTGCACGCCGAGGTCGGCGAGGCGCCGGACCAGCTCGGCGAGGCGCCGGACCAGCTCGGCGAGGCGCCGGACCAGGTCGCGGGCGAGGGGACACGGGCTCCGGCCCGCCGGGGTGTGACCTCGGCGGAGATCACCATCGGCCTCATCTGCCTGGCCGGCGCGCTGGCGGAGGGGTCGGCCAACGACTGGCTGGCGCTGCTGCTCGTCGACGTCCACGGGGCCCCGGCGGCCTTCGGTGCGCTCACCCTCATGGCCTTCAACCTCACGATGACCATCGGGCGGCTGCTCGGCGGGCCGGCCATCGACCGCTTCGGCCGGGCCACGGTCGTGCGGACCGGTGGAGCCCTCGCCGCGGTGGCCATCCTCGTCGTGACCCTCAGCTCCTCGCTCGCCCTCGCCCTCGTGGGCGGTCTGCTCTGGGGCCTCGGCGTGGCGACGATCTTCCCCGCGGCCATCTCGGCCGCCGGTGAGGTGCCCGGTCGGGGCAACCGCGCGATCACCGTGGTCTCGACGATCGCCTACGGCGCGTTCCTCTTCGGGGCGCCCACGATCGGGCTGCTGGCCGAGGTCATCGGCCTGGACCGCGCGCTCTTCCTCGTCGTCGGCTTCCTCGGCCTGCTCCTCGTGCTCTCCCCGGTCATGCGGGAGAAAAGCGGTGGCCGGGACCGCGCGCGGGCGGCCACGCTGGGGTGATGCTCACCCTGCGACCACCGACCGTCCGCGACGAGGCAGCCCTGCGCGCGATGCACGAGCAGCTGGCCGCCGAGGACTTCAGCTTCCTCCTGGCCGAGGGCACCTGGGCGTGGATCCTGGCGCAGGTGCGCCGCGAGGCTGACGGGCGGGACCTGCCGGCCGGGAGGGTGCGGGCGGACTTCCTCGTGGCGGAGGTGGACGGCATACCGGAGGGGCGGGTCTCGATCCGGCACGAGCTCACACCTTTCCTGTTCGAGCTGGGCGGCCACGTCGGGTATGCCGTGGCCCCGCAGTTCCGGCGTCGCGGCCACGCCACGGAGATCCTGCGCCAGTCGGTCCAGCGGTTGCGCGTCCTCCGCGTCGACCGGGTGCTGGTCACCTGCGCCGATGGCAACGCGGCCTCCGCGGCCACCATCGAGCGCTGTGGCGGCGTGCTGGAGGACGTCCGGGTCCCGGGGTCCGGAGGCGGCGCCCGCCCCCGCTACTGGATCGGCGCCTGACCGCCGCTCCGGGCGCATCCTTCAGCCGCGACGTCATCTTTCGTCCGCCAGGTCATCCTTCGGCCGCCTCGAGGGGGCTGAGAGTGGACTTGGCGGCTGAGAGTGGACCTGGCGGCCGAGCGCTGACGGATCAGCGGCCGGGGCGGACGGGCCTGGCGGGTCAGGCGCCCGCGAGGCCGAGGGCGTGCCGCATGGCGGTGAGCTTGACCTCGGTCTCGGCGAGCTCGGCTGAGGGGTCGGAGGCCGCGACGATGCCGCCACCGGCGAAGAGGCGCATCGAGTGCCGGTCGTCGGCGAGCTCGCCACACCGCAGGGCGATGCCCCAGTCGCCGTCGCCGGAGGCGTCCATCCAGCCCACCGGCCCGGCATACCTGCCGCGGTCCATCCCCTCCAGCTCGGCGATGAGCCGGGCGGCCGGCTCGGTCGGGGTGCCGCACACGGCGGCGGAGGGGTGCAGCGCCGCGGCCAGGCGCAGCGAGGTGGCGCCGCTGCGCATCGTGCCGGTGAGGTCGCTCGCGAGGTGGTAGACGTCGGGCAGCTCCAGGACGTAGGGCGCCTCGGGGACGACGAGCTCCGCGCAGTGCGGCGCCAGCGCCTCCGCGACCGAGCGCACGGCGAAGGCGTGCTCGTCGAGGTCCTTCTCGCTGCTCACCAGCCGCAGCCGGGGGTCCACGGGGTGCTCGGGGTCCGGCGCCGCGCCGGGGGCGTCACCGACCCGTCGCACCGGTATGCCGTTGGGGCGCCGGATCGTGCCCGCCAGCACCCGCGAGCGGGCGCGGCCGCCCTGCAGCCGCACGAGCATCTCCGGGGTGGCCCCCACCAACCCGCCGACGGCGAAGGTCCACGTGGCGGCATACCTGCGCTCCAGCCGCTCCAGCACCGGGGCGAGCCGCACGACCTGACCGTCCCGGTGGCGCACCTCGACGTCCCGGGCGAGCACGACCTTGGCGACCTCGCCGCGCCCGATCCGGTCCACGGCCTGACCCACGACCTCGGGCCAGCGCGTCGCCGGGACCGCCCCGGGCGACTCGACGAGGGGGTCGAGCACCTCGATGTCGGCGTTGGTGCGCCCCAGCAGCTCGGCGGGGTGGGCGGTCGGCCACGGCTCGTCCTCGAGGACCACCTGGGTGACCCAGGCCAGCCCGTCGCGTCGCCCGATGACGACCCGGGGGATGGTGAGCACGCTGGCGTCCTGCGAGTCCGGCGAGAAGGTGAACGACCCGAAGGTCACCAGCCCGGTCCCGGGCAGCCGCACGCCGTCCTCGACCTCGGCCACCTCCTGGACCTCGTTCCACCAGAGCTCGGCGTCGACGAAGCGCCGCTCGCCGCTGGTGCGCACCCCGGCGACCCGCCCCCAGCCGACGAGACCGTCGCCCTCCCGCAGCCAGGTCACGACGTCCGTGGGGTCGATCTCGTCCGGGATCCGGGTGAGCAGGTCGCCGGGCGCGTCCACCGCAAGGGTGCGGGCGCGGAGTCGGGACACGGGACGGGTCACAGCCACAGCCGACCATCGTAGGACGTGGTGGGAGAATGCCCGTCATGAGCCCGACGCGAGCCGACCTGGACAAGCAGCCGCACGAGGTGGCCCGGATGTTCGATGCGGTGGCCCGCCGCTACGACCTCACCAACACCGTCCTCTCCGGCGGCATGGACCACCTCTGGCGCCGCGCCGTGACCCGGGCGGTCGACGCGGCCCCCGGGGAGCGGGTGCTGGACATCGCGGCGGGCACCGGCACCTCCAGCGAGCCGTATGCCGACCGCGGCGTCCAGGTGGTCCCCGCCGACTTCTCCATCGGCATGCTCGCCGAGGGCTACCGCCGCCGCCCGGACCTGCCCTTCACCGCTGCCGACGCCATGCGCCTGCCCTTCGCGGACGACTCCTTCGACGTGGTGACGATGAGCTTCGGGCTGCGCAACGTCGCCGACGTCGACGCGGCGCTGCGCGAGTTCGCGCGGGTCGCGCGGCCCGGCGGGCGCCTCGTCGTGTGCGAGTTCAGCCGCCCGGTCGTGCCCGTCTTCTCGACCGTCTACCGCAACTACCTCATGCGCGCGCTCCCGCAGGTGGCGCGCCGGGTCAGCTCCAACCCCGAGTCCTACGTCTACCTCGCCGAGTCGATCCGGGCCTGGCCGGGCCAGCGGGAGCTGGCCGAGCAGGTCCGCGCCGCCGGGTGGGAGCAGGTGCGCTGGACCAACCTCACCGGGGGCGTCGTCGCGCTCCACCACGCGGTCGCGCCGACCGGCGCCGTCACCACTGGGTAGAGCGGCGCGGTGACCATGGACGTCGAGCTGGCCGAGATCCGGGACTTCCTCGCGGAGCACCCGCCCTTCGACGCCCTGCCGGCGCAGGTCCTCGACGCGCTCCCGCAGCGCTGCTCGATCAGCTATGCCCGACGCGGCACGCACATCCTGCGAGCCGGGGAGCGTGGCGACCGCCTCTTCCTCGTCCGCTCCGGGGCCGTGGACATCACCGACGACGGGCACCTGGTCGACCGGGTCGGCGCCGGGGGCGGCTTCGGGATGTCGGCCCTCGTGGAGCACCTGCCCACGCGCTACGACGTCACCGCGCGGGAGGACACCCTGCTGCTGGAGCTGCCGCAGGAGGACTTCGAGACCCTCGTCGCCGAGCACCCCGCGGTGGCCGTGCACTTCGCGGCCACCCACCACGGGCGCATCACCGCGGCGCTCCGGCAGCTGCAGGCGCCGGTCCGGGGGTCGGCGGTGCTCAAGACCTCGGTCCGCGACCTCCTGCGCGGCGAGCCCGTCGTCGTCACCCCCTCGGCCACCGTCGCGGAGGGGGCGCGGGTCATGACGCGGGCGGGGGTCTCCTCGCTGCTCGTCATGGAGGGTGACGCCCTCGTCGGGATCGTCACCGACCGCGACCTGCGCCGCCGCGTGCTCGCCGCCGGGTTGGCGGCGGACACCCCGGTCGGCGAGGTGATGACCCGTGACCCCGTCACCCTCCCCGCCCGGGCGCTGGCGCTCGAGGCCATGCTGGAGATGACCGGGCGCAACATCCACCACCTGCCGGTGCTCGAGGACGGCCGCGTGCTCGGGCTGGTGACCACGACCGACCTCGTGCGCCTCGAGCGGTCCAACCCGGTCTACGTCGTGGCCGACATCCAGCGGCAGGACGACCTGGCCGGCGTCGTCGAGCAGGCGGCGAGGATCCCGACCGTCGTCGGCCAGCTCGTGCGCGAGGACGCCACGGCGCAGGACGTCGGGCGGGTCGTCGCGGCCCTCACCGACGCGCTGACCCGACGCCTCATCGCGCTCGCCGAGGCCGAGCTCGGCCCCGCGCCCGGGAGGTATGCCTGGGCCGCGCTCGGCTCGGCCGCACGAGAGGAGCAGGGACTGGGCGGCGACCAGGACCACGCGCTCGTGCTCGCCGACGACGCCGACCCCGACGACCCGTGGTGGACCGAGCTCGCGGAGCGGGTCACCGCCGGCCTGGAGGCCTGCGGCTTCCCCCGGTGCGACGGCGAGATCATGGCGACCAACCCGCGGTGGCGCCTGCGCACGAGCGCGTGGCGCGAGCAGTTCGCGCGGTGGAGCGGGGAGCCGACGCCCGACGCCGTGCTGTGGGCGGCGATCTTCTACGACATGCGGGCCGTGCACGGTGACGACACCCTCGTCGAGACCCTGCGCTCGGAGGTCGTTCCCCTCGGCGCCAGGTCGGACCTCCTGCTGGCCTACCTCACCGCGCAGTCGACGCGGATGCGTCCACCGATCGGCTTCTTCCGGGGATTCGTCCTCGAGGACGCCGGTCAGCACCGGGACACCCTCGACCTCAAGCGGGGGATCGCGGCGATCGTGCAGCTGGCCCGGGTCCAGGCGTTGCGTGCCTCCTCGACGGCCCTCGGCACCGGGGCGCGGCTCGCTGCCGCCCGCAGCGCGGGCCTCCTGTCCGCCGAGGGCGCGACCGACCTCACCGATGCCCTGGAGCTGCTCTCCTACCTCCGGCTGAGGCACCAGGCGGACCGCGTCGCGGCCGGCGAGGCGCCCGACAACCACCTCGACCCGCGGGAGCTGGGGAGCCTGGACCGCCGCCACCTGCGGGACGCCTTCGCCATCGTCCGGACCGCCCAGCAGGGCCTGTCCTCGCGGTTGCCCCAGGTCACCTGATGGGGTGGCGCGACGCGCTCGGCCGGTGGGGTGCACGCCCGGACCTGCCGCCCGGTCCGGTGGCCGACCTCCCGGCCGCGGCGGCGGTCGACCCGCGCACCCCCCTGGTCGAGGTGGAGCTGCTCGCTCTCGACCTGGAGACCACCGGCATCGACCCGCGCCGGCACGAGGTGCTCTCGGTGGGGTGGGTGCCGGTGGTCCGTGGCCGCATCGTGCTGTCGGAGGCCCGCCACGAGCTGGTCCGCCCGCAGGGCCCGGTGGGTGGCTCCGCGGTCTACCACGGGCTCACCGACGACCGGCTCGCCCTCGCCCCCGACCTCGAGGCGGTGGTGCCCCGGGTCCTGGGGGCGCTGCTGGCCCCGCCCGCGGACGCTGGGGGAGCGGAGCCGGTGCGCAGGGTGCTGCTGGCCCACTTCGCTCAGATCGAGGTCGACTTCCTCACCGCGGCGTGCCGTCGTCTCTACGGTGCGGGGGTCCCCTTCCAGGTCATCGACACCCTCACCCTCGCGCAACGACTGCTGCGGGTGCCGACGCCGGAGCTGGCCTCCGGCCGGCTCCGGCTGGACGCCTGCCGCCGGCACTACCGCCTCCCGCGCTACCGCGCGCACTCGGCGGTGACCGATGCCCTGGCCTGCGCCGAGCTCTTCCTCGCCCAGGCCGCGGAGATGGAGGAGCAGCGCGGGGCGGCGCTGCGGCTCTCCGACGTCCTGTCACGATGAGCTCGGCCGACTCCCGACGCCTCAGTTTTGCGACAGTTCTGTGGCCTAATCCCTCTGAGGCACCCCTGGGCCGATCTGGAGGGGGTGCAGGCCTAGACTCGGCCGAGTTCGTGAAGGTTGTCACAAGCGAGGCCAAACACCGTGAGTGAGCAGGTCGAGACCGCCGATGTCATCGTCGTCGGAGCCGGGCCGGGAGGCGCCAGCACTGCGGCATACCTCGCGTCCCACGGGCTCGACGTCCTCCTCCTGGAGAAGTCCTCCTTCCCCCGCGACAAGATCTGCGGCGACGGGCTGACCCCGCGGGCGGTGCGCGAGCTCATCAGCCTCGGGGTGCCCATCGACGAGGCCGACGGCTGGCACCGCACCCGCGGACTGCGCATCCTCGGTGGCGGCATGCGCCTGGAGCTGGGACTGGCCGGGCAACGAGACCTTCCCGCCCTTCGGCCTGGTCCGCACCCGGCACGACCTCGACGAGATCCTCGCCCGGCACGCCGTGACGCGCGGCGCCCGGCTGCTCGAGGGCATCAACGTCCAGGAGCCGGTGCTCGACAGCCGCGGTCACATCTGCGGCGTCCGCGCCAAGGTCATGGGCGAGGACGGCCGCGCGACCGGCGAGCGCCGCGAGTTCCGGTCCCGCGTCGTCGTCGCGGCGGACGGCAACTCCAGTCGACTCTCGCTGGCCATGGACCGGCCGAAGCGCGACGACCGCCCCATGGGGGTGGGCGGTGCGCGCCTACTTCGAGACCCCCCGGCACGACGACCCCTACCTCGAGTCCTGGCTGGAGCTGTGGACCAAGGACCAGAACGGCCAGAACGAGGTCCTCATGCCCGGCTACGGGTGGATCTTCCCCGTCGGCGATGGCACGGCCAACGTCGGCCTCGGGATCCTCGACACGGCCGAGGCCTTCGGCACCTTCGACTACCGCGACGTCATGAAGCGCTGGATCGCCACCATGCCGCAGGACTGGACGTTCTCGGAGGAGACGCAGCAGGGCCCGATCCGTGGTGCTGCGCTGCCGATGTGCTTCAACCGTCAGCCGCTCTACGACCGGGGCCTGCTCCTCGTCGGTGACGCGGGCGGCATGGTCAACCCCTTCAACGGCGAGGGTATCGCCGAGGCGATGGAGGCCGGCCGGCACGCCGCCGAGGTCATCGCCTCCGCGCTCGCGCGCGCCACCCCCGGGGAGACCGAGGCGGTGCTGCGCTCCTACACCACGGCGATGAAGGGCGCGCTCGGCGGTTACTACACGCTGGGCCGTGGTTTCGCCACGCTCATCGGCAAGCCGGAGATCATGCGGCTCGCCGTGAAGTACGGTCTGCCCCGGCGCTCACTCATGCGGCTGCTGCTCAAGATCATGGCCAATCTGCCGCAGGAGCGCGGTGGTGGTCTGGACGACCGGGTCATCAATGCCTTGAGCAAGATGACCCCGGCGGCATGATGACCATGTTCACCCCTAGGATTGGGACGCGCGCGACCCTGGCCGGCCCGACGCCGGGCATCTCTCGAAAGGAGTGCTGGCACTGATGGACTACCACCCGTATCTGCCGGTCGTCTTCTTCCTGCTCTTCGGCCTCCTCTTTGCCTTCGGGTCGGTCTTCGGTGGTGCCCTGCTGGGGCGCACCACCTACAACCGGGCCAAGGCCGAGGCCTACGAGTGCGGGATCCAGCCGACGCCGCAGGCGCACGAGGGCGGACGCGTGCCGGTGAAGTACTACCTGACGGCCATGCTCTTCATCGTCTTCGACGTCGAGGTGCTCTTCCTCTACCCGTTCGCGGTGGCCTTCGACCAGGTCGGGTTGTTCTCGGTGCTGGCGATGCTGCTCTTCCTGGTGGTCGTGTCGGTGCCGTTCGTCTACGAGTGGAGCCGCGGGGGACTGGAATGGGACTGACGACAGAGAGTGAGGTGCGGTAGCGATGGGCCTTGAGGACAAGATCCCCGGCGGGATCATGCTGGCGACGGTCGAGGGACTGGCCGGCCATCTGCGGCAGTACTCCGTCTGGCCGGCGACCTTCGGGTTGGCCTGCTGCGCGATCGAGATGATGGCGGTCGGCACCCCCGACTACGACATCGCCCGCTTCGGTATGGAGCGCTTCGCCGCCACCCCGCGTCAGGCCGACCTCATGATCGTGGCCGGGCGGGTGTCGCAGAAGATGGCGCCGGTCGTGCGCCAGGTCTACGACCAGATGCCCAACCCCAAGTGGGTCATCTCCATGGGTGTCTGCGCCAGCTCGGGCGGCATGTTCAACAACTACGCCATCGTCCAGGGTGTCGACCACATCGTGCCGGTCGACGTCTACCTGCCGGGCTGTCCGCCGCGGCCGGAGATGCTGCTCAATGCGGTCCTGGAGCTGCACAAGCAGATCCGCGAGTTCAAGTTCTCGGTCAACCGCGAGGAGGCCGCCCGGGCGGCCGAGGCCGCGGCGCTGAGGGCGATGCCGACGGGCGAGATGAAGGGGCTCTTGGCGTGATGACAGCGAAGCGAGGACACGCAGCGGAGCGAGGCCCGGAGCGAGCGCGGAATCACGCCGGAAGGAGCCTGGCGTGATGGGTAGCGGACCCGAGATGCCGGACAAGCAGCCGCCGGCCCAGGAGACCACCGAGGACCGCGCCAACGCCCCGGAGCGCACCGAGGACCAGAAGGTCGACACGACCCGCGCCCAGGAGAGCGGTGGCGGCTCCGTGCCCGCGTCGGTGCAGACCGACTCCTCCGCGCCGGTGCAGGTCGCGCACAAGAAGGGGATGTTCGGCGGCTCGCTGGGCACCGACACCTCCGGCTACGGCGGGCTGCAGGTGCCCGTGCTGCTGCCCGGGGCCGCGGAGCGCCCCTACGGCTCCTACTTCGACGAGGTGGTCGACGCCCTCGAGGCCGCGGCCCCGCAGGCCGTCGCCGCCGGTCTCGAGCGCGTGGTCGTGGACCGTGACGAGCTCACCCTGCACGTGCACCGTGACCATCTGCCGGCGATCGTGCGCCCGCTGCGCGACGACCCGCGGCTGCGCTTCGAGATCTGCACCGGCGTGTCCGGGGTGCACTGGCCGCAGCAGGAGGGCGCCGAGCTGCACGCGGTCTACCACTTCCAGTCGATCACCCACGGGGTGCGCCGGGTGCGCATCGAGGTGACCTGCCCCGACGAGGATCCGCGGATCCCCTCGATCGTCGGCACCTACCCGGCGAACGACTGGCACGAGCGGGAGACCTGGGACATGTTCGGCATCGTCTTCGAGGGCCACCCCGGCCTGACCCGCATCCTCATGCCGGACGACTGGCCCGGTCACCCGCAGCGCAAGGACTACCCGCTGGGCGGCATCCCGGTCGAGTACAAGGGTGCCACCATCCCGGCCCCCGACCAGCGCAGGAGCTACAGCTGATGGCGACGACGAACAGTGCCGACGAGCAGACCCGCGGCGGCACCCAGGCCGACCAGGGCGCGGCATACCTCGACAGCACCCCGACCGACCTGTATGCCGAGGGGGGCCCGACCTCGGACTCCGTGGACGGGGGCGCCGTGTTCACCGCCGGCGGCGGTGACTGGGACGACATCGCCAAGGACGTCGCGACGCTCGGCGCCGAGCGGATCGTCGTCAACATGGGTCCGCAGCACCCCTCGACCCACGGCGTGCTCCGGCTCATCCTCGAGCTGGACGGCGAGACGGTCCGGGAGGCCCGGGCCGGCATCGGCTACCTCCACACCGGCATCGAGAAGAACATGGAGTTCCGGACCTGGGTCCAGGGCACGACGTTCTGCACCCGGATGGACTACCTCACGCCGATCTTCAACGAGACGGCCTACTGCCTGTCCGTGGAGAAGCTGCTCGGCATCACCGACCAGATCCCGCGCCGCGCCAGCGACATCCGCGTGCTCATGATGGAGCTCAACCGGATCGGCTCGCACCTCATCGCCCTCGCCACCGGCGGCATGGAGCTCGGTGCGACGACCGTCATGACGGTCGGCTTCCGCGAGCGGGAGCGGCTGCTGCGCTTCTTCGAGGCCGTCTCCGGGCTGCGGATGAACAACGCCTACGTCCGCCCCGGCGGCGTGGCCCAGGATGTCCTGCCCGAGCACCTCGACCAGTTCGAGAGCGAGCTGCCGGCGCTGCGCCGGGGCATCGGCGAGCTGGAGAAGCTGCTCCTGGAGAGCCCGGTGCTCAAGGGCCGGACCGTCGACGTCGGCTACCTCTCGCTGGCCAACTGCATGGCCCTCGGCATCACCGGCCCGATCCTGCGCTCGACCGGCCTGCCGCACGACCTGCGCAAGGACCAGCCCTACTGCGGCTACGAGACCTACGACTTCGACGTCATCACCCGTCGCGACATGGACGCCTACAGCCGCATCTGCATCCGGCTCGACGAGATCTGGCAGTCGCTGCGCATCGCCGAGCAGGCCATCGCCCGGCTGCGCGCCAGCCAGGGCGAGCCGGTCATGGTGGCGGACAAGAAGATCGCCTGGCCTGCGCAGCTGTCGGTCGGCGCGGACGGCCAGGGCAACAGCCTGGACCACATCCGCGAGATCATGGGCGAGTCCATGGAGGCCCTCATCCACCACTTCAAGCTGGTGACCGAGGGCTTCCGGGTCCCGCCGGGCCAGGCGTATGCCGCGGTCGAGTCGCCCAAGGGCGAGCTCGGCGTGCACGCCGTCTCCGACGGCGGCACCCGCCCCTACCGCGTGCACTTCCGCGACCCGAGCTTCAACAACCTGCAGGCGGCCTCGGCGATGTCCGAGGGCAGTCTCGTCGCCGACGTCATCGTCGCCGTCGCCTCGATCGACCCCGTGATGGGAGGAGTGGACCGATGAGTGCGGACCCCCTGCACCACCACACCCCGCTGCACGCCTCGGAGGAGCCCTACCCCGAGGACGTGCTGGCCCGGTTGGTGGCGGACAGCGAGCAGATCATCGCGCGCTACCCGCAGAAGCGCTCGGCCCTGCTGCCGATGCTCCACCTCGTCCAGTCGGTCGACGGCTACGTCACCGGCCGCGGTGTCCGGTTGTGCGCCGAGTTGCTCGACCTCACGACCGCCGAGGTCAGCGGGGTCGCGACCTTCTACACCCAGTACAAGCGTCACCCCAACGGTGAGTACACCGTGGGCGTCTGCACCAACACGCTCTGCGCGATCATGGGCGGCGACCAGATCTTCGAGGAGGTCAGCGAGCACCTCGGCGTCGGTCACGACGAGACCACCGAGGACGGCGCGATCACCCTGGAGCGGGTGGAGTGCAACGCCGCCTGCGACTTCGCCCCGGTCGTCATGGTCAACTGGGAGTTCTTCGACCACCAGACCCCGGAGAGCACCAAGCACCTCGTGGACCGCCTCCGGGCCGGCGACCAGGTGACGCCGACCCGTGGGCCCTCGCGGGTCTGCAGCTTCAAGCAGGTCAGCCGGGTGCTGGCCGGCTTCCCCGACGGCCTGGCCGACGAGGGGCCGGGCGCCGGCGAGGCGTCGCTGCGCGGCACCCTCCTGGCCAAGGAGAAGGGGTGGACGGCGCCGCGCCCCGATGCCGGCACCGACACCGACGCGTCGGCCCAGGGTGCGGCCGGCGGACAGGCGGCCGGGCAGTACGACTCGGTCAACACCGGCGCCAACGAGCCGGACGAGGTCCCCACCTCCGAGGGAGTCAAGGACGTCGACGAGACGAGCAAGGGAGACGACGCGTGAGCACGCAGCTGACCCCGATCCTGTCGGAGTTCTGGGACGCCGAGCGGTCCTGGACGCTGGAGACCTACGAGGAGCACGACGGCTACGCCGCGCTTCGCAAGGCGCTGGCCGGCGATGCCGCCGACCTCGTGGCCGCCGCCAAGGACTCCGGCCTGCGCGGTCGCGGGGGAGCGGGCTTCCCCACGGGCATGAAGTGGGGCTTCCTGCCGCCCCCGGACGGTGGTCCGCGCTACCTCGTGGTCAACGCCGACGAGTCCGAGCCGGGGACCTGCAAGGACATGCCGCTGCTCATGGCTGCGCCGCAGTTCCTCATCGAGGGGATGATCATCACCTCCTACGCCATCGGCTGCCACCACGCGTTCATCTACCTGCGCGGCGAGGTCGTCCACGTCTACCGCCGGCTCATGCGCGCCGTCGAGGAGGCGTATGCCGCGGGCTACCTCGGCAAGGACGTCCTCGGCAGCGGGTTCGACCTGGACATCACCGTCCACGCGGGCGCCGGGGCCTACATCTGTGGTGAGGAGACGGCGCTGCTGGACTCCCTCGAGGGTCGTCGCGGCCAGCCGCGGCTCAAGCCGCCGTTCCCCGCGGTCGCGGGCCTCTACGCCCGGCCCACCGTGGTCAACAATGTCGAGAGCATCGCCAGCGTCCCGCCGATCGTCCTGCACGGCGCCGACTGGTTCGCCGGCATGGGCACCGAGAAGTCGCAGGGCTTCGGTCTCTTCAGCCTCTCGGGCCACGTCGAGCGGCCGGGGCAGTACGAGGCGCCCCTGGGCATCACCCTGCGCGAGCTCATCGAGATGGCCGGCGGCATGCGCGGAGGCCGCGCGCTGAAGTTCTGGACCCCGGGTGGCTCCTCCACGCCGATCTTCACCGACGCCCACCTCGACGTCCCGCTCGACTTCGAGTCGGTCGCGGCGGAGGGTTCGATGCTCGGCACCCGGGCGCTGCAGATCTTCGACGAGACCGTCTCGGTGGTCCGCGCGGTCTCGCGCTGGATCGACTTCTACGCCCACGAGTCGTGCGGCAAGTGCACCCCCTGCCGGGAGGGCACCTTCTGGCTCAAGCAGATCCTGGCCCGCCTCGAGGCCGGTCAGGGTCGCGAGGGCGACATCGAGAAGCTCGACGACATCTGCGACAACATCCTGGGCCGCAGCTTCTGCGCCCTCGGTGACGGTGCGACGAGCCCGGTCACCTCGGGCATCAAGTACTTCCGCGAGGAGTTCGAGGCGGGCATGCACACCCCGTGGCACGAGCTCTTCCCCGCCGAGCGCAACACCCTCTTCGCGAAGGAGAGCCAGCCCGCATGAGCGTCAAGACAGAACGCCCGGCGACGGACGCCGACGCGGACGTGACGATGGTCGAGGTCACCATCGACGGCGTCGAGGTCGAGGTCCCCGAGGGCACCCTGGTCATCCGGGCGGCCGAGGAGGTCGGGATCCACGTCCCGCGCTTCTGCGACCACCCGCTGCTCGAGCCGGTCGGTGCGTGCCGGCAGTGCCTCGTCGACGTCTCCACCCCGGACCGCGAGGGCAACCTCAAGCCCATGCCCAAGCCGCAGGCGTCGTGCACGATCGCGGTGTCACCGGGCATGGTGGTCAAGACGCAGCACACCTCCGAGGTCGCCGACAAGGCGCAGACCGGGGTGATGGAGCTGTTGCTCGTCAACCACCCCCTCGACTGCCCGGTCTGCGACAAGGGTGGCGAGTGCCCGCTGCAGAACCAGGCGATGTCCGACGGTCGGCCCACCTCGCGCTTCGAGGACATCAAGCGGACCTTCCCCAAGCCGGTGAGCATCTCCAGCCAGGTGCTCCTGGACCGCGAGCGCTGCGTCCTCTGCGCCCGCTGCACCCGCTTCTCCGAGCAGATCGCCGGTGACCCCTTCATCGCGCTCATCGAGCGCGGTGCGCTGCAGCAGGTCGGCATCTACGAGGAGCAGCCCTTCCAGAGCTACTTCTCCGGCAACACCGTCCAGATCTGCCCGGTGGGCGCGCTCACCGGTGCCGCCTACCGTTTCCGCTCGCGCCCCTTCGACCTCGTGTCCACGCCGAGCGTCTGCGAGCACTGCGCCGACGGCTGCTCGACCCGCACCGACCACCGCCGCGGCCAGGTGCTGCGCCGGATGGCCCTCAACGATCCCGAGGTCAACGAGGAGTGGAACTGCGACAAGGGCCGCTGGGCCTTCACCTACGCCACCCTCCCGGACCGCCTCCACGACCCGGTCGTGCGTGGCGCGGACGGTGAGTATGCCGTCACCTCCTGGCGGGACGCCTACGCCGCCGCGGCGGCCGGGCTGTCCGCCGCCCGCGGAGCCGGCGGCGTCGGGGTGCTGCCCGGTGGCCGCGTCAGCGTCGAGGACGCCTACGCCTACGCCAAGCTGTCCCGCGTCACCCTCGGGACCAACGACATCGACCACCGCGCCCGTCCGCACAGCGCTGAGGAGGCCGACTTCCTGGCCGCCGCGGTGGCCGGTCGGCGCGAGGTGAGCTATGCCGACCTCGAGGCGGCGCCCTCGGTCCTGCTCGTCGGGCTGGAGCCCGAGGAGGAGAGCCCGATCGTCTTCCTCCGCCTGCGCAAGGGGGTGCGCAAGCACGCCACCCAGGTCTTCTCCGTGGCGCCCTTCGAGACACGGGGGCTCGACAAGCTCGACGGCACGCTGCTGGCCTCCGCGCCGGGCACCGAGGCCGAGGTGCTGCACGCGCTGGCCCAGCGCCGCAGCGACGGCCCGGGCACCCCGGACGACGGACCCGTCGAGGCGCTGAGCGTCAACCCGGTCCACGCGGCCTCCGACGCCCTGGCCGCCGGGTCGGTCATCCTCGTAGGGGAGCGGCTCGCCGCGACCCCCGGTGCCCTCTCCGCCGCCGCGGCCCTCGCGCAGGCCACGGGCGCCGCGCTGGCTGGGTGCCGCGCCGCGCCGGTGAGCGCGGTGCGGTCGACGTCGGCACCCTGCCCGGCCTGCTGCCGGGCGGTCGCCCGGTCGGCGACGCCGGCGCCGTGGCCGAGGTCGCCTCCCGCTGGGGTGTCGACGCGCTGCCGGGCCACACCGGTCGTGACCTCACCGGCATCCTGGAGGCCGCCGCGGACGGTGAGCTGGCCGCGCTGGTGGTGGGCGGTGTCGAGATCGACGACCTGCCCGACCCGGCCCTGGCCCGCCGTGCCCTCGAGCGCGCCTTCGTGGTCTCCCTCGAGATCCGCGAGAGCGGGGTCCACGCCTACGCCGACGTCATCCTCCCGGTCGCACCGCAGCAGGAGAAGGCCGGCGCCTACGTCACCTGGGAGGGGCGCCTGCGCCCCTTCGAGCGGGCCATCGAGAGCGGGGCGAGCTCGGACCACGTCATCCTCGACCGCCTCTCCGGCGCCATGGGCATCCGCCTGGGCACCGAGACGGTGACCGACATCCGGCGCGAGCTGACCGGCCTGGACCGCTGGGCGGGCACCCGTCCGACCATGCCGACCGTGACCGCGCCGGGGCCGTCGACGCCCGGACCGGGTGAGGCCGTCCTCGCGACCTGGCACCACCTGCTGGACGCCGGCCGGCTGCAGGACGGCGAGCCGTTCCTGGCGGGCACCGCCCAGCCCGCGGTGGCCCGGGTCTCCGCCGCCACCGCGGCCGGCCTCGGTCTCACCGAGGGCGACCTGCTGGCGGTTTCCACGGCGACCGGCTCTCTGGAGCTGCCGCTGGTGGTGACGACCATGCCGGACGCCGTGGTGTGGGTGCCGACCAACTCCCTGGGGTCCGCCGTCCGCGCCACCCTCGGCGTCGACGCCGGGGCCGTCGTGTCGCTCTCCGCGGCCGCCGCCGGTGGATCCGCCCACGAGACTGTGCGAGGTGAGGTATGAGCCTGCTCACGGCATACCCCGAGGTCGTGGCGAGCGTCCCGCTCGTCATGGAGGACCTGCCGGCCGCCGACTTCAGCGACACCCCCTGGTGGCTCTCGTTGTTCAAGGCGTTCCTGCTGTTCGTCTACGTCATGATCTCCGTCGTCATCGTCATCTGGTTCGAGCGACGGGTGATCGGCCGGATGCAGCAGCGTCCTGGGCCCAACCGCCTCGGTCCGCTCGGGATCCTGCAGACCACGGCCGACGGCATCAAGCTCTTCCTCAAGGAGGACGTCACGCCCAAGGGCGCGGACAGGCTGATGTTCTACGCCGCGCCGCTCATCGTCGCCTCGCTGGCCTTCGTGTCCTTCGCCATCATCCCCATGGGTGGCGACGTGCAGATGTTCGGGCACACCACGCCGCTGCAACTCACCGACACCCCGGTGGCCGTGCTCCTCGTGCTCGCGGTCGCCGGTGTCTCCGCCTACGGCTTCGTGCTGGCCGGCTGGTCCTCGGGCTCGACCTACCCCCTGCTCGGCGGGCTGCGCTCGACCGCGCAGGTCATCTCCTACGAGATCGCCATGGGCCTCTCGCTCGTCGCGGTCTTCCTCTACGCCGGGTCCATGTCGACCAGCCAGATCGTCGAGGCCCAGCAGCAGAGCACCGTCCTCGGCATCCCGCTGTGGTACATCGTGCCGCTGTTCTTCAGCTTCGTCGTCTACGTCATCACGATGATCGGCGAGACCAACCGGCTGCCCTTCGACCTCGCCGAGGGCGAGGGAGAGCTCGGCGGTGGCTTCCACACCGAGTACTCCTCGATGAAGTTCGGCATGTTCTTCCTCGGTGAGTACATCAACATGTTCACCGTCTCCGCGCTCGCGACCACGCTCTTCCTGGGCGGGTGGCACGCACCGTGGCCGCTCAACGTCGTCTTCGACGGGGCGCTGGACCAGGGCTGGTGGGGCCTGCTGTGGTTCACCCTCAAGATGTGGAGCTTCATCTTCTTCTACGTCTGGGTCCGCGGCTCCCTGCCCCGTGTCCGCTACGACCAGTTCATGGCGCTGGGGTGGAAGATCCTCATCCCGCTGTCGCTGGTGTGGGTCGTCGCGGTCATGCTCATCCGCTCGGCCCAGGAGGGCTACTTCGGTCAGGGCCGCTGGGTCACCGTCATCACCCTCGGCGGCATCGGCGTCTTCGTCCTCATCGGGATCCTCGTGTGGGACCGGTATGCCCAGCGCCGGGCCGCCGCACGCGAGGAGGCCCAGGAGGTCCCCGAGGAGATCGACCCGTTCGCCGACGGCTACCCCGTGCCCCCGATGCCGGGCCAGCGGCTCATCGAGCCCCGCCCGGCCGTCGAGCAGGCGCGACCGGTGACCGTCCCCGCCGGGGCCACCGCACCCACCGACAGCGACGCGTCCACCGCCAGCAGCACCGATGAGGAGAAGGAGCGCCGTGGCTGACCCGACAGAGCCTCACCCGAACGAGCCCGCCCGCACCCACACCGACCGTGCGCCCGCGCGGCGCGAGGAGGTCGACGCCACCGGGGGCAAGAAGGAGCCGGGGCTGCTCGGCCAGCTCTTCGCGCCGGTCGCCGGCTTCGGCGTGACCTTCGGCACCATGTTCCGCAAGGTCCCGACGCAGGAGTACCCCGAGGAGAAGCGGCCCACCGCCAAGCGCTTCCACGGTCGCCACCAGCTCAACCGCCACCCGGACGGGCTGGAGAAGTGCGTCGGCTGCGAGCTGTGCGCGTGGGCCTGCCCGGCGGACGCCATCTACGTCGAGGGCGCGGACAACACCGACGAGGCGCGGTTCAGCCCCGGCGAGCGCTACGGCCGCGTCTACCAGATCAACTACCTGCGCTGCATCTTCTGCGGCCTGTGCATCGAGGCCTGCCCGACCCGGGCGCTGACGATGACCAACGAGTACGAGATGGCCGACTCCGAGCGGGCGCCGCTCATCTACGAGAAGCACCAGCTGCTGGCGCCGCTGCGTCCCGACATGCTCACCCCGCCGTTCCCCATGGCCGAGGGCATGGAGGAGCGCGACTACTACCAGGGCAAGGTCACCGGTTCGACCCAGGGGCAGAGGTCCTACGTCGAGCAGCGCGACGCCGACACGGTCGACGCGGCCGCTGCCCGTGCCGAGGCGCGCCCGGAGGAGAGGTCATGACCCCCGACCGGATCGACGGCATGGAGCTCGGGCTCTTCTGGCTCCTCGCCGTGGTGGCCGTCGCGGGTGCGCTCGGCCTGCTCTTCGCGCGCAAGGCGGTGCACGCCGCCATGGCCATGGCGACGACGATGATCAGCCTCGGCGTCATCTACATCGTCCAGCGGGCCGAGTTCGTCGGCATCATCCAGGTCTTCGTCTACTCCGGCGCCGTGATGATGCTCTTCCTCTTCGTCGTCATGCTCGTCGGCGTGGACGCCTCGGACTCCACCGTGGAGACGCTGCGGGGCCAGCGGCTGTGGGCCTTCGGCCTCGGCGCGCTCTTCGTCGCCGTCTCCGTCTACGGCCTCAGCCGGGTGTCCTGGCCGCAGGCGGTCGGGCTGGAGACCGTGCAGGCCGAGGGCACCGTCACCGCCCTGGCCCGCGAGATCTTCGAGCGCCAGGTGCTCACCTTCGAGACCCTGGGGGCGCTGCTCGTCATTGCGGTCATGGGGGCCATGGTCCTCGCCCACCGCGAGCGGCTCACGCCGCGCAAGACCCAGCGCGACATCTCCCGGGAGAACCTCCGCTCGGGGAAGTGGCTCTCCGGCAAGCCGAACCCCGGCGTGTATGCCCGGCACAACGCCGCCGACACCCCTGCCCTGGCGCCGGACGGCAGCCCGGTCGAGGAGTCCGTGCCGCGGGTCCTGGTCGCGCGCGGCCAGGTCACCAACCCGGCGGAGTACCGTCTCGCCGGGGGCAGCGGCCGCACCGACGGTCAGCCGCCGGCCGACCAGTCGCCCGAGGACCTGCCCCGCGGGGTCAACGCCGCCGTCGACAACCGCGGCCACGACCTGGAGCCCGAGGACGACCTGGGCGACACCGACGGGCACGACGGCTCCGGGAGGGGTGAGCGCTGATGGGGCTCGAGGCATACATCTATCTGTCGGTGGTGCTGTTCACGCTCGGGGCGATCACGGTCCTCACCCGACGCAACACCCTCATCGTCTTCATGGGCATCGAGCTCATGCTCAACGCCTGCAACCTGGCGCTGGTCACCTTCTCCCGCCTGCACGGCTCCCTCGACGGCCAGGTCTACGCCCTGTTCGTCATGGTGGTCGCCGCGGCCGAGGTGGTCGTCGGGCTGGCGATCATCATGTCCATCTTCCGTGCACGTCGTTCGGCCTCGGTCGACGACGCCAACCTGCTGAAGCTGTAAAGGAGCGCTCGTGTCTGTGCACGACCTGAGTCACGGGCTGGCCACGGCCAGTCTCGCGCTCGCCGACCCGAGCGGGGGCAACAGCGCCGTCCGGGCGACCGAGGCAGGCGGCTTCGCGGCGCTCGGTTGGCTGCTGGTGGCGCTGCCCCTCGCGGGCGCCGCGCTGCTGCTGCTCGGCGGCCGGATGACCGACAAGTGGGGCCCCGCCCTCGCGACCGCCCTGTCGTGGGGCAGCTTCGCCGTCGGCGTCGCGATCATCGTCCAGCTGAGCGGTCTGCCCGCCGAGGAGCGGGCGTTGTCCGTCCCGCTGTGGGACTGGGTCAGCGTGGGGGAGCTGTCGCTGTCCGCGGGGCTGCTACTGGACCCGCTGTCGCTGGCCTTCGTCATGCTCATCACCTTCGTCGGCAGCCTCATCCACGTCTACTCCCTGGGCTACATGGAGCACGACCCGGACAAGCGCCGGTTCTTCGCCTACCTCAACCTCTTCGTGGCGGCGATGCTCATCCTCGTGCTCGCCGACTCCTACCTCCTGCTCTTCGTCGGCTGGGAGGGTGTCGGTCTCGCGTCATACCTGCTCATCGGCTTCTGGAACTGGAACCCCGACTACGCCGAGGCCGCCAACAAGGCCTTCGTCGTCAACCGGGTCGGTGACGTCGGGCTCATCACCGCGATGGCGATCATGCTCGCGACCTTCGGGGCGCTCGACTTCGCCACGGTGCACGGCTCGGCCGGGGGCGCGAGCGACCTGACGCTGACCCTCATCGGGCTGGCGCTGCTGCTCGGTGCCTGCGGCAAGTCGGCGCAGTTCCCGCTGCAGAGCTGGCTGGGGGACGCGATGGCCGGCCCGACGCCGGTCTCGGCGCTCATCCACGCCGCGACGATGGTCACCGCGGGTGTCTACCTCATCGCCCGCAGCCAGGCGATCTACGACCTCACCCCGGACGCCCGCTTGGTGGTGGCGGTCGTCGGAGCGGTGACCCTGCTCTACGGCGCGATCGTCGGTTGCGCCAAGGACGACATCAAGAAGGCCCTCGCGGCCTCGACGATGAGCCAGATCGGCTACATGATGCTCGCCGTCGGGCTCGGCCCGGCCGGTTACCTCTACGCCATCTTCCACCTGGTGACGCATGGCTTCTTCAAGGCCAACATGTTCCTCGGCGCCGGCTCGGTCATGCACGCCATGGACAACAAGGTCGACATGCGCCGCTTCGGTGCGCTCAGCCGCGAGGTGAAGATCACCTGGCTGACCTTCGCCGCCGGCTGGCTGGCCATCATCGGCTTCCCCTTCACCGCCGGGTGGTACTCCAAGGACTACATCATCGAGACCGCCCTGGCTGCTCCGGGCTGGCAGGGCTGGGTCTTCGGTGGCGTGGCCATGCTCGGCGCCGGGATCACCGCGTTCTACATGTCGCGGCTGTTCTTCATGACCTTCTACGGCAAGGCGCGCTGGCACGATGACGCGCACCCGCACGAGTCGCCGCTGGTGATGACCATCCCGATGATGGTGCTGGCGCTCGGCTCGCTGCTGCTGGGTGCGGTGCTCTACCCCACCGGCATCATCACCGGCTGGTTGGAGCCCGTCTTCGGCCACGCCGAGCACGGAGAGCCGCTCATCCCGGTCCTCGCCATCCAGATCACCGTCGGTGTTCTCATGGTGGTCGGCGTCGCTCTGGCCTGGCTGCGCTACGGTCGCGACGAGGTGCCGGTCACCGCTCCCGAGGGCAGCGCCCTGACCCGGGCGGCCCGTCGGGACCTCTACCAGGACGACCTCAACGACGCGCTGTTCACCGGGCCGACGATGGCGCTGTCGCGCACCGCCGTGGAGGCTGACACGACCCTCGTCGAGGGCGGCGTCACCGGCGGCACGACGAGCAGCCTGGGCAGCGTGTCCGGCCTGCTGCGCCGCGCGCAGAACGGCTTCGTCCGCTCCTATGCCCTGACGATGCTCCTGGGCGTCGTCGTGATCCTCGGTGCAGTCTGGGTGATGCAGTGATGACTTTTCCCTGGTTGACCACGCTGCTCGTGCTGCCGCTCGTCGGTGCGCTCGTGGTGTCCCTGCTGCCCAAGGGCAGCAGCCTGGTCCGTCCCGTGGCGCTCGGTGCCGCCCTCCTGACGCTGGCCGTCGGGGTCGGTTCCGCCACCCAGTTCCGCTTCTCCGGCGCCGCCGGGGGTGAGCAGTTCCAGCTCACCGAGGTCTACTCCTGGATCCCGCAGTTCGGGGTGTCCTACGCCCTCGGTGTCGACGGCATCTCGCTGTCGATGATCCTGCTGGGCCTCGTGCTCGTGCCGATCTGCATCGTCGCGGCCTGGGACGACGTGCCGGCCGTCGGTCGACGCCAGCACGGCTACTTCGCGCTCATGCTCGCCCTCACCTCGATGATGGTCGGCGTCTTCGCCGCGATCGACGTCTTCCTCTTCTACGTCTTCTTCGAGGCCATGCTCATCCCCGTCTACTTCCTCATCGGGATGTTCGGCGGGACCCGCCGGGCCAAGGCGGCCACGACCTTCCTGCTCTACTCCCTGGCCGGCGGGCTCATCATGCTCGTCGCCGTCATCGGGGTCTACCTCGCCGGTCCGCGCGGCACCGACGGCTTCCTGCTGTCCAACCTCACCGGGATGGACCTGTCGGTGGAGGCCGGTCGCTGGCTCTTCCTCGGCTTCTTCATCGCCTTCGCGATCAAGGCCCCGATGTGGCCGGTCCACACCTGGCTGCCGCTGGCCGCCGAGCAGGCCCGCCCGGCGACCTCGGTCCTGCTGGTCGGCGTGCTCGACAAGGTCGGCACCTACGGCATGATCCGCTTCTGCCTGGCGCTCTTCCCCGAGGCCAGCCAGTGGGCCACCCCGGTGATCCTCACCCTCGCGCTCATCTCGCTCTTCGTCGGGGCCTTCCTCGCGATCGGGCAGACCGACATGCTGCGGCTCATCAGCTACACCTCGATCAGCCACTTCGGGTTCATCGTGCTGGGCATCTTCGCCTTCACCACGGTGAGCCAGACCGGCGCGACGCTCTACATGGTCAACCACGGCTTCACCACCGCCGGGCTGTTCCTCGTCGCCGGGATGCTCATCGTCCGCCGCGGCTCGCGCGACCTGCGCGACTTCGGCGGCTGGCAGCGGGTCACCCCGCTGGTCGCCGGCGCTTTGCTCGTCTCGGGCCTCTCCGGACTGGCGCTGCCCGGGCTCAACTCCTTCGTCAGCGAGTTCCTCGTCATCGTCGGGACCTTCGGCCGCCACCCGTGGCTGGCGGTCATCTCGGCGCTGGGCGTCATCCTCGCGGCCGTCTACATCCTCGTGATGTACCAGAAGGTCGCCACCGGGCCCAAGCCCGTCGGGCCGGAGGTCGAGGGCATACCCGACATGACCCGGCGGGAGAAGTGGGTGGTCGCACCGATCATCGCCGCCTTCCTCGTCCTCGGCTTCTACCCCAAGCCGGTGCTCGACCTGCTCGAGCCGGCCGTGCAGCAGACGCTGCAGACGGTCGGGATCAGCGACCCGGCGCCCGCCGTCGACACCGGGCTCGCCACCACCACCTCCGACTCCGAGGGGAGTGACCACTGATGGGTGGCTCCATGTTCGTCGCGCCCGACATCAACTACGTCGCGCTGCTGCCGATGATCATCGTCTTCGTCGGTGGTCTGGTCGGTGTCATGGTGGAGGGCTTCGCCTCCCGCCGCACGCGGTATGCCGTGCAGGTGCCGCTGTCCATCGCCACCCTCGTGCTGGCGCTCGTCGCGCTCGTCCTGCTCGGTCGGGACAACGAGGGCATCACGGCGGCCGGGACGGTCGCCGTCGACGGGGTGGCCCTGGCGCTGCAGGGCCTGGTGCTCGTGCTGTCGGTCCTCGGTCTGCTCGTCATGAGCGAGCGCTTCGGCGGGGAGCAGCCGGACGCCTTCACCCAGTCCGGGGTGTCGACCCCGGGGTCGGCGGAGGAGACGCTGGCGACCAAGGTCGGGGCGACCACCACCGAGGTCTACCCGCTGACGCTGCTGTCGGTCGGCGGCATGATGCTCTTCGTCGCCGCCAACGACCTGCTGCTGCTCTTCGTGGCGCTGGAGATCCTCTCCCTGCCGCTCTACGTCCTGGCCGGGCTCGCCCGACGACGTCGGCTGCTCTCCCAGGAGGCCTCGCTCAAGTACTTCCTGCTCGGCAGCTTCTCCTCGGCGTTCTACCTCTTCGGCGCCGTGCTGCTCTACGGTTACGCCGGCTCCATGCGCTTCGCCGACATCGCGGCCGCGATCAGCACCAACGCGGGCATGGACGGACTGCTCGTGCCCGGTGTCCTGCTCGTCGCGGTCGGCCTGCTCTTCAAGGTCGGCGCGGTGCCCTTCCACGCCTGGACCCCCGACGTCTACCAGGGTGCGCCGACGCCGGTCACCGGCTTCATGGCGGCCTGCACCAAGGTGGCCGCCTTCGGCGCCATGCTGCGCGTGCTCTACGTCGCCGTCGAGGGCGCGCGGCTCGAGTGGCAGCCAGTCATCGCCGTCGTCGCGGCGCTGTCCATGGTCGTCGGGGCGCTGCTGTCGATCGTGCAGACCGACGTCAAGCGGATCCTGGCCTACTCCTCGATCGCGCACGCCGGCTTCATCCTCACCGGGGTCGTCGCCCTCGACGTCGCCGGTCTGTCGAGCACGATGTTCTACCTCGCGACCTACGGCTTCATGACGATCCCCGCCTTCGCCATCGTCGCGCTCGTGCGCAGCGCCGGCACCGAGGCGACGCTGGTCGACCAGTGGGCGGGCCTGGGCCGTCGCTCCCCGTGGATCGCGGCGAGCTTCACCTTCCTGCTCATGGCTTTCGCCGGGATCCCGCTGACCTCCGGCTTCACCGGCAAGTTCGCGGTCTTCTCGGCCGCGGTCAGCCAGGGCTGGGCCTGGCTCGCCGTCATCGGCGTCCTCGCCAGCGCCGTCACCGCCTACATCTACTTCACGCTCGTCGTGCAGATGTGGCTCGGTGAGCCCGGCGCCGCGACCGACACGGTCGTCGTCCGGCCCTCGTGGATGACCTCCCTGGCGATCCTCGTCGGGGTCGCGATCACGCTGGCGCTCGGGGTCATGCCCTCCCCGGTCCTGGACCTCGCACAGAGCACCGCGGCGTTCCTGCGGTGAGCGCCGCGAGCATCCCCGGGGCCGACGAGGAGCTGACCGCACGGGTCTCGGACGGGCTGGAGCGGGTCTCCGCGCGGCTCGAGGAGGTCGTCGACCACGACGACCCCTTCGTCGCCGAGGCCAACCTGCACCTGGCCCGGGCCGGCGGCAAGCGCTTCCGGCCCCTGCTGACGTTGCTGGCAAGCGAGGTCGGCGACGGGTGGGACGAGCGGGTCGTCGACGCCGCCGTCGGCGTCGAGCTCACCCACCTCGCCTCGCTCTACCACGACGACGTCATGGACGAGGCGGATCTGCGCCGCGGGGTGAGCAGCGCGAACGCCCGCTACGGCAACTCCACCGCCATCCTCGTCGGCGACCTGCTCTTCGGCACCGCCTCCTCGGTGGTGGCGGGCCTCGGAGCCGAGGCTGTGCGCATCCAGGCGGACACCTTCGTCCGGCTGTGCGCCGGCCAGATCCGGGACGACCGCCAGAGTGCCGCCGACCCGACCCTCGGGGCAGGGGAGGGCCACGACGCCGCGGTGGAGGCATACCTCTCGATCCTCGCGGACAAGACGGGCGCCCTCATCGCGACGGCGGCCCGCTACGGCGCGATGTTCGGCGGCTGCGACGAGCGGACCGTGCGGACCCTCACCGACTACGGCGAGACGCTCGGCGTCGTCTTCCAGCTGGCCGACGACCTGCTCGACGTCGCCTCGGAGGCCGACGCCTCGGGCAAGACCCCCGGGACCGACCTGCGGGAGGGCAAGGCGACCCTGCCGGTGCTCTACGCCCGCGGCAGCACCGACCCCGCCGACGCCCGGCTGCAGGAGCTCATCGCCGGCCCGATCCAGGACCCGGCCGAGCTCGCCGAGGCGCTGGACCTGCTGCGCGCCCACCCCGCCATGACGGAGGCCCGGGAGCGCACCCTGGCCATGGCCGGCCAGGCCCGTGCCCTGCTCGAGGAGCTGGACCCCTCACCGGCCGTCGAGGCCCTGCGGGCACTCGTCGACGGCGTCGCCGACCGCTCCAGCTGAGCCACCCCCGCCGCCCCACCCCCACCGGGAGTGCGGTCACCCTAGCCCGACCTTCATCGCTGTATACCCCGATGAAGGTCGGAGGAAGGTGACCGCAGTCCTGGTATGGCGTGGGTCAGATCAGCCCTTGCCGTTGCCCTTGGTGCGGTAGACATGGGCCACGCCGGGGCGGGGCACGCTGTCGCCGAGGTAGGGGTAGCGGCTGGGGATGTCGCCCTCACCCGGGTGCTGGACGGAGACGAGCACGGAGCGCTCGTCCCACGCCACCACGGGTCCACAACACTCCGCGCCGGTCGGGACCGAGAGGAACTGCTGCACCTTGCCCTTGTCCGGGCCGGCGGTGGGCATGAGGAACATCCCGTCGCAGGTGCCGATGGTGCCTGGCGCCCCGTCGGTGGAGATCCACAGGTGGTCGGCCTCGCTGTCGAAGGCGACGTTGTCCGGGCAGCTGATCGGGCTGACCTGGCTCTTGTCGTAGCCGTAGTAGTAGGTCTGCGGGTCCTCCGGGTTGCCGGCGAGCAGCACGATCCGCCAGGTGAACGTGGGTGAGGCGGCGTCGTTGCCCGCCTCCTCCCACTCGATGACGTGACCGAACTTGTTGTTGGCACGCGGGTTGGGCTCGTCGATCTGCCCGGGCGTCCGGCGGGTGTTGTTGGTCAGCGCGACGTAGACCCGACCGGTGTGGGGGTTGGGCTGGACGTCCTCGGGCCGGTCCATCTTGGTGGCGCCGGCGAGGTCGGCGGCCAGTCGCGTCCACGTGCAGACCTCGGCCGGTGACATCCCGGGCACCTGGGAGGCGCCGCCGACGAGGAGCGGCAACCACAGCCCGTCACCGTCCCACTCCCCGTCACCCAGGCCGTCGCCGGTGAAGCGAGCGACGTAGAGGTCGCCCTCGGAGAGCAGGCTCATGTTGTGCGCCTTGTCGCCCTCCCGATAACGGTCGCGGGAGACGAACTTGTAGATGTAGTCGAAGCGCTCGTCGTCGCCCATGTAGGCCACGGCGCGGCCGTCCGCGGCGAGCCGGATCGTCGCGCCCTCGTGCTTGAAGCGACCCAGGGCCGTGTGCTTGACCGGCGTCGAGGTCGGGTCGTCGGGGTCGATCTCGCAGATGTAGCCGAAGCGGTTGACCTCGTGGGGCTCCGTGGTGATCTGGAAGCGCTCGTCCGCCTGCTCCCAGCCGCGACCTCCGGAGGTGATGCCGTAGCGCTCCAGGCGCCCGTCGGGGTCGGGCGCCCCGTCGGCGTTGAAGTACTGGTTGAAGTTCTCCTCCCCGGAGAGCACCGTGCCCCAGGGCGTGTCGCCGCCGGCGCAGTTGTTGAGCATGCCCAGCACCTGGCGCCCCGACGGGTCGGCCGAGGTCCGCATCCAGGTGGCCCCCGCCGCCGGTCCGTCGAGCCGGAAGGGCGTGTGCGCGTGGATGCGGCGGTTGCGGTCGCCGTCGCGCTGGTAGGTCCACGGCCGGAACGGGCTCTGCCGTTGCACCTCCACGATGGTCATGCCGTGGGCGGCCATCTCGATGGCCGCCTGCTCGGCGGTGACACCGGCCTCTTCGTCGAAGTCGGGGAACATCAGCTCGGGGTTGGTGTACTCGTTGTTGAAGGCGATGAGGCCGCGGTTGGCACCCTTGCCCCGGGACCCCCCACGGCGCAACGTGAGGTAGTCCGCGTTGTAGCCGGCCTGGCGCTGCTGCGCGGCGGCGCTCTGGCTGTTGACGTCGAACTCGGGGGCACCGGCGTCGATGGGGTCCCCCCAGGAGATGACGGGTGCCCAGGCGTAGCCCTGCGGCACGACCAGGTCGTCCACGTCGGCAGGCGTCGGGGCGATGGGGGAGAAGCCGGCGAGGCCCGGCTTGCCCCGGCCCGCAGCGGTGGCGGGCTCGGCCGCGCCCCAGGCCAGCGTCAACGCCCCGGTCGCCGCGGCCCCCGCCTGCAGGACGCTGCGTCGGCGGACGGCGCCCGCGACGACGTCACCGAAGTAGGTGTTGTCCGAGGCGTTGGGCTCGGACCGGGCGCACTGGTCGCCGCAGCGGTATCGGCAGGTCGCCGGGCTGCGCCCGCCAGGGTGGGAGGTGAGCAGCGGCAGCAGGGAGCGGCGTGCGGTGAGGGGAGTCATGGTCGTGCCTTCCGTGAGGGACCGTACGGATCATCGCCAAGGACCCCCCGAACCTAGGCGACCGCATCCTCACCGTCGGCGTCATCGAGATGAACGCGCCGCATCGGTCAGGTGACTCCTTGCCGATGCTCGGGCAGCCTACGCTGGAACCCTGCGACAGGGAAGGGATGTGACCTCGTGCGACGCACGCTGACCGGCCTCTGGGCCATGCTGCCGCTGGCGGTGCTGCTGCTCGCCCTCGGCCTCCTGCCGCCGCCGGACCGCGTGCCGACGCACTGGTCGGGGCGGGTGCCCGATGGCTTCGCGAGCGGCCCGGGCTTCCTCGCCGGGGTGATCGCGACCACGGTGGTGTGCACGGTGCTGGCCGCCATCGCTTCGATCGCGCGACGCATGGTCCCGCCGAGCTGGGGGCGCTGGGTGCTCTCGGCCGTGGCCGGGGTGGCCTGGGGCGCGGCCCTGCTCTACCTCATCACCGCGTGGCGGGTGGCGGTGGACGGCGCCGACGGCGTCCGCGAGTGGTGGCCCCTGCTGGCACTGGTCGGCGCGCTGCTCGCCGGTGTCGTGGGGTATGCCGTGCACGGCCGGTGGGTGCCGACCGCGCAGCAGCTGGCCGACCTGGTGCCGGAGCGCTCCCGGGTGCAGGCGGTGCGTGGACGGGCCGTCGAGTCCGTCGAGCCGTGGACCTCCCCGGTCTCCTCGCGCACGATGCAGGTGCTGGGGTGGGGTCTGCTCGCCGTCTTCGCGGCCGTCGCCGTGGGGATCGTCGTCCTGGACCAGGGCGTGGTCCTGCTCGTCGTCGTCCTGCTGACCGGCGCCATCGCCGGTGGTCTCGCACTGCTGTGGTCGAGGGTCCTCGTCGAGGTGGACTCCGAGGGCCTGCGCATCCGGTCCCGCGTGCTCCCGGTGACGGTGGCGACGGTCCGGGCGGAGGACGTGGCGGGGGCCGACGTCCAGGACCTCGACCCCCTGCGGTGGGGCGGGATCGGGCTGCGCGCCCTCCCGGACCGCACCGCATACATCGCCGACGGCGGCGGCCCCGGCATCGTCGTCTACCAACGCGACGGGCGCCGGCTCGCGGTGCGGATCACCGAGGGTGACCACGCCGCGAGGGTCGGCGCCCGGACGCTGCTGCGCGCTGCCGGTCAGCGGCTCGGCGCGGGCTCCTCCTGAGGGGCGCCCTCGCGCTCGTCCTCGCGTCCTGCCGGAGGCGTGTCCGCCGACGCGCCGAGGCTGCGCTCCAGGCTGGAGCCCTCGACGTCGACGTCCGGCAGGATCCGGTCGAGCCAGCGGGGGAGCCACCAGGCGCGCTCGCCGAGCAGTGACATCACCGCCGGGGTGAGCGTCATACGCACGAGGAAGGCATCGACGAGGACGCCGACCGCCAGGCCCAGCCCGATCGGACGGACCATCGTCAGGTGGGCCCAGACGAAGCCTGCGAAGACCGAGACCATGATGATGGCCGCGGCCGTCACCACCCGCGCACTGTGGTTGAAACCGGTGACGACCGCCTCCCGGGCCGGACGCCCGTGGACGTGCTCCTCGCGCATCGCCGACACGAGGAAGACCTGGTAGTCCATCGCCAGGCCGAAGAGGATCCCGATGAGCAGGATCGGCAGGAACGACAGGATCGGACCGGCCTCGTTGACCCCGAAGAAGCTGGAGGCGAAGCCGAGCTGGTAGACCCCGACCACGGCGCCGAAGGCCGCCCCGATGCTCAGCAGGAAGCCGCCGGTCGCGAGGAGGGGCACGACGATGGACCGGAAGACCAGGAGTAGGAGGATGAGGGAGAGCCCGACGACCACGACGAGGTAGATCGGGAGCGCGTCGGCCAGCTGCTCGGACACGTCGATGTTGGCGACCGTCTGTCCGGTGAGGCCCAGGGTCGCGCCCTGGTCCTCACCGATCTGCTCGACGGCCGGCCCGAGCCGGTCGACCAGCTCCTCGGTGGAGGCCTCGGCCGGTCCACCCTCGGGCTGGACCCGGAAGGCCAGGACGTCCCGGTCGTCGTTCACGCCGGCGGGCAGGACCTGCACGACGCCCTCGACCGCCGCGAGATCCTCGGCCAGGTCGGCCTGGGTGGTGAAGAGCGCGGTGTCACCCTCGGCGATCGGCTCGTCGAGCTCGGCGACGACGAGGATCGGGCCGTTGGCGCCGGCGCCGAACTCCTCCCGGACGGTGTCGTAGGTGGTGTATGCCGTGGACCCGGCGGGCTCGCTGCCGCCGTCCGGCAGGCCCAGGCGCAGCTGGGCCGTGGGGACCGCGAGAGCCCCGACGACGGCGAGGACACCCACGAGAGCCAGCCACGGGTGCCGCTGGACCCGGGCGGCCCAGCCGCGACCGGTGTCGTCGTCCGGCTCCTCGTGCCCCTTCTCGTGACGGCCGTGCCGACTGCCCGCGCGCTCGCGACGGGGCAGGACGCGGTCACCCATGAGGGCGAGCATCGCGGGCGTCAACGTGATGGCCACGAGCACCGCGATGGCCACGGTCGCGGCCGCCACGAGGCCCATCACCCCGAGGAAGGGGATGCCGGTGAGGGTCAGCGCGACCAGGGCGATGATGACGGTGAGCCCGGCGAAGGTCACGGCGTTGCCGGAGGTGCCGACGGCCAGCGCGATCGAGGACGCGACCGGCATACCGTGGCGCAGTTGCTGGCGGTGGCGGTTGATGAGGAAGAGCGAGTAGTCGATGCCGACGGCCAGGCCCAGCATGAGGGCCAGGACGGGGGTGATCGACTGCATCTCGATGAAGGGGGTGAGGGCCAGTGCCCCGGTGAGCCCGACGCCGACCCCGATGAGGGCCATGAGGATCGGCAGACCCGCGGCGATGAGGCTGCCGAGCATGACGAGCAGCACGACCGCTGCGATGACCAGGCCGATGACCTCGCCCGGGCCGAGCAGGCTGGAGAGGTCGTCGGTGATCTCCTTGGAGAAGTCGACGCTCAGGCCCTCCTGCTCGAGGTCGTTGCCGATCCGCTGGATCGCCTCGGTGGTCTCCGGCGGGATGAATCCCTCGGCGTCGGCGACGGAGACCTGCGTGAGGGCGGTCGTGCCGTCGGCGTCGACGACGCGGAAGCCGTCGGTGAGCTCGGCGAGGCGCGCCGCCGCGGCGAGGTCCGTCTCGCCCTGGGCGATCTCGGCCTCGGCCTCCTCGAGCTCGGTGGCGCTCTGCTCCAGCTGCGCCTGCCCGGTGGCGATCTCCTCCTCACCGGCCTCGAGCTGCTCCACGCCCGCGTCGATCTCGGCCTGTGCTGCGTCCAGCTGCTGCCGGCCGGCGTCGATCTGCGCCTGACCGGCGGCGATCTCCGCGCGGGCCTGCTGCTCGGCGGCAGGGGGCACCTGGCCTGCGGCGACGCCCGCCTCGAGCTGCTGCAGCTGGGTGTCCAGCTCGGTCTGGGACTGCTCCAGGGTCGCGGCCTGCGCGTCGAGCTCCTCCTGACCCGCCTCGAGCTCGGCCCGCCCATCGGTCAGCTCCTGACGGGCCTGGTCGAGATCGGCGCGGCCCTGCTCGAGCTCGGCGCGGCCGTCCTCGACCTGCTGGGCTCCGTCCTCGAGCTCGGCGCGTCCGTCCGCGAGGTCCCCCTCGGTGGCGTCCAGCTGGTCCTGGGCCTCGAAGGGGTCGACGGCGGTGACGCCGTCCAGCTCCTCCCACTGCGCGACGGCGTCGGCGACGGCCCCCCGCTGGGCGTCGGTGAAGCCGTCCTCGCTGCGGAAGACCACCGTGCCGGTCGTGCCGGCCGCCTCGGGGATCTCCTCCTGCAGGGTCTCCAGGACGGCTTCGAAGCGGCTGCCGGGGATGGAGAACTCGTTGGACAGCGGCTTGGCGAAGGCGAGCATGCCGGTGATCGTCAGGGCCAGCAGCGCGGCCCACAGGCCGACGACGGTGAACCGGTGGTGGGCGCACCAGCGCCCCAGGCGGTGGAGAAGGGTAGCCACGGGAGGTCCTCTCAGGGGGTTCAGGCGGTGGTGGACCGCCAGCCCGTGGCCAGCAGGCCCAGGGCGCGGTCGAGGTGGTGGTGGAAGCTGGTGATGTCGTCGGGGGAGAGTGCTGCCGGGCGGTCCGGATCGTCGATCCACGCCTCTTCGGCGGCCTGGAAGCAGCTCATGACGGAGGAGGCGAGGGTGGCGACGAAGAGCGGGTCCGCGCCCGGCCGGAGGGTATGCAGCTGCTCGCGCAACCAGTCCGCCATGTCGGCCCACACGCTGCGCTCGAGCAGCACGCGCCCGTCGGTTGCCTGACCGTGGCAGTTGAGGGCCGCGAGCCAGCCGAGGAAGTCCGCGGGGATCCCCTCGGTCCGGACCAGCCGGCGCAGCGCGGCGACCGGGTCGTGGCTGAGCTCCTCGGCATCCAGCTGCGCGATCATCGCGGTGGCGTGACCGGCGAAGACGGCGCTGAGCACCGCGGAGATGCTGCCGAAGTAGTTGAAGAACGTGCGCCGGGAGATGCCGGCCCGCTCCGCCACCTGCTCGACCGTGATGTCCTCCGCCGGGGTCTCACCCACGAGCTCGCGCAGGGCACTGACGATCGACTCGGAGGTCCGCGCCTTGTTGAGCTCGCGGCGCCCGGGAGCGGTCGCGGCCGCAGTGGCGGCGTGGGATGCGGGGGCGACGGGAGGAACGGGGAACGCGGGAGAGTCAGGAGGAACACGGGACGTGGGCACGATCTGAGCATACAAATAGATGCACAGTGTGCAAAATTGCACGACGTGCACCCCATCACCGAGCGTCGCAGATGGTTGTGTTTCCCCTTACCGAGCGTCGCAGATGGTTGTCTCACCCGCCACCGAGCGTCGTGGATGGTTGTCATCGAGGGGCTTGGACAACCATGTGCGGCGCTCGGTGGGTCGTAGGGCGACCATCTGCGGCGCTCGGTGGGTCTTAGCAGGGGGCGGGATCCGCCAGGTCCGAGCGTTCGTCCTGCGCGTCCATCGCCCGGGCACGGCGGGCACGGCGGGAGCGGCGGACCTGCCGCACCATGTCGGCCGAGAGGACGACGAGCGCGAGCCAGACGAGGGCGAAACCCACCCAACGGGAGGCGGGGACGGTCTCGCCGAGCAGCAGCACCCCGGTCATGAGCTGCAGGAACGGCGTGAGGAACTGCAGCAGACCGATCGTCGACAGCGGGACCCGGCTCGCGGCTGCCGCGAAGAGCAGCAGCGGGACCGCGGTGGCGATGCCGGTCGACATCAGCAGCACGGTATGCAGCCCGCCGTGACCGACCCAGGTCGTCGCGTCCGACCGGTCCAGCCACCACAGGATGAGCAGCGCGAGGGGCAGCACGGTCGCGGTCTCGCCCATGAGGGAGCGCAGCGGGCTGAGCGAGACCCCCAGCCGGTTCTTGAGCAGGCTGTAGGTCGCGAACGAGCAGGCCAGGGCCAGGCTGATCCACGGCGGTGACCCGTAGTCCACGGTGAGGTAGACCGCAGCCACCGCTCCGATCGCGACGGCGATCCACTGCAGCCGCCGGAGGCGTTCACGCAGGATGACGACGCCGAGCGCGACCGTCACCAACGGGTTGAGGAAGTAGCCGAGCGCCGCCTCCGTCACGTGCCCCGTGAGCACGGCATACGTGTAGATGCCCCAGTTGGCGGCGATGAGCAGACCGGCGAGCATGACGCCGCCCAGCCGGCGGGGCGAGCGGGCCAGGTCGACCATCCAGCGCAGGTCGCGGGTGATGAGCAGGACCGCCAGGCACAGCACCAGCGTCCACACGATGCGGTGGGCCACGATCTCCCACGGCCCCGCCGGGCGGAGGGTGGCGAAGTAGAGCGGGAACGCGCCCCAGAGGAGGTAGGCGAGGAAGCCGTAGGTGGTGCCGTGCTGGCGCCTGCGCTCGGCCTCGTCCGTCACCGCCTCATCCTACGGCGTGCCCTCACCCTCGTAGACCTCCTCGCCCTCCTCGGCGAGCACCTCACCGGCGGCCGCCGTCGGTCCCGCGGTGGTCTCGCCCTCGAGCAGCTGCTCGACCTGGCCGGGTCGGGTGCCGTCGACGGTCCAGGTGTCGCGACCGCGCAGCAAACCGTCGAGGGAGGTCTCGTCGCGGGTGGTGCCGGCCGAGGCCTGATCGACCTGCGCCCGCACCCCGTCGTCGTAGGTCGGGCGGTCCACCTGGCGGAAGATGCCCATCGGGACGGTCTGCATGCTCGGGTCGTCGAGCCGCGACAGCGCGAACGCCGCCGTCGGGTCCGGCGCGGACGGGTCGTGCACCACGACGGTATGCCCCTCCGGCACCTCCTGCTCGGGCACCACCTGGAGGTGGCCGTCCGGGTCGCGGACGACGACCTTGGCCTCCGGGCTGCCCTCGGCGCCGATCCGCACCGGCTCACCGGCCCTCAGATGGGCGACCCGGCCGGTGGCCTCGTCACGGTCCTTGAGCAGCTGGAAGGCGCCGTCGTTGAAGATCGGGCAGTTCTGGTAGATCTCGACCAGCGACGTGCCGCGGTGGGCGGCCGCCGCCTTGAGCACCTCGGTGAGGTGCGCGCGGTCGGAGTCCATGGTCCGGGCCACGAAGGTGGCCTCCGAGCCCAGGGCCAGCGACACCGGGTTGAAGGGGTGGTCCACCGATCCGGCCGGGGTCGACTTGGTCACCGCGCCCACGTCGGAGGTGGGGGAGTACTGCCCCTTGGTCAGACCGTAGATCTTGTTGTTGAACAGCAGGATCGTGAGGTTGACGTTGCGCCGCATCGCGTGGATGAGGTGGTTGCCGCCGATCGACAGCGCGTCGCCGTCACCGGTGACGACCCAGACCGACAGGTCCTCCCGTGCGGTCGCCAGGCCGGTGGCGATGGCCGGCGCACGCCCGTGGATGGAGTGCATGCCGTAGGTGTCGAGGTAGTAGGGGAAGCGGCTGGAGCAGCCGATGCCCGAGACGAAGACGATGTTCTCCCGGCGCAGCCCGAGGTCGGGCAGGAAGCTCTGCACGGACGCGAGCACGGCGTAGTCACCGCACCCGGGGCACCAGCGGACCTCCTGGTCGGAGGTGAAGTCCTTCTTGGTCTGCTTCTCGCCTGCGTCGAGCGTGGGCACGCCGTCGGTGCCGAGACGGACGGGAAGACCGAGGTCGGTGCTCATCGGGTCACCTCCTGGTGCTGGACCTCCATGAGGTTCTCGTGGATCACCTGGGCCAGCTCGCCCGCGGTGAAGGGCAGCCCGCGCACCTGGGTGTGGCTGCGGACGTCGACGAGGTAGGTGCCGCGCAGCAGCAGCGCGAGCTGGCCGAGGTTCATCTCCGGCAGCACGACCCGGTCGTAGCGGCGCAGCACGTCACCGAGGTCGGCGGGGAAGGGGTTGAGGTGGCGCAGGTGGGCGCGGGCGACCTTGGCGCCGGTCGCGCGCACCAGGCGGGTCGCGGCCGCGATGGGGCCGTACGTCGAGCCCCAGCCGAGGACGAGCACGCGCGCCTCGCCGCTGGGGTCGTCCACCTCCAGCGGGGGTATGGAGTCGGCGATCGCCTCGATCTTGGCCTGGCGCAGTCGCACCATCCGGTCGTGGTTGGCGGGGTCGTAGGAGATGTTGCCGGTGACGTCGGCCTTCTCGATGCCGCCGATCCGGTGCTCGAGGCCGGGGGTGCCGGGGACCGCCCAGGGCCGCGCCAGCGTCGTCTCGTCCCTCAGGTAGGGGTGGAAGACCGGCTCGCCGGACTCATCCGTCGCGTTGGGCTCGGTGGCGTGCTCGACGGTGAGGTCGGGCAGGGTCGCGGCGGCGGGGATCTGCCATGGCTCGGAGCCGTTGCCGAGGTAGCCGTCGGAGAGCAGGATCACCGGGGTGCGGTAGGTCGTCGCGATCCGCACGGCCTCCAGCGCCGCGTCGAAGCAGTCGGTCGGGGACTGCGCCGCGACGACCGCGACCGGGGACTCGCCGTTGCGGCCGTGCAGGGCCTGCAGCAGGTCGGCCTGCTCGGTCTTCGTCGGCAGCCCCGTGGAGGGCCCGCCGCGCTGGATGTCGATGATGAGCAGCGGCAGCTCGGTGGCGACCGCGAGGCCGATTGTCTCGCTCTTGAGCGCGAGGCCAGGCCCGGAGGTGGTCGTCACGCCCAGCGACCCGCCGAAGCTGGCGCCGAGCGCCATACCGACCGCGGCGATCTCGTCCTCGGCCTGCAGCGTCGTGACCCCGTGCGCCTTGAGCGCGGACAGCTGGTGGAGCACGTCGGAGGCGGGGGTGATGGGGTAGGACCCGAGCACCAACGGCAGGCCCGTGCGGTATGCCGACGCGACGAGTCCGAGGGCCAGCGCCTGGTTGCCGGTGATGGTGCGGTAGGTCCCGGGTGTCATCGGGGCCGGTGCGACCTGGTAGCGGACCGCGAAGTCCTCCGTCGTCTCGCCGTAGGCGTGCCCGGTGCGCAGCGCGGTGAGGTTGGCCTCGAGGATCTCCGGGGCGCGGGAGAACTTCGCGCGCAGGAAGGCCTCGGTGGAGGCGGTGTCGCGGGAGTAGAGCCAGGACAGCAGGCCCAGGGCCAGCATGTTCTTGGCCCGCTCCTTCTCCTTGCGGGTGAGGCCGTCGATGTCGGCCAGCGCCTCGACCGTCATCGAGGTCAGCGGCAGCGCGTGCACGTGGTAGCCCGCGTCCGACAGCGAGTCGTCCTCCAGGGGGTTCACGGCATACCCGACCTTGGCGAGGTTGCGCTTGCTGAACTCGTCGGAGTTGACGATGACCGTGGCGCCCCGCGGGAGGTCGGGCAGGTTGGCCTTGAGCGCCGCCGGGTTCATCGCCACGAGGACGTCGGGAGCATCACCGGGGGTCGCGATGTCGTGGTCGGCGAAGTGGACCTGGAAGCTGCTGACGCCCGGCAGCGTGCCCTGGGGCGCGCGGATCTCGGCCGGGAAGTTGGGCAGGGTCGACAGGTCGTTGCCGAGCGCCGCGGTGTCGGAGGTGAAGCGGTCGCCGGTGAGCTGCATACCGTCACCGGAGTCCCCGGCGAAGCGGATGACGACGCGCTCGAGCTGGTGCAGTGGAGTGGAAGACATGTCAATAGGCAAGGTTACTCTCCCCTAAAGACGGTCGGGACACGGCGGGGGAGGCTCTCCCAGCGGGGGGCGGGCAGCATCCGCGCCCGCGGTCTCACCCGGAGGCGCGTGACCTCAGCCGTGCCGTACGCAGGTGATCGCCCACGGGCGGGCCTCCAGGCGGCCACCCGGGATCGGCTCGCCGCACACCGCGCACCGGCCGTAGCTGCCGTCCTCGATCGCGGCCAGCGCCGCCCGCACCTCGTCGAGGAGCCCCTGCAGGTTGTCGTGCGCGCTCACCGCCGTGAGCCGGTCGACCGCCATCGCGGTGCCGTCCCCGACCCGCTTGCCGAAGGAGATGCTGCCCTGGTCCTGGATGGGGCGGCTCAGCTGCTCCATCTGGGCGATGAGCTCGGCCTCCTTGGCCTCCAGCTCCGCCCGCGCCTGCTCGTGCATCGGCCCAGGATGGCACGTCCGCGGCGCGGGCGCGCTCTCAGAGGACGTCGTCGGTGCTGCCGTAGTTGCGGTAGTTGAGGTAGGACCGGCGCGCCTTGAGGGCGGCCCGCAGCGGCGCGCTCAGCGGCGACAGCGGCAGGTCGTAGGCGGGGAACCAGTAGCGCTGCGACCCGAACTTCAGCTTCATCTTCAGCACCCCGAAGGAGTGCTTGGACTCGTCCAGCAGCCGCGGGATGCCCCAGAGGTCGAGCTGGGCGTAGCCGTGCTCGTGGGCGTCCTTGATGGCGGTCCAGTAGAACGCGTCAGGGGCCTTGGCGTCCTTGCGCTTCTCACCCTCGGAGGGTGGGCGGTCGTCGCGCACCGACCCGCCGTAGAGGTAGGTCGTGGTGTCACCCAGGCCGAGGAAGAACCCGCCCGCCAGGGCCCGACCCTCGTGGCGCGACAGGATGAGGTATGCCTCGGCGCCGTCCAGGTCGGCCTCCCGCAGCAGCGTCTCGTAATAGCTGCGGGGGAAGGCCCCCAGGCTGGAGCGCTCGTTGGTCGCGGTGAAGATCTCCCAGAAGTCCTCGAAGCTGTCGTCGCGCCCCGCCTGCACGTCCATCCGCTCGGCGGTCCGCACGTTGCGGCGGGCCATCTTGTGCAGCCCCGCGAAGATCGTCTCGGGGTCCGGGCGCGTGTCGATGAGGATGGTGTGCTCGGGCTGCTCGGTCCTGGCGCGCCGGAACGGCCCGAGGCGGTCCGGGATGACCGCCTGCTCGGCCTCGAGGTCCTCCTGCTCGGGGCTGTCGCCGGCGAAGAGCGGCTCCGGCGGCTCGATCGTCAGGAAGTGGTCGCTGCGGCGGGCCACCTTCTTGACCGCCCGCGCGAAGTCCGGGAGGAGGGCGGGGTCGGCGAGGACCGGCCCGCGGGGGGCATACAACGTGCTCACGCCGGGGACCAGGGTCTTGCGCATGAGCTGCACCGCACCCACCGTGCGGCCGTCCTGCCGGACGAGGTAGCGCAACGGCTCCTGGCCGAGCTCGCGGCGGGCCTCGCCATAGCCCCATCCCTGCAGCGGACTGCTCACGGGGAGGTCGAGCAGGGCTGCCATGTAGGACGCGCGGTCAGAGGCGGTCTCCAGGGTCAGGGTCATGGCGACAGGGTAGCCGCCGGGAGGAGCCCTGCGACGACGGCCAGCCGGGTGCGCTGGCACACTCGGTGACCATGGCACGGACGAGGGCGAGAGGCGCCGGCGGAGCCCTCGGGTGGGAGCACCTGGCGGCGCCGGACCTGCGCGGGCGCACCGTCGTGGTCACCGGGGCGAGCGACGGGATCGGCCGCGAGGTGGCGCTGCACCTGGCCAGGTGGGGTGCGCGGCTCGTCCTCCCGGTCCGCAACCGCGCCAAGGCCGAGGTGGTCCGTTCCCGGCTGCTCCGGAAGACCGCCGTCGCCGGGGCCGATGCCGTGCGGCTCGTCGACCTGGACCTCGCCGACCTCGGGTCGGTGCGGCGGGCGGTGGAGGAGATCGGCGTGCTGCTCGAGGGGGACCGGGCCGACCTGGTCAGCGTCGCCGGGGTCGTGTCACCCCGCCGGCAGGAGACCGTCGACGGCTTCGAGCTGCTGCTGGGGGTCAACGCGCTCGCGCCCATGCTCCTGGTGGAGTCGCTGCTCCCCGTGGTGCACGAGCGGGTGGTGCTCGTCACCTCCCACGCGCACACGGCCGGCCGGTTCGACCCGGCGGATCCGCACTTCCGGCGGACGCGGTGGACCCTGCCCCGGGCCTGCTCCCGTGCCAAGCTCACCGCGATGCAGTGGGGGCTGGACCTCGGTGCCCGTATGCCGCCCGGCACCCAGGTGCAGCTGACGCACCCCGGGTGGGTGGTCACCAACCTGCAGAACGCCAGCGGCGACGCGCGCCTCGACCGGCTCGTGACCACGGCGAGCCGCCCGCTGGCCATGACCGCCACCGAGGGTGCCGCGGCCGTGCTCTTCTCGCTCACCCAGCCGTTGCCCCCGGGCTCCTACGTCGGCCCCGACGGGTGGCAGCACCTGCGCGGCCGACCCACGCTCATCCGGCGCTCGGCCGCGGCGCTGAACGCCGAGCAGGCGGCGCGGACCGTCGCCTGGGTGCGGCGTGAGGTGGGTCTGGACGCCGACGGACCCACGTCGGGCTGACTCACTGCCGGTCGCGCCGTCCGGGAGATCGGCGCCGGTGGCGTCGTCAGTGCCGGTCGCGCTGGGCCGCGACGACCTCGCCGACCCGGTCCTGCGCGATCGCGGCGACCAGCCCGGCCACGGCGTCCTCGATCTGGTCGTACATCGCGACGTAGGCCTCTTGCGGCATACCCCACGGGTCGGGGATGTCCCGCACGCCGTCGCCGGCGTCGGAGGCGAAGGCGCCGAGCCGCACCACGGTGGCCTGCTCGGCAGGGGTCCGGGCGAGGGAGAGGAGGTCGGCCTCGTTGCTGGAGTCCATCGCGAGCACCAGGTCGGCCCCCTCGAAGTCGGTGGCCTCGAACTGCGCCCCGCGGGTGGTGAAGGCATACCCCCGGCGCTCGCCCTCGGCCACGGACCGGGGGTGCGGGCGCTCGTCGACGTGGTAGTCGGCCGTCCCGGCCGAGCTGACGGTGACGTCCTGCAGCCCGGCCTCCTCGAGCCGGCGGAGCAGCACCGCCTCGGCGGCGGGGGAGCGGCAGATGTTGCCCAGGCAGACCGTGACGATGTGCATGCCCCCACCCTCTCACCGCGACCGGCGCCTGGGAGGGTGGCGTCATGACGCCGGAGACCGCCTTCACCAAGACCCGCGCCGACGCCCCGCCGCTGTTCTTCGACCGTGAGGCGGTGGGCCTGGGCGTGCTGGGGGCCGCGGGCGCCCGGGTGCCGCGCGTGCTCGACGTGTCGGAGGGCGGCATCACCCTCGACCGCGTGCCCGCCGGGGGCGAGCGCACCGTGTCCGGCGAGGAGGCCTTCGGGCGCGAGCTGGCCGCCCTGCACCGGGCCACGGGGGAGCGCTACGGCGCCGTCGACGGCGAGCCCACGGCATACCTCGGCGACTGCCCGATCGACCTCACCCCCTGCGGCACGCTGGCCGAGTCGTGGCTGGAGCGCCGCGTCGTGCCGCTCACCCGGGAGTGCGTGGAGCGGGGTCAGCTCGACGGCACCGCGCTCGCCGACGCCGAGGCGCTGGCTGGCAGCGACCTCGGGCCGGTCGAGCCGCCGACCCTGGTCCACGGCGACCTGTGGGCGGGCAACCGGCTGGTGGACCGGCGAGGGCGCAGCTGGCTCATCGACCCGTGCGCCCACTACGCCCATCGCGAGGTCGACCTGGCGATGATGCAGCTCTTCGGCGGGTTCAGCGGGCGCGTCTACGCCGCCTACGCCGAGGACTTCCCGCTCGCGGCGGGCTGGCGCGAGCGGGTCGCGGTCTTCCAGACCGTGCCGCTGCTCGTCCATGTCCTCCTCTTCGGCGGGGGGTATGCCGTGCAGGCGGGCGACGCGCTGCGCGCCGCCCGCGGCTGAATGTCGCCGCGGCCCGTGCTGAGATGGTTGCGAGACGAAGGGGTGTGCCATGCGGCAGGTGATCGGCGGGCTGGCCGTGGCCTCGATGCTGCTCGCCGGGTGCACGCGGGAGTACGATGACGACATGGCCACCACCACGAGCCCACCCCTCGTCGTCGAGACCGCCACGCCGGACGACGCCTCGGCCACGACCGCTCCCGCGGACGACGAGGCCGCGACGGCACCCGCCCCCGAGCCCTCCGAGGCCGTCGACCTCGCCGAGCAGCTCACCGACGACGACCTGCGCGCCCAGGTCGAGTGGGTGCTGGGCCTGCTCGAGCCCGGCGCCGAGGGCCCGACGGCCACGGACATCGCGAAGCGGTTGGCGCCCTCCTTCCTGGATCAGGTGACGCAGGTGGAGTTCGCCCGCGTCCTCACCCAGCTGCGGGAGCGCGGCCCCTACACCGTCACCGGCGCCGACCAGAGCCAGGGGGTGGGCCGGATCGCGTCCTTGGCGCTGGCCTCGAGCCAGCAGCCCGTGGTCCTCACCATCGGCCTGGACGAGGAGGGTCGCGTGCAGACCCTGCTCTTCCAGCCGGACACCTCCGGCACGCTCCCGACGCTCTCCGCGTGGGCCGACCTGGACCAGGCACTCACCGAGCTCGAGGGACAGGCGCAGGTCGTCGTGGGCGAGGTAGACGTGCCGGGCGGGAGCTGCGAGCTCGTCCACACCACGGAGGGCCTGGAGCCAGGCGGTGAGCCGGCGCCGAGTGGCTCGGTATACAAGCTGCTCGTGCTCTCCGCCGTGGTGGACGCGGTTGCGGAGGGGGAGCTGACCTGGGACCGACGGCTCACGATCACGCCGGAGGTCAAGAGCCTGCCCTCGGGGGTCCTTCAGGACCGCGAGGACGGCTCGGAAGTCACTGTGCTGGAGGCGGCCCGGTTGATGATCTCGATCAGCGACAACACCGCCACCGACCTCCTCGTCACCGCCGTCGGTCAGCCGACCCTACGCGCGGCAGCGACCGAGGCGGGCGTGGACGCCACCCGGATCATGCCGGTCGCCACGACCCGGCAGTTCTTCCAGCTCGGCTGGCAGGTCGACGCGGAGGTCCGGCGCCGGTGGGCCGAGGCGGCGGTCCCCGAGACGCGAGAGGCGATCCTTGCCGACCTCCCCGAGGAGCTCGACCTCGACCTGGCCACGATCACCGAGCCTCGGTGGGAGGCGGATATCGACTTCTCTCTCACCGGGGCCGAGGTCTGCGGCCTGCACGCGCGGCTGCAGCAGCAAGCCAGGACCGAGCCAGGGTCGCCGGTGCGCGACATCCTGTCCGCCAACCCCGGTATCGGCCCCGTGGCGGGTGTGTCCTACCAGGCTTTCAAGGGCGGGTCGGCACCCGGCGTCCTGGCGTTCTCCTTCTATGTCGAGTCGGCGGCCGACTCCGACTCGAGCCCCGACACCGGCCGGGTCCTGGTCGTCCAGGTCCGGCGCGCCGACGAGATCGACGAGATGCGCGCGTCCACCATCACCGAGGCCGGCCTCCAGCTCCTGATGGACCCCGACGACTAGGCTGACCTCGATGTCCGACTACCTCGTCGTCGCGCTGGTCAGCCTCCTGGGGGTGGCCCTGGTCGCGGTCGCCTTCGGCGCCCGCCGACTGCTCGCGCCCAGCGATCCGACACCGGCGAAGGTCACGACCTACGAGTCGGGTGTGGACCCGGTCGGGTCCGGCTGGGAGCAGGGCAGCGTGCGCTACCTCGTGTATGCCCTGCTCTACGTCGTCTTCGCCGTCGACGCGGTCTATCTCTTCCCGTGGGCGCTGGTGATCCGCTCCGACCTCGGCGCGGCCAGCCTGGTCGAGATGGCGATCTTCATCGGGGTCCTCGTCGTCGCCCTGCTGCACGTGTGGCGGCGCGGCCTGCTGCGGTGGTGGTGACATGAGCGACCAGGCGAGCGGGCGGCATACCACCAGCCTGCCGACCCCGCGCCTCGGTGCGCCGGTGGAGAAGGCTCCCCGCGCGGTCCAGGTCGTGCTCAACTGGGGCCGGAAGTACTCCCTCTGGGTCTTCAACTTCGGACTCGCCTGCTGCGCCATCGAGTTCATCAGCGCCTCGATGGCGCGGCACGACTTCATCCGGCTGGGCGTCATCCCCTTTGCGCCCGGGCCGCGGCAGAGCGACCTCATGGTCGTCTCCGGCACCGTGACCGACAAGATGGCGCCCGCGATCCGGCGGCTCTACGACCAGATGCCGGAGCCGAAGTACGTCATCTCCTTCGGCGCCTGCTCCAACTCCGGCGGCCCCTACTGGGAAAGCTACTGCGTGACCAAGGGCGTCGACCAGCTCATCCCGGTCGACGTCTACGTCCCGGGCTGCCCGCCCCGCCCGGAGGCGCTGCTCCACGGGATCATCACGCTGCAGGAGCAGATCGCGGCCGAGACGCCCGGGCGCGCCCGAGCCCGCCACGGCTCGCGGTATGCCGACCGCCCCGTCACCGCCGGTGAGGTCACCCGGGGCCTCGTGGCGCCGCCGCCCACCGACTGACTTTTTCTCCACCGAGCGCCGCAGATGGGCGCTCTCACCCCCACCGAGCGCCGCAGATGGTCGCTCTCACCCCCACCGAGCGCCGCGAATGGTCGCTCTCACCCCCACCGAGCGTCGCAGATGGTCGCTGTCACCCTCACCGAGCGCCGCGAATGGTCGTCGCCTGGACGTCGATGGCGGCGAAGCGACACCGCCGCCGGTCGGTCGAGACGCGGGACCGGTGTGCCGTGCGCGATCCACCGCCGGTTCGATCCGCGCTTCAGCGACCATCTGCGGCGCTCGGTGGGGGCAGGGGCAACCATCTGCGGCGCTCGGTGGGGGCAGGGGTGACCATCTGCGGCGCTCGGTGGGGGTGAGAGCGACCATCTGCGACGCTCGGTGGGGGTGAGAGCGACCATCTGCGGCGCTCGGTGGGGGCAGGGGCAACCATCTGCGGCGCTCGGTGGGGGCAGGGGCAACCATCTGCGACGCTCGGTGGGGGTGAGAGCGACCATCTGCGGCGCTCGGTGGGTGGGGCGGGCGCCCGGCGTAGGGTGGCGACCATGGCCGAGCACGATCCCGCACAGGCGCCCGCCGACACGGTCGAGGTCCGGACCCGACGCGTGGATCCCGCAGAGGCGCCCGTCGCGACGGTCGAGGTCCGGACCCGACGCGTGGAGCCCGAGCAGTGGCACGAGACCGTCCGGGTGGCGCGCGCGGAGGGGTATGCCTTCTTCGACTGGCTCTCCGCCGTCGACGAGACAGATTCCGGGCAGGGAGAGGCACCAGCTGTCAATGAGAGCGACCCCCAGCAGGGGCCCGAGGACGCCGAGGAGGGACTGACCCCCGGACTGGACGTCGTGTGCCATCTCATGGACGTGCGTCACGGCCGGCAGGGGATGCACCGGTTGCTCCTCACCACCCGGGTGCCCGACGGCGCGACCCTGGCCTCTCTCACCGACCTCTTCGCCGGGGCCGCCTGGCACGAACGTGAGACGCACGAGATGTTCGGCCTGGTCTTCTCCGGCTTCCAGGACGGCACCGGCCTCGGGCTGCGCCCGCTGCTCCTGCCGGAGGGCTTCGAGGGCACGCCGCTGCGCAAGGACTTCGTGCTCGCGGCCCGCGCCTCCAAACCCTGGCCCGGGGCCAAGGAGCCGGGGGAGGGCAGCGAGGCGCCCGCCGCAGGTGCTGCCCCCGCCCGGAGGCCGCGCAAGCGCCTGCTCCCGCCCGGGGTGCCGGACCCCGAGTGGGGCCCGAGGCGCGACTGAGCGCCCGCGCCGCCCGCCGACACCGCCGGACCCACGAGCCGCGCCGCCGTGGGCTCAGCTCACGTGGTCGCCCTGCTGCAGCGCGCCGAGCGCGGGATCGAAGAAGCGCCCGAGGACCTGGGTGTCCTGCACGGCATACCCCAGCCGCTCGTAGAACGCCACGGCCTCGCCGTTGCCGGTGCGGACCATGAGCTGCAGCTTGGGTATGCCGCGCGCCTGCACCCACTCCTCGGCCGCGGACATGAGCGCGCGGCCGAGGCCCCGGCGTCGGTGCCCGGGCGCGACGGCGAGGTAGTAGACCCACCCGCGGTGGCCGTCGTGGCCGACCATCACGGTGCCTATCAGGACCTCACCCTCGTGGGCGCCGAGCACCGCGGAGGAGTCGCTCGTGATCGCCCGCGTCAGGTCGGCGTGAGGGTCGTTCCAGGGGCGGGTGAGGCCGCAGTCCTGCCACAGCCGCACGACAGCCTCCCCTGACTCCTCGGTCAGCGGTGCGATCCTCATGCCGGGGCGCTCGCGGCGTGCCGGACGGTGATATCCCCCGTCCCGGTGCGCACGCTCACCTCCAGATGGGCCTGCCCCTCCTCCGGGGCGCCCAGGTGGTCGATGTCGCGGCGGACCTCACCGGTGCCGCTGGACAGGTCCAACCAGACGGGCAGGCCGCGGGGGACCGAGACCTGCACGTCCCCGGTGCCGGTGCGGGCGGAGAAGCGCCCCGACCCCGCGTGCACGACGACGTCTCCACTGCCGGTGGCGACCGTGACGTCCTGGTCGGTGCTGGCGAGCGTGACATCACCGCTGCCGCTGCGCACCTCGAGCGGCCCCGGACCGGTGGCCGTGCGGAGCTCGAGGTCCCCCGAGCCGGTCGTGAGGCTGCCCTCGGTCATCGTGCCGACCCGGACGTCGCCCGAGCCGGTGGCCGCGCGCAGCCGGCCCGTCTCCTCCAGCGACAGGTCGCCGGAGCCGGACCTCACGCGGGTCACGCCGCTGACGCCCTGCAGGACGACGTCGCCCCGCTTGGTGCTCACGTCGACGTCGGCACCGTGCGGCAGGTGCACCTCGACGTGCACCGGCACCGCGCCGGAGCCGAGGGAGAAGGAGCCGAGGGAGAAGCTGAACCCCCGACCGCCCTCGGGGTCGACCAGCGCCGGGATGTCGATGCTCACCCGCCCCCGGTGGCAGCCGGCGGTGACCGGCCCGAGGTCGAGGGGCGCCGTGCTCGAGAGGGCGACCTCCGCCGTCCCCTCGGGTGCGTCCAGCACGACGGCGACATCGCCGTGGTGGTGGCGCAGCTCCAGGGAGATGGGGTGGTCGTCGGCGAAGCCGTAGGTGTGCTGGGTGGCGGTGCTCGTGGTCATGGTGTCGTCCTCTCAGGCCCAGCCGGTGACCCGGCGGGTGCGGTGGTAGGGGGTGGTCCGGTCGGGGCCGGCGTCGGCGTGCCGGTCGGTGACGGCGCGGCGCAGGGCCTGCACGATCCAGGTGTTGAGCGACTGACCGGCGGCACCGGCCCGCCCCTCGGCCTGCTCCTTGAGCAGCTCGGGCAGCCGCAGCGAGACCCGTGCCAGCCCGCCGTCCTCGCCGGCGGTGTCGGCCTCAGGGCCCGGTCCGGTTGCGAGGGGAGCGCCGGTGCCGCTGGCGGCGGGTGCGGGCACCTGACGCACCTCCAGGACAGGGTCGCGGCCGTCCATGCGGACGGTGACCACGGCATCCTCCAGCTCGGAGGTGAGGGAGGCGGCGGCGTCGGAGAGCGCCTGGACCAGCGCCGACCGCACGGCCGTCTCCACCGAGGGCACGAGTCGACCGACGACCTCGCGCGTCGGTTCGTCGGCCAGCGCCGTGGCCCGGTCGAGGTCGTGCGCGACCTGGGTGAGGTAGGGGTGTAGATCCATGACGTCATACTGGCGTCATCTTGGCGTCACTGTCAACAGGTATGACGTCACCCTGGCGTCGTGACGGCCGACGGGACCCGTGCGGTGCGGCGTCGCGGGGATGTCGGCCTCACTCGTTAGGGTGAACGCGATGCTCGCCGAACTCCCGTGGGCCCTCGAGGCCGTGCTCAAGGCCGCTGTCGTGCTGGCGGCCTTCCTCACGCTGCCCCTGGCGCTCGGGCAGCTCGAGCACAAGCTCATGGGCCACATGCAGGGACGGCTGGGCCCGATGGAGGCCGGGCCGCACGGCATCCTCCAGCTGGTCGCGGACGGCATCAAGTTCGCGCAGAAGGAGGACATCACGCCGGCGGCGGCGGACCGCCCGGTCTTCCGGCTCGCGCCGGCGGTGGCGCTGGTGCCCTACCTCGTCGCGCTCTCGGCCATCCCGCTCGGCGCCGCGTGGGTGGCGGTGGACGTGCCCGCGAGCTTGCTGCTCGTGCTCGCCGTGACCAGCGTCGGGGTCATCGGCACGCTCATGGCCGGCTGGGGTTCGGGCAACAAGTACTCCCTCCTCGGCGGTCTGCGGGCGGGCGCGCAGCTGGTGTCCTACGAGCTGCCCCTCATCCTGGCCGCGGCCAGCGTCGCCATGGCGGCCGGCACCCTCTCCCTCACCGCCATCGTGCAGGAGTGGTCGTGGTGGTGGCTGGTCTGGCAGGCGCCCGCCGCCGCGATCTTCCTCGCGGCCAGCGTCGCGGAGCTGCAGCGCACGCCCTTCGACGCGCCCGTGGCCGACTCCGAGATCGTCTTCGGTCCGCTGACCGAGTACACCGGGCTGCGTTTCGCGTTCTTCCTGCTCGCCGAGTATGCCGGCATGGTCGTCATGGCGCTGCTGTTCACCGTGCTCTTCCTCGGGGGCTGGCGGGGGCCGTGGGCCGACGCGGGCGCCGGGATCGTGGGGGTGCTGTGGACGCTCGTCAAGGCGACCGGCGTGGGCGTGCTCTTCCTGTGGCTGCGGGTCGCCTGGCCGCGGGTGCGTGAGGACCAGCTCCAGCGCTTCGCCTGGCTGGTGCTCATCCCGCTCGCGCTCGTGCAGCTGGCGGTCACCGGCGTCGGGGTGGTGTTCCTCGGATGAGCGGCATCACCGGTCTGCTGCGCGGCCTGGGCACCACCGCCCGGACGCTCACCCGACGCGCCCACACCGCGCAGTACCCGCATACCGAGCCGGTGCTGCCCGAGCGCAGCCGCGGCGTCATCGCGTTGCTGGCGGACAACTGCACCTCGTGCATGCTGTGCGCCCGTGAGTGCCCGGACTGGTGCATCACCATCGACTCGCACAAGGAGACCTTGCCCGCCGAGACCGAGGGGGGCAGGGAGCGTTCGCACAACGTCCTCGACCGCTTCGACATCGATTTCTCGCTCTGCATGTACTGCGGCATCTGCATCGAGGTATGCCCCTTCGACGCGCTCTTCTGGGCGCCCGACTTCGCCTACGCCGAGGGTGACATCCGCAACCTGCTCCACGACAAGGAGCGCCTCGGGGGCTTCATGGCGTCCGTGCCGCAGGCGAGCCTGCCGGAGGGCTACCAGCGGCCGGTCGACACCGCTGATGACGCCGACTCCGGTGATGGTGAGGCGAGCACCGGGGACGACTCGGCGGCGGACGCCCCAGCGGCCCGGGCTCCGGAGGACGACGCGTGAGCGGCCTCGACCTCCTCTTCCTCGCCGTCGGGCTGGTGACCGCGGGCGCCGCTGCCCTGTCGGTGACCTCCCGGCAGGTCCTGCACGCCGCGCTCTGGCTCGTCGTCACTCTCGGGGGCCTGGCCGGCTGCTACCTCGTGCTCGGCGCCGAGCTCGTCGCGCTGGTGCAGCTGCTGGTCTACGTCGGCGCCGTGGTCGTGCTCGTGCTCTTCGCGCTCATGCTGACCCGGGCCGGCGGCGTGCCGGTCGTCACGAGCGTGCCGCAGCGCGTCGCGGCCGGCCTCGTCGGAGCGGGTACGACGGTGATCCTCGGCGGTGCGCTGCTCTCGGCCTTCGGGTGGGGGAGCGTGCCGATCGACGGCGGTGGCAACGCCGAGGTCGCCGCGACGATCTTCGGCACCGATGCGTGGCCGTTCGAGCTGCTCTCGGTCTTGCTGCTCATGGCGCTCGTCGCCGCGGTCGCGGTCGCCCGCGCCCCGGTGGGCGGTCAGGACGACCCGAGCCAGCGGCCGAACCCGCCCGCCGACGTCGAGGCCGTGCAGGGGGACCCGTCGTGATCCGTCCTGCCCTGCCCTATCTCCTCGCCGCGATCCTGGCGGGCCTGGGCGCCTACGGCATCCTCGCCCGGCGGCACGCCGTCCTCGTGCTCATCGGGGTCGAGCTGCTGCTCGGCGCCGCCGGTCTCCTGCTCGTCACGGTCGCGCAGACCGGTGCCGACGGCGACCCCGGGGCTGCGGTGCTCACCCTCTTCGTCATCACCATCGCCGCCGCCGAGGTGGTCCTCGCACTCGCGATCTTCCTCGCGCTGTTCCGCGCCCGGGGTCACGTCGACCTGCACGCGGCTCTCGGCGGCGACGGCGAGGGCGACGACGGTGAGGCCCGTGAGGGTGAGGAGGTGAGCGGCCGTGCCTGAGCTGCCCGACCTCGACTGGTCCGACCTGCAGCTGCCCTCGGTGCCGTTGCCGCACCTGCCGATGCCCGATCTGTGGGGCTCGCCCGCACACTGGGCCGTGCTCGCCACCCTGCTCGCCGCGCTGGCCGGCCTCGGTGTGACCGGGCGGTCCAACCGGCTGGCCGCGTGGATCGGCGTGGGCGGCTCGCTCGTCGCCTTCGTCGCCAGCCTCTGGCAGCTCTACACCCTGACCCAGATCGAGGCGGCGCAGCGCTCGATCGGCACCATCGGGGCGCTGCAGCTCGGCGAGCTCGACGTGCCGCTCGGCATGCTCGTGACCTGGCCGCTCGCCCTCGTCGCCTTCACCGTCGCGACGGTCGCGCTCGTCGTGCAGGGGTATGCCCGGTGGTACCTCTGGTACGACCCGCGCTACCGGCCGTTCGCCGCCACGGTGTCGCTGTTCTCCGCGGCGATGCTGCTCCTCGTCCTCTCCGACGACCTGCTGCTCACCCTCGTCGGGTGGGAGGTCATGGGCTGGTGCTCCTACCTCCTCATCGGTCATCAGTCCACGCGCCCGGCCGCGACCCGGGCCGCGAGCAAGGCGCTGCTCGTCACCCGCACGGCCGACATCGGCTTCGTGCTCGGCCTGGTCATCCTCGCGGCCGAGGCCGGCACGACACGGATCACCGACGTCGTGCAGCACTGGGCCGCTGCGGGGAGCTCGCCGACGCTCACGGTCGCCATGACGCTGCTCGTCGTCGGGGTCGCCGGCAAGTCCGCGCTCTTCCCTTTCCAGGACTGGCTGCCCGATGCCATGGAGGGCCCGACCCCTGCCTCCGCGCTCATCCACGCCGCGACGATGGTCGCCGCGGGCACCGTGGTGCTGGCTCAGCTCTTCGAGCTGCTGGCCCTCTCCGGACCCGCGCGCATGCTGCTGGCCGTGCTGGCGTGCACGACGATGATCGGCGCGGCGGTGCTGGCCTTCGCCCAGGGCGATCTCAAGCGGCTGCTCGCCTGGTCCACCGTGAGCCAGGTCGCCCTCATGCTGGCCGTCCTCGCCGCGGCGACGACGGCCACCGGGCCCGACGCCGCCCTGCAGCACCTCGTCGCCCACGCGTGGTTCAAGGCGCTGCTCTTCCTCACGACGGGCTGGCTGGGGGTTCTTGTCGGCGGGACCGCCATGGCTCTCGTGGCCTCGGGCACCCGCCGCTACCGCGTGCTGCGGCACCGCTTCGGCTGGGGGCTGCTGGCCCTGGCCGGTGTCCCGCCCTTCGTCGGCTTCTTCTCCAAGGAGGCCATCCTCGGCACCGCCGAGGCGGGCACGGCCGCCGGCTCCGAGGGCGGGCTCGTCTCGGTCGTGGTGCTGGCCGCGGTCGGCGCCTCGGCGCCGCTCACCGCCGCCTACTGCATGCGCGCCTGGCTCGTGCTCAGCACCCCCACCGCGGCCCAGGGGCACGCCCGGATCTACGAGCCGAGCCCGGTGGAGCGGATCGACGACTTCTTCGACGAGCCGCAGGTGATCCAGGAGGCCGAGGGGGTCGAGCGCGCCGAGGCAGCCATCAGCTCCTCTGCCCGCATGGGGACCTCCGTCCTCATGCTCATGACGCTCTTCGGCGGGATCCTCCTGCTGCTCCCGGTCTGGGGGCCGCAGGCCCACGTGGACCTCCAGCTGCTCCTGGCGACCCTGCTGCTCATGCTCGTCAGCGCCCTGCTCGTGCGTCTCGCGGCCGGCGGCGTGCGCACCCGTGACGCCGCCGCCCGCATACCGGCCCGCGTCAGCCTGGCTGCCGAGCGGGGCCTCTACGCCGACGTCGCCTACCGGGCCGTCGTCGCGACCCCGGTCCTGGCCCTCGCCCGCGCGGTCGCGTGGTTCGACGACCAGGTCCTCGACTCCTGGGTCCGTGGCGCAGGCCAGGGGGCCCGGCTCCTTGGCCGGGTCGGTGAGCTCACCAGCCCGCGCCGGGCGACCCCCGGGCTGGCCCTGGTGCTCGCCGGGATGCTCGTGCTCGCCGCGATCGGGGTGGTGACGGCGTGAACGGCCCGGTGAGCAGGATGCGCGACGACCTCCTCGCCCTGGTGCCCGACCTCGGCATCTGGTGGTATGCCCTCGCCCTCGCCCCGCTGCTGCTCGTGGCCGTCATGCTGCTCGTGATCGGGCGCTGGCCCGAGCAACCGGGCCACCGGGTCGTCCACCGCGGATCGATGGCGGCCTCAGCGATCAGTGCGCTCGGGGTGCTCGGCGTGTGCCTCGACCGGCCGGTGGTGGACGTCAGCTGGATCCCCAGCCTGGGCGTGTGGTTCAGCCTGCGTCCCGACGGGCTGTCGGTGCCCCTGCTGCTGCTCACCGCCCTGGTCGGCGTGGTCGCCACCGCCCTGCACCTGCACCCGGCGCACGAGCCGCGCCAGGTCGCGGTCGACCTCGAGGACACCGACCCGACCTCCCCGATCCCCGTGGTCCGGGGCGAGGACGTCCCCGGGCTCGCGACCTACCACGCCTGCCTGCAGCTCGTGCTCCTCGGCGCCCTCCTCGCCTTCCTCGCCGGCGACGCCATCCTCTTCTTCATCGGCTTCGAGCTCGTGCTCGTCCCGATGTGGGTGCTCGTCGCGCGCTACGGCGACCCGACCAGCGACCGGGACGGCGCGGCGCTGCGCTTCCTGCTCGTCACCGTCGTCGGCTCCTCCCTCGTGCTCCTCGGCATCCTCGCGGTCGGCACGGCCACCGGCACCACCGACCTGGCGGTCTGGGCGGCCGAGGGTGGGGCCTCGCTGGGGCGCGGCTCGCAGCTCGCGATCGCGGCGGTCCTCCTCGTGGGTCTCGGGCTCAAGATCCCCGTCTTCCCGGTGCACACCTGGTTGCCGTGGGTGCACGCCACGGCACCGACCGCAGGATCGGTGCTGCTGGCCGCGGTGCTGCTCAAGCTGGGCACCTACGGCGTGGTCCGCCTGGTCGTGCCGGTCGTCCCGGAGGGCTTCGCCGCCTGGTCGCCGCTGCTCGCCGGGCTCGGTGTGGCCGGCATCGTGTGGGCCTCCCTCGTCTGCCTGGTCGAGCCCGACCTCAAGCGGCTCATCGCCTGGTCCTCCGTCGCCCACCTGGGCTTCGTCGTGCTGGGCATCGCGAGCGGCACGCAGGCCGGTCTGCAGGCGGCGCTCTTCGGAAATGTCGCCCACGGCCTCATCTCGGCGCTGCTCTTCGTCGTCGTCGGAGGGCTCAAGCACCGGTGGGGCAGCGCTGACCTGCGGCGTCGCCGCCCGGCCGTGCGGGAGGTCGCGCCCCGCCTCGGTCTGGCGCTCGTCGTCGGTATGGCGGCGGCGAGCGGGCTGCCCGGGCTCGCCGGGTTCTGGGGTGAGATCGGGGCGATCCTCGCCGCCTGGTCACCGGCGCCGGACCGGCCGGAGGGGTGGTTCCGGGCCTTCGCCGTGGTCGCCGCGGTCGGTGGCGCCCTGGCCGTCGCCTACACCGTGCGGGTGCTGCGCGAGGTGTGGGCCGGTGACCGGGTGGAGCCGAGGATCCCCGACGCCGTGCTCACCGAGCGGACCGCGCTGCGGATGCTCGGCGTCCTCGTCCTCGTCCTCGGGCTGGTCCCGACCGTGCTCCTCGGCGTGACCGCGCCCTTCGTCGAGGGGGTCCTGGGCCGATGAGCCTCGAGCTGAGCCTGGTCTCCCTGCTGCCCGTCATCGCGCCGGTCGTGGCGGCGGTGCTCGTCCTGCTCCTGGACGCCGCCGTGCCGCAGCGCCGCGAGCCCCACCTCGTCCTCGGCGCCGCCGGCCTCGCCGCCGGTCTGCTCGGGGCGCTCCCGGGGCTCCGGCTGCCGGCCGACGACACCCGCTCCGCCCTCTGCCTCCCCGACGGCTGGTGCGCCTATCGCGCCGACCACCTCACCTCGGCGCTGCAGGTCTGCGCCCTGCTGGCCGCCCTCGTCGTGCTCGTCCTCGCCTGGCGCGACTGGTCGGCCCCCGGCCCGGGCGGCGGTGCGGAGGGCACCGGACGGGCGCCGGTCGTCGTGGCTCTCCTGCTGGCGGCGACCGCCGGTGTGGTGGCCGTGCCCGCCGCCGGTGACCTCGGGTCGCTGCTGGTCTCCCTCGAGCTCGCCACCCTGCCGACGGTCGCCCTGGTCGCACTCGTGCGCACCACGTGGGCCGCGCCCCGGCGCGCCCGTGCCGTCGACGGGGCCGTCTCGCTGCTCACCACCTCCCTGGTCTCCTTCGGGCTGCTCGCCCTCGGCGCCGCCCTGTGGGTGGCCGCGACGGGCAGCACCCGCTTCGACGGGGTGCCGCAGGTCGCCCACTCAGAGCTGCTCGTCCTCGCGGCCGTGCTGCTCGTCGCCGGGCTGGCGTTCAAGGTCTCCGCCGTCCCCTTCCACGCCTGGACCCCGATCACGTATGCCGCGGCGCCGCTCCCGGTGACGGCATACCTCGCCACCGTGTCCAAGGTGGCGGCCCTCGGCGGCCTCGTCGTGGTGATCCGCGCCCTCGGTGCCGTCGACGGCACCACGCTCGTCGCCATCGCGGTGCTGGCCGGGGCGTCGATGACGCTGGGCAACCTCGTGGCCCTGGTGCAGCAGGACACGGTGCGGCTGCTGGCGTGGTCGACTGTCGCCCAGGCCGGGTGGGTACTGCTGCCGCTGGCCTCGCTGTCCACCCGCGCGGCCCGGGCCGCGGGGTCCTACCTCCTCGTCTACGTCGCGGCGACGCTGCTCGCCTTCGTCGTCCTCGCCGCCGTCGTGGCGCTGGTCGGCGGACGGGAGGCGACCTCGCTGGAGACGCAGCGGGGGATGCTCCGCAGCCGTCCGTTGCTGGCCCTACCGCTGGGCCTGGCCCTGCTCACCCTGGCCGGTCTGCCGCCCGCCGTGGCCGGTGTCGTGGCCAAGATCGTCGCGCTGCGGCCCGTCCTCGGTGACGAGACCTGGTGGCTGGCGCTGGTCGCCGCGGTCAACATCGCCCTCGGCATCGCCGTCTACCTCCGCTGGCTCGCGGTGCTCGTGGCGCCGGGCAGCCGCCGCTCCCCGCTCGTCCCGGTCCGGGTGCCGGCGGGCGGCGACAGCGACGCACCCGACCAGATGCCCGCCGCAGCGGGGGATCGTCCCGACTCTGCCGCGGGCGTCCGGCAGCCGCGCGTGCCGGCCCGGCTGTGGGTCCTCGTCGGCCTGCTGTCGGCGGTCCTCGTGCTCGGCAGCATCGCGCCCATCGGGATCGTCTGAGACCTGGCTGCACCCGGGAACACCCGGGAACACCGCGAGGACCACCGGTCGTTGACCGGTCATGCACAGGCACTACAACGGGCTGAAGACCACGCTGCTCTTCGGCGCCATCTGGGCGATCTTCCTCGGGATGGGTGCGCTCATCGGCGGCGGCCGGTTCATCTGGCTCTTCGCGATCTTCGGGCTGGCCACGACGTTCTACAGCTACTGGAACTCCGACAAGCTGGCCATCAAGGCCATGCGTGCCGAGCCGGTGACCCCCGAGCAGCAGCCGGCGATGTACCGCATCGTCAGCGAGCTCTCCCAGCAGGCGGGCAAGCCCATGCCCCGCCTCTACGTCAGCCCGACGGCGGCGCCCAACGCCTTCGCGACCGGCCGCAACCCCGAGCACGCCGCGGTGTGCTGCACCGAGGGCATCCTGCACCTGCTCGACGAGCGCGAGCTGCGCGGGGTGCTCGGGCACGAGCTCATGCACGTCTACAACCGCGACATCCTCACCAGCTCGGTCGCCGCCGGCATCGCCGGGGTCATCACCTCGGTGGCGCAAATGGCGCTCTTCTTCGGCGGGGGCAACCGGGAGAACGGCGCCAACCCGCTCGCCCTGCTGGCGATGGCGCTGCTCGCGCCCTTCGCCGCCACGGTGGTGCAGCTCGCGATCAGCAGGACCCGGGAGTATGACGCGGACGAGGACGGCGCCCAGCTCACCGGAGACCCGCTGGCGCTGGCCTCGGCGTTGCGCAAGCTGGAGTCCGGCACCGCCCGCGCCCCGCTGGCCCCCGAGCCGCAGCTCGTCAACGCCAGTCACATGATGATCGCCAACCCGTTCCGCGCCAAGGACGTCACGAAGATGTTCGCGACCCACCCGCCGATGGCGCAGCGCATCGCCCGGCTGGAGCAGATGGCCCAGGGCAACCAGCCCGGCATCGAGCGCCTCTGATCACGACCCGCCCCAGGGCGCGGCTCTCGCTGGGCACGCCAACACTGCTCTGACGCGACCTGGGCAAGCGGAGTCGACACGCTGCAGCATGGCCATGGTGCAGCGTGGGGTCCACCCTTGCCCAGGTCGTCTCACGACCCTGCCGATGTGACCCCGGGCTGGCGCTCCTCAGCGGTCGGTCGGCTCGCCCCGGACCGCGCGGGCCGGGGGCCGGTCCCCGCGGATGCTGGCGACCATGTCGACGACCCGCCGGGTCGCCCGGACGTCGTGGGCGCGGAAGACCGCCGTGCCCAGCCACGCCGCCACCGCGGTCGCGGCGAGCGTGCCCTCCAGCCGCTCGTCGGCCTCCAGGTCGAGGGTCTCGCCGACGAAGTCCTTGCGGGAGAGGGCCTGCAGCACCGGGTGGCCGAGGGCCGCGACATCGGCGGTATGCCGCAACGTCACCAGCGAGTGCCGCGTGGTCTTGCCGAAGTCCAGGGTCGGGTCGATGAGCACCCGCTCGGGCGGGACCCCCGCCTGCACGGCGACCCGCGCCCCCCGGGCCAGGACCGTGACCACGTCACGGACGACGGCGAGCTCGTCGTTGCCCTGGGCGTCGGCATACCGGACCTGCACCGGGTCGGTGCGCGGCGGGAGCCCACCGGTGTGCGAGACGACCACGCCGGCGCCGAGGTCGGCCGCCACGCCCACCAGCTCGGGGTCGTGGCCGGCCCAGGTGTCGTTGACGAGGTCGAGCAGGCCGTCCGCCGCGCGGGCCACCTCGCTGCGCCAGGTGTCGAGGGAGAGGACGAGGTCGGGATAGGCCGCCCGGGCCGCCTCGAGGAAGGGCAGGACCCCGTCGATCTCCGCGGCGGCGTCGACGTGCTCGCTCTCCTGGCCGGCGCGCACCCCGCCGACGTCGACGATGTCCGCGCCCTCGCGCACGGCCGCGTGCAATGCCGCCATCGCGTCGTCGAGGACGGCGTGGCGGTTGCCGGCCCAGAAGGAGTCCCGGGTCCGGTTGACGATCGCCATGACGGCGGGACGAGCCGCGTCGAAGCGCTGGCCGCGCAGCACGAGCGCGGGAGGCCGGGGGAGCGGGACAGCGACGATGGCGGGTGTGGTCACACCCGCCATCGTCCCATCCGTCGGCTCACTCCCAGGTGATCCAGTCGATCGACTCATCGGCCACGGCCATGACCGGGTAGCTCATGCCGTCATCGGTGGTGAGCTCCCAGGTGGGGACCTCCATGCTGCCGGCCTGGGTGTACATCGTGGCCTGCACGAGGCGGGCGCCGGTGACCTCCTTGTCCTTGAGCAGCAGCGGGATCTGCATCCCGTCCGCGACCTCCGGGACGTCCGGGATCTTCGGCTCGATGAAGGTCAGGTCGCCGTCGCGGACCGGCGCGAGGTCCTCGAGGTCCTGAGGCAGCTGGACGCCGTACTCCATGCTGAACTCGCGCAGCCCGTAGCGCTCCACCGCCTCGACCGGGGAGATGACCGGGTAGTCGCCGATGGAGACCATCTCGCCCAGCCCCGCGTTGGCGTCGATGACACCGGAGGGGCCCACGGTGAGGCTCACGTGCTTCGGGCCGTAGGCACCTCCGGGAGGGGCGGCCTCGACGTAGACCACGGAGGAACCACGGTCGTAGTCGCTGCTCTGGAAGGTGAACCCCTCGGTCGGCACCCCGGCGAGGGTGAGGAAGTCCCGGGCGGCCTGCTCGGCCTGCTCGTCCGTGGGGCGCTCGCCGGTGATCTCGCGGCAGTCGTCCACCGTGGGCAGCGGGGTGTCCGACCCGAAGGTCGCCTCCCAGTAGTCCTGCATCGTGTCGCGCTCGCGGCCCTGCGCCATGGCGAGCTCTTCCCGGCAGTAGGGGGAGGAGAAGAAGTCGGAGTAGGAGACGTGCAGGCCGCCACCCTCGGTGCTGGCGCTGATCATCCGACCGGTCTCGGCCTCGGCCAGCCCGACATTGCCCTCCGGGAAGAAGTCCTCGTCGCTGGCCATCGGCTCGCCCTGGAGGCCGAGCGTCCGGGCCCACTCCTCGAGGAAGGCCTCGGGGTCCTCGTCGCTGCGCAGGACGCGCACCGCAGCGGTGGAGCGCTCCGAGGAGAGGGAGTCGGCCGGCACCAGCCGGACCGGGCCGGGGTCGTAGGGCTGGGGGGCGGACTCGCCGGCCGAGCTGCTCGTGGCGACCGACCCGCTGGAGAGCTCGGCGCTCAGCCCGGCGTCCATGCCGGCCCCGGCGGGGGACAGCAGGGAGTCCTGGCCGGCGACCAGCAGGGTGCCGGTGCCGCGCTGCGCACCGACGGCATACCCTCCGGCGCCGATGGCGAGCGCCGCGATGCACGCGGCCGCCACCCACGGCGCCCGGATCGCCGGGCCCCCGAGTAGGTCCTCATCGACCCGGGTCGCGCGGTCGGCGCCCTGGCTGGCGGGGGCCTTGTGCGCGATGAGCGAGCGCAGCCGGTTGAGGTCGGGGTGGGACCCGGTGGCCGGGTCGCTGGCCTGCAGGCGGTGCAGGCTCTCGTCGCTGTGGTGCTGGACCATGATCGGTCTCCTTCGAGCGGTGGTGCGTGATCGTGCGGTGGTGCCGGACTTGGTGGCCCGGGGATGAGTCAGTGGTCGTGCTCCCAGGCCTCGCGCAGCCGGGCCCGGGCCCGGGAGAGCGCCGCAGCGGCGCCTCCGCGGGTCAGGCCCAGGGCCTGCGCGAGTCCCTCCCCGTCCAGCCCCTCCCAGGCATGGAGCATGAGGATGCCGCGGTCGCGGGTGCTCAGCCGGCCGAGGGCGCGGCGCACCTCGTCGTCGGCCATGACGAGGTCGGCCGGGTCGACGCTGCGCATGTGCTGGTCGAGGCCGTCGCCGCCCTCGTGGCCGGAGTAGTCGGACAGCAGGGTCAGCGTCGGCTTGCGCCGGTGGTTGGCCAGGACGTAGGACGCGGTGCGGTAGAGCCACGGCAGTGCGAAATCGGCCGGGATCTTGTCGCGGCGTCGCCACGCGGTCGCGAAGACCTCCGCGGTGAGGTCGTCGACGTCGTTGCCGGCGGCCCGGCGGACGAAGTACCGGTGGATCTGAGTCGCGTGCTGGGCGAAGAACCCGTCGAACCACGCGGTGTCCCGGGTGCTCCCGGGTGGCCCCTGGTCGGGGTGGGTCCCAGCGAGGCGTAGGGCCATCGCTCCTCCTGCGGTGTGAGGGTCGGGCCCCGTCGGCCCGTCCACCTGCACTATGTCCGCGTCCGCCGACCTGTTGCAGTCACCACGCGGCGTGCCGCTGCGTCGGGAGGGACGGCATACCTGGTGGGGGGGGGGGGGGGGGGGGTATGACGCAGAACGGGCACCGGTCTCCCGGTGCCCGTCCGCTTCTGTGGCAGGTGCAGGATTCGAACCTGCGTAGGCATACGCCGACGGATTTACAGTCCGCTTCCATTGGCCGCTCGGACAACCTGCCAGTGCGCCAAAGCGCGGATGACATGCTAACAGTCCTATCCCGGTGCTCCGAACTCGTGCGTGAGTCACCGGCCAGTCACGACACAGGAGGTATGCCCATGGCCGACTCGTCCTTCGACATCGTTAGCAAGGTCGATCAGCAGGAGGTCGCCAACGCCGTCAACCAGGCGGCCAAGGAGATCTCGACCCGCTACGACTTCCGCAACGTCGGCGCCCGGGTGGAGCTCAACGGGGAGAGCATCTCCATGGCCGCCAACTCCGAGGAGCGGTGCAAGGCGGTGCTCGACGTCCTGCAGACCAAGCTCGTCAAGCGCGGGGTCTCGCTCAAGCACCTGGACTACACCCACGACGGGGAGCCCTACGCCTCCGGCAAGGAGTACCGCCTCGAGGCGGCGCTCAAGAGCGGCATCTCGAGCGAGAACGCCAAGAAGATCTCCAAGATCATCCGCGAGGAGGCGCCGAAGACCGTCAAGAGCCAGATCCAGGGCGATGAGCTGCGGGTCACCTCCAAGTCGCGCGACGACCTGCAGGCGGTGCAGCAGCTGCTCAAGGGCAAGGACCTCGACGTCGCGCTGCAGTTCACCAACTACCGCTGAGCGCGCGAGGTCTCACCGCTCCGCCCGGCGCAGGGTGACCCAGGCGACCAGCGCCGCCCCGGCGACGAGCACGGCCCCAGCGGTGCTCGTGACCCCGACCCCCGCGTCGAAGGCGGCGCGGGCCGACTCCAGCAGCGCCTGGTCGCCGGTCCGCTCGGCCGCCGCGACGGCGCCACCCAGGGTGTCCCGCGCCGCGGCGGCCGAGGCCTCGTCGGTGCCGGCCGGGATCGTGAGGGAGGAGCGGTAGACCGCCGTGAGGAGCCCACCGAGCACGGTGGTGCCGAGCACCGCACCGAACTCGTAGGCCGTCTCGCTCGCCGCCGACGCGGCCCCGGCCTTGGCGGCAGGCACGGCGGTGAGGATCTGGTCGTTGGAGATCGTCTCGGCCGCGCCGATCCCCAGCCCGAGCAGGACGAAGGCCAGGGTGATCTGCGGCACGGTGATGCCGGTCCCGCCCAGGGCGAGCAGGGCGTAGGCGCAGAAGGAGAAGGCCAGGCCCCCCACCACGGCCAGGCCCGGCGGGACGTGGCGCACGACCCGGACCACGAGCAGCCCGGCGGCCACCATCGCGACCACCCCCGGCACGAGCACGAGGGAGGCCTCCAGCGGGGGCATCCCCTCGACGAGCTGCAGGTGCTGGGTGACGAAGAAGAGGAAGCCGGTCAGCGCGACGATGCTCAGCAGGTTGACCGTCAGCGCGCCGGAGAAGACGGGGACGGCGAAGAGGCTGACGTCGAGCATCGGGTTGGCGGCGCGACGCATCCGGCGCACGAAGCCGACGCCCGCGAGGACGGCCACGACGAGGACCGCGACCGCGACGGCGTCGAGCCCGGCCACCGCGGTGTGCTTGATAGACCAGGCGAGGCCGCCGAGGGCCGCCATGGACAGGGCGACCCCGACGAGGTCGATGCGACCGGGGTGGGGGTCGCGGGACTCGCGGATGAGGAAGGGGCCCAGCACGAGCAGCGGCAGCAGGATGGGGACGGCGACGAGGAAGACCGAGCCCCAGTGGAAGTGCGCCAGCAGGACCCCGCCCACCACCGGGCCCACGGCCGACCCGGCGGAGAAGCCCGTGGCCCAGATCGCGACGGCCAGCCGTCGCTGGGACCGGTCGAGGAACATCGTGCGCAGCAGGGACAGCGTGGCCGGCATGAGCGTCGCGCCGAAGACCCCCAGGGCGACCCGGGCGGCGATGAGCAGCTCGGCCGTCGGGGCGAAGGCGGCCAGGGCGGAGACGCCGGCGAAGCCGGTCGCGCCGATGAGCAGGAGCCGGCGCCGACCGATGCGGTCCCCGACGGTGCCCATCGTGACGAGCAGGGTGGCCAGGACGAGCGGGTAGGCGTCGATGAGCCACAGCTGCTCGGCGGCGGTGGGGGAGAGGGCCCGCGCGATCTGCGGCAGGGCGAAGTTGAGCACCGTCGTGTCGATCGAGACGAGGAGCACCGGCAGCATGAGCACGGCGAGGCCCGCCCAGTCGCGGCGGGTGGCGCTGGGCGCCGCAGCGGTCGGCGCGAGAGGAGTCGTGGTCATCCCTCTACTATACCGTCTGGACGGTTTAGTTCGCGACGGTAGGATGGGAGCTATGTCCAAGGGTGAACAGACGCGGTCCCGCCTGCTCGACGCCTTCGAGGACCTCGTCATCGAGCACGGGGAGCGGGCGGCGACGCTGGCCGCGACGGCGGACCAGGCCGGGGTGTCCAAGGGCGGCCTGCTCTACCACTTCGGGTCCAAGGAGGCCCTCGTGCAGGGGTTGGCCGACCGGTTGGCGGTCTTCGGTGGAGCCGAGGAGCGCCGGCTGTCCTCGATGCCCGACGCGCTGGAGGTCTTCCTCCGGGAGTCGGTGGCGGCCAACCAGCCGCTGGACCGGACCTATCTCGCGCTCCTCAAGCTCGGCCAGCTCGACGAGCACCATGTGGCCCGTGCGGCGCTGCAGCAGCTCGACGAGCACTACCTCGCCGCGCTGACCGAGGCGCTGGGCGACCCCGACCTCGCCTTCCTCGTGCTGCGCGTCAGCGACGGCATCTACGTCCGCACCGCCCTGGGCGGTCGCGACGCGCTGCCGGCCGACTCGGTCGACCGGACCCTCGCCCTGCTCGCCTCCGTGCCGCGGTAGGTCCGGCGCGGCATACCATCGGTGCTTATGGCGAGCACCTCTGTGACGGCCCCGTCGCTGCCCACCCGTCCGGAGCGCATGGGTCGGCTGCCCTACACCCGGGCCCACACCCGCGTGCTGCTCGGGTCCGGGACCGGGTGGGCGCTGGATGCGATGGACGTCGGGCTCATCTCCTTCGTCGGCCTCGCCATCGCGACGCAGTGGGATCTGACCCGGACCGAGCAGTCCTGGCTGCTGTCCATCGGGTTCGTCGGGATGGCGCTCGGGGCGACCTTCGGCGGGATGCTCGCCGACCGCTACGGCCGGCGCACCGTCTTCGCCCTGACGCTGCTCGTCTACGGTCTCGCGACCGGTGCCTCCGCGCTGGTCAGCGGGCTGGCCGCGCTGCTGGTCCTGCGCTTCCTCGTGGGGATCGGGCTCGGCGCCGAGCTGCCGGTGGCCTCGACGTTGGTGAGCGAGCTGTCGCCGACGCGGATCCGCGGCCGGATGGTGGTGATCCTCGAGTCCTTCTGGGCGGTGGGGTGGCTCCTGGCCGCCCTCATCGGCTATTTCGTCGTGCCGATCAGCGACAACGGCTGGCGCTGGGCCTTCGCGGTCGGGCTGGTGCCGGCGGTGTATGCCGTCGTCATCCGGTGGGGGATGCCCGAGTCTCCGCTCTTCCTCGAGCGGCGGGGGCGGGTCGCCGAGGCCGAGGAGGTCGTCCGCGCCTTCGAGGACTCCGCCGGCCTCCCGCACGAGGAGAGCCGCCCGCTGCCGGAGGCGCCGCCCCGCACCCCTGGGACGCTCTGGTCCGCGGCCTACCGGGTGCGCACCCTCGGGATCTGGCTGGTGTGGTTCTGCGTCAACTTCTCCTACTACGGCGCGTTCATCTGGCTGCCGAGCCTGCTCTACGCGCAGGGTTTCGACCTCGTCCGCTCCTTCGGCTACACGCTGGTCATCACGCTCGCCCAGCTGCCGGGGTATGCGGTCGCCGCCGTCCTGGTCGAGGTGTGGGGTCGCCGGGTGACGCTGGCCAGCTTCCTGCTCGGGTCGGCGGTCTCTGCGGTGACCTTCGGGATGGCGGGGGAGGTGTGGCAGATCATCGCCGCCGGCTGCGCGATGAGCTTCTTCAACCTCGGTGCCTGGGGTGCGCTGTATGCCGTGACCCCGGAGATCTACCCGACCAGCGTCCGGGCGTCCGGGGCGGGCGCGGCGGCGGGCTTCGGCCGGATCGCCTCGATCGCGGCACCCCTGCTGGTGCCGGTCGTCCTCGGCGCCTGGGGCAACGCCGTCCTCTTCGCCATCTTCGGCGGCGCCTTCGTCATCGGTGCGGCGGCGGCATACCTCCTGCTGCCGGAGCACGCCGGTGACGCCCTCGAGACCAGCTGATCGAGGCGGACCGTCGCACGGGATGCATAGGTATACTGAGTCGTGCATGACTACACAGCGCGGTGTGGTCATGTCCCCGCACCCGGCCACTCCCTCCCCGCCCCGACCCCTAGGATGACGAGCATGACTGAGCTGTCCACGAACCAGGCCTTCATCGACCTCGAGGACCAGGTCGCCGCCCATAACTACAGCCCGCTGCCCGTGGTGGTGGAGCACGCCGAGGGCATCCACGTGACCGATGTCGAGGGCAACACCTACATCGACGCGCTGTCCGGCTACTCGGCGCTCAACTTCGGGCACCGCCACCCCGGGCTGGTGCAGGCCGCCAAGGACCAGCTGGACCGCTCGACCCTCACCTCCCGCGCCTTCCACAACGACCAGCTCGGCCCCTTCTGCGAGGCCCTCGCCCGGCTCGTCGGCAAGGACATGATCCTGCCGATGAACACCGGCGCCGAGGCGGTCGAGACCGCCCTCAAGATCGCCCGCAAGTGGGCCTACCAGGTCAAGGGCGTGGCCGACGGCCAGGCCGAGATCATCGTCATGGACGGCAACTTCCACGGCCGCACGACGACGATCATCTCCTTCTCCGACGACCCGGAGGCGCACGACCACTACGGTCCCTACACGCCCGGTTTCGTCGCGGTGCCCTACGGCGACCTGGCCGCCATCGAGGCCGCGATCACCGACAACACGGCGGCCGTGCTCGTCGAGCCGATCCAGGGGGAGCAGGGCGTGATGATCCCCCAGGAGGGCTTCCTGCCCGGCCTGCGCCAGCTGTGCACCGACCGCAACGTCCTCATGATCGCCGACGAGATCCAGTCCGGCCTCGGCCGCACCGGCACCTCCCTGGCCTGCGAGTACGAAGGCGTCGAGGCCGACATGTACACCCTCGGCAAGGCACTCGGCGGCGGCATCGTGCCGGTCTCGGCCGTCGCCGCGGACGCCGACGTCATGAACGTCATCACCCCGGGCACCCACGGCTCGACCTTCGGCGGCAACCCGCTCGCTGCCGCGGTCGGCAAGGCGGTCGTCGACCTGCTCCTCACCGGCGAGCACCAGGCGCACGCCAAGCAGCTGGAGGGCGTCTTCGCCGAGGAGCTCGGCAAGCTCGTCGGCCACGGGGCCGAGGCGGTGCGCGTGCGCGGTCTGTGGGCCGGCATCGACATCGACCCCGAGCTCATGACCGGCAAGGAGGCCTGCAAGGCGCTGGCCAAGAAGGGTGTCCTCGCCAAGGACACCCACGGCTCGACCATCCGCCTCGCGCCGCCGCTGACCATCACCGAGGACGAGCTGCGCCAGGTCACCGACACGCTGGCCTCCGTGCTGGCCGAGGCCCGCGGCTGAACGCCTCCCTCCCGGGGGTGCTCCTGCTCGCCGGGGGCGTCCTGGCGCTGCTGGGTCTGGTCCTGCCCGGACTGCTCCTGACGTATGCCGTCCAGCGGCTCGCGCGGGGCCGTCGCGACGGCGAGACCCGGGGCGCGCTCATCGGGGGTCCGGTGACCCTGATCGCGCCGATCGCCGGGCTGCTCCTGCTCGGGTATGCCGCCGCCCCGGCGCTCGTCGGGCTCGGCGCGGGCCTGCTCGTCCTGGCCGCCTGGCCGGGGATCGTCATGGTGGCCCTGCTGCTGGTCCGGTGGCGGTTGACCCGTCCCGGCGCCGCCTCCGGCTCCGGGGCGGTCATCGTCCTCGGCGCGCCGGTGCCCGACGGCGAGGTGGGGGAGGAGCTCGCCGCGCGCCTGCGGGGCGGGCTGGCCGCGCTCGCCTCCCTGCCGGGGCCGCTGGGCGCCGCCGGCGCCACCGGCCTCCTCGCCCCGCTCGTGCTCACCGGGGGGCGCGGCCGCAAGGGGCGTCCCGCCGAGGCCGTCGCGATGGAGCGGTGGGTCAGGCAGGCCGACCCGTCGGCCACGGTGGTGCTCGAGGACCGGGCGACGACGACCGAGGAGAACCTCCTGCTCTCCACCGACCTCCTGCGCGGGCGCGGGGCCGAACCGCCCTACGCGGTGGTGACCAGCGCCTACCACGCCGCCCGGACCCGACTCCTCGTCGCCCGCCACCGCCTGCCGCTGCGGGTGGTGGGGGTGCCGGTGCCGATGGAGCTACCGGTCGGGGCCTACCTGCGCGAGCTGCTCATCGTGCTCAAGCAGGCGCGGTGGGCCCACGTCGTGGCCGGTGCGGTCGTCATCGCCGTCGCGGTCCTCGTCGGGCTCGCGGCGCGCTGACCGCGCTCGTGCGCCTCAGCCCGGCCGGTGGAGCCGTCGGCAGACCACGTCCAGGTGCGCCACGAGCTCGGGCGGGTCGAGGACCTCGACCTGCGTGCCGAGCATGACCAGCTCGCAGGCGAGGTAGTCCAGGCTCTCCCCTCCGGTGACGAGCTCGCACCACCCGTCGGCGAGCTCGGTCACCTCCCCGGCCAGCGGTGAGACGCGGTCGCTGAGCTCCTCGACCCCCATCTGCACGCGCACCGTCGCCACCCAGCGGTAGGGGGCGCGGGTCACCGAGCGGGTGATGTAGGCCGCCGGGTCCGGCACGTCGCGCGCCGCGCCCCGCAGGGTCCCGACCGTGAGCTCCTGCACGCGGTCCAGCCGGAAGCTGCGCCAGTCGTCGCGGTCGAGGTCGAAGGCCAGGAGGTACCACCGGTGGCTCACCGCCACGAGCGTCGCCGGCTCGATCCGGCGCGTCGACTCCTCGCCGTCGCGGGCGACATACCGCAACGTCGCGCGCAGCCGGTCGCGGCAGGCGCGGGAGGCGGCCATGAGCACCTCGGGGTCGACCACCGCCCGCGCCGTGCCCACCGTGACCGTGCTGTCGTGGATGGCCGCGACCTGCTCGCGCGCCCGGGCCGGCATGACCTGGTCGAGCTTGGCGAGGATGCGGACGGCGCTGTCGGTCACCCCGGCGACGGTGCCGCCCGCCGCCAGCCGCAGGCAGACGGCGACCGCGACCGCCTCGTCCTCCGCGAGCAGGAGCGGGGGCAGCGAGCCGCCGGCCCCGAGCTGGTAGCCGCCGCCCGTGCCGCTGCTGGCGCGCACCGGGTAGCCCAGCTCGCGCAGCCGGTCGATGTCGCGGCGGATGCTGCGGGTCGTGACGCCGAGGCGGTCGGCGAGCTCCTCGGAGGTCCACAGCGCCCGCGTCTGGAAGAGCCCGAGCAGGCGCAGCACCCGCGTCGTCGGATCGGTCATGGCCCGATGCTGCCACGGACTGCGGACACGATGTGTCCGCCGGTGGTGCTGGGCTGGGCGCATGGACGAGATCACCGAGGCCCTCCTCGACCAGCTGGACTTCCACTGGAGGCACCAGGCCCGCCCACGGCTCGACGGACTGACCGACGAGGAGTACCTCTGGGAGCCGGTGCCCGGCACCTGGAGCGCGCGTCCGCGTGAGGAGCAGCCACCGCCGTCGGTGACCGCGCGGGCCGGCGGGGGGCGCTGGCAGCTCGACTGGGCCCACCCTGAGCCGACACCGGCGCCGGTCACCTCGATCGCCTGGCGACTGGGCCACGTCATCGTGGGGGTCCTGGGCAGTCGTGCCCACAGCCACTTCGGTGGGCCGCCCGCAGACATCCTCGGCTGGGACTACGCCGGCACCGCCGAGCAAGCGCTCGAGCAGCTGGACGCCGCGTATGCCGCCTGGGTCGCCGGGGTGCGGGCGCTGGACGCCGACGCCCTGCGCCGACCGGTCGGACCCGCGGAAGGTCCGTGGGCGCAGGCGCCGATGCTCACCCTGGTCCTGCACCTCAACCGGGAGACGATCCACCACCTCGCCGAGGTGGCCCTGCTGCGCGACCTGTGGGCGCACGGCTCCCGCTGAGCATCGCCCGGGGGACCGGGCGCCCCACAGGTGCGCTCAGCCCTGCGCGCCGGGGGTCCAGCGGTCGGCGGTGTCGTCCTGGAGCATCTGGGAGTTCAGCCAGGTCTCCGGGATCCCCATGCCCTCGACCAGCTCGAGCGCGTGCGGGCGCAGCTCGCCGCACAGGGAGTTGATCTGGGTGACGACGGCCTTCGCGCGCCCGGCCGACATCCGGTTGTGCGCCTGGAACCAGCCGGAGTCCGCGTCGATCGAGCTGAGGGCGTAGAGCGTGCACAGCCGCTCGAGCACGCCGCGCGCCGCCTCGTCCTCGCACCCCTCGATGCCGGCGACGAAGGCCTCCAGCACGACCCGGTCCATGTGGGTGCGTGCCGCGAGGAGCACGTGGTCCTGCGCCGAGTTGAAGGCCTCGAAGGAGTCCTGGTCGTCGGCGCGGCGCCGTAGGCGGGTCGCCAGGGTCTCCAGCACGTGGCGCTCGCGGTCGGCGAACATCGCCAGGTGCCAGCCCCGGTCGAGCAGCGTCTCGCCCTCGCCCTTGCGGGCGGCCGCCGTGCGCAGCCGCTCGACCATGGGCCGGGCCGCCGTCGCCTCGACGAACTGCCCGCCGAAGGCACGGGCCGCGAACTGCACCATCCCGCGCATGTCCAGGTCCCCCCACATCTCCTTGTAGCCCGAGAGCAGACCCTTGGCGACCAGCTGCAGCAGGACCGTGTTGTCGCCCTCGAAGGTGGCGAAGACGTCGGCGTCACCGCGCAGCACGGTGAGGCCGTTCTCGGCCAGGTAGCCCGCGCCGCCGCACGCCTCGCGGCACATCTGGACGGTGTCGTTGCCGAAGCGGGTCATCACGGCCTTGAGCCCTGCCGCGCGGGTCTCCAGCTCGCGCTGGGCCTCCTGGTCCTTGGTCGGCATCTCGTGCAGCTCCTGCAACCGCTCGACCAGCTCGTTGGTGGCGAACATGTGGGCATAGGCCGTGGCGATGGCCGGGATGAGCTTGCGCTGGTGCGCGAGGTAGTCGAGCAGGAGGACCTCGCCGTCGTGCCCGGGGGCGCTGAACTGCCGGCGGCGCAGGGCATACCTCGTGGCGATCGAGAGCGCCTTGCGGGACGCGGTGGCCGCGCCGGCCGCCACGCAGATGCGTCCGCGCACCAGGGTCCCGAGCATGGTGAAGAAGCGCTTGCCGTCGCCCTCGATGTCGGAGACGTAGCGTCCGTCGTCGTCGATGCCGCCGTAGCGGCCCAGCAGGTGGCTGCGGGGGACCCGCACCTGGTCGAAGGTGATCGTCCCGTTGTCGACGCCGGCCAGGCCACCCTTGGCGCCGTTGTCCCCGAGGGTCACACCGTCCGCCGGTCGACCGCTCGCGTCCCGGATCGGCACGAGGACGACGTGCACGCCGTGGGACTCACCCGCCACGACCAGCTGGCCGTAGACCGCGGCGATGTGCGCGTCGTGGGCGGCCGCCCCGATGTAGGTCTTGGTCGCCGACGGGGTGGGGGAGTGCACGACGATCTCGTCGGTGTCCGCGTCATAGGTATGCGTGGTCTCCAGCGACGCGACGTCGGACCCGTGCCCGAACTCGGTCATCGCGTAGCACCCGATCTGCTCCAGGGAGAGGTTGGGCGGCAGGAAGGTCTCGTGGTGCCAGTCGGTGCCGAGGGCGGTGACGGCACCGCCGTAGAGACCGAAGTGCACGCCGGACTTCACCGTGAGCGACAGGTCGCCGTGGGCCGTCATCTCGAAGTCGACACAGGAGCGGCCGACGTCGTCCAGACCGCCCTGGGCCACCGGGAAGCCGCTGCCGGCCATGCCGAGGTCCACGAGCCGGCCCAGGGCCTCGGTGGTCCACGCACGGGCCTCGCTCATCGTGAGCTCGGGGTCGCGCACCATGACGTCGGCGGGCACGGTGGCCCGGGCGAGGTCGCGGACCGGGCCGTAGCGGCCGCCGGTCGCCTGGCGCAGCGCGTGGCCGAGCTCGGTCAGCTCCTCGCCCGGGTGGGGGCGGGTGGCGTCGGGGCCGGCGCTGGCCGGCATGCTGATGTCGGTGTCGGGCTCGGGGGTGTGGGTCTGCGGTCGGGCTGAGGTGGTCATGTGCGGGGTCCTCCTGCGAGTGCGGGGCGGATGAGTTCGACGACGGCGTGTGCGGCCTCGTCGACACTGAGCTGGGTGGCGCTGGCGCCGGTGAGGAAGTGGTCTGCGCTGGCCCGGACGAGCCCGACGATGCCGTGGCCCCAGGCGTCCGCCAGGGTCTCGGCCTCCTCGGCACGGCCGGTCTGGACCAGGTGGAGGCGGATCGCGGCGGCGAGCTGCTCGCTGATCCGGTCGGTGATGCGGTGGACGGGGTCGTCCGGGTCGCCCTCGGTCGTCTCCAGGGGCCGGGTCATGACGAAGCGGTAGATCTCCGGATCGCGCTGCACGAGCGCGAGGTAGGAGCGCACCATCGCCTCGATCCGGGACACGACGTCACCGCCCTGCTGCTGGGCCGCCTGAAGATCCCCGAGCACCGTCTCGTCGACCGCCTGGACCACCGCACCGTAGAGCCCGGCCTTGTCACCGAGGTGGCGGTAGAGCACCGTCTTGCTCGTGCCCGCCTGGGCGGCGATCTCGTCCATCCCGACGCCGGCGCCGTGGTGGCGGATCGCCTTGAGCGCGGCCTCGACGAGCTGGCGTCGACGGCGGGTGCGGTGCGCCTCCCAGCGGGAGTCACGGCCGTCGCGCGCGTCGGTCACCTCGGCGCCGGGGCCTCTGGTCCGGAGGATCATGGCTCTCACAGTACCGCGTACTTGCTGTATCGGCTACAGTCGGTATCAGATAGTTCCCCAGACCTGCTCCCTGCATCCCAGGAGATCTCCATGCCCGACCAGCTCACCGATGCCGTCATCCTCGGCGGCAACCGGATCCCGTTCGGCAAGTCCGGCGGCGCCTACGCCACGGCCTCCAACCAGGCCATGCTCACGGCCGCCCTCGACGGGCTGATCGCCCGCTTCGGGATCGCCGGCGAGCGGGTCGGCGAGGTCGCCGCCGGTGCGGTGCTCAAGCACGCCCGCGACTTCAACCTGACCCGCGAGGCCGTCCTCGGGTCGGCCCTGGCCGCGACCACCCCGGCCTACGACCTCCAGCAGGCGTGCGGCACGGGGCTCGAGACGGTCATCCAGGTGGCCAACAAGATCCGGCTGGGGCAGGTCGACTCCGGCATCGCCGGTGGCGTGGACTCCGCGAGCGACGCGCCGATCGCGGTCGGCGAGGGGCTGCGCAAGGCGCTACTGGGGGCGAGCCGTGCGCGGACCCCCCTCGCCCGCGCCAAGGCGCTGGCCGCCATCCGCCCGGGCGACCTCGCGCCGGAGACCCCGCGCAACGCCGAGCCGCGCACGGGTCTGTCGATGGGGGAGCACCAGGCGCTCACCGCCAAGGAGTGGGGCATCACCCGGGAGGCGCAGGACGAGCTGGCCGCCGCCAGCCACCACCGTCTCGCAGCCGCCTGGGACGCCGGCTTCTTCGACGATCTCGCCACCGGCTTCCTGCGGCTCTCGCGTGATGAGGGTCTGCGTCCGGACACCTCCGTCGACAAGCTCGCCAAGCTCTCCCCGGTCTTCGGCAAGGGGGAGGGCGCGACCATGACGGCCGGCAACTCCACCCCGCTCTCGGACGGGGCCGCCCTCGTGCTGCTGGGCAACCAGGAGTGGGCCGCCGAGCACCGGCTGCCGGCGCTGGCGCGCTTCGTGGACGCCGAGGTCGCGGCGGTCGACTACGTCTCCGGCGACGAGGGCCTGCTCATGGCCCCGGCGTATGCCGTGCCGCGCCTGCTCGCCCGGCAGGGGCTCACCCTCGACGACATCGACCGGTTCGAGATCCACGAGGCCTTCGCCTCGACCGTCCTGGCGACCATGGCCGCGTGGGAGTCCGAGGGGTTCTGCCGAGACCGGCTCGGCCTCGATGCGCCCCTCGGTGCGGTCGACCGCAGCAGGCTCAACGTCAACGGCTCCTCGCTCGCGGCGGGTCACCCCTTCGCCGCCACCGGCGGCCGCATCGTGGCCTCGCTGGCCAAGATGCTCCACGAGCTCGGCCCGGGCTCGCGGGGGCTCATCTCGATCTGTGCCGCCGGCGGCCAGGGTGTCGTCGCGATCCTGGAAGGGTGCTGACATGGCCGACCTCATGCAGCTGTTGACCACCAACCCGCTCGCCAAGCAGCTCGGTGTCCCGCAGGCCACCCGCCTGCGCCGTGGCCGCGAGCTGCCCTCCGGCCCGGTCGCCGTCGGCACCGCTGGCGGGGGCACCCTCGCCCGGCGCGCCCTCGACCTGCTCGGGGTGCCCGTCCGTGACGCGCTGCTCGACCGGCCCGAGACCCGGGTCACCGAGACGTCCGACGACGGCCGCTCCCGCGAGGTGCCCGAGGCCTACCCCGGACGGATCGGCGCGCTGGTGCTCGACGCCACGTCCGCCACCTCCCTGGCCGACCTCGAGCACGTCCGCGGGCTGCTGCGCCCGGCGATGAAGGGGCTGGAGAGCTCGGGCCGGGTCGTCGTCCTCGGGGTGGAGCCGGAGACGGCGGGTGCGCCGACCGCGGTCGCCACCCAGCAGGCCCTCGAGGGCATCGTCCGCAGCGTCGGCAAGGAGCTGCGGGGCGGCGCCACCGCCAACCTCGTCCGGGTCGACCTGCTCACCGCGGAGCCGACCACGGCGCAGGAGCTCACCTCCACGCTCTCCTTCCTCCTCGAGGGACGCTCGGCCTACGTCTCCGGTCAGGTCCTGCACGTCGGGCACGCTGCCGAGGACCCGCAGCCGCTCTCCGACCGCCCGTACGAGGGCCGGATCGTCGTCGTCACCGGCGCCGGTCGCGGCATCGGTGCCGGGATCGCCCGCACCTTCGCCCGGGACGGCGCGCTGGTGGTCGCCGTCGACGTGCCCGCGGGCGGGCAGGGCCTGGCGGAGGTCGCCAACAGCATCGGGGGCACCGCCCTCCAGCTCGACATCACCGCTCCCGACGCGGGCGCCCGCATCGCCGGTCACGTCGCGCAGCGCTTCGGCGAGGCGGCCCGGATCCACGCGATCGTGCACAACGCCGGCATCACCCGCGACCGGCTGCTCGCCAACACCGACGAGCAGTGGTGGGGCAGCGTCCTCGACGTCAACCTCGGCGCGCAGATCAGGATCAACAGCGTGCTGCTGGAGGCGGACCGGCCCGGCGGCCTGGACGACGGGGGCCGGATCATCGGGGTCGCCTCGACGTCCGGCATCGCCGGCAACCGGGGTCAGGCCAACTACGCCGCGTCCAAGGCCGGCGTGATCGGCCTCGTCCGGGCCATGGGGGCCGACCCCCGGCTGGCCGAGCGCGGGATCACGGTCAACGCCGTGGCTCCGGGCTTCATCGAGACCGAGATGACCGGCAAGATGCCCGTGGCGACCCGCGAGGTGGCACGGCGGATCAACAGCCTCCAGCAGGGCGGCACGCCGGTCGACGTGGCGGAAGCCATCGGCTACTTCGCCGACCCGTCCAGCGCGGCCGTCACCGGCGAGGTGCTGCGCGTCTGCGGCCAGAGCCAGATCGGGGCTTGAGCATGGGCGATCTCCCCACCGCCTCCGGCGTGCCCCGCGATGTCGACGTCGAGCTGCTGAGCGAGCCACCGAGCATCGGCGCCGCCTTCGCCCGCGGGATCGCGACCGGCCTCGGTCGCCCCGGCGCGCGGGGTTCGCTGCCCGCGAGGCGGCTGGTCATGACCGGCGTGCGGCAGGACCTCGACCGCCTCTCGGACTTCTGTGCGGTGACCGGCGGACTGCTCGCCGACACCGTGCCGGCCACCTGGCTGCACGTGCTCACCTTCCCGTTGCAGGTGCGGCTCATGGCGGCCCGCGACTTCCCGTTCCCCATGCTCGGGATGGTGCACGTCAGCAACCGCATGACGGTGCACCGCCCGGTGCGGGTGGAGGAGGAGCTCACCGTCTCGACCTGGGCCGACAGCCTCGCGCCGCACCGCAAGGGCAGCACCGTGGATCTCGTGGGCGAGGTCCGGGTCGCGGACGAGGTGGTCTGGGAGGGGCGCAGCACCTACCTCGTCCGCTCCTCGACCCCACCGAGCGTCGCAGATGGTTCCTCTGACGCCGACCGCTCCTCGACCCCACCGAGCGTCGCAGATGGTTCCCCTGAGGCCGACCGCTCCTCGACCCCACCGAGCGTCGCAGATGGTTCCCCTGAGGCCGACCGAGCGACGCAGATGGTCGTGGGCGGACGGCAGGTGGCCCTCTGGCGGGTGCCGGCGGACCTGGGGCGGTCCTACGCCCGGGTCTCCGGCGACGCCAACCCCATCCACCTGTCGGCGCTGAGCGCCAAGGCCTTCGGCTTCCCCCGGGCCATCGCCCACGGTATGTGGACCCACGCCCGAGTGCTCGCGGCCGTCCAGCCGCGGCTCCCGGAGAGCTATGACGTCTCGGCCAGCTTCGCCAAGCCGATCCTCCTGCCCTCGACCGTGGTGCTCCGCTCCGACGGGGCCGCGCACGGGGCCCTGGCGGTCACCGACCGCGAGGGCTCGCGACTCCACGTATCGATGCAGGTCAGCGGCCTGCGCTGAGAGCCGCGCGGAGCCGCCGGGCCCGTTTTGGAATCGCCCGGCGGCCTCGTGTAAAGTTGTCTCTCGCTGCCTGAGGGTCACGTGCTCCGAGGGATTCACAGCCCGCCCCTATAGCTCAGTCGGTAGAGCGTTTCCATGGTAAGGAAAAGGTCAACGGTTCGATTCCGTTTGGGGGCTCTGGTGAGCCGGTTCGCCGGTCGCCGCGAGGCGGAGTAGCTCAGCTGGTTAGAGCGCACGACTCATAATCGTGAGGTCGCGGGATCGAGTCCCGCCTCCGCTACCACGTACCTCGCAGGTACAGGCCGTAGACACACACAGATCCACACCGAGAGCAGGTCGCACCGTGGCTAAGTCCACCGACGTTCGCCCCAAGATCACCATGGCGTGCACGGAGTGCAAGGAGCGCAACTACATCACCAAGAAGAACCGGCGCAACAACCCCGACCGGCTCGACATGGCGAAGTTCTGCCCCCGCTGCGGCAAGCACACCGCGCACCGCGAGACCCGCTGACGCTCCGCGCCAGCCACGACGCACAGGCCGTCACCCCCACCAGGGTGGCGGCCTTCGTCATACCCCCTCCTGGACCGACCACGGCCTAGCACGAGCCCCATGAGGAAGTTCGCCGATGAGGGTCGTGCTATCCCGACGTTGGTCCCGGTGCGGGCTGAGGTCGTTAGGCTGGTCCCCATGCCCGTCAACCCTGACTACGCCGGTCGTGAGTACCCGCCGGCCGGACCCTTCGAGGTGACCCGCGAGCAGGTCGCCGCCTTCGCCGACGCCGTCGGAGCCACGGGCCCGGCGCACCGTGACACCGCCGCGGCTCAGGCCCTGGGCCACGCCGACGTGGTGGCACCACCGACCTTCGCGGTCCGGCTCGCCCAGCAGTGCGAGGCCCAGCTCGTCCAGGACCCGGACGCCGGCATCGACTTCTCCCGCGTCGTGCACGGTCAGGAGGGGTTCTTCCACCACCGCCCGATCGTCGCCGGCGACCGCCTGACCGGCGTCCTGCACGTCGACACCATGCGCGAGGCAGGTGGCCACGGGATGGTCGCGACCCGGGTCGAGCTGATCGACGCCGACGGTGCGGCGGTCACCACGGTGACCTCCACGATCGTGGTCAGGGGGGAGGGCTGATGAGCGAGCTCACCCGCACCGTGAGCGTCGACCGCGACCTCCTCGTGGCCTACGCCGAGGCCTCCGGTGACCACAACCCCATCCACCAGGACACCGAGGTGGCCCGCGCGGTCGGCCTGCCGGACGTCATCGCGCACGGTATGTGGACCCTGGGCGCCGCGCTGGAGCTCGTCACCGACTACGTCGGCGGTGACCCCGGCCGCATCCTGTCCTGCCAGACCCGGTTCACCGGCATGGTCGTCGTGCCGGAGGGCCGCACGGTCGACGTGGACGTCGTGGGGGTGGTCACGAAGGTCGACGCGGAGGCCGGCACCGAGACCCTCCAGCTCACGGCCACCTGTGCCGGAGAGAAGGTCCTGGGCCGCTGCCAGGCCGTCGTCCGCCCGCTCGGGGCCGACGCGTGAGCGGCGCCGGGGCATTGAGGACCGAGGTGGCCGAGGGTGTCCGGCCGCTCGCCGAGCTCACCACGATGCGGGTCGGCGGGCCGCCGCGCAGGCTGGTCACCGCCGACACCGAGGCCGAGGTGATCGACGCCGTCCGGGCGGCGGACGACGCCGGCGAACCGCTGCTCGTCGTGGGCGGAGGCTCCAACCTCGTCGTCGCCGACGGGGGCTTCCCCGGCACCGTGGTGCTCGTGCGCACCCGCGGGATCGAGGTGCCGCACGAGTCGTCCTGCGGGGGAGTGAGCGTGAGCGTCGCTGCGGGGGAGACGTGGGACGACCTGGTCGCGCACGCCTGCGAGCAGGGGTGGTCGGGCATCGAGGCGCTCTCCGGCATCCCCGGCTCGACCGGTGCGACACCGGTGCAGAATGTCGGCGCCTACGGCCAGGAGGTCGCCCAGACGATCGCCCAGGTCCGGGTCTGGGACCGCGTCGAGCAGCGCGTCCGCACGCTCTTCGCCAGCGACCTGGGCTTCTCCTACCGCCACTCCGTCCTCAAGGAGTCGATGGTCGGACCCGACGTCGCGCCCGGCACCGTGACGCCACGCCACGTGGTCCTCACGGTGTCCTTCTCGCTGCGTCCCACCGAGCTGTCCCAACCGATCGGGTATGCCGCCCTCGCCGAGGGCCTCGGCGTGCAGCTGGGGGACCGCGTGCCGCTCGGGGAGGCACGGGGGGCCGTGCTCGAGCAGCGTCGCAGCCGGGGGATGGTGCTCGACGCGCAGGACCACGACACATGGTCCTGCGGGTCCTTCTTCACCAACCCCCTCATGGCCCCCGCCGACCTCGCCGCCCTGCGCGAGCGCGCGGCGCAGCGGCTGGGCCCCGACGCCCCCGCGCCCCCGGAGTACCCGGCCGACCACGGTCAGGTGAAGACCTCCGCCGCCTGGCTGATCGACAAGGCCGACTTCCGCAAGGGGCACGGCACCCTGGCGGGCCGCCCGGCCGGGTTGTCCACCAAGCACACGTTGGCGCTGACCAACCGCGGCGGTGCCAGCGCGCAGGACGTGGTCGAGCTGGCGCGCGAGGTGCGTGACGGCGTGGAGTCGGCCTTCGGTGTCCGCCTCGTCAACGAGCCGGTGCTCGTCGGCCTTACCCTCTGAGCGGGGTCGGCGACCCCGACCCAGCGGTGCCGCACCACGCACGGACGCCTCCACCTGCGCGATCATGGGGTATGACGTACCGCACCGTCCTCCTCCTCGCGGCGACGATCCCGCTGCTCACCCTCGGCGGGTGCGGGTCGGGAGGCGTCGCGCCGACCACCGGGACCGGCCCGGACGCCGGGACCGGCACGGCGTCCCCCGTCGTGACCTCCGCCAGCGCGGCCACCCCGGTCGACCCCGACGCCGAGCTGGTGGGGTCCGGCATCCTCATGCAGACTGCCCCCGACGCGCCGGTCGAGCTGTGCGTCGGGGGGATCGCCGAGTCCTACCCACCCCAGTGCGGCGGGCCGGCCCTCGCCGGCGACTTCTCCTGGGACCAGGTCACCACGCAGGAGCAGGGCGGCGTCCGGTGGACCGACGAGGCCTACTGGGCGGTGGGTCACCTCGACCTCGCCGACGGCCCGCGCGGCACGCTCACCCTGACTCGACCGCTGTCGGCCACGCCTCCCGACGGCTTCACCCCGCCCTCCTCGCCCGCCGCGGACTTCCCGCAGCTGTGCTCAGACCCCACCGTGGACGTGCCCGACGTCGACCAGGCCGCCCGCACGGCCGGCGCCGGGGGCATGGAGGAGGACCAGGCCCTGGGCCAGCTCACCTCGACCCTGCCCGGCTACGTCACGCACTGGGTCTCCGACGACGGCCCCGTGGTCAACCTCGTGGTCGACGCCTCTGCAGACCTCGAGGCCACCCGGGTCGCGATCCGGGAGGTCTTCACCGGCCCCCTGTGCCTGGAGCAGCGAGACCTCCCCAGCGCGGAGCAGGTCTCTGCCGCCCAGGTCGCCCTGTCAGGCGGCGCCCCGGAGCTCGGCATCCTCGCCTCCTACGGGGGCGGCGTCACCGGGCTGCTCGAGGTGGAGGTCCTCCTCGCCGACCAGGCCACCCTCGACGCCGTGCACGCGGCGGTCGAGGAGTGGCTCACCCCGGCCCAGGTGTCGGTGCGCAGCACGTTCCTGCCGCTCGACCAGGGCTGAGCCGACGGGCACTCACGCCGGGTCGGCCAGCCAGTCGTCGACCTGCCTGAGCAGCTCGCGCTTGGTCTCCGGCGGCGCGGCGGAGCCCTCGATCGACCCCCGCGCCAGCTGGGCCACCGCGCTGTCCGGCAGGTCGTGGTCCATCCGGGCCGAGACGTACTGGTCGGCCAGCCGGCTCCCGAAGAGCAGCGGGTCGTCCGCCCCGAGCGCCACCCGCGCCCCGACCTCCAGCAACCGACACAGCGGCACGGCCGACAGCGAGGGGTAGACCCCGAGCGCGACGTTGCTGCCCGGGCAGACCTCGAGCGTCACCTGCTCCTCCACGACCCGGCCGAGCACGGCCTCGTCCTCGACCGCCCGGATCCCGTGGCCGAGTCGGTCCGGCAGGAGGTGGTCCAGCGCCACCTGGACGTGATCGGCACCGAGCAGCTCCCCGGCGTGCGGGACGCTGGCCAGGCCCGCCTTGGCGGCGATCCGGAAGGCCGGCTCGAAGTCGCCGGTCCAGCCGCGACGCTCGTCGTTGGAGAGTCCGAAGCCCACGACCGTGCCGGCCGTGTCGCCGGCGTGCCTGGCCGCGAGGCGGGCCAGCGCCCGCGCGTCCAGCGGGTGCTTCATCCGGGACGCCGCGACGACGACCGCCACCTGGGTGCCGGTCTGCGCGCTCGCCGACCGGGCCTCGTCCAGCACGATCTCCAGCGCCGGGGTGAGGCCCCCGAGGAACGGCGCGTAGGACGTTGGGTCGACCTGGATCTCCAACCAGCGCGACCCTTCTGCGGCGTCGTCCTCGGCGGCCTCGCGGACGATCCGGCGCATGTCCGCCTCGTCGCGCACCACGGCCCGGGCGGCGTCGTAGAGCCGCTGGAAGCGGAACCACCCCCGCTCGTCGTGGCCGGAGAGCTCTGGTGGCCACTGGCTGGTCAGCGCGTGCGGCAGCCGCAGGCCGTGCTTGTCGGCCAGCTCGCGCACGGTGTCCACGCGCATCGACCCGGTGAAGTGCAGGTGCAGGTGCGCCTTGGGCAGCGCGAGCAACGAGCGGGTCTCCTCGGGCATCGGCCCAGCCTAGACGCCGCACCTGGGGCTCGCCCTGGTGTGAGTGGGTATGCCGCATCGCCGCGGGAGCCGGGGCGTCCGCCGATCCGAGGGTCCTGGTGGCAGCCCTGCGAGGACCTCGGGGGATAACCCCCTGGGGTGGGTCGGTGGCCACGGTTAGAGTCGCTGGCGTGACCGTGATCCAGACCCGTGCGCTGACGATGCGCTACGGCTCCGCCCAGGCTCCTGCCCTGGCCGACCTGAGCATCGACGTCGGTGACGGCGTGACCGGCCTCGTCGGGGCCAACGGCGCCGGCAAGTCCACCCTCATCAAGATCCTCCTCGGCCTCCTCGTGCCCACGTCCGGCTCGGCGGCCGTGCTCGGGCACGACATCGGCCAGGCCGGCGAGGCGATCCGGGGCGTCGTGGGCTACATGCCGGAGCACGACTGCCTGCCCCCCGACATGCGCTGTATCGACTTCGTGGTGCACATGGGCCGCATGTCCGGGCTCCCTCCCGCGGCGGCCCGGGAGCGCGCCGCGGACGTCCTGCGCCACGTCGGCCTGGCCGAGGAGCGCTACCGCCTCATGGGCGGCTACTCCACCGGGATGAAGCAGCGCGCCAAGCTGGCCCAGGCCCTGGTCCACGACCCGGAGCTGGTCATGCTCGACGAGCCCACCAACGGCCTCGACCCCGCCGCCCGCGACGACATGCTCGCGCTGGTGCAGCGCATCGGGCACGACTTCGGCATACCCGTGCTGGTCACCTCCCACCTGCTCGGTGAGCTGGAGCGCATCAGCGACCACGTCGTCGTCCTCGACGGCGGGCAGCTGCTGCGCTCGGAGGAGACCCGCAGCTTCCTCGCCGACACCGGCACGGTCCTGGTCGAGGTGGTCGGCGACGGGGAGGCTCAGCAGCGGATGGGGGAGGCGCTCGCCGCCCGTGGCCTCACCTGCCGCCCCCAGGGCACCCTCATCGAGATCGACCCCGCCGCCCCGCAGACCGGTGTCGACGGCAGCCCCGCAGCCCCCCTCGACCCGGACGCCGCGGCGCTCGCCCACGACGCGCTGCGCGACCTCATCCGCGACACTGCTGCCGACCTCGACGTGGGCCTGGTCCGGCTCCAGGCGCGCACCGGCCGCCTCGAGGACGTCTTCCGCGACGAGGTGCCCGCATGAGCGCCCAGGACAGCACGGGGGTCATCCACGACATCGGTTACCGGAGGTATGCGGGTGAGCGCACCCCGCGCGCGGGCATCGTCCGGTCCCTCCTGGCCTCCGGGGTCGTGGCCGTCTTCGGCTTCGGGCGCTCGGGCAAGGCCAAGGTGCTGCCCTTCGCGCTGCTGGGGATGACGCTGGTCCCGGCCGTCATCCAGGTCGGGATCATGAGCATCATCGGGCTCTCGGCCGACCTGCTCACCTACTCCGCCTACAACGCCGGGTCCTCCTTCCTCGTGGTCCTCTTCGTGGCGGCCCAGGCGCCTGTGCTCTTCAGCCGCGACCTGCGCTCGGGGGTCATCAGCCTCTACCTCGCCCGACCCCTCGGGGCGACGACCTTCGCCCTGACCCGTTGGGCCTCGCTCGTGCTGGCGATCCTCGCCTTCGTGCTCACCCCGCTGCTCGTGCTCTTCATCGGCGGGCTCGCGGCGGGGGCCTCCCTGCGCGAGGAGCTCCCCCGGGTCGCGGTCGCCCTCGCGGGTGCGGTGCTGCTGGCCATGCTCGTCGCCACCGTCGCTGCGCTCGTCGCGTCCTGGACGCTGCGCCGCGGGCTGGCGATCGCCGGCTCGATCATGGTGCTGCTCGTCGGGATCGGGGTGACCGCCGGGTTGCAGGAGGTCGCCCGCTCAGAGGGCGTGCTGAGCCTCGCCCACTGGGCGGCCCTCCTCTCTCCCTTCGTCCTCGTCGACTCCGTGCAGGTCGCCCTGGGCGACGCCCCCACCCAGTTCCCGGCGCCGGCGGAGACGACCGGCCTCGGCCTCCTCCTCCTGGGGACGGCGGTCGCGCTCATGGTGCTCGGCCTCGTCCTGCTCGTGCGTCGCTACCGCAGCAAGGGGGCCTGATGACCGACCTCAGCCTGGCCGGCGTCTCCCGGTGGTACGGCAACGTCGTCGCCGTCAACGACGTCTCCATGACCATCCGTCCCGGTGTCACCGGCCTCCTCGGCCCCAACGGCGCCGGCAAGTCCACCCTCATCGCCATGATGGCCGGCTTCCTCGCCCCCTCGGCCGGTGAGATCCGCCTCGGCGACGCCCCCGTCTGGCGCAACGTCGCGGCATACCGTGACCTGGGTCTCGTGCCCGAGCGGGAGGTGAGCTTCTCCTACCTCACCGGGCGGTCCTTCGTGCAGGCCTCGGCGGAGCTGAACCGGCTCCCCGACGCCCGCGCGGCCACCGCCCGTGCGCTCGCCGAGGTCGACCTGACCGACGCCGCGGACCGGTCGATCAGCACCTACTCCAAGGGGATGCGTCAGCGTGCCAAGCTCGCCTCGGCGCTCGTGCACGAGCCGACGGTGCTCCTGCTCGACGAGCCGTTCAACGGCGTCGACCCGCGGCAGCGGATGCACCTCATGGAGCTCCTGACCCGGATGGGGGAGCAGGGCCGCACGGTCCTCTTCTCCAGCCACATCCTGGAGGAGGTCGAGCAGATCGCACGCCACATCGAGGTCGTCGTCTCCGGTCGGCACGCCGCCAGCGGCGACTTCGGGGCGATCCGCCGGCTCATGACCGACCGGCCCAGCCACTACGTCGTGCGCTCGACCGACGACCGCGCCCTCGCCGCGACCCTCATGGGTCAGGACAGCGTGCGATCGGTCGCGCTGGGACGCGTCGGGACCGGTGAGGCGATCACGGTGGAGGTGACCGACATGGGTGCCTTCTGCCGCGCCCTGCCCCGGCTGGCGAGATCCGCCGGCATCACGGTGCGCGAGCTCGCGCCCTCGGACGAGAGCCTGGAGTCGGTGTTCACCTACCTGGTGCAGTCATGAACGTCACGATCATGAGACTCGCGCTCCAGGCGCTCGTCGGTCAGCGCCGCGGCCTGGTGATCCTCGCCCTGCCGGTGCTCCTCGTGGTGCTCTCGGGGGTGCTCCGGGTGCTCACCGGTGAGCCCGTGTCGGCCGACGCCGTGATCGTCGAGGTCGGCATCGCCCTCGTCGTGCCGCTGGTGGCGCTGCTCGCGGCCAACGGCGTCCTCGGTCCGGAGATCGACGACGGATCGGTCGTCTACCTCCTCTCCACCCCGGTGAGCAGGTATGCCGTGGCCGCCTCGAAGTATGCCGCGGCAGCGGGGGTCGCGACGGTGGCGGCGGTGGGTGGTCTGCTCGGCGCCTCGGTGGCCGGGGGGCTCAGCGACCGGTGGGTCATCGTCTCGCTGGTCACCGGGGGGGCCGCCACCCTTCTTTACACCGCGTTGTTCACGGCTCTGTCGGCCGCGACCCGGCACGGCATGATCGCCGGTCTGCTCTACGTGCTCGTGGTGGAGCAGCTCCTCGGTCGCTTCCTGTCCGGCCTGCGCTATGTCTCGGTCCGCTCGATCGCCGAGCGGCTCGGGGAGGCTGCCGCCGACGTCGACCTTCCGGTGGCCGACCTGACGGTGGCCTATGCCGTCGTCGCGGCCCTGGTGCTGCTGGTGGTGGGTGTCGCTGCCGCTGGTTGGCGGCTCTCCCGCTTTCAGCTGCGGGGCGATGAGTGACCAGCGAAGGCCGGCAAGCGGCGATCTTGAACAGATTGCCTCTCCCTTCTTGACATGGAAGCCGGGGGGGGGGGAAAGGTTGTCGGCAACCAGGTCACTCGAGAGTTGGTGGGACATCGATCCTCGCCCTCAGGGGCGCTTGAGGAAGGGGAAGTGATGGGAGTTGGCAAGAAGTTCTTCGCACTCTGCGGAGCTATGGTCCTGCTCATGGTGCAGGCTTCTGGCGCGCAGGCAGGCTATGCGTCGGGGGGAAACTGTGGGTCACAGTACTCAACCAATCTTCACAGCAACACCTATAGTTACCTGAAGCACGTGCATACCTACTATCCCAGCAGTGGCTCAGGAGTGGCCTACACCTATACGACCCAGCATGATTTCCGGACGCGATCGCCGTACGTGAGTGGCTCATGGAACATGTCGAACAGCACCCCTTATGAGAGTTTCGAGATCGCGCGACGGTATTGCTACACGCGCCCCCAGTGAAGGACTGGTCGATGCCCTCGTTCGGCATGACGAAAGTCGCCTTCATTGTCACAATCCACCTGGGGTTGTCAGGTTGTGCTGCCACTCAGAGCCAAGAGCCTGTCGCGCGCGCGTCTTCGTCCGTGCAGCCCAGCGCTGCTGAGTCAGCACCCGCCACTGCGGAGTGGGACGACCAGGCGTTGAGTTCCGCGGTCGCCGCGGCTGCACCGGAGCGCCCACGAACGGAAGCCGAGGCTCAAGACGCTGCCTGGCAAGAGTTAGGCCTCCCCGAGAGCATGCGCCCAGAAGTTGAGACCGTCCGCGCAGTTGGCCCGGAGGAGATCAACGACATCTACCACTCGTGTATGGAGGAGCAGGGCTTCCCCAGTTCAGTCGATGTTCATGGCCAGCGAGGCATCGAGTTCGACCCGTCTCAGGAAGATGCGCTCAAGGTCGCCGGTTATGTCTGCTCCACGCAATACCCCCTGGAGCACAAATACCTAGAGCCCTACAACCTGGAGCAGTTGCGTCTCCTCTACGACTGGCGGGTTGAGGAGACCATCTCTTGTCTTCGGGAGCTTGGTGTTGAAACAGCGGCGCCCCCGTCCTACGAGGTGTTCGTCGATGACTACGCGCGCACGGGGTATCAGGTGTGGAGCCCGCTCTCGGAGGAGGCGGTCTTCGAGCAGCTCGAAGCACTGGTCGCTGCCGAGCAGGATAACGAGCTCTTCGATGCCTGTCCCGACACGCCACCCGATGAGGTCCTCTACCCAGACTGACTCGTCACCGGCGGCCGGGAAAACGGGCCCGGCGTCCAGCTCGTCGCACCGAGGTGAGCAGGGCGCGGTCGAGCGGGACGAACTCCTGTGACGTCGCGGGGCCGGGGAGTGGCCGGTCTCCCTGCCCGTCCCGCCACCGAGCGTGCTGTCTGGCTCGAGCCGGTGCGTCCAGCACCTGCAGGATCCGGTCGACGGCCCGCAGGATGGACCCGCGCAGCAGCCACTGGTCGGTCGGGCCACCGTCGGACTCCATCAACATCAGCTCGGTGAGGATCGCGCGGGTCTCCCGCAGCAGCTCCACGTTGTGGTCGAGGCGCTCGCGACGGTGCTGCTCCTGTCCGGAGATCTCGGCCTCCACCAGCTGACCGAAGGAGTCGATGCAGGCCCCGACGTCCCCGAGGACGACGGACATGGCGGCGCGCACCTCGTCCGAGAACTCGGGGGTGGCGACCTGTCCGCCCTCCGTGCGGCTCGGTGCCTCCTGCGCCAAGGCGATGAAGAGCGCCCGGCTGGCCGCGGCGCAGTCCTGCAGGGCGTCGAGGCCGGAGCGGAGCAGGGGACTCACGTCCGCCCGGCCGAGGGTGCGCGTGTTCCACTGCCACATCTCTTCCACCTGGCCCACCAGCTCGCCCGCCCGGCCCAGGTCGTCACCCACGTCGCGCGCGGCGCGTAGGTGCTCGGCGAGCGCGTCACCGGTCAGCGGCGCCTCGTCGAGGTCCGCGGCAGCGGCGCTGAACACCTCGGAGAGCCGTCGGGCCACGGCCCGGACGGAGGCGCTCGCCCGGCCGAGCGGGATGGCCGGGGGCCACAGGAGAGGCAGCAGGATGCCGACCCCGGCGCCGATGAGCGTCGTGAGGACCCGCGTCTCGGCGGCGGTGTTCTGCAGCGACGCCCCGAGGATGAGCATGCCGCTGATGGGGGTCTCCAGCGCCTGGGGCCCGAGCCGGAAGAGGCTGCCGAGCAGCAGTGAGGCGAAGATGACGATCGCCAGCGACCACCACGTGAGCCCGACCCAGATGGAGACCACGAGGGCGACGCCGATGCCGGTGAGCACCGCGCCGACACGCACCATCCCCATCCGCAGCGAGCCGGTCGCGCTGGCCTGGGTCACGAGGATGGCGGTCAGGGCACAGGTGAGGTCGATCGGACCGACCGTCACGAGGCGGGTGATGACGTAGGCCAGCACCGCGGCGGTCGTCATCCGCACGAGGTTGACGAGGTCGGGTCGCCATCCGGCGAGCAGCGTCCGCCAGGCGAGGGGCAGCGCCCGCCACCCTCGGCCGGCCGAGGCCTCCTCCGGGGCGGCCACGAGGTCGGCGAGCCGGCGCATACCCCATCTCACCACGCCTCGACCCCCAGGGGAAGAGCCTCCTGACCTGCGGATTGCATATCTATGCGGACCAACGCATACACTCGTGGCATGTCCAAGGTCTTGACCAGCATCCCTGTCGGTGAACGCGTCGGGATCGCCTTCTCAGGCGGCCTCGACACCTCGGTCGCGGTGGCGTGGATGCGAGAGAAGGGCGCCGTGCCCTGCACCTACACGGCCCACATCGGTCAGTACGACGAGACGGACATCGACGGCGTGCCCGGCCGCGCGGAGGAGTATGGCGCACAGGTCGCCCGGCTCGTCGACTGCCGTCCCGAGCTCGTCGAGGAGGGTCTGGTGGCCCTGGCCTGCGGCGCCTTCCACATCCGCTCCGGTGGCCGCACCTACTTCAACACGACCCCGCTGGGCCGCGCCGTCACCGGCACGATGCTCATTCGGGCGATGAAGGAGGACGACGTCCACATCTGGGGCGACGGCTCCACCTACAAGGGCAACGACATCGAGCGGTTCTACCGCTACGGCCTGCTGGCCAACCCCCAGCTGCGGATCTACAAGCCGTGGCTGGACGAGGCCTTCGTGCACGAGCTCGGCGGCCGCGACGAGATGAGCCAGTGGCTCTCCGAGCGCGACCTGCCCTACCGCGCGAGCAAGGAGAAGGCCTACTCCACCGACGCCAACATCTGGGGCGCCACCCACGAGGCCAAGAAGCTCGAGCACCTCGACGTGGGTATGGAGATCGTCGAGCCCATCATGGGCGTGCGCTTCTGGGACCCGGAGGTGGAGATCCCGGCCGAGGACGTCACCGTGTCCTTCCGCGACGGCCGCCCGGTCGCCATCAACGGCGACGACTTCGGCGGTGACGCCGTGGCGTTGGTTATGGAGGCCAACGCGATCGGGGGCCGCCACGGGCTCGGCATGGCCGACGAGATCGAGAACCGCATCATCGAGGCCAAGTCGCGCGGGATCTACGAGGCGCCGGGGATGGCGCTGCTGCACATCGGCTACGAGCGGCTCGTCAACGCGATCCACAACGAGGACGTCATCGCGGCCTACCACACCCAGGGCCGCGCGCTCGGTCGGCTGATGTACGAGGGCCGCTGGCTGGACCCGCAGGCGCTGATGATCCGCGAGTCGCTGCAGCGGTGGGTCGCCTCGGCGGTCACCGGTGAGGTCACCCTGCGGCTGCGCCGCGGTGAGGACTACACGATCCTGGCGACCGACGGCCCGGCCTTCAGCTACCACCCCGACAAGCTGTCGATGGAGCGGGTCACCAACGCCGCCTTCGGCCCGACCGACCGGATCGGCCAGCTGACGATGCGCAACCTGGACATCGCGGACTCCCGCGCCCGGCTGGAGCAGTACGTCTCGATGGGCCTGCTCGGCGTCGGCGCTGCGGCGCAGGCCCAGGGGCTCGGCGGCGAGGCCGAGGCGGCACCGTCGCGTCTCGGGCTGGCCTCCACCTCCTTGGTCGGCGACCTCACCCCGGGCGGTGCGGACCGCATCGCCGGGGGCGTCGGCCCGACCGAGGACGAGGAGGAGTCGCTGGACTGGGCGGCCATGGAGTTCGGCACCGACTGAGCCTCAGGCCGCGCCCGTGGTAGAGACCTGCTGGGCCTCACCACTTCCGAGCGCTGTCGTGCTGGACGGCTCGATGAGAGCCGTCTGGGTCTGAAGCAACAGCCTGCTCAACTGCGTGTCCAGTTGCTCAGCCTGGCGGTCGACCTTGTCGGCCTCCTTCTTGACGACCGACGCCGACGTCCGGATCTTCTGGATACGCGAGAGTTCAGTCAGTGCTTGAGCGACGTGCTCCCTGGCGACCTCAACGGCTCCAGTGTGCCCTTCGTGCGCGGCGGCGAGGGAGGCGACCCGCAAGATCTGGATGGCGAGCCGCATCATCGCGGGGTCGTCCGTCTGCGGGTCGAAGACGACCACGACGCGGCGTGGTCCCATGACGCGCACCTGCTGGTCATTGTTCTGTGCCAGGGTCGGCACGACCCCGATGGATGCGTTCGCGCCGCGGTTCCTCTCGGATTCTTCCAGGTATGCGGTCCAGTCTCGCCGAGCCTTGGCGTCGTGCATCTCGACGACCACGCGAGCGGGGCCGCCCATCACGGTCAGCACGCCGTCGCCCTTGCGGGAGCCCTGGACCAGGCCGCCCAGCGTGCCGGTCTCTGCATACTCGTCCCCCAGTCCGACGGCGAGAGCCTGCATCACGGCGTGCACACGCGCTTCGAAGGTGCCGCCCTTGAGTGGCGTGACGGACGCCAATTTCGCGGCCACCTCACTGGCGGCCTTCTGGGTGGCCAGGCTCGTCCTGATCTCGTCGACGGCCGTGAGGAGTGCCTCGTGCTGGCTGTTGAGGTGCGTGGTGAGACCTGCCTGCTGCTCGGCCAACTCGCGCTGGTGACGGGCTAGGGGCGAGGTGGGGTCCGCGGGGTCGAGAGCCCTCGTCGCCTTCTCGAAGAGCTCCGTCGTCCGCTTGTCCGTCCGGTCGGTGAGCTTCGAGCTGAACGTGACGAGCAGCGCGTCGAGCTTGGTCACGAGCTGTGGGTCCTCCCCGCCGACGAGGGCCCGCACCTGGCTCTGCAGGTCGCTCTTGGCCTGGGTCACCGTGGCAGTGAAGGTCTCACGGGAGGCGTCGTTGGCCTCCCTCAAGGCCTTGGACACCTCGGCGGTGATATGTCGCATGCTGTCCGCCGCGCCGGTCATCGCCTTGCCAGTTGCCGTTGCCGCGGCGGCCGACGCCTCGACGGTCCTCGTGCCGACATCCTGGATGAGCTGTTCCAGGTTGTAGGTGTCCTGGGTCCCGCCGGCCGCGGCGATGGCCTGGGTGCCGACGATCAGCGCCTGCTCGGCGTAGGCCGTGAGGTCGGCGACCGATGCGTCCTCAGCGGGCACCGGGGTGCCCCGCGCACCGGTCGTCCAACGCAGGGCTTCGGTAGTGACAGCGGGATGAGCGATGGTGAGCGCCTTGATGATGAGCGCGGAGGAGGTGCGGTCCAGGCGGACAGAGTGAAGGGGTATGCCGGTCATGATCGATGCCTTTCGACGGCGGTAGGTGGTCGTGGCCACCCTCCCCGCTCTTCAAGTGCTGCGACAAGGGAGAAATCTGATAAGAGGGGTTATCACCGGGCACCCCGACCCCAGCCAATTCCTCGTCTAGTGTCGGGAGTAGTCCAACTGTCACCTGCCACAGGGAGGAGCGCACGATGTCTGACCAGTACGTCCTCTCGCTGCGCGGCATCGCTGCCCTCGCCGGTGTCCAGCGGCCTGTGGTGTCTGTCTGGCGGTCTCGATCGGCCGAGTCCGACACTCCTTTCCCCCCGACGGTGGATCGTCGCGGCCAGGTCGAGCTCTTCGACGCCGACGACGTCGTGTCGTGGTTGGAGGCCACTGGGCGGGGGAACAACCCCGAGGCTCGTGCTGACGTCATGGTCCACGCGCAGCCGGCTGACCTGCAGTCGACGGAGGTCGCAGAGGCGCAGGAGGCCCTGCTGTGCCTCCTGCGGCTGACTCCGCAGCGCCTGCTGGAGGTCACGGTCGACGAGCTTCTGGATCTGGCGGACGAGGTCGACCCGGACGATGAGTTCCTCTTCTCAGAGGTCGCCCGGCTCGGGGATCGAGCGCCAGCCGTCGCCCGCTACCTGAACCGGCTGGTCGATGCCTCCTATGGGTTCTCGGGAGCGCTGACCGTCCTCGACGACCGTCTGGCTCAAGAGTCCCGCAGTTCCGTGAGGATGGCCGCCGAGGCCACGAGTCTGCTGGGGGAGGTCGTCGCGGCGGTGGCGCTGGACATCGGCGCCGCGGCCGTGACGGTCGAAGATGTCGGTGGTCAGGGCATGGAGATGGTGGCCGCTGGCGTGTCGGCACTCAGAGAGCGCCTCGAGGTTGACGTCGAGGTGTCCGGAGACGATGGCACGGCGCGCAGCGCCCGTCGGCGGTGCATCATCGCCCGAGGAAGTGCCGCAACGGGGCCAGGCGCGCACAAGCTCGTCATCGCCAACCTGCACTCCGCGGACGGCCGGGTCGATGTCGGCCGCGTTCTGGACGCCATCGACAACCTTCAGCTGGAGCGGACCGACGCGGATCGGGTGCTCATCATCGGTCCCGCTCTGGCCCTCTGCGATGACCTTCCGTCAGACGGTGAGAAGCAGCGCGCTGAGGTGCTTCGGCTCGGGCGGGTCAGGCTGGTGGCCAAGCTGCCGGCCGGTCTCCTCGTTCACCACCCGAGGCAGCGCCTGGGGCTCTGGGTGCTGGGGCCGGAGGGTGCCCTGCGCGACGCCGACAAGCGAGCGATGATGACGGCCGATCTCTCCGGCACGGCAATGTCGCCCGCCGTGGCGAGCCAGCTCGCCACGGACGCGGTCGCCGCACTGGAGTCTCGCCAGGAGCTGCACGCCTTCACCTTCGCCAAGCATCGACCTCTCAGAGAGGTGCTGGCCGATAGGGGGCCGATCGTCCTTCCGGGGGCTCGGCCCACGCGACTGGCAGCGAACGATGCGCAGGACATTCTCGAGGTAGAGGCGTTGTTGCGCAGCGCAAGCGCAGACAGGGTCACGCTGGACGCGACCCGGGGTCCGCGCGGACGGCACGTCACGGTGGGGGAGGCGTTGGAGGCGTCCTCACTCGTGCTCGTCCCAGGCGTTCGACTGTCGGCCGAGCCCTTGGGAGAGGGGTCGCTTCGGCTCATCACCCCGGCGGTCGTCCTAGGAGATCGTCCACCGTTGCGCGTCGACCCGCTGGCCCCGGGGGTTGCGGGATGCCGTCGCACCGAGCCTGGTGATGTCGTGTTCGTCACCTCTCCTCAGCCTCGCGCGATGGTGGATCACGACGGTCTGTCGGTCGTCGCCTACCCGGCGCGTGTGCTCCGCCCGGTTGATGGCCACGGCCTGGTCGCCGAGGCCATCGCGAACGCGATCAATGTCCTGCCGAGTGATGCTCGTGAGTGGCGCGGCTGGTCCCTGCCCCAGGTTGCGCCCGGCGCTGCTGATGACCTGTCTGCCGCTCTGACCCATCTGGCTAAGGAGGAGGAGAAGATGCGGGAGCGTTGCGCTGCGCTGGCGGAGGCCAGGGCACGGCTGGCCGAGGTCGTCGCGGCCGGGTCGGCCAAGGTGTCTCTGCGGAATGACAAATATCATGATAACAATGAGGTTCACCACTCCGCAGAGAGGCGGTGGGTTTCGTGACGCCGGCGCGCTCCGCAGTCCGGGCCCCGCAGCTCGCCAACTGGGCCTTGGCCCACGGCACATCGGCGCTGACGACCCAGGACATCGCCGACGTCCTCGGTATACCGCAACGCCAGGTCAGCGAGCGCCTCGCGGCGCCCATGGCCCGCCACGAGTGGGTGAGGCCAGTCCGCGGTTTGTGGCTGCCGGTCCCTCCTGAGTTCCGCACCTGGGGCGCTCCGCCCGGCATCGAAATGGTTGACCTCGTTGCGCAGCATCTGCGGCTGGACTACTACGTCGGGTGGCTGTCCGCCGCCCAGCTCCACGGGGCGGCACATCAGTCGCCTCAGGTCCTGCAGGTCGCGGTCTCGCGGCAGCTGCGCGATCGGACCGTCGGGCGGACCGCCTTCCAGTTCCACCGACGGTCCGACATCACGTCGGTGCCCGTGGCGCACCACGCCACGCGGGCGGGGCAGGCCCGCCTTTCCACAGTCGAGGCCACCGTCCTGGACATCGCGAGAGACGTCTCACTCGCTGGAGGAATCGACAACGCGGCGACGGTGATCCTGGAGCTCGACGAGATCCATGACCTCGACCGACACGAGGTTGTGCGGTTGGCGTCGACCGTGCCGACCGCCGCCGTGCGTCGACTCGGCTATGTGCTCGACCGCCTCGGCGGTCGGGGCGACCTGGAGGGTCTGCGCACAGCGGCGCTGTCGGGTCCGTCGACTCCGGCACGGCTTGATCCGTCGGGCACGGCGACCGGACCGGTGGACGCAGCGTGGCTGGTGCGGCGCAATCGTGAGCTGGAGGTCGACGGATGATCTCTTTCGATGCCGTCACCGCCTGGGGTGTCGACCACCCGTGGCCCACGCGCGAGCAGGTGGAGCAGGACCTGCTGCTCTCCCGCGCCATCTGCGCGATCGGAGCCGACCCCTACCTCGGATCGGAGCTGGTCTTCCGCGGGGGCACAGCACTGCACAAGCTGCACCTGCCCGAGCCGTGGCGCTACAGCGAGGATCTCGACTACGTCCGTGTCTCGGGAGGGGGGATCAAGCCGCTGACGCAGGCGCTGACCCTGCTGGGCGAGGAGCTCGGCTTCACCGTCAGCACCCGCGTCGGCGAGCACCCCAAGATCCTGTGGCGCACCACCGCGCAGACGGGGATCCCGCTGCGTCTCAAGATCGAGGTCAACACCTTCGAGCGGTCCCCGGCCCTGCCGCACCTGCTGCTGCCGTATGCCGTCCGCTCACCCTGGTGGTCCGGTGAGGCGCGGGTGCGGACCTTCCAGCCGGCGGAGCTGATGGCGACCAAGATCCGCGCGCTCTATCAGCGGAGCAAGGGTCGCGACCTCTTCGACCTCTGGCTGGCGATCGACGTGCTGGGCCTCGACCCCGGCGAGATCGTCGCCGCGTTCACGCCATACCGACCTCCAGGCATGACGCGGGGCCATGCCGAGGCAAACCTCCAAGCCAAGCTGCGCGACCGCACCTTCCGCTCCGACCTCAAGCCGCTGATCCGTTCGACACCCCGGGCCTACGACCCCGACGTTGCCGCTGAGCGCGTCTCCACCCTCCTGCTCGCCCGCCTCGACGGCGGCACCCCCACGAAAGGACTCTGACCCATGCCACCCAAGAGGACGACGGAGGCTGCCGGATCAATGGCGCCGTCCACGATGAAGGAGCTCAAGGACACGCTCTGGAAGGCCGCGGACAAGCTCCGCGGCTCGATGGACGCCTCGCAGTACAAGGACGTCATCCTCGGGCTGGTCTTCCTGAAGTACGTCTCCGATGCCTACCAGGAGCGACGCGACGCGATCGAGGCCGACCTGCGCGAGCAGGGGATGGACGGCGACCAGGTGGCGATGCTCATCGACGACCCGGAGGAGTACAACGGCTACGGCGTCTTCGTCGTCCCCCGGACAGCGCGCTGGTCCTACCTCGCCCAGCATGCCAAGGGCCGCTCCGCCGCGATGGGGGAGCCCGCCAAGACCATCGGGCAACTCCTGGACGAGGCCATGGACCTGGTCATGGGAGCTAACCCGAGCCTCGCCGGGACCCTTCCTAGGGTCTTCAACCGCGACAGCGTCGACCAGCGGCGCCTCGGGGAGCTCGTCGACCTCTTCAACAACGCGCGCTTCTCGCGTCTCGGGGAGGGGCGGGCCCGCGACCTGCTGGGTGAGGTCTACGAATACTTCCTCGGCAAGTTCGCGCAGGCCGAGGGCAAGCGCGGCGGGGAGTTCTACACGCCTCCGAGCGTCGTGAAGGTGCTGGTCGAAGTGATCGAGCCGACCTCCGGACGGGTCTACGACCCGTGCTGCGGATCAGGGGGCATGTTCGTGCAGACCGAGAAGTTCGTCTACGAGCACGACGGCGACCCCAAGGACGTCGTGGTCTACGGGCAGGAGTTCAACGAGCGCACGTGGCGCATGGCGAAGATGAACCTCGCCATCCACGGCATCGACAACAAGGGGCTGGGGAGCCGCTGGGGTGACACCTTCGTCCGCGACTACCACGCCGACGTCGAGATGGACGTCGTCATGGCCAACCCGCCGTTCAACATCAAGGACTGGCACCGGATCGAGAAAGACCCGCGCTGGCGGTATGGCGTGCCGCCCGCGGGCAACGCCAACTACGCCTGGATCCAGCACATCCTGTCCAAGCTGAAGGCGGATGGTCGGGCCGGTGTCGTCATGGCCAACGGCTCGATGTCGTCGAACTCCGGTGGTGAGGGGCAGATGCGTGCGCGCATCGTCGAGGCCGACCTGGTGTCGTGCATGGTGGCGCTGCCGACCCAGCTCTTCCGCAGCACCGGTATCCCGGTGTGCCTGTGGTTCTTCGCCAAGGACAAGGCCCCGGGGGAGCAGGGCTCGGTCGACCGGAAGGGGCAGGTGCTCTTCATCGACGCCCGCGAGCTCGGCTTCATGGTGGACCGCGCCGAGCGGTCGTTCACACCGGAGGACATCGCCAGGATCGCGGACACCTTCCACGCCTGGCGCGGCACCCCATCGGCGGTCAGCAAAGGTCTGGAGTACGCCGACGTCCCCGGATTCTGCGCGTCGGTGAGCCTGGCGGACATCAAGGCGGCGGATTATGCCCTCACGCCGGGGCGGTACGTCGGCGCAGCTGAGATCGAAGACGACGGCGAAGAGATCGAGGCGAAGATCGAGCGGCTGACAAAGGAGCTGCTGAAGCAGTTCGAAGAGAGCGACCGCCTCCAGGGGGCGGTGCGCCAGCAACTGGGGAGGGCTCGTGGTTGAAATGAAGCTTGACGAGGTTCTCGAGAGAGAAGGTGGCTCGATCAAGACCGGTCCGTTTGGCACGGTTTTGAAGGCTGACGAGTATCGCGCCCAGGGCGTGCCCGTCATTTCTGTTGGCGAGGTAGGAGACGGGCGCATCCAGGTTGGACCCCGCACCCCCCGTGTAGGGCCGGAGGTGCTCAGCAGGCTTCCCGAGTACCAGCTGATCCAAGGGGACATCGTCTTGGGGCGGAAGGGTGCGGTTGACCGCTCGGCTTGGTTGCGGCCTGAGGAGAACGGCTATTTCTTAGGTTCTGATGGGATCCGTGTTCGGTTCGGGAGTTCCGTCGACTCGCGATTCATGGCTTATCAGCTCCGCTCGAAGGATGTTAAGGCCTGGCTGATCCAGCACGCAGCGGGGACCACCATGGCCTCAATGAACCAGCGAATCCTGGGGCAGTTGCCTTTGCGGGTACCGCCTCTCGGGCAGCAGCGGGCCATCGCTGAGGTGCTGGGGGCGCTCGACGACAAGATCGCCGCCAACGACCGCCTCATCGTGACGGCTCTGGGACTAGCCGAGACGTCGTGGCTGAAGGCGGCGCGAAGTGCTCACGAGTCGTCGACGCTGGGGAATGTTGCGATCTTGCACTATGGCAAGTCGCTTCCAGCTGCCGAGCGGACGCCTGGCGATGTGCAGGTCTTCGGCAGCGGCGGAGTGACGGGAACGCATGATCGGTCTCTCGTTGATAGTGCTGGCGTCGTCTTGGGTAGGAAGGGGACTGTAGGTGCTGTCTATTGGGCGGCGGGGCCGCACTATCCGATCGATACGACCTATTACGTGGAGCCAATCGTCGGTCTATCGTCCGTGTATCTCTACTTCGCACTCGGGCGGATGGGATTGCAGGAGATGAACTCAGACTCCGCCGTTCCTGGGCTCAATCGAGAGCGCGCGTACGCCAGCCCGATCTCTATCCCCGGAGCTGCCGCACTACAGCGCTTCGACGACCTGGCCAAACAGTTGTTCGTCCTTATTGACACGACGCGGCGCGAGAGCGCAACTCTCGCACAGACTCGTGACGAGCTCCTGCCGCTGCTCATGTCAGGCAAGGTCACCGTGAGGGACGCCGAGAAGCAGATCGAGGAGGTCGTGTGATGGTGCGCGAGGTGGGGTTCAGCGAGGACGCCTGGGAGCAGGTCGCGCTCGAGGAGCTGGCGGAGTACGAGTGGAAGGCAATGTCCGGGGTGGATATCGCCCCCGGGTCGGGCGAGCGGCAGTCCTGGGACGATCCGGTCATCCAGCCACGGGTGATGGCGGCTCTGACCAGGCTCAACCCGGACGTGCCGACCCAGCACCTGCAGCAGGCGATGGCTGACATCCTGGCTCCGAAGTCCCAGGACGCGATCACGGAGAACCACCGGATTCACGGCTATCTGGTGCACGGCTACCGCGGGATCTCCTACATCGACACCGACGGCTCGGAGCAGAACCCGACGATCCGCCTGCTGAGCGACGACCCCGACCACAACGACTACCTCGCGGTCAACCAGGTCACCGTCCGCGTCGGCGACTATCAGCGGCGCTTCGACATCGTGCTCTACCTCAACGGCATGCCCGTGGCTGTCATCGAGCTGAAGAAGGGCGGCAACCACCGCGTCGGTGCCGCCAACGCCCACGCCCAGCTCGCGACATACCTGCGTGAACTGCCCATGGCGTTCCGCTTCTGCGTGCTCACCGTCGCCAGCGACGGACTGACCGCTCGCTACGGCACGCCGTTCACCCCGCTCAACCACTTCTCACCGTGGAACGTCGACGACGACGGGCAGCCTGTGGTCGATGCCGGGGGTGCGGGGCAGGAGGCGTCCCTCACCGGCATCGAGCAGCTGATCGCCGGGGTCTTCAACACCGAGCGTTTCGGTCACCTGCTGCGCGACTTCACCGCGTTCGACAACGACAGCGACACCGGCTTAGCCAAGCGGATCGCCAAGCCGCACCAGTACTTCGCCGTCACCAAGGCGGTCGGCAACACCATCGATGCGGTCCGCAGCAACGGCAAGGCCGGGGTGGTCTGGCACACCCAGGGCTCCGGCAAGTCGATGGAGATGGAGCTCTACACCGCCAAGGTGCTGACCCACCCGGCGCTGCTGAACCCCACCGTCATCGTCATCACCGACCGCAAGGAGCTCGACGGGCAGCTCTTCGACGGGTTCAAGCGCAGCGACCTGCTGCCGGAGGAGCCCGTGACCATCCGGACGCGCAGCCAGCTGCGCGACGAGGTCTCCAGCAGGGTCACCGGGGGCGTCTACTTCACCACGCTGCAGAAGTTCGGCCGCAGCCTGGCCGAGCGGCAGTCGGGCATCGACCACCCCCTGCTGTCCGACCGGCGCAACATCATCGTCATCGTCGACGAGGCGCACCGCAGCCACTACGACGACCTCGACGGGTATGCCCGACACCTCAAGGACGCGCTGCCCAACGCGACGCTGATCGCCTTCACCGGCACGCCGATCTCCTTCGCCGACCGCAACACGCGCGCGGTGTTCGGCGACTACATCGACGTCTACGACCTGAGCCGTGCCGTCGCCGACGAGGCGACCGTGCCCGTCCACTTCGAGGCCCGACTCATCCAGATGGGCCTCGCCGAGCAGGTGAGCGAGGAGGACATCGACCGTGCAGCAGACGAGGCCACCGTCGGTGTCGACCTCGCCGAGCGCGAGCGGCTGGAGAAGAGCGTCGCCGTCATCAACGCCGTGTATGGCGCTCCGGCGCGCATCGAGGCGCTCGCCGCGGACATCGTGACGCACTGGGAGCAGCGGCGCGACCAGATGGCCCAGTTCATCGAGGCACCCGGAAAGGCCATGATCGTCGGGGCAACGCGGCACATCTGCGCCGCGCTCTATGAGGAGATCATCAGGTTGCGCCCGGAGTGGCACCACGACGATCTCGACCAGGGCCGCATCAAGGTCGTCTACAGCGGCGACGCGCCTGACCCCGAGCAAATCGTCCGGCACGTGCGGCGTGAGTCCGAGAACGCCACCATCAAGGAGAGGCTGCGTCAGGTCGATGACGAGCTCGAGATCGTCATCGTCAAGGACATGATGCTGACCGGCTACGACTCCCAGCCGCTGCACACGCTCTACCTCGACCGGCCGCTCAAGGGTGCGCTGCTCATGCAGACCCTGGCGCGGGTCAACCGGACGTTCCGCGGCAAGCAGGACGGCCTGCTCGTCGCCTACGCGCCGCTGGCCGAGAACCTCAACCAGGCGCTGGCCGAGTACTCCGCCCAGGACCAGAGCGGCAAGCCGATGGGACGCAACATCGACGAGGCCGCCGCGCTCGCGGAGACCCTGGTCGCGCAGCTGAACGAGCTCTGCGCAGGCCACCCCTGGCGGGACAGGATCGATCCCCAGGTGCGCCGCTCCTGGATGGATGCTGCGCTGGGCCTGGCGAACTACCTGCGCTCACCGCATACCCCGGGCAACGATGCGCCTGAGGGCGAGAAGACGCTAGGCGACCGCTTCCGCGAGCTCAGCGGGGAGCTGGCCCGGTCGTGGGCGCTCAGCTCGGGCAGCCAGACGCTGGAGCACCTGCGCGGGGAAATCCTGTTCTACCAGGAGACCCGGGTCTACATGGCCAAGATGGACGCCGAGCAACGGCAGGCGGCGGGGGAGCCGATCCCCGAGGAGATCCATCGCCTTCTCAGCGACATCGTCGCCGCCTCCACCGCCACGGGCGAGATCGTCGACATCTACGAGGCAGCCGGCATACCGCGCCCGAGCCTGGCCGACCTGGATGGATCCTTCGTCGCGCAGATGCAGGACGCCAAGAACCCCCACCTGGCGATCGAGGCGCTCCGCGCGATGCTGACCTCGGAGTCGAGCCGGGTGAGTCGGCACAACCTGGTCCGGCAGCGCGCCTTCTCCGACCGGATCACCGAGCTGATGAACCGCTACACCAACCAGCAGCTCACCTCTGCTGAGGTCATCAGCGAGCTGATCGCGCTCGCCAAGGAGGTCGCTGCGGAGGCAAGCCGCGGTGAGAGCTTCGACCCCGTGCTCTCCGAGGACGAGCTGGCGTTCTACGACGCCGTCGCCCAGAACGAGTCGGCGGTCGAGGTGATGGGGGACGACGTCCTGGCAAAGATCGCGCGCGACCTCCTGGCCGTCATGCGGCGGGACATCAAGACGGACTGGACCGTCCGCGACGACGTCCGCGCCAAACTGCGCTCCTCGATCAAGCGGCTGCTGGTGCTGCATCGGTATCCCCCGGACAAGCAGCCGGAGGCGATCCGACTGGTGATCGACCAGATGGAGGCCATGGCGCCGCGGTATGCCGAGAGGAAGGCTTCGTGAGCCGCCAGGAGTTGCCCCTGCAGTGGCCCGGGCAGCTGCCGTTCGACGAGGAGGAGGTGGCGGCAGGCGGGCCGAGTCTGGAGGAGGCCAAAGCCTCGATCCAGTACCTCATCGACCAGGCCCTCGAGCACGGCTCGAGCAAGGATCTGGCCGAGATGCTTCGGCAGGTGGCCAGATTCAAGCAGTACAGCCCGACCAACGCGATGTATGCCCAACTACAGATGCCCGGAGCTCGATTCGTGCTCCCACCGCAGACCTGGGAGGAGCGCTATCAGCGTCGGATCGTCCCAGGCGCTCAGCCGATCGTGATTCTGCGACCGTTCGCCCCGCTGATGTTCGTCTACGACGTCACCCAGACCGAGCCCCTGGAGGGTGCGCCGACCTTGCCTGACGCGATCGAAGCGCCATACCGCATGCCGACCATGGTCGGCGTGGAGAGAGCGCTTGAGGGAATCCTTCGCGGTGCGCCCCTGGACTTCGTCCGTGTGGCTGTCGTGCCGCAGGGGTCCCAGCAAGCTGGGTGCGCCCGCACGACTGACGGCAGGCAGACTCAAGCGGTTCAGGTGAAGTGGCGTCCTGGGCCGGTGACCGAGGCCGTACCGGTCCACTACGAGGTGATGGTCAACCAGCACCTGAGCGCTACCGAGAGGCTCACCACGCTCGCTCACGAGCTGGGGCACGTGTACTGCGGTCACATCGGTACCCAGGACGAGCGCCGCTGGCCGGGACGCGGCTCCACGAGCACGGAGAGTGCCGAGATAGAAGCCGAGGCGGTGGCCTTCCTGGTGGCTGAGCGCTTGGATCAGTCCGTGCAGATGCCACCGCATCTTCACCAGTACGTCGAACGCGACCTGCCATTGCCGGCCGTGGACGTTCTCCGGGTCATGACAGCAGCCGGACGCATCCTCACGATGGCAGACGGTCGGCTCCCGTCGGTGCCCCGAGAACGCAAAGCCTGACGATCGCGCCGTGTCGCTCAGCTGCCGCCCTCCGGCAGCTCGATCGGATCACTGCACGCGAGCGCGGTGTCCGGTGCGTCGGCGGCGATGGTCGAGGCGTAGGGCTCGTCCTGACCCACGGGAGGTCCGGGCGCGATCTGCACGCAGATTTCGAGGCGTCGCACGGCGCCAGGATCGCCGAGGGGCAACTCGGTGACCGTCATCGTCTCGGTCCCGTTGGGCAGCTCGGGTCGCAGCGGGAGCGGGACGAAAGCCGTGTCCTGCGTGCTCGAGCCGGGCTCCACCGTCGCGCTGGCGGCGCGGTGGAGGGAGGAGGGCAGGACGCCGTCGGGGAGACCGAAGACCTGCTTGGACAGCCTGACCACGTCGGCGTCACTGCCGGCGCTGGTCCACACCGCCTCGGGGGCAGCGACCACGGACGCGGCTTGCGCGGGAGCCCGGTCCGTGGCGACCTTGATCGGCTCGCTGCCGTCGTTCGTGACCGTGTAGGACACCTGGACGCCCTCGACCCCGCGGGTGAAGCCGTCGGGTGCCTCCCGCAGGGCGGCGGTCGCCACCACCGTGGCGTCGAGGGTCGATGCCACGGTGGCCGACGGGGAGTCGGTCGACGTGGGCGCGCCTGGACGCGTGGTTCCGCCCTGCGGGGTGGGTGACTCGCAGCCGCCGAGCGTCAGGACGACGCCCAGCAGGAGGACCCCCCTCGCCGCTCGCACCGGTCCTCAGCGGGCCTCGCCCAGCAATGCCTGGATACGACCGACGCCTTCCTCGAGGTCCTCGTCGCCGAGGGCATAGCTCAGCCGCAGGTAGCCGCTGGGACCGAAGGCCTCACCCGGCACGACCGCGACCTCGACCTCGTCCAGGATGAGCGCGGCGAGCTCGGCGCTGGTCTGCGGGGTGCGACCCCGGATCTGCTTGCCCAGCACCCCCTCGACCGAGGGGTAGGCGTAGAACGCACCCTGCGGCACCGGGCACTCCACGCCCTCGATCGCGTTGAGCATGTCGACCATGAGGGCGCGCCGCCGGTCGAAGGCGACCTTCATCTCGTCCACGGCGTCCAGGCTGCCCTCGAGCGCCGCGATGGCCGCCCGCTGGGAGACGTTGGCGACGTTGGAGGTCGCGTGGCTCTGCAGGTTGGTGGCCGCCTTGATGACGTCCTGGGGGCCGATCATCCAGCCCACCCGCCAGCCGGTCATCGCGTAGGTCTTGGCCACCCCGTTGAGGACGACGCACGTGTCCGCCAGCTCGGGCACGAGCACCGGCATGGACGGGGCCTGCGCGCCGTCGTAGAGCAGGTGCTCGTAGATCTCGTCGGTGATGACCCAGATGCCGTGCTCCAGCGCCCAGCGGCCGATCGCCTCGACCTGCTCGGGCGGATAGACCGCGCCGGTCGGGTTGGAGGGGGAGCAGAAGAGCAGCGCCTTGGTGTGCTCGGTCCGCGCCGCTTCCAGCTGCTCGACGGTCACGAGGTATGCCGTCTCGGCGTCCGCGCCGGCGAAGACCTCCACGGGCGAGCCGCCGGCGAGACGGATCGCCTCGGGGTAGGTCGTCCAGTAGGGGGTGGGAAGGATGACCTCGTCGCCCGGGTCCAGCAACGCCGCGAAGGTGTTGTAGACCGCCTGCTTGCCGCCATTGGTGACGAGTACGTTGGTGGGCTCCACGGCATACCCCGAGTCGCGGCGCGTCTTGGCGACGATCGCCTCCTTGAGGGCGGGGAGGCCGCCGGCGGGGGAGTAGCGGTGGTTCACCGGGTCCGTGCACGCCTCGACCGCCGCCTGGACGATGTAGTCGGGCGTCGGGAAGTCCGGCTCGCCGGCGCCGAAGCCGATGACCGGGCGTCCTTGTGCCTTGAGGGCCTTGGCCCTGGCGTCGACGGCCAGGGTCGCCGACTCGGCGATGGATCCGATGCGGGTGCTGATGCGGGTCTGCTCGCTCACGCGACCCATCATGGCATCGACGCTTCACGTCGCGTCAGCCCCCGGCCTTCTTTGCACCTGCCGTCGGCCGTCACGTAGACTGCCCATTCGGGTGTTCGCACTGTGCGCCAGCCTGCCCCCCAACAGACGGGCTGGTGTCGCGAGGACCTGGTAAAGGGCAATAGCTCAATTGGTAGAGCACCGGTCTCCAAAACCGGCGGTTGGGGGTTCGAGTCCCTCTTGCCCTGCGTGACCGGTGGGCCTCCTGCCCGCCGAGACCATCCAGACCTGCAACAGGAAGGCGAGCCGTGGCGAACTCCGCCCGCGACACCGACGGTGTCGCTCGCAGCCAGGCCGGCACCGGCCAGGGTGGGCGCCCGGCGACCTTCGTCGAGCAGGTCATGGCCGAGCTGCGCAAGGTCGTCCAGCCGACCCGCAACGAGCTCATCACCTACACGATCGTCGTCTTCGTCTTCGTGCTGGTCATGATGGGCTTCGTCTTCGGTCTGGACCAGCTGTTCCAGTGGCTGGTCGGTCTCGTCTTCGGGGCCTGACCGCTACGAGCAGCACCCGGCGCCGATGCGGCGCCGCTGACACGACATTGAGGAAGTAGGCATGTCCGAGCAGACCCCCGACCACGACGAGGTCACCGCCGAGCAGTCCGTGCAGGACGCTGACGTGGAGGCCGCCGAGCGTCACGACGGCGACGCCTCGGTCGACCCCGTGGAGGAGGCCGTCTACGGCGAGGAGGACTCGGTCACGACCGAGGAGCCCGCCGACGTGCAGGAGCCTGCCGACCCCGAGCCGGCCGACCCCGAGGCGACCGAGGACTCCGAGGAGGCGGCTGAGGCCGTGGACCCCCTCGAGGAGTTCACCTCGGTCCTGCGTGGCAAGTACGGCGACTGGTTCGTCATCCACTCCTACGCCGGCTACGAGAACCGCGTCAAGCACAACCTTGAGACGCGGATCACCAGCCTCAACATGGAGGACTACATCTTCGAGGTGGAGGTCCCCATGGAAGAGGTGACCGAGATCAAGAACGGTCAGCGCAAGCAGGTGCGCCGCGTGCGGATGCCCGGCTACGTGCTGGTCCGTATGGAGCTCACCGACGAGTCGTGGGGCGCGGTCCGGCACACGCCGGGCGTCACCGGCTTCGTCGGCAACGCCCACCAGCCGGTGCCGCTGTCGATCGACGAGGTCGTCTCCATGCTGGCCCCGGTCTTCGACACCCCCACCCCCGCCGCGGCCGCCAGCGCCGCGGGCGGCGCCTCGGGCGAGGGCCGCAGCCGCCCGGCTCAGCCGCAGGTGGACTTCGAGGTCGGCGAGTCGGTCACCGTCATGGAGGGTCCCTTCGAGACCCTGCCCGCCACGATCTCCGAGATCCTGCCCGAGAGCAACAAGCTCAAGGTGCTGGTCTCGATCTTCGGCCGCGAGACCCCGGTCGAGCTGTCGTTCAACCAGGTCGCCAAGCTCTAGGCCCGCCCCCACACCCATGCAACCGGGTCATCGCCCACGGCGTCGGCCCACAACACCAAGGAGAACACCATGCCCCCCAAGAAGAAGGTCTCCGGCTTCATCAAGCTGCAGATCCAGGCCGGCGCCGCGACCCCGGCCCCGCCCGTCGGCCCCGCGCTGGGTCAGCACGGCGTCAACATCATGGAGTTCGTCAAGGCGTACAACGCCGCGACGGAGTCCCAGCGTGGCAACGTCATCCCGGTCGAGATCACGGTCTACGAGGACCGCTCGTTCACCTTCATCACCAAGACCCCGCCGGCCGCCGAGCTGATCAAGAAGGCTGCAGGCGTGGGCAAGGGCTCCGGCGAGCCGCACAAGACCAAGGTCGGCACGCTGAACGACGCGCAGCTCACCGAGATCGCCGAGATGAAGATGGCCGACCTCAACGCCAACGACATCGACATGGCCAAGCGCATCATCGCCGGCACCGCCCGGTCGATGGGCATCACCACCAGCTGAGACCCTCCGGGTCCCGGCACCCCTGTGGCAGGGCCAGCGCTGGCCCGTCCGACCACAGCTCCACCATCACCACAAGGAGTGACACATGAAGCGCAGCAAGGCCTACCGCGCCGCCGCGGAGAAGCTCACCGAGGGGTCGCTCTACGCCCCGCGTGAGGCGATCCGCCTGGCCAAGGAGACCAGCCCCACCAAGTACGACGCGACCGTCGAGGTCGCCCTGCGACTGGGCGTCGACCCGCGCAAGGCCGACCAGCTCGTCCGCGGCACCGTCAACCTGCCCGGCGGCACCGGCAAGACCTCGCGCGTCCTGGTCTTCGCCAACGGCGACAAGGCCGAGGCCGCCCGCGAGGCCGGCGCCGACTACGTCGGTTCGGACGACATGATCGAGAAGGTCTCGGGCGGGTGGACGGACTTCGACGCCGTCGTCGCGACCCCGGACCTCATGGGCAAGGTCGGTCGTCTGGGCAAGGTGCTGGGCCCCCGTGGCCTCATGCCGAACCCCAAGACCGGCACCGTCACGATGGACACCGCCAAGGCCGTGTCCGACATCAAGGGCGGAAAGATCGAGTTCCGCGTCGACAAGCACAGCAACCTCCACTTCATCATCGGCAAGACCTCCTTCGACGAGGCGACCCTGGCGGAGAACTACGCCACGGCGATCGAAGAGGTCCTGCGGCTGAAGCCGGCCAGCTCCAAGGGCCGTTACGTCACCAAGGCGACCATGTCGACCACGATGGGCCCGGGTATCCCCATGGACCCCTCGCGCGTCGGCAGCGTCCTGGAGGCCGCTCCCTCCGAGTGAGCCCCTGCTGAGCAGTCCACGACGCCCCCGGAAGCACCGCTTCCGGGGGCGTCGTGGTGTCCGATGCGAAGGTGCCGGACCTAGGTTGTCGTCCGTGATCCTCACCCTCGCCCCGGACCAGCAGCTCGACGGCTTCGCGGGCACCGCCGTGGACCTCATGGAGCGCCTGGGCGCCCCGGGCGCCGGACTGGCCATCGCGCTGGAGAACCTCTTCCCACCCCTGCCCAGTGAGGTCGTCCTGCCGCTGGCGGGGTTCACCGCCAGCCAGGGCAGCTTCGGGCTGGTCGAGGTGCTGTGCTGGGTGACCGCAGGGTCGGTGGCGGGGGCGCTCGTCCTCTACGCGCTCGGGGTGGTCTTCGGCCGGGACCGTCTGCACCGTGTCTGGGCCCGCCTGCCCCTGGTGAAGACGGAGGACCTCGTCCGCACCGAGGAGTGGTTCGCGCGCCACGGCCCGGCAGCGGTCTTCTTCGGCCGGATGATCCCCATCTTCCGTAGCCTCATCTCGGTGCCGGCCGGCATCGAGAGGATGCCCTGGTGGCAGTTCCTCGCCCTGACGAGCCTGGGTCACTCGTCTGGAACACCGTCTGGGTCCTGGCGGGGTACTACCTCGGGGAGCAGTGGCACCGGGTCGAGAGCTGGGTGGGGTCGTTCCAGACGGTCGTGATCGTCGTGGTCGTCGCGGCGGTGCTCTGGTGGGTCGTCCGCCGGGTCCGGGCCGCGCGCAGGAGGGATCCGGCGCCGCGGTGATCCCGCCTCAGCCGGCGGCTGGTGAGCCCTGGGAGACCTCGGGCAGGCGGCGTGTCACGGCCACGCCGACCAGTCCGAGGAGGGCCAGGAAGACCAGCGCTGGCAGCTGTCCGAAGGTCGCGATGCCGGCGCTGACGACGCCGATCACCAGCAGGATCGCTCCCATCGCCGTGTTGGACACCGCGACGTAGCGGGTGCGCTCGTCCCCGGAGGCCACATCCACGACATACGTCTTGCGGGCCACCCGCACCCCGACGTGGAGGAGGCTGAGGAGCAGGTATCCGAGCACGAGCGCCGCGAGCACCAGGGGGGACCCGAAGGGCGCCAGCGCGACGACGACGACCACCGCGAGGACGACGACCGAGGCTCCGAGACCGCCGATCATCATCACCTGCCGGCTCGAGCGGTCGGCGAGGCGCCCGAAGAGGCGTCCACCGAGCACGGAGGCCACGCCCTGCGCGATGACGAACGACCCCAGCCCCGCGAGCCAGGAGCTCCCGGCCTCGACCGCGAGCGTTACGAGGAACGGTGGCGCCAGGGCGGAGACCAGCAACAGTGCCCGGGCCAGCACGAAGGTCCTCAGACGGGCGTCGGTGCGCAGCATCCCGACGGTCTGGGACCACCACGGCTCGCTCGGTGCACGCTCGGCGCCGGGCTCCTCGGGGATACCGGAATACACCACCACGGCGGCGAACCAGAGCGCAGCCGCGCCGACGAGGAGCCACGCGAGGAGGGCAGGGCCGACCGTGGGTCCGGCGAGCTGCAGCGCCACGCCGACGGCCACGGCGGCGAGGCCGGCCGCGGCGGTGGAGATGCCGGTGACCTGACCGCGCTGACCCCGGGGGATGACGCGACCCTGCACGTCCTTGGCCGCCATCGAGCACAGGGCCCGCGCCACGGCGAAGACCGCGAGCGCGGCCAGCAGGCCGAGGCCGGCCGCCAGGCCGTCGAGCAGGACCGCAGAACCCGCCATGGCCAGCGTCGCGACACCCTGCCCGGCCGCCCCGACCATCCACACCCGCGTCCGGCGGGGCCGGCTCACCACCCACGGGGTGAGCGCGGCCTGGGGGAGCATCGACCCGGACTCGCGCAGCGGCACGAGGAGACCGGCGAGAGCGGCGGGGGCGCCCGTGGCGGTGAGCAACCAGGGGAGCACCGTCTTGGCATTGACGACCTGGTCACCGGCGCCCTGGAGCGCGCCGCTGACGATGAGTCGGAGGCCTCCCGAGGCCACCCGGTCCGGGCCGCCCCAGTCCTGCTCGGCCTGCGCGTCGGCCCGCACCAGCCGGTGATAGAGGTCCACCGGGGGCCGTGCTCCGCTCATGGGGTCATCTTCTCAGCAGGGGCCAGGGGAGAGCGCGCACGGGCGGCGCCACTCCGGGCCGTGCCGTCGAGGGGAAGTGCCGAGGCTGACGTGGGGGAGGGCGGATTTGGCCCGGCGCGGTGAGGTGGCGTAGCCTGAGAACCTACCCAAAGACCGCCGGTTGTCGGCGTGCTCGCAGCCCCAAAGGCCGCAAGAGCGCCGACCGAAGGTTCCCACGACAGGGGCGCCAGCGCAGGTGAACCGAGCACGACCTCGTGGGCCCCGCCCGCAGCGTCCTGCAAGCCCCGGTGCGCCTGCGCCGGGGCTTTCGTCGTGTCGGGCCCGGGGGTAGCCGGCACCACGACGTGAAGGAGGCCAGTATGGCGACGCCCGAGAAGGCTGCTGCCATCGCCGAGCTGACGGAGAAGTTCCGTAGCTCCGGCGGGGCCGTGCTCACGGAGTACCGCGGTCTCAAGGTGAGTCAGATCACCGAGCTGCGTGCCTCCATGCGTGAGCACGCCACCTACGCCGTGGTGAAGAACACGCTGACCAAGCGTGCTGCTGCCGAGGCCGGCATCGACGGCCTCGACGAGCACCTTCAGGGCCCGACGGCCATCGCCTTCGTCACCGGTGACCCGGTGGAGGCGGCCAAGGGTCTGCGTGACTTCGCCAAGGCCAACCCGGCCCTGGTCATCAAGGGTGGGGTGCTCGACGGCAAGCCGTTGACCCCCGCCGAGATCACCAAGCTCGCGGACCTCGAGTCCCGCGAGGTCCTGCTGGCCAAGCTGGCAGGTGCCATGAAGGGCAACCTGTCCAAGGCTGCCGGCCTGTTCGCCGCTCCGCTCTCCTCGACCGCACGGGTCGTCGAGGCGCTGCGCGCCAAGGTCGAGGAACAGGGCGGTCCGCTCTCCGGGTCGACGACGGCAGCTGCCGACGACGACACCACGTCGGCGGACTCCGCCGACACCACCGCCACGGCACAGGCCGAGGCGGGCACCGACGTCGCCGAGGGTGGCGACGAGAGCTGAGCGTGTCGGCCGCAGGGCCGCACGAGCAGCACATTCATCACAACGCCACTCACGGCATACAACAGGAAGGAACGCCCATCATGGCGAAGCTGAGCACCGAGGAGCTCCTTGACCAGTTCAAGGAGATGACCCTCATCGAGCTGTCCGAGTTCGTCAAGGCCTTCGAGGACACCTTCGAGGTCACCGCTGCGGCCCCGGTCGCGGTTGCCGCTGCCGGCGCCCCCGCGGCAGGCGGTGGCGACGACGCCGCCGAGGAGCAGAGCGAGTTCGACGTCATCCTCGACGCCGCCGGCGACAAGAAGATCCAGGTCATCAAGGAGGTCCGCGCGCTGACCTCCCTGGGTCTCAAGGAGGCCAAGGACCTCGTCGACGGCGCTCCCAAGCCGGTCCTGGAGAAGGTCGACAAGGAGTCCGCGGAGAAGGCCAAGGAGCAGCTCGAGGGCGCTGGCGCCTCCGTCACGCTCAAGTGAGCCGATCGGTGGTCGGCGGGGCCCTGGTGCCCTGACCTCCACCGACGCCTCTCCGCCACGGGCGGGGTCGCGCACCATCACGGTGCCGCGACCCCGCCCGTGGTGCGTCCGGGGGAGGGCGCGACAGACCCCGGGACACGCCTGGGAGGGCGGTCATGCTTGACGAAGGGGGTGCGCAGGGAGCACCATCATCGGACGCATCTGCCCCGCAGGCAGGTGTCGGGCACACCAGGGGCGCGGCCGCCCCTGAGCCGACATCCCCCGCCGCGGGTCGCCCGTCGGTCCCGAGTTGGACGCCGGGCCATCCGCCGTGTAAAGTGGTACTTTGCGCTGCCCATCACCTGCCCTCGATCCCGCTGAAGAGATCGGTGCGCGCCTCGGCCGGTCCGCCGACGCGCTGGACACCATCACTTCGCGCTGCATCCGCGAGCAGGTCGGGTGACGCCTGACCGCCGCACACACTAGGCCCGTGGAAGGACCATCCTTGGCTGCCTCGCGCACTGCGAAGAAGACTGTGTCCACCGCTCAGACGCCCTCCGGCCGACTGAGCTTTGCGAAGATCCGGGAGCCCCTCGAGGTTCCGGACCTTCTTGCGCTCCAGACCGAGAGCTTCGACTGGCTCCTCGGCAACGAGGCCTGGCAGGCGCGGGTCGCCGCAGCCCAGGCCGAGGGGCGCGACGACATCCCCACCACCTCTGGTCTGGAGGAGATCTTCGAGGAGATCTCGCCGATCGAGGATTTCTCCGGCTCCATGTCGCTGAGCTTCCGCGACCACCGGTTCGAGGAGCAGAAGTACTCCGTCGAGGAGTGCCAGGAGAAGGACATGACCTACTCCGCCCCGCTCTTCGTGACGGCGGAGTTCATCAACAACTCCACCGGTGAGATCAAGAGCCAGACGGTCTTCATGGGCGACTTCCCGCTCATGACGCCGCGCGGGACGTTCATCGTCAACGGCACCGAGCGTGTCGTCGTCTCCCAGCTCGTCCGCAGCCCGGGCGTCTACTTCGAGCGCAGCCTCGACAAGACCTCCGACAAGGACATCTACTCCGCCAAGGTCATCCCGAGCCGCGGTGCGTGGCTCGAGTTCGAGATCGACAAGCGTGACCAGGTCGGCGTGCGCGTGGACCGCAAGCGCAAGCAGAGCGTCACCGTCCTGCTCAAGGCCCTCGGGTGGACTACGGACCAGATCCTGGAGGAGTTCGGCGACTACGAGTCGATCCGGCTCACCCTGGAGAAGGACCACACCACCAACCAGGACGAGGCGCTGCTCGACATCTACCGCAAGCTGCGCCCGGGCGAACCCCCCACGCGCGACGCGGCCGAGACGCTGCTCAACAACCTGTACTTCAACCCCAAGCGCTACGACCTGGCCAAGGTCGGTCGCTACAAGATCAACAAGAAGCTGGGTCAGCAGGCGCCGCTCTCGGAGTCCGTGCTCGGCATCGACGACATCGTCGCGACGATCAAGTACCTCGTCGCGCTGCACGCCGGCGAGGAGACCGTCGGCAGCGCCACCGGTGAGGTGCCCGCCGAGGTCGACGACATCGACCACTTCGGCAACCGTCGCCTGCGCAGCGTCGGCGAGCTCATCCAGAACCAGGTCCGCACCGGACTGTCCCGGATGGAGCGCGTCGTCCGCGAGCGGATGACCACCCAGGACGTCGAGGCGATCACGCCGCAGACGCTCATCAACATCCGGCCCGTCGTCGCCTCCATCAAGGAGTTCTTCGGCACCAGCCAGCTGTCCCAGTTCATGGACCAGAACAACCCGCTCTCCGGGCTGACGCACAAGCGTCGTCTGTCCGCGCTGGGCCCGGGTGGTCTGTCCCGTGACCGGGCCGGTATGGAGGTCCGCGACGTCCACCCCAGCCACTACGGCCGCATGTGCCCGATCGAGACCCCCGAGGGTCCCAACATCGGGCTCATCGGTTCGCTGGCCTCCTACGGGCGGATCAACCCGTTCGGCTTCGTCGAGACGCCGTACCGCCGGGTCAAGGACGGCAAGGTGAGCGACGTCGTCGACTACCTGTCGGCCGGTGAGGAGGACCGCTTCGTCATCGCGCAGGCCAACGCCAAGCTGGACGACGACGGCACCTTCCTCGACGAGCGCGTCCTGGTCCGGGCCCGCGAGGGCGAGGCCGTCGACGTGCCGGCCTCCGAGGTGGACTACATGGACGTCTCCGCGCGCCAGATGGTGTCCGCGGCGACCGCGATGATCCCCTTCCTCGAGCACGATGACGCCAACCGTGCGCTCATGGGCGCCAACATGCAGCGTCAGGCCGTGCCGCTGGTGCGGGCCGAGGCTCCGCTGGTCGGCACCGGTATGGAGTACCGCGCCGCGCTGGACTCCGGTGACGTCGTGCGGTCCGCCAAGGCCGGCGCCGTGCAGGAGGTCTCTGCGGACCTCGTGACCGTCGCCAACGACGACGGGACCTACCAGTCCTACAAGATCAACAAGTTCACCCGCTCCAACCAGGGCAACTGCTACAACCAGCAGGTCCGGGTCGATGTCGGTGAGCACGTCGAGGCCGGTCAGCTCATCGCCGACGGCCCGGCGACCGATGGTGGCGAGATGGCCCTGGGTCGTAACCTGCTCGTGGCGTTCATGCCGTGGGAGGGCTACAACTACGAGGACGCGATCATCCTGTCCCAGCGTCTGGTGCAGGACGACGTGCTCTCCTCGATCCACATCGAGGAGCACGAGATCGATGCCCGCGACACCAAGCTGGGTCCGGAGGAGATCACCCGGGACATCCCCAACGTCTCCGACGACGTCCTGGCCGACCTCGACGAGCGCGGCATCATCCGCATCGGCGCCGAGGTCCGCGACGGCGACCTGCTCGTCGGCAAGGTCACGCCCAAGGGTGAGACCGAGCTGACCCCGGAGGAGCGCCTGCTGCGCGCGATCTTCGGTGAGAAGGCCCGCGAGGTCCGCGACACCTCGATGAAGGTGCCGCACGGCGAGACCGGCACGGTCATCGGCGTCAAGGTGTTCGACCGCGAGGACGGCGACGAGCTGCCCCCGGGCGTCAACCAGCTCGTCCGCGTCTATGTCGCCAACAAGCGCAAGATCACCGACGGCGACAAGCTGGCCGGGCGCCACGGCAACAAGGGCGTCATCTCCAAGATCCTCCCGGTGGAGGACATGCCCTTCCTCGAGGACGGCACGCCCGTCGACGTCGTGCTCAACCCCCTGGGTGTCCCGGGCCGGATGAACATCGGTCAGATCCTCGAGCTGCACCTCGGCTGGGCCGCGGCGCAGGGCTGGAGCATCGAGGGCCAGCCGGAGTGGGCCGAACTCATCCCGGACGACGCCCGCAGCGCCCCGGCGCGGACCCGCGTCGCGAGCCCCGTCTTCGACGGCGCCCGCGAGGAGGAGATCGCCGGACTGCTGGACTCGACGACGCCGACCCGTGACGGGAAGCGCCTCATCGACAACAGCGGTAAGACCAAGCTGTTCGACGGTCGCTCGGGTGAGCCCTTCCCGGAGGAGATCTCCGTGGGCTACATGTACATCCTCAAGCTGCACCACCTCGTGGACGACAAGATCCACGCGCGCAGCACCGGGCCGTACTCGATGATCACCCAGCAGCCGCTCGGTGGTAAGGCCCAGTTCGGTGGTCAGCGCTTCGGCGAGATGGAGGTCTGGGCCCTGGAGGCCTACGGCGCCGCCTACGCCCTGCAGGAGCTGCTCACCATCAAGTCGGACGACGTCACGGGCCGGGTCAAGGTCTACGAGTCGATCGTCAAGGGCGACAACGTCCCCGAGCCGGGCATCCCCGAGTCCTTCAAGGTGCTCATCAAGGAGATGCAGTCGCTCTGCCTGAACGTCGAGGTCCTCTCCTCCGACGGCAGCCAGATCGACCTGCGGGAGTCGGACACCGAGGTGTTCCGCGCCGCCGAGGAGCTCGGCATCGACCTGAGCCGCCGCGAGCCCAGCTCGGTCGAAGAGGTCTAGTCAGGTATGCCGCGGGACGCGCGCAGCGTGCGTCCCGCGGAGAGTCAGGTCGCCGGGCAGAGCCCGTACGGGTCCCGCCCGGCGACCAACTACTACACGTGAGCGCTACTGCATACGAAAGAAGGAAGGCACACAGTGCTGGACGTCAACTTCTTTGACGAGCTTCGCATCGGCCTGGCCACGGCCGAGGACATCCGGACCTGGTCCCACGGCGAGGTCAAGAAGCCGGAGACCATCAACTACCGCACCCTCAAGCCCGAGAAGGACGGACTCTTCTGCGAGAAGATCTTCGGCCCGACCCGGGACTGGGAGTGCTACTGCGGCAAGTACAAGCGGGTCCGCTTCAAGGGCATCATCTGTGAGCGCTGCGGCGTCGAGGTGACCCGTGCGGGCGTCCGTCGCGAGCGGATGGGCCACATCGAGCTCGCCGCCCCGGTCACCCACATCTGGTACTTCAAGGGTGTCCCGAGCCGGCTCGGCTACCTGCTCGACCTCGCCCCGAAGGACCTGGAGAAGGTCATCTACTTCGCGGCCTACATGATCACCTCCGTCGACGAGGAGGGCCGCCACCAGGACCTCCCCAGCCTCGAGGCGCAGATCCAGACCGAGAAGAAGGCGCTGGAGAACCGTCGCGACGCCGACGTGGAGGGTCGGGCCAAGAAGCTTGAGACCGACCTCGCCGAGCTGGAGGCCGAGGGCGCCAAGTCCGACGCCAAGCGCAAGGTCAAGGACGGCGCCGAGCGGGAGATGAACCAGATCCGCCGCCGGGCCGACGCCCAGATCGAGCGGCTGGAGCAGGTCTGGGACCGCTTCCGCAACCTCAAGGTCCAGGACCTCGAGGGCGATGAGATCCTCTACCGCGAGATGCGTGACCGCTTCGGCATGTACTTCGAGGGAGGCATGGGCGCCGCTGCGCTGCAGAAGCGCCTCGAGAGCTTCGACCTCGTCGCCGAGGCCGAGTCGCTGCGCGAGACCATCGCCACGGGCAAGGGTCAGCGCAAGACCCGCGCCATCAAGCGGCTCAAGGTCGTCACGAGCTTCCTGCAGACCAAGAACGAACCGGCCGGCATGGTCCTGGACTGCGTCCCGGTCATCCCGCCGGACCTGCGCCCCATGGTGCAGCTCGACGGTGGCCGCTTCGCGACCTCGGACCTCAACGACCTCTACCGTCGCGTCATCAACCGCAACAACCGCCTCAAGCGGCTGCTGGACCTCGGTGCGCCGGAGATCATCGTCAACAACGAGAAGCGGATGCTCCAGGAGGCCGTCGACAGCCTGTTCGACAACGGCCGTCGTGGTCGCGCCGTCACCGGCCCGGGCAACCGGCCGCTGAAGTCGCTGTCCGACATGCTCAAGGGCAAGCAGGGTCGTTTCCGTCAGAACCTGCTGGGCAAGCGCGTCGACTACTCGGGCCGTTCGGTCATCGTGGTCGGCCCCCAGCTGCGCCTGCACCAGTGCGGTCTGCCCAAGCAGATGGCCCTGGAGCTGTTCAAGCCGTTCGTCATGAAGCGCCTGGTCGACCTCGACCACGCGCAGAACATCAAATCCGCCAAGCGGATGGTCGAGCGTGGCCGCAGCGTCGTCTGGGACGTGCTCGAGGAGGTCATCACCGACCACCCCGTGCTGCTCAACCGGGCACCCACCCTGCACCGCCTCGGCATCCAGGCCTTCGAGCCGCAGCTGGTCGAGGGCAAGGCCATCCAGATCCACCCGCTGGTCTGCACCGCCTTCAACGCCGACTTCGACGGTGACCAGATGGCGGTCCACGTGCCGCTGTCGGCGGAGGCCCAGGCCGAGGCCCGGATCCTCATGCTGAGCTCCAACAACATCCTCAAGCCGGCCGACGGTCGCCCGGTGACCATGCCCACCCAGGACATGATCATCGGCCTGTTCCACCTCACCTCCGAGGACTCTCGCGGTGAGGCCGGGGCGGCCTACCTGGTGGACGAGGACGGCGAGCGGCACCTGCGCAGCTTCGGCTCGGTCGCGGAGGCCCGGATGGCCTTCGACGCCGGCCAGATCCAGCTGGGCACCGCAATCCGTCTGCGGCTCAACCAGACCGCGCCGCCGGAGGGTTTCGCGATCCCCGAGGGCGCCCAGGTCACCGAGGACGGCGTGGTCGACACCTTCGTCATGGAGACCACCCTGGGCCGCGCGCTGTTCAACGACGCGCTGCCGCCGAACTACGCCTACGTCGATGAGGTGGTGGACAAGAAGCGGCTCTCCGCGATCGTCAACGACCTCGCCGAGCGCTACACCAAGGTGCAGGTCGCGGCGAGCCTGGACTCGCTCAAGGACGCCGGCTACCACTGGGCCACCCGGTCCGGCACCACGGTGGCGGTCTCCGACGTGCAGACGCCGGAGCGCAAGACCGAGATCCTGGCCGTCTACGAGGCCAAGGCCGCCAAGGTGCAGCTGCAGTACGAGCGTGGTCTCATCACCGACGACGAGCGCCGTCAGGAGCTCATCGAGATCTGGACCCAGGCCACCAACGAGGTCGCCAAGGAGCTGGAGACCTCGATGCCCAAGGACAACACCATCTACCGGATGGTGACCTCGGGTGCCCGAGGCAACTGGTTCCAGCTGCGGCAGATCGCCGGTATGCGTGGGCTCATGGCCAACCCGAAGGGCGAGATCATCCCGCGTCCGATCAAGTCGAACTTCCGTGAGGGCCTCTCGGTCCTGGAGTTCTTCATCTCGACGCACGGTGCGCGTAAGGGTCTGGCGGACACCGCGCTGCGGACCGCCGACTCGGGTTACCTCACCCGTCGTCTGGTGGACGTCAGCCAGGACGTCATCATCCGCGAGCTGGACTGTGGCACCGAGCGTGGGTTCGTCATGCCGATCGCCCAGGCGGCCGCCGAGGGCGGGCTGCGCGAGCACGACGACGTCGAGACCGCGGTGTACGCCCGGACCCTCGCCGGCGACGTGGAGGTCGACGGGACGGTGCTCGCGGAGTCGGGCATCGACCTGGGCGACGTCGTCATCGACACCCTCGTGGCTGCCGGCGTCGAGGAGGTCAAGGTCCGTTCGGTCCTGACCTGCGAGTCGCTCGTGGGCACCTGCGCCAAGTGCTACGGCCGCAGCCTGGCCACCGGCAAGCTCGTCGACATCGGTGAGGCCGTCGGCATCATCGCGGCGCAGTCCATCGGTGAGCCCGGCACCCAGCTGACGATGCGCACCTTCCACACCGGTGGTGTGGCCGGTGACGACATCACGCAGGGTCTGCCCCGTGTGGTCGAGCTGTTCGAGGCCCGCACGCCCAAGGCGGTCGCGCCGATCGCCGAGGCGACCGGCCGGATCGAGGTCGAGGACACCGACAAGACGCGTCGCCTCCTGCTCACCCCGGACGACGGCTCGGAGGAGCACGCCTACCCGGTGAGCAAGCGCTCGCGGCTGCTGGTCGCCGACGGCGACCACGTCGAGGTCGGCACCCAGCTCGTGGTCGGTGCCATCGACCCCAAGCAGGTGCTGCGCATCCTCGGCCCGCGCGCCACCCAGCAGCACCTGGTCGACCAGGTGCAGGGTGTCTACCGCCAGCAGGGTGTGTCGATCCACGACAAGCACATCGAGGTCATCGTGCGGCAGATGCTGCGGCGCGTCACGATCATCGAGGCCGGCGACACCGAGCTGCTGCCGGGCACCCTCGCCGAGCGTGGGCGCTTCGAGACCGAGAACCGTCGCGTCGTCTCCGAGGGCGGCCGCCCGGCCTCGGGTCGTCCCGAGCTCATGGGCATCACCAAGGCCTCGCTGGCGACCGACTCCTGGCTCTCCGCGGCCTCCTTCCAGGAGACCACGCGCGTCCTCACCGAGGCCGCGATGGAAGCCAAGAGCGACCCGCTGCTGGGCCTGAAGGAGAACGTCATCCTCGGCAAGCTGATCCCCGCGGGGACCGGCCTGACGCGGTACCGCAACCTCACGGTGGAGCCCACCGAGGAGGCCAAGGCTGCGGCCTACGCGGTCCCGGACTACGAGGACTTCGACTACGCCGGGGCCTTCGGGCAGGGCAGCGGCGAGGCGGTCCGCCTCGACGACGTGCCCATGGACGAGCCGCGCTACTGAGCGCGCGCCCGACCTGACCGCGAGGTCTGACCGTCAGGGGCGGGTATGCCGTGACTCACGGCATACCCGCCCCTGGCGCATCGCGTCCCCATTGCTCCGGTGCTGGAGGTGGTGCCGGGGGAGGGGCGCGGATTTGGCCGCCCGAGGCCGCGGGCGGTACCCTGGAGAACTGTGTGCGGGCTAGGCCCTGCGCGCTCGCGGGTCCCTGTGGCCCGCATCCACCTCTCGCCGGGCAGTCCGCCCGGATCCCCGTGCGGCACCTCATGCCCTGCGGAGAGCCGGTCGGGAAGTGCAGGGGAGAGCAGCGTGTGCTCACCGGACCCACCCACAGCGTTGGGGCCGGTCGAGGGCAGGCGCAACTCAAGGAGCGTGACCTGTGCGGGCCGGTGGCCCGAGCAGCGAGCGAGGACCAACCACGACTGACGGAGAATCAGTGCCTACGATCAACCAGCTTGTCCGCAAGGGCCGGCAGGACAAGGTCAAGAAGACCAACTCCCCGGCCCTCAAGGGCAACCCGCAGCGCCGCGGCGTCTGCACCCGCGTCTACACCACCACCCCGAAGAAGCCGAACTCCGCCCTGCGCAAGGTCGCCCGTGTGCGCCTCACCAGCGGCGTCGAGGTCACGGCCTACATCCCGGGCGTGGGTCACAACCTCCAGGAGCACTCGATCGTGCTCGTCCGCGGCGGCCGGGTGAAGGACCTCCCCGGTGTCCGCTACAAGATCATCCGCGGATCCCTGGACACCCAGGGCGTCAAGGGACGCAACCAGTCCCGCTCCCGCTACGGCGCGAAGAAGGAGAAGAAGTAATGCCTCGTAAGGGCCCTGCTCCCAAGCGTCCCCTCATCAACGACCCGGTCTACGGCTCGACCCTGGTGACCCAGCTCGTCAACAAGATCCTGCTGGACGGCAAGAAGTCCACCGCCGAGCGCATCGTCTACGGCGCGCTCGAGGGCGTCCGTGCCAAGACCGGCACCGACCCCGTGCAGACGCTCAAGCGTGCGCTGGACAACGTCAAGCCGGCCCTCGAGGTCAAGTCCCGCCGCGTCGGCGGTGCGACCTACCAGGTCCCGATCGAGGTCAAGCCCGGTCGCAGCACCACCCTCGCGTTGCGCTGGCTCGTGGGCTACTCGCGGCAGCGTCGTGAGAAGACCATGACCGAGCGACTCATGAACGAGATCCTCGACGCGAGCAACGGCCTGGGCGCCGCGGTGAAGCGTCGTGAGGACACCCACAAGATGGCCGACGCCAACAAGGCGTTCGCGCACTACCGCTGGTGACCTGAGGGTCGGGGAAGGGCGCGCGCCGAGCGCGCTGCCCACCCCGGCCCCCACACCGCACCGCACTGACCACGAGAGACAAGCAGAGAAGAGAGACTGTGGCACTCGACGTCCTCACGGACCTCAACAAGGTCCGCAACATCGGCATCATGGCGCACATCGATGCCGGCAAGACGACGACCACCGAGCGGATCCTGTTCTACACCGGCATCAACTACAAGATCGGTGAGACGCACGACGGCGCGTCGACGATGGACTGGATGGAGCAGGAGCAGGAGCGCGGCATCACGATCACGTCCGCCGCGACGACCTGTTTCTGGAAGGACACCCAGATCAACATCATCGACACCCCCGGGCACGTCGACTTCACGGTCGAGGTGGAGCGCTCGCTGCGCGTCCTCGACGGTGCGGTCGCGGTGTTCGACGGCAAGGAGGGTGTCGAGCCGCAGTCCGAGACGGTGTGGCGTCAGGCCGACAAGTACGACGTGCCGCGCATCTGCTTCGTCAACAAGATGGACAAGCTCGGTGCGGACTTCTACTTCACCGTGCAGACGATCAAGGACCGCCTGGGCGCGACCCCGCTGGTCGTCCAGATCCCGATCGGCTCCGAGAGCGACTTCATCGGTGTCGTCGACCTGGTGAAGATGCGCGCGCTCACGTGGCGCGGCGAGGTCGAGAAGGGTGAGGACTACGCCGTCGAGGAGATCCCCGCGGACCTCCAGGCCAAGGCCGAGGAGTACCGCGAGCAGCTGCTCGAGCAGGTGGCCGAGGCCAGCGACGACCTCATGGAGAAGTACCTCGAGGACGGAGACCTGAGCGAGGAGGACCTGGTCGCGGGCATCCGCGCCATGACCGTCACCTCGCAGGCCTACCCGGTCCTGTGCGGCTCGGCCTTCAAGAACAAGGGCGTGCAGCCGATGCTGGACGGCGTCATCTCCTACCTGCCCTCGCCGCTGGACGTGCCGCCGATGATCGGCCACGACCCCAACGACGAGACGGTCGAGCTGACCCGCAAGCCGGACTCCTCCGAGCCCTTCTCCGGGCTGGCCTTCAAGGTCGCCACCCACCCGTTCTTCGGGACCCTGACCTACGTCCGCGTCTACTCCGGCAAGATCGACGCCGGTCAGCCGGTCTACAACGCGACGAAGGGCAAGAAGGAGCGCATCGGCAAGCTGTTCCAGATGCACTCCAACAAGGAGAACCCGGTGAGCTCGGCCTCGGCCGGCCACATCTACGCGATGATCGGGCTCAAGGACACCACCACCGGTGACACGCTGTCCGACATGAACCAGCACATCCTGCTGGAGTCGATGAGCTTCCCGGAGCCGGTCATCCACGTGGCCATCGAGCCCAAGACCAAGGGTGACCAGGAGAAGCTGTCCACGGCCATCCAGAAGCTGGTCCAGGAGGACCCGACCTTCACGGTGCGCCTGGACGAGGAGACCGGCCAGACCGTCATCGGCGGTATGGGTGAGCTCCACCTGGACGTCTTCGTCGACCGGATGAAGCGTGAGTTCAAGGTCGAGGCCAACGTGGGCGCCCCGCAGGTCGCCTACCGCGAGACCATCAAGAAGGCCGTGGAGAAGTACGACTACACCCACAAGAAGCAGACCGGTGGGTCGGGCCAGTTCGCCAAGGTGCAGCTGACCTTCGAGCCGCTGGACACCGCCGAGGGTGAGCTCTACGAGTTCGACAACTCCGTCACCGGTGGTCGCGTACCCAAGGAGTACATCCCCTCGGTGGACCAGGGCATCCAGGACGCCATGCAGGTCGGCATCCAGGCCGGGTACCCGGTCGTGGGCATCAAGGCCACCCTGCTGGACGGCGCATACCACGACGTCGACTCCTCGGAGATGGCGTTCAAGATCGCCGGCTCGATGGCCTTCAAGGAGGCCGCCCGCCGCGCCAACCCGGTGCTGCTCGAGCCGATGATGGCCGTCGAGGTCCGGACCCCGGAGGACTACATGGGGGACGTCATCGGCGACCTCAACTCCCGCCGCGGTCAGATCCAGTCCATGGAGGACATCTCCGGTGCCAAGGTCGTCAAGGCCGTGGTCCCGCTGTCCGAGATGTTCGGGTACGTTGGTGACCTCAGGTCCAGGACCCAGGGTCGTGCCAACTACACGATGCAGTTCGACTCCTACGCCGAGGTTCCCAAGAATGTCGCCGAGGAGATCATCAAGAAGGTCCGCGGCGAGTGATCCCGTTCACTCCGTCCGCGGAGTGATGGACCGAGCAACACCCATCCCAGACGTCGCTCCGGCACCCAGCCGGTGACGATTGCACATCGCAAGTCCAACAGGAGGACATCCAAGTGGCGAAGGCCAAGTTCGAGCGGAGCAAGCCGCACGTCAACATCGGCACCATCGGTCACATCGACCACGGCAAGACCACCCTCACGGCTGCCATCTCCAAGGTGCTGCACGACAAGTACCCGGAGTTGAACGAGGCGTCGCCCTTCGACTCCATCGACAAGGCGCCGGAGGAGAAACAGCGCGGGATCACGATCTCGATCGCGCACATCGAGTACCAGACGGAGAAGCGTCACTACGCTCACGTCGACTGCCCGGGTCACGCCGACTACGTCAAGAACATGATCACCGGCGCGGCCCAGATGGATGGGGCGATCCTCGTGGTCGCCGCCACCGACGGCCCGATGCCGCAGACGAAGGAGCACGTCCTCCTGGCCCGCCAGGTCGGCGTCCCCTACATCGTCGTGGCCCTCAACAAGGCCGACATGGTCGACGACGAGGAGATCATGGAGCTCGTCGAGATGGAGGTCCGCGAGCTGCTGTCCTCCTACGAGTTCCCCGGTGACGACCTGCCCGTCGTCAAGGTCTCCGCGCTCAAGGCGCTGGAGGGCGACGAGGAGTGGGGCAAGACCGTCCTCGAGCTCATGGACACCGTGGATGAGTACATCCCGGAGCCGGAGCGCGACCTGGACAAGCCGTTCATGATGCCGGTCGAGGACGTCTTCACGATCACCGGTCGTGGCACCGTCGTCACCGGTCGTATCGAGCGCGGCATCCTCAAGGTCAACGAGGAGATCGAGATCGTCGGTATCCGTCCTGGCTCGACCAAGACGACCGTCACCGGCATCGAGATGTTCCGCAAGCTGCTCGACGAGGGTCGTGCGGGTGAGAACGTCGGCCTCCTGCTGCGTGGCACCAAGCGCGAGGACGTCGAGCGCGGCCAGGTCATCGTCAAGCCGGGCACGATCACCCCGCACACCGAGTTCGAGGCGCAGGCCTACATCCTGTCCAAGGACGAGGGTGGCCGGCACACGCCGTTCTACGACAACTACCGTCCGCAGTTCTACTTCCGGACCACGGACGTCACCGGTGTCGTGCACCTGCCCGAGGGCACCGAGATGGTCATGCCCGGCGACAACACCGACATGAAGGTCGAGCTGATCCAGCCGATCGCCATGGAGGAGGGCCTGATGTTCAACATCCGCGAGGGTGGCCGTACCGTCGGCGCCGGCCGGGTCACCAAGATCCTCAAGTGATCTGACCCGCTCACGCGCGAGCAAGCCCCCGTCACCTTCGTGGTGACGGGGGCTTTCTCGTGCGGGGGAGTGGTGCCCCTGGCCGGAGCGGCACCGACGCGGGTCGAGGCCCGGAGCAGGTGCCTGGTACCGCACCGAGGCCGATTTGAGGTCGACCCCCGCCGCATGGCACACTAGACAGGTTGCTTGACGCGCGGCGTACACCCATGTGTGCACCGCCGGCCGTACGGCACGCTTCCTGCGGGACGCGGGCGACGGCAGCGCAAGCCCCGGCCGAGCCGGGCACGGACACAGCCCAGATCGATCTGAGGATTCCTGGGTGACGTCCGCGGGAGGCGCGACACGCCCGACCGCGGGGGTCGGTGAAAGGCCCGACGGACCGGACCACGAATGTTCCAGATGGACGACGAGAGAGAGTCAGACAAGCGATGGCGGGACAGAAGATCCGCATCCGGCTGAAGTCGTACGACCACGAGGTCATCGACAGCTCGGCGCGCAAGATCGTTGACACGGTGACCCGTGCTGGCGCCACGGTGGTCGGCCCGGTGCCGCTGCCGACGGAGAAGAATGTCTTCTGCGTCATCCGGTCGCCGCACAAGTACAAGGACAGCCGCGAGCACTTCGAGATGCGTACCCACAAGCGGCTGATCGATATCGTCGACCCCACCCCCAAGGCGGTCGACTCCTTGATGCGTCTCGACCTCCCGGCGGACGTCAACATCGAGATCAAGCTGTGAGTGTGACGACGATGACTACTACGACTACTGCAGCGACCACGACGCGCACCTTCAAGGGTGTGCTCGGCGAGAAGCTCGGCATGACCCAGGTCTGGGACGCCGAGAACCGTCTCGTCCCGGTCACGGTCATCAAGGCCGGCCCGGCCGTCGTCACCCAGGTGCGCAACGCGCAGACCGACGGGTACGACGCCGTGCAGATTGCGTTCGGCGCGATCGACCCGCGCAAGGTGACCCAGCCGCTCAAGGGCCACTTCGCCAAGGCCGGCGTCACGCCGCGCCGGCACGTGGCCGAGCTGCGCACCGCTGACGCCGCCGACTACGAGCTCGGCCAGGAGATCACGGCCGAGGCGTTCGAGGGCGGCCAGAAGGTGGATGTCACCGGCACCACCAAGGGCAAGGGCTTCGCCGGCGTCATGAAGCGTCACGGCTTCCACGGTGTGAGCGCCTCCCACGGTGCGCACCGCAACCACCGCAAGCCGGGATCCATCGGTGGCTGCGCCACCCCGGGTCGCGTCTTCAAGGGCATGCGCATGGCCGGCCGTATGGGCGGCGAGCGCCAGACCACCTCGAACCTGACCGTCCACGCCGTGGACGCGGACAAGGGCCTGCTGCTCATCAAGGGTGCCGTTCCCGGCCCCCGCGGCGGCGTCGTCCTCGTGCGCACGGCCGCGAAGGGTGCGTGAACCAGACATGACCACCATCACCATCACCAAGCCCGCCGGTGGTGACGCCGGCACCGTGGACCTGCCCGCCGAGCTCTTCGACGTGCAGACCAACGTGCCGCTCATCCACCAGGTCGTCGTGGCCCAGCTGGCCGCGGCCCGCCAGGGCACGCACTCCACCAAGACCCGCGGCGAGGTCCGCGGCGGTGGCCGCAAGCCCTACCGCCAGAAGGGGACCGGCCGGGCGCGTCAGGGCTCGACCCGCGCCCCGCAGTTCGCCGGCGGTGGCACGGTGCACGGCCCCCAGCCGCGCAACTACGCCCAGAAGACCCCCAAGAAGATGAAGGCCGCCGCTCTGCGCGGTGCTCTGTCGGACCGCGCCCGTCACGGTCGCATCCACGTGCTGTCCGCGCTGGTCGAGGGCGAGCTGCCCTCGACGCGCACGGCACGGACCGCGCTGCAGGCGCTGTCGGACCGGCCCAACTTCCTCGTGGTCCTGAACCGCACGGAGGAGCTGGCGTTGCGCAGCGTGCGCAACATGCCCGACGTCCACGTGCTGTTCGTCGACCAGCTCAACACCTACGACGTGCTGTGCTCGGACGACGTGGTCTTCACCCAGGCCGCCCTGGACACCTTCATCTCCGGCGTGAGCGCCGCGACTGCCGAGGAGACCAAGTGAGCACCAGCACCTTCAGCACCCAGAAGGACCCTCGCGACATCCTGCTGTCGCCGGTCGTGTCCGAGAAGTCGTACGCGCTGCTGGACCAGGGCAAGTACACCTTCCTGGTCGACCCGCGCGCCAACAAGTCGCAGATCAAGAAGGCCGTGGAGTCGATCTTCGACGTCAAGGTCTCCTCGGTGCACACCCTCAACCGCAAGGGCAAGGCCCGTCGCACGCGGTTCGGGATGGGGCGGCGCAAGGACACGAAGCGGGCGATCGTCACGCTGCGTGAGGGTTCCATCGACATCTTCGGCACGCTCTGAGCGCCGGGGCACGAGACGAGAAGCTAGAGGACTTTCGATAATGGCTATTCGCAAGTACAAGCCGACGACGCCGGGCCGACGTGGCTCCAGCGTGGCCGACTTCGTCGAGGTGACCCGGACGACGCCGGAGAAGTCGCTGGTCAAGCCGCTGTCGAAGACCGGTGGACGCAACGCGTCCGGCCGGATCACGACGCGGCACATCGGTGGCGGGCACAAGCGCGCCTACCGGGTGATCGACTTCCGACGCGCGGACAAGGACGGCGTCAACGCCAAGGTCGCGCACATCGAGTACGACCCCAACCGCACGGCCCGCATCGCGCTCCTGCACTACACGGACGGCGAGAAGCGCTACATCATCGCGCCGAACCGGCTCAAGCAGGGCGACACGATCGAGAACGGCCCCTCGGCGGACATCAAGCCGGGTAACAACCTGCCGCTGCGCAACATCCCGGTCGGTACCGTCATCCACGCCATCGAGCTCCGGCCCGGCGGTGGAGCCAAGATCGCCCGTTCGGCCGGGGCGCGCGTCCAGCTGGTCGCCAAGGAGGGCAGCATGGCGCAGCTGCGCATGCCCTCCGGTGAGATCCGCAACGTCGACGCCCGCTGCCGCGCCACCATCGGCGAGGTCGGCAACGCCGAGCAGAGCAACATCAGCTGGGGCAAGGCCGGCCGGATGAGGTGGAAGGGCAAGCGCCCGACCGTCCGTGGTGTCGTCATGAACCCGGTCGACCACCCGCACGGTGGTGGAGAGGGCCGCACCTCCGGTGGCCGCCACCCGGTGAGCCCCTGGGGTCAGCCCGAGGGCCGTACCCGCAAGCCCAACAAGCCCAGCGACAAGCTCATCGTGCGTCGTCGCCGGACCGGCAAGAAGCGCTGAGTTTAGGAGCAGTCCCGCATATGCCTCGCAGCCTGAAGAAGGGCCCGTTCGTCGACGACCACCTCACCAAGAAGGTGGACGCTCAGAACGAGGCCGGTACCAAGAACGTCATCAAGACCTGGTCCCGCCGGTCGATGATCACCCCCGACATGCTCGGCCACACGCTGGCCGTGCACGACGGCCGCAAGCACGTCCCGGTCTTCGTGACCGAGTCGATGGTCGGCCACAAGCTCGGTGAGTTCGCTCCGACCCGTACGTTCAAGGGTCACGAGAAGGACGACAGGAAGGGTCGCCGCCGATGACGACCACCACGAACACCACGGAAGAAGGATTCGTCATGGAAGCCAAGGCGCAGGCGCGGTTCGTCCGCGTGACGCCGATGAAGGCCCGCCGTGTCGTCGACCTCATCCGGGGCAAGAGCGTCCCGGAGGCGCAGGCCCTCATGCGGTTCGCGCCGCAGAGCGCCAGCGAGCCGGTGCTCAAGGTCCTGAACAGCGCGGTCGCCAACGCCCGGCACGCCGCCGACAACAGCGGCGCCGGCATCGACGAGACGCGTCTCGTCGTCTCGGCCGCCTACGTCGACGAAGGCCCGACCATGAAGCGGTTCCGGCCGCGGGCCCAGGGTCGCGCCAGCCGGATCAACAAGCGCACGAGCCACATCACCGTGGTCGTCACCGAGCAGATCAAGGGAGGTGCCCGCTGATGGGGCAGAAGATCAACCCGAACGGCTACCGCCTGGGCATCACGACCGACCACCGCAGCCGCTGGTTCGCCGACTCCACGAAGGAGGGTCAGCGCTACCGCGACTACGTGAAGGAAGACGTCGCGATCCGTGAGCTGCTGTCCACCGGCATGGACCGGGCAGGCATCTCCAAGGTCGAGATCGAGCGGACCCGTGACCGGGTCCGGGTCGACATCCACACCGCCCGCCCGGGCATCGTCATCGGTCGCCGCGGCGCCGAGGCCGACCGCCTGCGCGGCGCGCTGGAGAAGCTCACCGGCAAGCAGGTGCAGCTCAACATCCTCGAGGTGAAGAACCCCGAGGTCGACGCGCAGCTGGTCGCCCAGGGCATCGCCGAGCAGCTGGCCGCCCGCGTGACGTTCCGTCGCGCGATGCGCAAGGGGATGCAGTCCTCGCTGCGCGCCGGCGCCAAGGGCATCCGGATCCAGTGCTCGGGTCGTCTCGGCGGCGCGGAGATGTCCCGCTCGGAGTTCTACCGCGAGGGCCGGGTCCCGCTGCACACCCTGCGCGCCAACATCGACTACGGCTTCTACGAGGCCAAGACGACCTTCGGCCGCATCGGCGTGAAGGTCTGGATCTACAAGGGCGACCTCACCGCCAAGGAGCTGGCCCGCGAAGAGGCCCAGGCCCCCAGCGGGCGTGGTGGCGACCGCCGTGGTGGCCGTGGCGGCCGCGGTGGCCCCGCCGGAGACCGCGGCGAGCGCCGTGGTCGTGCCCCGCGTCGTGACGACGCGGCGACCTCCGAGCAGGCTCCCGCGAGCGGTCAGAACGAGTCGGCGACGGCCGCCCCCGCTACCACCGAGGGAGAGCAGTCCTGATGTTGATTCCCCGTCGCGTCAAGCACCGCAAGCAGCACCACCCCGGCCGCTCCGGCAACGCCAAGGGTGGCACCCAGCTCGCGTTCGGTGACTACGGCATCCAGGCGCTCGCGCCGGCCTACGTCACCAACCGGCAGATCGAGTCCGCGCGTATCGCCATGACCCGCTACATCAAGCGTGGCGGCAAGGTGTGGATCAACATCTACCCGGACCGTCCGCTGACCAAGAAGCCGGCCGAGACCCGCATGGGTTCCGGTAAGGGTTCGCCCGAGTGGTGGATCGCCAACGTCAAGCCGGGCCGCGTCATGTTCGAGCTGTCCGGTGTGTCCGAGGACGTCGCCCGTGAGGCGCTGCGTCTGGCGATGCACAAGCTGCCCATGAAGACCCGTTTCGTCTCCCGTGAGGGTGGTGACATCTGATGGCTGTCGGTTCCAAGAACCTGACCCCCGAGCAGCTGCGAGGCCTGGAGGACGGCCCCCTGGCCGATGCTCTGGCCGAGGCCAAGAAGGAGCTGTTCAACCTGCGCTTCCAGTCCGCCACCGGGCAGCTGGAGAGCCACGGCCGCCTGCGCGCCGTCCGCAAGGACATCGCGCGCATCTACACCGAGATGCGCGAGCGCGAGCTCGGCATCGGCCGTGAGTCCAACGAGAACGAGAAGGTGGGCTGAGCATGAGCGAGAGCACCCAGACCGAGAGCACCGAGTCGATCGAGGCGCACGAGCCCAGCGAGAGCTCGCTCGGCCACGGCGGCAACCGCAACTACCGCAAGGCCCGTCAGGGCTACGTCGTCAGCGACAAGATGGACAAGACGATCGTCGTCCAGGTCGAGGACCGCGTGAAGCACGCCCTGTACGGCAAGGTGCTGCGGACGACCAACAAGGTCAAGGCGCACGACGAGGAGAACGCCGCCGGTATCGGCGACCGTGTCCTCATCATGGAGACCCGACCGCTGTCGGCCACCAAGCGGTGGCGGCTGGTCGAGATCCTCGAGAAGGCCAAGTAAGCCTCACCCACGCACGGGGTCTGCGGACCCCGCGAACGAACCCTCTCATCCACGACGTCTGGCCAGGCTCGACCCCGACGGGGTCGAGAACCAGTCGGCAGTAGGAGAACGAACAGTGATCCAGCAGGAGTCGCGACTGCGCGTCGCCGACAACACCGGTGCCAAGGAGCTCCTGTGCATCCGCGTGCTCGGCGGTTCCGGCCGCCGCTACGCGGGCATCGGGGACACCATCGTGGCGACCGTGAAGGACGCCATCCCTGGTGGCAATGTCAAGAAGGGCGATGTCGTCAAGGCGGTCATCGTCCGCACCCGCAAGGAGCGCCGTCGTCCCGACGGCAGCTACATCCGTTTCGACGAGAACGCAGCGGTCATCCTCAAGAACGACGGTGACCCCCGCGGTACCCGCATCTTCGGCCCGGTGGGCCGCGAGCTGCGCGACAAGCGGTTCATGCGCATCGTCTCGCTCGCACCGGAGGTGATCTGAGCTATGGCGAAGATGAAGATCAAGAAGAACGACCTCGTGCAGGTCATCGCCGGCAAGGACAAGGGCCTTCAGGGCCGGGTCATCGCCGTGCACACCGAGACCGGCCGGGTGCTGGTCGAGGGTGTCAACCGCATCACCAAGCACACGCGTGCCGGTGGTCAGCGGGGCGTCAACACCGGTGGCATCCAGGTCCAGGAGGCGCCCATCCACATCTCCAACGTGATGGTCGTCGACCCGGAGACCAAGACGCCGACCCGGATCAAGACCCGGGTCGAGCAGGTGGACCGCGATGGCCGCATCAAGACGGTGCGCACCCGTGTCGCGGTGCGCTCGGGTAAGGACCTGTGAGCATGACTGACACCATCACCGAGACCACCGAGTCGCAGGCCGGCACCAGCACCTCCGCCGGTGCGGAGCCGCGCGTCAAGGCGCAGTACCGCCAGGACATCGTCCCGGCCATGACCGAGCAGTTCGGCTACGCCAACCCGATGCAGGTGCCCGGGCTGGTCAAGATCACCGTCAACATGGGCGTCGGCGAGGCAGCTCGCGACAGCAAGCTCATCGAGGGCGCGATCCGTGACCTGGCCACGATCACCGGTCAGAAGCCGTCGGTCACCAAGGCCCGCAAGTCCATCGCGCAGTTCAAGCTGCGCGAGGGTATGCCGATCGGTGCGCACGTCACCCTGCGCGGCGACCGCATGTGGGAGTTCCTGGACCGCCTGCTCGCCCTGGCGCTGCCGCGCATCCGTGACTTCCGCGGTCTGTCGCCGCGTCAGTTCGACGGCAACGGCAACTACACCTTCGGTCTCAACGAGCAGTCGATGTTCCACGAGATCGACCAGGACAAGATCGACCGGGTCCGCGGCATGGACATCACCGTGGTGACCACCGCCAAGACCGACGACGAGGGCCGGGCGCTGCTCAAGCACCTGGGCTTCCCGTTCAAGGAGAACTGACCGATGGCCAAGACCGCCCTCATCAACAAGGCCAACCGCAAGCCGAAGTTCAAGGTGCGCGCCTACACCCGCTGCCAGCGGTGCGGCCGTCCCCACTCGGTCTACCGCAAGTTCGGCCTGTGCCGGATCTGCCTGCGCGAGATGGCGCACGCCGGCGAGCTGCCGGGCGTCACCAAGTCGAGCTGGTGACGCGGGTCCTCCCGCCCACCACTCGGCATACCACTCACTGACGTAACCCAACCTGGAACATCGAAGGTCGCCCCGGGCTCATGCCCGGGGGGAAACCGCGATGAGAAAGGGCATGAAGCCCATGACCATGACCGACCCGATCGCGGACATGTTGACTCGGATCCGGAACGCCAACTCGGCGCACAAGGACCAGGTCTCCATGCCGTACTCCAAGCTGAAGGCGACCATCGCCGACATCCTCAAGGCCGAGGGCTACATCGCCTCCTGGTCCTCTGCGGATGCCGAGGTGGGGACCACGCTGATCATCGACCTCAAGTACGGCCCCAACCGGGAGCGCTCCATCGCCGGCGTGCGCCGCGTCTCCAAGCCGGGCCTGCGTGTCTACGCGAAGTCCACCAACCTCCCGCGCGTGCTGGGCGGCCTGGGTGTGGCGATCATCTCGACGTCCTCCGGCCTGCTCACCGACCGTCAGGCGGCCGAGAAGGGCGTCGGCGGCGAAGTGCTCGCCTACGTCTGGTGACCCGGAGCAGAAGGTAAGGAGCTCACAAATATGTCTCGTATCGGACGACTCCCCGTCACCGTCCCCTCCGGTGTGGACGTGGCCATCAACGGCTCGACCGTCACCGTCAAGGGCCCCAAGGGCCAGCTCGCGCTCGACGTCGTCGAGCCGATCTCCGTGGCCACGGGCGACGACGGCAGCATCGAGGTGACCCGACCGGACGATGAGCGCGACTCGCGTTCGCGTCACGGCCTCACCCGCAGCCTCATCGCCAACATGGTCGAGGGGTGTGACCAACGGTTACACCAAGAAGCTGGAGATCCACGGCACCGGTTACCGAGTGGTGGCCAAGGGCAGCGACCTCGAGTTCGCGCTCGGCTACAGCCACTCCATCCTGATCAAGGCCCCGGAGGGCATCACCTTCCAGGTCGAGAACCCCACGCGGTTCTCGGTCACGGGTATCGACAAGCAGCAGGTCGGCGAGGTTGCCGCGAACATCCGCAAGTTGCGCAAGCCCGACCCGTACAAGGGCAAGGGCGTGCGCTACGAGGGTGAGCGCATCCGCCGCAAGGTCGGGAAAGGCTGGTAAGTAAGCCATGGCACAGATCGTCAAGCGCGCCAAGAGCAAGACCGCAGCACGGGGCCGTCGTCACGTGCGGCTGCGCAAGAAGGTCACCGGGACCGCCGAGCGTCCGCGCATCGTCGTCAACCGGTCCTCGCGTCACGTCTTCGTCCAGCTCGTGGACGACACCAAGAGCGCCACCCTGGCGTCCGCGTCGACCATGGAGGCGGACCTCCGCGCCCTGGACGGCGACAAGACGGCCAAGGCCAAGCGGGTCGGCGAGCTGCTCGCCGAGCGCGCGAAGGCTGCGGGCGTCGACGCAGCGGTCTTCGACCGTGGCGGCAACCGTTACGCCGGCCGCGTGGCCGCGATCGCGGAGGGCGCCCGCGAGGGCGGCCTGGCGCTCTGATTCGGACCTGCGAGAACGAGGAAAGAGGACCTTTCGATGGCTGGTGATTTCCAGCGACGTGGAGCCGGGTCCGGCTCTGCGTCCGGCGACTCCCGCGACAACCGTCGCGGTGGCCGAGACAACAACAACCGAGACAACCGTGATGGCCGTGGCGGCCGCGGTGGTCGGGACGACGACCGCAACCAGTACCTCGAGCGCGTCGTCACGATCAACCGCGTCGCCAAGGTGGTCAAGGGTGGTCGTCGCTTCAGCTTCACCGCGCTGGTCGTGGTGGGTGACGGTGACGGCACCGTGGGTGTCGGATACGGCAAGGCCAAGGAGGTGCCCGCGGCGATCTCCAAGGGCGTCGAGGAGGCCAAGAAGAACTTCTTCCGCGTCCCCCGGATCGGCGGGACCATCCCGCACCCGATCCAGGGTGAGGCTGCGGCCGGGGTCGTCATGCTCAAGCCGGCCAGCCCGGGTACCGGTGTCATCGCCGGTGGCCCGGTCCGCGCCGTGCTGGAGTGCGCCGGCATCCACGACGTCCTGAGCAAGTCGCTCGGGTCGAGCAACTCGATCAACATCGTGCACGCCACCGTTACGGCGCTGCAGGGTCTCGAGCAGCCGGAGGCCGTCGCGGCCCGCCGGGGCAAGTCCCTCGAGGAGGTCGCGCCTCACGCCATGCTCAAGGCTCGTGCTGAGGCCGCGGCCGAGGCGAAGGCGGGTGCCTGATGGCCAAGCTCAAGGTGACCCAGATCAAGTCCACCGTCGGCACGAAGCACATGCACCGGGAGACCGTCCGGAGCCTGGGCCTCAAGCGGATCGGTGACACCGTCGTCAAGGAGGACCGCCCGGAGTTCCGGGGTATGGTCCGCACGGTCGCCCACCTGGTGACCGTGGAGGAGGTTGACTGATATGGCCGACAGCACCACCCGCCGTGAGGCGGCCGCGCTGAAGGTGCACCACCTGCGTCCGGCCCCCGGAGCCAAGACCGCCAAGACCCGCGTGGGTCGAGGCGAGGCGTCCAAGGGCAAGACTGCCGGTCGTGGCACCAAGGGCACGAAGGCCCGGTACCAGGTGCCGGCGACCTTCGAGGGCGGTCAGACCCCGATGCACATGCGGCTGCCCAAGCTGCGTGGGTTCAAGAACCCGTTCAAGGTGACCTACCAGGTCGTCAACCTCGACCAGCTCGCCATCCTCTTCCCCGAGGGCGGCACGGTCGGGCCCCAGGAGCTCGTCGCCAAGGGCGCGGTCCGCAAGGGCCAGCCCGTCAAGGTGCTCGGCACCGGCGAGCTCTCGGTGAAGCTCGACGTCACCGCCACGAAGTTCTCGGCCTCGGCCAAGGACAAGATCGAGGCGGCTGGCGGCAGCACCACCGAGGCCTGACCTACGGCATACCTCGACTGAGGCCCTGCGTCGCCCCGCGGCGCGGGGCCTCACGTCATTCCCACCCCCACCACCCGTGGTGTTATCGTCGGGACCGATTCATGCTCGCTCCCCGGGCGCATCGTCGCCCGCGACGACCGGCGCCAGGGGGACCCACAGGAGGACCTGAATGCTCTCCGCCTTCGTGCGCGCGTTCAAGACGCCCGATCTTCGCAAGAAGATCCTCTTCACGCTCGCGATCATGGCGCTCTACCGGCTCGGGACGCACATCCCGACCCCGGGCGTCGACTACGGCCTGGTGCAGCAGTGCCTCAACACCGCCGAGCTGTCCGGCAACGTGCTGGGGATGGTCAACCTGTTCTCCGGTGGCGCCATGGTGCAGCTGTCGGTCTTCGCGCTGGGGATCATGCCCTACATCACCGCGGCGATCATCGTGCAGCTGCTCACCGTCGTCATCCCTCGCTTCGAGCAGCTGAAGAAGGAGGGGCAGGCGGGTCAGACGAAGATGACCCAGTACACCCGCTACCTCACCATCGGGCTGGCGGTGCTGCAGGCCTCGACCCTGGTGACGATCGCGCGTGAGCCGGCCCGACTCTTCGGCACGACCTGCACCTCGGTCATGCCTGACGACGGCATCTGGACACTGTCTCTCATGGTCCTGGTCATGACCGCGGGGACCGGCCTCATCATGTGGATGGGTGAGCTCATCACCGAGAAGGGCGTCGGCAACGGGATGTCCCTGCTCATCTTCATCTCGATCGCCGCCGGCTTCCCCGCCGCGCTCGGAGCGATCTACCAGAGCTCGGTGACGACCTTCGTCCTCGTCATGCTCCTCGGGCTGGTCATCATGACCCTCGTCGTCTACGTCGAGCAGTGCCAGCGCCGGATCCCGGTGCAGTACGCCAAGCGGATGGTGGGTCGGCGCCAGTACGGCGGCACCTCGACCTACATCCCGCTCAAGCTCAACATGGCCAACGTCATCCCCATCATCTTCGCGAGCTCGATCCTCATGCTCCCCTCGCTGCTGGCCAACTTCAACCGGCCCACGGAGGCCGGGGCCACCGCTCCGGGGTGGGTGAGCTTCATCGACCGCTACCTGTCGATGGGGGCCACAGGGTCCGGCACGCACTGGGTCTACATGGTGCTCTACGCCGCCATGATCATCTTCTTCTGCTTCTTCTACACCTCCGTGACGTTCAACCCGACCGAGGTCGCGGACAACATGAAGCGCTACGGCGGGTTCATCCCCGGGATCCGGGCCGGACGGCCGACCGCGGAGTACCTCGAGTACGTCATCAACCGCATCACCACCCCCGGTGCGTTGTACCTCGCCGGCCTGGCCCTCATCCCGCTCATCGCCTTCAACGCCCTGGGCGTGGCCAACTTCCCGCTGGGTGGAGCCTCGATCCTCATCATCGTGGGTGTCGGTCTGCAGACCGTGAAGCAGATCGAGTCCCAGCTCCAGCAGCACGACTACGAAGGGTTCCTCCGCTGATGCGTCTCATCATGCTCGGTCCGCCCGGTGCCGGTAAGGGCACCCAGGCCGTCCACGTTTCCGCGGCCCACGGTATCCCCGCCATCTCCACGGGTGACATCTTCCGCGCCAACATCAAGGAGGAGACCGACCTCGGTCTCCAGGTGAAGCAGATCACCGCGTCGGGGGGCTACGTGCCCGACGCGATCACCAATGCCATCGTCCGCGACCGGCTGGCGCAGGACGACACCGCGCCGGGCTTCCTCCTCGACGGCTACCCCCGCACCACCGGTCAGGTGGAGGCGCTGGATGAGATGCTCGGTGACGCCGGTCACCAGCTCGATGCCGTGGTGGAGCTCACCGTGGACACCGACGAGGTCGTGCAGCGGCTGCTGACGCGCGCCCAGGAGCAGGGTCGCGCCGACGACACCGAGGACGTCATCCGGGAGCGCATGCGGTTGTATGCCGAGGAGACGGCCCCGCTCGCGGCCCGCTACAAGGAGCGCGGTCTCCTCCGGCGGGTCGACGGGATGGGCGAGGTCGCCGAGGTGACCGCCCGGATCGAGGCGGCCCTGGAGGACCTCGCCGGGGCGCCCGCCGGCGGGTCGGGCGACGCCGACGTCCGCTGATGTCGATCTTCCGTCGCGGGCGACGCATCGAGGGCAAGACGCCGGAGCAGCTGCTCGCCATGCGACGGGCCGGGCAGGTCGTGGGCGACACGCTCACCCTGGCCTCCGAGCGGGCCGTCGCGGGCATCACGACCCGCGAGCTCGACGCGCTGGCCGAGGACGCCATCCGCAGCGCGGGGGCCACGCCCAGCTTCCTGGGGTACCACGGCTTCACCGGCAGCCTGTGCATCTCGGTCAACGACGAGGTCGTGCACGGCATCCCGGGTGACCGGGTGCTCGCCGACGGCGACCTGGTCTCCATCGACTGCGGAGCGATCGTCGACGGGTGGCACGGCGACGCCGCGCTGAGCCTCGTCGTGGGGGGCCGGGAGCGGGGCAGTGCCGCCGACCTCGCCCTCATGGACGACACCGAGGCCTCGCTCTGGGCCGGTATGGCTGCGCTGCGTCCCGGAGGCCGGCTGTTCGCGGTGGGGGACGCCGTGGAGGAGTCGGTCGACGAGGCGCTGGAGCGCCGGCGGCGCGAGGGGGTGCCCGGGGTCGAGACCTACGGGATCCTCGAGGACTACACCGGTCACGGCATCGGCCGGGAGATGCACATGGACCCGCACGTCCCCAACTACGGCGTGACCTCGACCGGCCCCACGGTGCCCTCAGGTGCGACCTTCGCCATCGAGCCGATGGTGACTCTCGGCACGATCGAGACCAGGACGCTCGATGACGACTGGACGGTCGTCACCTCCGACGGCAGCCGCGCGGCGCACTGGGAGCACACCGTCGCCGTGACCGACGCCGGCCTGTGGGTGCTGACAGCCGTCGACGGGGGAGAGGCCGGCCTCGCGCGCGTCGGCGCCACGTTCGCGCCCCTCGCCGACTGAGGCGGTCCGGTCGCCCCGGTGGCCGGATTGGGTCGAAGGCTCGCTCGTCCCGTAGGATGGTGCGTCGGCCCTCCGTGGGTCGAGTCCAGTGCAATTCAGGGAATGTGGAGGACATGGCGAAGAAGGACGGCGTCATTGAGATCGAGGGCTCGGTAGTCGAGGCCCTCCCGAACGCGAACTTCCGGGTAGAGCTGACCAACGGACACGTGGTCCTGGCTCACATCTCCGGGAAGATGCGGCAGCACTACATCCGGATCCTCCCTGAGGACCGGGTCGTGGTGGAGCTCAGCCCGTACGACCTGACCCGCGGTCGCATCGTCTTCCGTTACCGCTGAGGTCCAGGGGCCCTCGGCCCCGGACCGCACACATCCCGTACAGATCCCACCCACCCGAAGGCAGGAAGCCATGAAGGTTCAGCCGAGCGTGAAGAAGATCTGCGACAAGTGCAAGGTGATCCGCCGTCACGGGCGAGTCATGGTGATCTGCGAGAACCTGCGCCACAAGCAGCGTCAGGGCTGAGCAGAGAGCCACGAGCCACGCGCGTCGCAGCTTCGATGCGTCGTCAACCACAACTTCATACCGTCACGACCTAGAAGAACGCAGCACCCGACCCCCGCCGACCGGCGGGACGTCACCTCCGGCCGCGAGAGCCGGGGACCGCGGGCGAACGAGCCCACCAGACGATGCGGACCGGTGCTGCGCCAGACTCTCGCGCATCACTCAAGGAGCACTGCCACATGGCACGACTCATCGGTGTCGACCTGCCGCGCGACAAGCGCGTCGAGGTCGCCCTCACCTACATCTTCGGCGTGGGACGCACCCGCGCCGTGCAGACGCTGGCGGCGACGGGTGTCGACCCGTCCACCCGCGTCAAGGACCTGACGGAAGAGCAGCTGGTCGCCCTGCGTGACCACCTCGAGGGCAGTTTCCGCCTCGAGGGTGACCTCCGCCGTGAGGTGGCCGCCGACATCCGCCGCAAGGTGGAGATCGGCAGCTACCAGGGCCTGCGGCACCGCCGCGGCCTCCCGGTGCACGGTCAGCGCACCAAGACCAACGCGCGCACCCGCAAGGGCCCCAAGCGCACCGTCGCCGGCAAGAAGAAGGCCGGCAAGTAATCACGGTCGACGGGGGCTCCGCCCCCCGACGGCCCCGCAGCTGCGACTGGCAACGACGCCCGGGTCAGCTGAGCCGCAGGCTCAGTCCCGACAGTCCGGTCCCGGACCACAGCGCGCGGACCTCAGATTTCTTGCTCTTCCGCTAGGAGAAACCACATGCCCCCCAAGAGCCGTCAGGCCACCGGCGCCCGCAAGGTGCGCCGCAAGGAGAAGAAGAACGTCGCCTTCGGGCAGGCTCACATCAAGAGCACGTTCAGCAACACCATCATCACGATCACCGACCCGACCGGTGCCGTCATCGCCTGGTCCTCCTCGGGCCAGGTCGGGTTCAAGGGTTCGCGCAAGTCGACCCCCTACGCCGCGCAGATGGCCGCCGAGGCTGCCGCCCGCCGCGCCATGGACCACGGGATGAAGAAGGTCGACGTCTTCGTCAAGGGCCCGGGCTCGGGTCGCGAGACCGCGATCCGCTCCCTGACCGCCGCAGGCCTCGAGGTCGGCGCGATCTCCGATGTGACGCCCCAGGCGCACAACGGCGTCCGTCCGCCCAAGAAGCGTCGCAACTAAGCACCGGAAGGAATCAGGGAATACATCATGGCCCGTTACACCGGACCCATCACCAAGAAGTCCCGCCGGCTGAAGGTCGACCTCGTCGGCGGCGACAAGAACTTCGAGCTGCGTCCCTTCCCCCCGGGACAGCACGGCCGTCGCCGCAGCCAGGAGAAGGAGTACCTCACCCAGCTGCAGGAGAAGCAGAAGGCTCGCTTCACCTATGGCGTCATGGAGAAGCAGTTCCGCCGCTACTACGCCGAGGCGGCCCGCCGCCCCGGTAAGACCGGCGCGAACCTGCTCATCATCCCTGGAGTCCCGCCTCGACAACGTCGTCTACCGGGCCGGCCTGGCCCGGACCCGCCGCGCCGCGCGCCAGCTGGTGACCCACGGTCACTTCCTGGTGAACGGCACCCGGGTCGACGTGCCCAGCTACCGGGTGGAGCAGTACGACATCATCGAGGTCCGTCCGCAGTCGGTCGAGACCTTCCCGTTCGAGCTGGCCCGCCAGACCTACGGCGACCGCCCGGTCCCGGCCTGGCTCAAGGTCGTTCCCGGCTCGCTGAAGATCCTCATCCACCAGCTGCCCACGCGTGAGCAGATCGACACGATCCTCACCGAGCAGCTCATCGTGGAGCTCTACTCGAAGAACTGACCCCTTGGGGGCACCGCCCCCGGACCCCCGGGCGGGTATGGCGGCACTCGTCATACCCGCCCGTCGTCAGGATCACGGACAGAGGTGGTCCTGGCCGCCGGCCCCTGGCCGGCACCCTCACCGGGCGTCATATAGCGGTCGCCCGTGGAAAGGAACGAAACGTGCTCATCGCACAGCGCCCCACCCTCACCGAGGAGGTCGTCTCCGACAACCGCTCCCGGTTCGCTCTCGAGCCGCTGGAGCCGGGCTTCGGTTACACCCTCGGCAACTCCCTGCGCCGGACCCTGCTGTCCAGCATCCCCGGTGCCTCCCTGACGAGCATCCGCATCGACGGCGTGCTCCACGAGTTCTCCACGATCCCCGGGGTCAAGGAGGACGTCACCGAGGTCATCCTCAACCTCAAGTCGCTGGTCGTCTCGAGCGAGCACGACGAGCCCGTCGTGATGTACCTGCGCAAGCAGGGTGCCGGCGCCGTCACCGCTGCCGACATCGCCCCGCCGGCGGGCGTCGAGGTCCACAACACGGACCTGCACATCGCCACGCTGAGCGAGTCCGGCTCGCTGGAGATGGAGATGACTGTCGAGCGTGGCCGTGGCTACGTCTCCGCGCAGCTCAACAAGTCGGGCGAGCAGGAGATCGGCCGCATCCCGGTCGACTCCATCTACTCGCCGGTCCTCGCCGTGACCTACAAGGTCGAGGCCACCCGTGTCGAGCAGCGGACGGACTTCGACCGGCTCGTCATCGACGTCGAGACCAAGAGCTCCATCGCCCCGCGCGACGCCGTGGCGTCGGCTGGGCGCACGCTCGTCGAGCTGTTCGGTCTCGCCCGCGAGCTGAACGTCGAGGCCGAGGGGATCGAGATCGGCCCGTCGGTCGGCGAGGGCGCACTGGCCTCCGACCTGGCCCTGCCGATCGAGGAGCTGGACCTCACCGTCCGGTCCTACAACTGCCTCAAGCGCGAGGGCATCCACAGTGTCGGTGAGCTGGTGGGCCGCAGCGAGGCCGACCTGCTCGACATCCGCAACTTCGGTGCCAAGTCCATCGACGAGGTCAAGGACAAGCTCGCCGAGATGGGCCTGGCCCTCAAGGACAGCCCCCCCGGGTTCGAGGGTGCGGCCGCCTACGAGGACGGCACGTACGACGACGAGGGCGACGCCGCCTTCGCCGAGGACGAGCAGTACTGAGACGAAGAACTAAGGAGAACTCATGCCTGCCCCCAAGAAGGGTCCGCGCCTCGGCGGCGGTCCGGCGCACGAGCGCTTGATCCTGTCCAACCTGGCGACCGCTCTGTTCGAGCACGACCGCATCACCACCACCGAGGCCAAGGCCAAGCGCCTGCGCCCCCTGGCCGAGCGGCTGGTGACCTTCGCCAAGCGTGGTGACCTGCACAACCGGCGCAAGGTCCTGGCCATCATCCGGGACAAGGGTGTCGTGCACCGCCTCTTCACCGAGATCGGCCCCGACGTCGCGGAGCGCCAGGGTGGCTACACCCGTATCACCAAGATCGCTCCCCGCAAGGGTGACAACGCGCCCATGGCTGTCATCGAGCTCGTCCGCGAGCCGGTCGCCAAGAAGGCCGTCGTGACCCAGGCCGAGGGCGCCACCAAGCGTGCCGCCAAGGACCAGTCGAAGGCCGAGCCGGCTCCTGCCGCCCCGGCCGAGACGGTCGAGGTCAACGAGACCTCCTCCGAGGACACGACCGAGGCTGCGATGGTCTCGGCCGGCGCGCAGGACGGCGTCGCCGCGCAGGAGGACACCGACCAGGGTCGTGACTTCGGTCCCGACAGCCGCCTGGCGACCGAGGACGGCGAGGCCCCTGAGGGCTTCGACGTCAAGGGCAACGCGGACTCGATGAAGTACCACGTGCCGGGCTCGCCGTGGTACGACAACACGATCCCTGAGGTGTGGTTCGCCTCCGCGGAGGCCGCACAGGCGGCTGGCTTCGAGCCGGCCGGTGGCGCTGCCGCCCAGGGCGCCGACGCCGGTGTCGAGCTCGGCAAGGCCGACGACGACAGCTGAGCATCCATGATCGACCGCACAGCCGGTCGACAGGTGACGCCGAAGGGCCACCTCCCGCTCGGGAGGTGGCCCTTCGGCGTACGGCACCATGGGTGGGTGCGCATACGTCTCGACCTGGCCTACGACGGCACCGACTTCTCCGGCTGGGCCCGACAACCGGGTCTGCGGACCGTGGAGGAGACGCTCAGCGACGGTCTCGGCCGGGTCCTGCGGATCGACCCGCCGCGTCTGGTGGTCGGCGGGCGTACCGACGCCGGGGTGCACGCCAGGGGATCGGTCTGCCACCTCGACATCGACGACGACGTATGGCGCCGCGTCCCGGGCCGCTCGGACCGACCCTCGGGCGAGGCTCTGGTCACCCGCTTGCGGGGGGTGCTGCCGCCGGACGTAGCGGTGCGCGCTGCGCGCGAGGTGCACCCCGACTTCGATGCCCGGTTCTCCGCGGTGCGGCGGCGCTACAGCTATCGCCTGGTCGACCGGGCAGGGCGGGTGGACCCGTTGCGTCGCCGGGACACCGTCGTGGTCCGTGGCACGCTCGACGTCGAGGCGATGGACGCGGCTGCTCGCCCGTTGCTGGGGCTGCGCGACTTCGCCGCCTTCTGCAAGCCGCGGGAGGGAGCCAGCACCGTGCGCACCCTGCTGGACTTCTCCTGGCGGCGCGACGACGAGGGCGTGATCGAGGGCACGGTGGTCGCGGACGCCTTCTGCCACAGCATGGTCCGTGCCCTCGTGGGGGGTGTGATGCCGGTGGGGGAGGGTCGGCACCCCGTGAGCTGGCCGCTGGAGATCCAGGCCGCGGGCCGTCGCGATCCCGGGGTCCGGGTCATGCCGGCGCACGGGCTGTGCCTGGAGGAGATCGTGTATCCGGACACGCAGGAGGGGCAGCGCCGACGTGGGCTGGAGAGCAGGGCCCGGCGTGAGACCCCGTGCTCGGGCCCGCGCGGCTAGAGTGGTGGCATGCTGGCCGCCTACGTCGAGGAGTTCCACCCGGACGAGCCACTGAGGGGGCTCGTGGTGGGCGACAGACCCGAGCCTGAGCCGCAGCCCGGCTGGCAGGTGCTCCCGGTCGTCGCGGCCGGTCTTAACCACCACGACCTCTGGTCGCTGCGAGGGGTGGGTCTCACGAGGGAGCAGCTCCCCATGATCCTCGGCTGTGACGCGGTCGCCGAGCACCCCGAGCTGGGGGAGGTCGTGGTCCACCCTGTCATCACCGGCACACCGGGGTGGGAGGGCGACCCGACACTCGATCCACGCCGCAGCCTGCTCTCCGAGCGGCACCAGGGGACCCTCGCCGAGTGGGTCCTCGTCCCCGAGGGGGGATGGGTGTCGCGTCCCGAGCACCTGGACGCCGTGGAGGCCGCAGCGCTGAGCACCTCGTGGCTGACGGCATACCGCATGTTGTTCACCCAGGCGCAGGTCCGCCCCGGGCAGACGGTGCTCGTGCAAGGAGCCGGCGGCGGCGTCGCCACCGCACTCATCCAGCTGGGGGCGGCAGCAGGGCTGACGGTCTGGGTCACCAGTCGCTCCGAGGACAAGCGATCGCGAGCACTCGAGCTTGGCGCTGCCGACTCCTTCGAGACCGGGGAGCGGTTGCCCGCACGCGTGGACGCCGTCCTCGAGAGCGTGGGGGCCGCCACCTGGACCCACTCGATCAACGCCCTGCGCCCGGGCGGCACCGTGGTCATCTGCGGCGCGACCTCCGGCGATGCGCCGGAGAAGGCCGAGCTGACCAAGATCTTCTTCAAGCAGCTGCGGGTCCAGGGATCCACCATGGGGACCCGGGAGGAGCTGGGCGCGCTGTGCCGTTTCGTCTCCCGCGAAGGCTTGCGGCCGGCGGTGGACCAGGTCTACACCTTGGCCGACACCGGGCAGGCGCTGGAGCGTATGCAGCAGGGGGACGCGGTCGGACAGCTGGGCATCCAGGTGCGCTCCGGTGCCTCCCGGGGCTGAGTTTGCACCCGCCGCCCACACCCGTGTAATGTTCTACCTCGCGGCCGACGCAGTGCGGAGGACGCGACAGTCTGATTTAGACACCCTCACCGACGAACTCACCTCCACGGATGTGACATCGCAGTGAGAGTCAGGTAGGCTGGAGAGGTTGCCCCGAGCGGGAGGATCTGCACAACAGATTCGAACGGCGGTGTGTGTCCGATTCTTGAGAACTCAACAGCGTGTTTGTTTTTTGATGCCATGTTTTGTTTGCCATGGCTGGTGCCCGCTCCCGGGTGCTGGTTGTGGTTTTTGTTGGGATCGTTATCTGTTCGGTAATGGTTTTGTTTTTTATCGGAGAGTTTGATCCTGGCTCAGGACGAACGCTGGCGGCGTGCTTAACACATGCAAGTCGAACGATGAAGCGGTGCTTGCACCGTGGATTAGTGGCGAACGGGTGAGTAACACGTGAGTAACCTGCCTTCCACTCTGGGATAAGCGCTGGAAACGGCGTCTAATACTGGATATGACATTGCCTCGCATGGGGTGGTGTGGAAAGATTTTTTGGTGGTAGATGGACTCGCGGCCTATCAGCTTGTTGGTGGGGTAATGGCCTACCAAGGCGACGACGGGTAGCCGGCCTGAGAGGGTGACCGGCCACACTGGGACTGAGACACGGCCCAGACTCCTACGGGAGGCAGCAGTGGGGAATATTGCACAATGGGCGAAAGCCTGATGCAGCGACGCCGCGTGAGGGATGACGGCCTTCGGGTTGTAAACCTCTTTCAGCTCTGACGAAGCTTTTTGTGACGGTAGGAGCAGAAGAAGCACCGGCTAACTACGTGCCAGCAGCCGCGGTAATACGTAGGGTGCGAGCGTTGTCCGGAATTATTGGGCGTAAAGAGCTTGTAGGCGGCTTGTCGCGTCTGCTGTGAAAGCCCGGGGCTTAACTCCGGGTCTGCAGTGGGTACGGGCAGGCTAGAGTGTGGTAGGGGAGACTGGAATTCCTGGTGTAGCGGTGGAATGCGCAGATATCAGGAGGAACACCGATGGCGAAGGCAGGTCTCTGGGCCATTACTGACGCTGAGAAGCGAAAGCGTGGGGAGCGAACAGGATTAGATACCCTGGTAGTCCACGCCGTAAACGTTGGGCGCTAGGTGTGGGTCCCATTCCACGGGGTCCGTGCCGCAGCTAACGCATTAAGCGCCCCGCCTGGGGAGTACGGCCGCAAGGCTAAAACTCAAAGGAATTGACGGGGGCCCGCACAAGCGGCGGAGCATGCGGATTAATTCGATGCAACGCGAAGAACCTTACCAAGGCTTGACATACACCGGACGACTGCAGAGATGTGGTTTCCCTTTGGGCTGGTGTACAGGTGGTGCATGGTTGTCGTCAGCTCGTGTCGTGAGATGTTGGGTTAAGTCCCGCAACGAGCGCAACCCTCGTTCCATGTTGCCAGCAGCACCTTTGGGTGGCTGGGGACTCATGGGAGACTGCCGGGGTCAACTCGGAGGAAGGTGGGGATGACGTCAAATCATCATGCCCCTTACGTCTTGGGCTTCACGCATGCTACAATGGCCGGTACAAAGGGCTGCGATCCCGTGAGGGGGAGCGAATCCCAGAAAGCCGGTCTCAGTTCGGATTGGGGTCTGCAACTCGACCCCATGAAGTCGGAGTCGCTAGTAATCGCAGATCAGCAACGCTGCGGTGAATACGTTCCCGGGCCTTGTACACACCGCCCGTCAAGTCACGAAAGTCGGTAACACCCGAAGCCGGTGGCCCAACCCTTGTGGAGGGAGCTGTCGAAGGTGGGACTGGTGATTGGGACTAAGTCGTAACAAGGTAGCCGTACCGGAAGGTGCGGCTGGATCACCTCCTTTCTAAGGAGCACTTCGTGTGAAGTTAGTGCCTCGTGGTGCACCCGTTCGTGGTGCCCGGGGTTGCTCTGGGTGGAACATCGAAGGACTGTCGCCCCTGCTGGTGGGTGTCATCGTTGGTGAGTACGGCTCGCGCTTCCCTTTGGGGGGTGGGGTGTGGAAAGTCTGGTGGTGGCTGCTGGTGGGTGGTGCAAACACGCTGTTGGGTCCTGAGGGATCGGATCCTGTGCTCTTCTGGGTGCGCGCGCTTGGCCACGGTTGTGGTGGGTGTGTGTGGCCTGGTGGGGTGTGGGGTGTGGTGCTTCTGGTGGCTGGGATCACGTGGTTGGGGTTATACCCGCGGCTGGGTCCTTGGTGTCTGCTCCCTGTGTGGGGGTGGGTGACCGAGGGTTTGGGTGTGTGTGGTGGCTTTGGTCTGGTGGTGGCTGGTTGTTGGTTGAGAACTGTACAGTGGACGCGAGCATCTGTATCTTTGTGGCTTTTTTGTTAAGTTTTTAAGAGCGCACGGTGGATGCCTTGGCACGAGGAACCGAAGAAGGACGTAGGAATCTGCGATAAGCCTCGGGGAGTCGATAACCAGACTGTGATCCGAGGGTGTCCGAATGGGGAAACCCGGCCAGCTTCATCGCTGGTCACCCGCACCTGAATATATAGGGTGTGTGGAGGGAACGTGGGGAAGTGAAACATCTCAGTACCCACAGGAAGAGAAAACAACATGTGATTCCGTGAGTAGTGGCGAGCGAAAGCGGATGAGGCTAAACCGTAGTTGTGTGTGATACCTGGTAGGGGTTGCAGCTGCGGGGTTGTGGGAGTGGTGCGTACTGGGTCTACCAGCCTGGTGCACAGTAAGAAATCGCGTGGTGTAGGTGAAGGGTCTGGAAAGGCCTGGCGTAGACGGTGAGACCCCGGTAGCCGAAACATCCGTGACTGTGTGTGCCGCCTCCCGAGTAGTACGGGGCCCGAGAAATCCCGTACGAATCTGGCAGGACCACCTGCTAAGCCTAAATATTCCCTCGTGACCGATAGCGGACAAGTACCGTGAGGGAAAGGTGAAAAGTACCCCGGGAGGGGAGTGAAATAGTTCCTGAAACCGTGCGCTTACAATCCGTCGGAGCTGGCCTGCGGGCTGGTGACGGCGTGCCTTTTGAAGAATGAGCCTGCGAGTTAGTGCTCAGTGGCGAGGTTAACCCGTGTGGGGAAGCCGTAGCGAAAGCGAGTCCGAAGAGGGCGTTTGAGTCGCTGGGTCTAGACCCGAAGCGGAGTGATCTACCCATGGCCAGGGTGAAGCGCGGGTAAGACCGCGTGGAGGCCCGAACCCACTTAGGTTGAAAACTGAGGGGATGAGCTGTGGGTAGGGGTGAAAGGCCAATCAAACTCCGTGATAGCTGGTTCTCCCCGAAATGCATTTAGGTGCAGCGTCATGTGTTTCTTGCCGGAGGTAGAGCTACTGGATGGCTGATGGGCCTTACCGGGTTACTGACGTCAGCCAAACTCCGAATGCCGGTAAGTGAGAGCATGGCAGTGAGACTGCGGGGATAAGCTTCGTAGTCGAGAGGGAAACAGCCCAGATCACCAGCTAAGGTCCCTAAGCGTGTGCTAAGTGGGAAAGGATGTGGAGTTGCGAAGACAACCAGGAGGTTGGCTTAGAAGCAGCCACCCTTGAAAGAGTGCGTAATAGCTCACTGGTCAAGTGATTCCGCGCCGACAATGTAGCGGGGCTCAAGCACACCACCGAAGCTGTGGCATCAGCACTTTGCTCAGCCCTCTCCCCTTTGCGGGGGTGGGTTCAGGCGTGTTGATGGGTAGGGAGCGTCGTGCCGGGAGTGAAGCATCCGAGTGATCGAGGTGTGGATCCGGCACGAGTGAGAATGCAGGCATGAGTAGCGAATGAAGAGTGAGAAACTCTTCCGCCGAATCACCAAGGGTTCCAGGGTCAAGCTAATCTGCCCTGGGTAAGTCGGGACCTAAGGCGAGGCCGACAGGCGTAGTCGATGGACATCCGGTTGATATTCCGGAACCGGCGAAGAACCGACCCATACCGAATCCGGGGATGCTAAGCGCCTGAAGCCACCCATTGCTGCACGCCCTTGTGGTGTGTGGTCGGGTGGTGGAACGCGTGACCCGAGCTGGTAGTAGGTAAGCGATGGAAGGACGCAGGAAGGTAGCCTCCGCGTGGCGATGGTAGTCCACGTCGAAGAGCGCAGGGCCGGGGAGTGGTAAATCCGCCCCATCAGTGCCCGAGGCTTGATCGTGACCGCGTATGCGGGAAGCAGGGTGATCCTATGCTGCCAAGAAAAGTTCCTAGCGAGGTTCGAGCCGCCCGTACCCCAAACCGACTCAGGTGGTGAGGTAGAGAATACCGAGGCGATCGAGTGAATCGTGGTTAAGGAATTCGGCAAAATGCCCCCGTAACTTCGGGAGAAGGGGGGCCGGACGCGTGAAACCCCTTGCGGGTTAGCGTTGAAGGCCGCAGAGACCAGGGAGAAGCGACTGTTTACTAAAAACACAGGTCCGTGCGAAGTCGCAAGACGATGTATACGGACTGACGCCTGCCCGGTGCTGGAACGTTAAGGGGACGGGTCAACCCACGTGTGGGTGAAGCTCTGAACTTAAGCGCCAGTAAACGGCGGTGGTAACTATAACCATCCTAAGGTAGCGAAATTCCTTGTCGGGTAAGTTCCGACCTGCACGAATGGCGTAACGACTTCTCCACTGTCTCAACCGCGAACTCGGCGAAATTGCATTACGAGTAAAGATGCTCGTTACGCGCAGCAGGACGGAAAGACCCCGGGACCTTTACTATAGCTTGGTATTGGTGTTCGGTACGGCTTGTGTAGGATAGGTGGGAGACTATGAAGCGGCCACGCCAGTGGTTGTGGAGTCAACGTTGAAATACCACTCTGGTCGTTCTGGATATCTAACCTCGGTCCGTGATCCGGATCAGGGACAGTGCCTGGTGGGTAGTTTAACTGGGGCGGTTGCCTCCTAAAGAGTAACGGAGGCGCCCAAAGGTTCCCTCAGCCTGGTTGGCAATCAGGTGTCGAGTGTAAGTGCACAAGGGAGCTTGACTGTGAGACAGACATGTCGAGCAGAGACGAAAGTCGGGACTAGTGACCCGACGGTGGCTTGTGGAAGCGCCGTCGCTCAACGGATAAAAGGTACCCCGGGGATAACAGGCTGATCCTGCCCAAGAGCTCATATCGACGGCATGGTTTGGCACCTCGATGTCGGCTCGTCGCATCCTGGGGCTGGAGTCGGTCCCAAGGGTTGGGCTGTTCGCCCATTAAAGCGGTACGCGAGCTGGGTTTAGAACGTCGTGAGACAGTTCGGTCCCTATCCGCTGCGCGCGTAGGAAACTTGAGGAGAGCTGTCCCTAGTACGAGAGGACCGGGATGGACGAACCACTGGTGTGTCAGTTGTCCTGCCAAGGGCACCGCTGATTAGCTACGTTCGGACGTGATAACCGCTGAAAGCATCTAAGCGGGAAGCACACTTCAAGATGAGGTTTCCATCACCCCTAGGGTGGAGAGGCTCCCAGCTAGACTACTGGGTTGATAGGCCGGACGTGGAAGCACAGCAATGTGCGTAGCTGACCGGTACTAATAAGCCGATAACTTAACAAAACCAACAAAGTCTCAAAGTTCTTACAGACATCATGCTCGCGTCCACTGCACGGTTCCCGACCCACAACCAACCCAGCAACAATGGTTGGACATGGTCGAACATGTTACGGCGGTCATAGCGTCAGGGAAACGCCCGGTCACATTCCGAACCCGGAAGCTAAGCCTGACAGCGCCGATGGTACTGCACTGGGAACGGTGTGGGAGAGTAGGACACCGCCGGACCACCCTTACGAAAGGGCCCGCCCACCAGGGCGGGCCCTTTCGGCATGTCCCCCACCGTCCCGTGTAGCCTCGTGCTGCACGGGACGTGGGCACGTGCAGACACATCGTTGGGAAGGAAACATGACTGCTGCAGCGCGCCTGAAGAAGTTGGCGATGGGGGTCCTCCCGACGCCGGTGTCGGACCGGGTACGTGCCGCAAGGCGGGTCGGCAGGGATCGTGCTGCAGCGGCCCGTCGTGAGGTGCGCAAGGCGCAGCGTCGGCAGGCGCTGCTCGACGCGGACCCGGAGGTGCGTCTGGTGAGCACCGGAGTCCTCAACGGTCCCGGGCGGGTGGTCACCGACTTCACGGTCGAGCAGGCGGCCCGGCACAACCTCGAGCTCGTGACGACCGTTCTCGAGCGGGCCGGCGTGGACTACTTCATGGTCCGTGGGCGTTCGGCTCAGCGATACGTGCTGGGGGTGCACCGGCGCCACCGTTCGACGGTCTTCCGTGAGATGCGGGAGGCCTACCGGTCCAGTGCGTTGCACGCCGTCAAGCCGGGGGCCGGCGGATCGGTGGCGTTGATCAGCGCATACGTCGACGGCGCCCTCGCCAAGGCGATCAAGACAGGGTGGACCGTGCGCTTCGCCGAGCCGCTGCTGTCGCCGGCCGGGAAGGTCGTCGCCGGGGTCGAGTTCGGTTGCGACATCGAGTTCTGGCGCGACGGGGTGGACCTGCTGCCCGGTGGTGCGGCCGAGGGAGCCTCCACCAAGCTGCGGTGCAAGACGCCTCCGGCGGGGCTCGAGGGCGCCCTCGTCGCGCCGCGGCCCAACCGGGTGGCTGATGTCCTGCCGCTCTCCGCCCAGGTGCCCGCCACCCGCGCGGTCGGCGGGAGGTCCTACCCGACCTTCGAGCCGTTCACCTGGACGCTCATGGACGACGTCACCTTCCCGGTCGACGTCGTCTACACCTGGGTCGACGGCGAGGATCCGCGGCACGCCGCCAAACGGGCGGAGCACCGCGGTGACGTGGCCCTGGGTCTGGCCGCCAACGCCTCCCGCTACGCCAGTCACGACGAGCTGCTGTACTCCCTCCGCTCGGTGCACATGTATGCGCCGTTCGTCCGCGACATCTACATCGTCACCGACGACCAGGTGCCGGCGTGGCTCGACCAGGGCGCTCCCGGCATCACCGTGGTGGACCATCGCGAGATCTTTCCCGACGACGCGCTGCCGACGTTCAACTCGCACGCCATCGGGACCCGGCTGCACCACATCCCGGGCCTGGCCGATCACTACCTCTACTTCAACGACGACGTCTTCCTCGCGCGCCTGCGGCGCGCGGAGGACTACTTCTACGCCAACGGGATCGCCAAGGTGCCCTTCTCGCCCGCGCAGTTCGGGGTCGGGGACATCGTGCGGGGGGAGGTGGCGCCCAACTCGGCCGGCAAGAACGTCAGGTCCCTGCTGGCTGCCGACTTCGACCGAGGCATTACCAACAAGTTCAAGCACGCCCCGCACCCGCAGCTGCGCGAGGTGATGAGCGAGATCGAGGAGAGGTACTCCGAGGTCGTGGGGCGGACGACGCGATCCCGGTTCCGCTCCGTCGAGGACGTCGGCTTCGCCGCCACGCTGCACCACCACTACTCCCTGCTGACCGGTCGTGCGGTGCCGGGCGAGGCGCGGATGAGCTACGTGGACATCGGCTCCGTCGATGCCGCCGAGCGGTTGGCGCGCCTGCAGGTCCACCGTCGCGTCGACAGCTTCTGCCTCAACGACGTGGACACGCCTGAGCACACGCGCGAGGCGGTGCACGAGATGGTGGGTGCCTTCCTCGAGGAGCGCTTCCCGTTCCCGTCCCCCTGGGAGCGCTCTGGCGCCTGACACCGGGCGCCTCCGGTTGCAAGATCTTGCGTAGGGGTGTTGTCTTTCTCGCAAGATGCCCCTACGTTGGGGGCAACGTCCCTGTCCTGACCCTTGGAGACCGCAATGACGCGTCCACTTCTCGCTGCTGCCCTCAGCGCCACCCTGCTCGCGACCACCGGGGCAGCGACCCTGGCCAGCCAGGCCGTCGCACCGAGCATGGCGGCGGCCGCGCCCGCGAGGACGGTGACGCTGGTGGGGGATCTGCAGAGCGAACTCGGGTGCGCCCAGGACTGGGCCGCGGCGTGCGAGGCCACCGTCCTGTCCCCGGTGGAGGGCAGCCCTGACCTCTACCGCTCCTCCTTCGAGGTTCCCGCTGGCCGATGGGAGTACAAGGTGGCCCTCGACGGGGCCTGGGACGAGTCCTACCCGGAGGCGAACCTCGCCTTCGAGCTGCAGGGCCCCGCCACCGTCGAGTTCTCCTTCGACGACGTGGAGGACGAGGTCGGGCTCGTCCCGCTGCTGGGCGAGCAGACCACCGAGCAGGACGCGGCGCTGGCCACGGACAGCCTGCGGGCCCCGGTGACGCGCGAGCAGTTCTACTTCGTCATGGCCGACCGCTTCGCCAACGGGGACACCAGCAACGACACGGCCCAGATCGCGGGCGACCGGCTGGAGCACGGCTTCGACCCGACCGACAAGGGTTTCTTCCACGGCGGCGACCTCGCCGGGATCCAGGACCGGCTGGACTACATCGAGGGCCTGGGGACGACCGCCATCTGGCTCACCCCGAGCTTCAAGAACCGCCCCGTCCAGGGGTCGGGGGCCGACGCGAGCGCGGGCTACCACGGCTACTGGGTCACCGACTTCACCCAGATCGACCCCCACCTCGGGACGAACGAGGAGATGAAGGCGCTCATCGACGAGGCGCACGACCGGGGGATGAAGGTCTACTTCGACATCATCACCAACCACACCGCGGACGTCATCGACTACGCCGAGGGGGAGTACGGCTACGTCGACAAGGAGACCGAGCCCTACCGCGACGCGGCCGGCAACGCCTTCGACGACCGCGACTACGTCAACAAGCCGTTCCCGCTCCTGGACCCCGAGACCTCCTTCCCCTACACCCCCGTCTTCCGCACCGAGGAGGACGCGGAGGTGAAGGTACCGGGCTGGCTCAACGACCGCACGCTCTACCACAACCGCGGCGACTCCACCTTCGCCGGCGAGTCCAGCCTGTACGGCGACTTCGTCGGCCTGGACGACCTCTTCACCGAGAACCCCGAGGTGGTCGACGGCATGGTCGACATCTACTCCACCTGGGCCGACCTGGGCATCGACGGTTTCCGGATCGACACCGTCAAGCACGTCAACCTGGAGTTCTGGCAGGAGTTCAGCCCGCGTGTGCTCGAGGCCGCCCGCGCCGAGAACGAGGACTTCTTCATGTTCGGCGAGGTCTACGACTCCAACCCGGAGTACCTCTCCACCTTCCCCACCGAGGGTGAGCTCCAGGCCGTCATCGACTTCGGCTTCCAGGCGCGCTCGGTCGCCTTCGCGCGGGGTGCCGCCACCACCGATCTGCGGACGTTCTACGCGCAGGACGACTACTACACCGACACCGACTCCAACGCCTACCAGCTGCCGACCTTCACCGGCAACCACGACATGGGCCGGGCGGCGATGATGCTGGCCGGGGACCACTCTGGGGAGGACCTGCAGCGGCGGGTCGAGCTGACCAACGCGCTGATGTTCCTCACCCGCGGGCAGCCGGTCGTCTACTACGGCGACGAGCAGGGCTTCATCGGAGCCGGCGGCGACAAGGACGCGCGGCAGGACATGTTCGCGACCCAGGTGCAGCAGTATGCCGACGAGCCGGTCATCGGCGCTCCCTCCGGTGCGCGGGACCGCTACGACACCGGGCACCCGCTGTACCGGCAGATCGCGGCGCTCAGCGACCTCGTCGAGGCCAACCCCGCGCTCGCCGACGGGGCGCAGATCCACCGCTACGCGAGCAACGAGGCCGGGATCTACGCCTTCTCCCGGATCGACGCCGAGGAGCAGGTCGAGTACCTCGTCGTGGCCAACAACTCCGACGAGCCCCAGCAGGCATCCCTGTCGACCTACGGCTCCCGCACGATGTTCCGCGCCATCTACGGCGAGCGGGGCCGGTTCATCACCGGGTCCGAAGGCCGTCTCACCGTCGACGTGGACCCGCTGTCCGTCGAGGTCTACCGGGCCGAGAAAGACCTGCGCGGGCGTCGTGAGGCACCGTCGGTCGCGCTGACCAGCCCGGCGGCCGGCGGGGTCGTGGGCGGGCGCGCCGAGATCGGTGCCGCGGTGCCGGAGAACGTCTTCGCGCAGGTGACCTTCGCCTACCGCCCCGTCGGTGTGCAGGAGTGGTCGGTGCTCGGCACCGACGACAACGCGCCCTACCGTGTCTTCCACGACGTCACCGGTCTGCCGGACGGCACCCTGCTGGAGTACCGGGCGATCCTGCAGGACCACTCCGGCAACGTCTCGGCCTCCTCCAGCTACGGCATCGTCGGCGAGGCCGGCAGCGGCGGGGGCGGCGGTGGTGGGGTGGACCCCATCGGCCCGGTCGAGCAGCCGGACGCGGTCAGCGTGCCCGGTAGCCACAACCCCGCCATGGGCTGCTCGGGCGACTGGCAGCCGGACTGCGACCAGGCGCAGCTCACGCTGGACGCGAAGGACACCGTCTGGAAGGGGACCTACGACGCCGGCACGATCCCGGCCGGCGACTACGAGTACAAGGCTGCGATCGACCGCTCCTGGGACGAGAGCTACGGCGCCGGCGGAGCACCCGGAGGTGCCAACATCGGCTACACCGCCGATGGCGGGCCGGTGAGCTTCTACTACGAGCACGCCCGCCACTACGTGACCTCCGACGCGGAGGGCCCGATCATCACCGCTCCCGGCTCCATGCAGAGCGAGCTGGGCTGCCCCGGCGACTGGGACCCCTCCTGCATGGCCCCCTGGCTCATCGACCCGGACGGCGACGGCACGTATACCTATGCCACCACCGCGATCCCGGCCGGCACCTACGAGCTCAAGGTGGCGCACGGCCTGTCCTGGGACGAGAACTACGGCGAGGGCGGCGAGCGGGACGGCGCCAACATCGGCTTCTCCGTGCCCTCCGACGGGGTGCGGACGACCTTCAGCTACGACCTGGAGACGCACGTGCTGAGCGTGACGACGTCCGAGGCGGGCGTGGCGCCGGACCTCGGCTCGCAGCGCGCCTACTGGGTGCGCGAGGACCTGGTGGCGTGGCCCGCAGAGGGGGTCGAGGACGCCGTGCTGCGCGACTGGCGGCTCCACTGGTCCGCCGACGGCGGGCTGGGGATCGATGCCGAGGCCGTCACCGGAGGTGACTCCTCGCCGCTGACCCTGGACCCGGACGGGCTTCCTGAGGAGGTGCTCGAGGACTTCCCGCACCTCGAGGGCTACCTCGCCCTGCGGCTGGACCGGCGCAGCGCCCGGGCCGCCGGGGACATCCTCACCGGACAGGTGGCCGTCGCGATGTACGACGACCTCGGCCGGCTGGCCGACGCGACCGGGGTCCAGGTCCCGGGTGTCCTCGACGACCTGTATGCCGAGCGGGCCGCCGACACCGCGCTCGGCGTGAGCTGGCGTGGCCCGAACCCGACCCTGCGGCTGTGGGCCCCGACCGCCCAGGACGTGCGGCTGCTGACCTGGCCCGAGGGCGGCCAGGGTGACCCCCAGGAGTCGTCCCTGCGCCGGCTCAAGGACGGCAGCTGGGAGATCAAGGGGAAGAGGTCCTGGACGGGTCGCGAGTACCTCTTCGAGGTCGACGTCTTCGTGCCGGAGACCGGGGCGGTGGAGACCAACCGGGTCACCGACCCGTACTCGGTCGCCCTCACCCTCGACAGCGAGCGCTCGGTGCTGGTCGACCTGGACGACCGGCAGTGGCAGCCGCGGGTCTGGCAGCGGGCGGAGGCGCCGGCGCTCGAGGACGAGGTGGACCAGACGATCTACGAGCTGCACGTGCGCGACTTCTCGATGGCCGACCCGGACGTGCCGGCCGAGCTGCGCGGCTCCTACCTGGCCTTCGCCGAGGACGGCTACGGCCGCCGCCACCTGGAGGCGCTCGCCGAGGCGGGGATGAACACCGTGCACCTGCTCCCGACCTTCGACATCGCCTCGATCCCGGAGACGACCGCCGACGCGGAGGCGGTGCCGCAGCCGGACTGCGACCTCGACTCGCTCCCGCCGGACAGCGCCGAGCAGCAGGAGTGCGTCATGGCGCAGGCCGACGCGGACGCCTTCAACTGGGGCTACGACCCGTGGCACTTCATGGCGCCCGAGGGCTCCTACGCCTCGACGACGCAGGCGGCCCAGGGCGGTGCCCGGGTGGCCGAGTTCCGGACGATGGTCGGCGGGCTGCACGAGTCCGGTCTCCGCGTCGTCCTGGACAAGGTGTTCAACCACACCGCCCAGTCGGGCCAGGGGAGCAAGAGCGTCCTCGACAAGGTCGTGCCCGGCTACTACCACCGGCTCAATGCCGTCGGTGACGTGGAGACCTCGACCTGCTGCGAGAACATCGCGACCGAGCACGCCATGGCCGAGAAGCTCATGGTGGACGCGGTGGTCGTCTGGGCGCGGGACTACAAGGTCGACGGCTTCCGCTTCGACCTCATGGGTCACCACAGCCGGGACAACATGCAGGCGGTGCGTGCCGCGCTGGACGAGCTCACCGTCCGCCGCGACGGCGTCGACGGCTCGCAGGTCACGCTCTACGGCGAGGGGTGGAACTTCGGCGAGGTGGCCGACAACGCCCGGTTCTACCAGGCCACGCAGGGTCAGCTCGACGGCACCTCGATCGGCACCTTCAACGACCGGCTGCGCGACGGCGTCCGCGGTGGCGGACCCTTCGACGAGGACCCGGGTGCGGAGAAGGGCTTCGCGACGGGTGGCACCAGCGGCAACGACACCGACCTGGTGCAGGTCGGCCTCGCCGGCAACCTGCGGGGCTTCGAGCTGCGCAGCCAGGAGACCGGTGAGGTGGTGACCGGCGAGCAGGTCGACTACAACGGCTCGGCCGCCGGCTACGCGGAGGACCCGGACGAGGTCGTCAACTACGTGGACGCCCACGACAACGAGACGATCTTCGACGCCCTCACCTTCAAGCTGCCGCAGGACCTGCCGATGGCGGACCGGGTGCGGATGAACACCCTCGCCCTGTCCACCACGACGCTGTCGCAGTCGATCAGCTTCTGGCACGGTGGCGCCGACCTGCTGCGCAGCAAGAGCCTGGACCGCAACTCCTACAACAGCGGCGACTGGTTCAACCTGCTCGACTTCACCATGACTGAGAACGGCTTCGGTCGCGGGCTGCCCCCGGCCGCGGACAACGAGGACAAGTGGGACCTCATGCGCCCGCTGCTCGCCGACCCGTCGCTCGCGCCGGAGCCGGCCGACATCGAGCAGGCCTCCGCCATGGCGGCCGACCTGCTGCGGCTGCGCTTCTCCACCGACCTTTTCCGGCTCGGGGACCCCGAGCTCGTCGAGGACAAGGTGTCCTTCCCGGTGTCCGGGACCGAGGCCGGTGACCCCCAGGTGATCGTCATGCGCATCGACGACACCGTCGGGGCGGATGTCGACCCGGAGCTGGACGGCGTCGTGGTCGTCTTCAACGCCGGCGAGGAGCCGGTCGAGCAGGCCGTGCCCGGCCTGGAGGGTGCGCAGCTGCGGCTGTCGCCGGTCCAGACCGCCGGCGCCGACGAGGTCGTCAAGGGATCGACCTGGGACGCCGCGAGCGGCACCGCCCAGGTGCCGGCACGCACCGTGGCGGTCTTCGTCCAGCCGTGAGGTGCGAGGCAGGATGGGTCGGGTGGACTCCCTCGACCTGCTCCGTGCCCGCGCCCACTGGCTGACCGCCGATCTCCTCGCCGTCCCGGCGACCGCACTGCCCTCCGGCACCGCCGCCGAGGACCTCTCGTGGGGCCTCGCGGCGGCGCCGGACGGCGGGCTCGGCAGGAGGGGCGACGGGGCGGCCGAGGAGCTGCCCCTGACCCTCGCCGACGGGGCCCTCCCGGCGACCGTCGCGGCCCGCTGGCCGCACCTGGCGGCATACCACCCGCTGCGGCTCACCCCCGAGGGAGCCCAGCGGGCGGGCACCCTCCTCACCGGCCAGGTGGCCCTGCTCGGACGGGGCTCCGACGGGAGGCTCCGGGTGGCGACCTCGCTGCAGGTGGCCGGGGTGCTGGACGACCTCTACGCGCGAGAAGCCACTCGGCGGACCTACGGCGTGACGTGGGTGGGGGAGTCGGGGCGCCGCCGACCGACCGTCACGGTGTGGGCCCCGACCGCGCGGTCGGTGGAGCTACTGCTCTGGGACGGACGGCCCGAAGCCGACCGTGACGCTGCGTGGGGGCCGCACGGGGAGCCGCTGCCGGTGCCCATGGAGCGCGGTGCCGACGGTGCGTGGACCGTGACCGGGACCCCGGCCTGGGCGGACCGCTGCTACCTGCTCGAGCTGGACCACGTCCTGCCGCGGACGGGGGAGCGCCGCCGGGTCCGGTCCACCGATCCCTGGTCGGTGGGGCTGTCGCTGGACTCCCGCCACTCGGTGCTCGTCGACCTGGACGACCCACGGCACGCGCCCCGCCGGTGGGTCGAGGCTCCTGCGCCGCGACCGATCCGCGCGGTCGACCAGGCGATCTACGAGCTGCACGTGCGTGACTTCTCGCGGGACGACGAGCAGGTCGCGCCGCAGGAGCGCGGCTCCTACCTCGCCTTCGCCACGGAGGGGCACGGGCGGCGCCACCTCCGGGCGCTCGCCGACGCAGGTCTGACCAGCGTCCACCTCCTGCCGACCTACGACCTCACCTCGGTCCCGGAGGACCCGGCGCACCAGGCCCACGAGGCGGTCGAGGAACTCGCGGCCCTGCCTCCGGACAGCAGCGAGCAGCAGCGCCGGGTGCGGGCCCATGCCCTGCGCGACGCCTTCAACTGGGGATACGATCCGTGGCACTTCCTCGCGCCCGAGGGCTCCTACGCCAGCAGCCCCGGCCAGGCGCATGGCGGCGCTCGCACGGCGCAGTTCCGCACCATGGTGGCGGGGTTGCACGAGCTGGGGCTGCGCGTCGTGCTCGACCAGGTCTACAACCACACGACCGACTCGGGCCTGCACCGGGCCTCGGTGCTCGACCGGGTCGTGCCCGGGTACTACCACCGCCTCGACGCCGAAGGGCACGTCGAGACGTCCACCTGCTGCCAGAACCTCGCGACCGAGCACGCGATGGGGCAACGGCTCATGGTCGACGGGTGCGTGCTCTGGGTGCGGCACTACCGGGTCGACGGTTTCCGCTTCGACCTCATGGGGCACCACTCGCGCGCCGACCTCGAAGCCGTCCGCGCCGCGCTCGACGCCCTCACGCCGGACGAGCACGGCGTGGACGGCAGCGCCGTCCACCTCTACGGCGAGGGCTGGGACTTCGGGGAGGTCGCCCGCGGAAGCCGGTTCCGGCAGGCCCGTCAGGGCGAGCTGGACGGCACCGGCATCGGCACCTTCAACGACCGGCTGCGCGACGCCGTGCGCGGCGGCAGTGTGCACGACGCCGACCCCCGCGCCGGCCTCGGTTTCGCCACCGGGGGTCGTGACCCCCGGCATACCGACCTGCTGCAGGTCGGGCTCGCGGGCGGGCTGCGGGACCTGCGGTTGCGCTCCCAGGAGTCAGGGACGCAGGTCCGGGCTGAGCAGGTCGACTACGTCGGCTCCGCCGGAGGGTATGCCGCGAGCCCGGAGGAGGTCGTCAACTACGTCGACGCGCACGACAACGAGACGTTGTGGGACACCCTGCTCCTCAAGCTGCCGCCGCAGACCCCGATGGCTGAACGCGTGCGCCGCAACACGCTCGCGCTCGCGGCCGTCACCCTCTCGCAGGGGATCAGCTTCTGGCACGCCGGAGCGGAGATCCTGCGCAGCAAGAGCCTGGACCGCAACAGCTACGCCTCGGGCGACTGGTTCAACCACTACGACCCGGCGTTGCGCGACAACGGCTTCGCCCGGGGTCTTCCACCGGAGCCGGACAACGGTCCCCGGTGGGAGCTCATGGCGCCGCTGCTGGCCGATCCTGCCCTCGTGCCCTCGAGGGAGGCGATGGCGCTGGCGCGCGGGTGCGCCCTCGACCTGCTGCGCCTGCGGGCGGCGCACCCGCTGCTGCGGCTCGGGTCGGCCGAGGCGATCCTCGACTCCGTGACCTTCCCGGTGTCCGGCACCGAGCACGGGGCGCCGGACCTCGTCGTCATGGTCGTCGACGGACGGGTCGTCGACGCGCCGTCGCAGGAGGACGGGCTGATGGTGGTGCTCAACGCCTCGACGGACGCGCGGACGGTGACGGTGCCCGGGCTCGCGGGCCAGCGCTGGGCGCTCTCCCCGGTGCAGCGTGAGGGCGCCGACGAGCAGGTCAAGGCCACCAGGTGGCGCCTCGCGGAGGGTCAGGTGCAGGTGCCCGGGCTCACGGCCGCCGTCCTGGTCCGGTGAGGGCGGACGGCAGGGGCAGCGCGCAGGTGTAGACCACGACCCGCCTGGCCGCGGGGTTGCCCTGCCCCACCCGTCGATAACGCTCCAGCACCTCGAGCAGCTCGGCGCGCAGCGCGGTGACCTGCTCGGCCGTGACCTGCACCGTGTGGTCCTCCAACCCGCACGCCTCCCTCCAGACGGGGTCGTGCGTGCTCCGCTCCGCGAGCCAGCCGCGGGCGCGCTCGTCGAAGTGGGCGAGGTAGTCCAGGGCCAGCCAGTCGGCCGCCTGCGCGTCGTCGTCGTCGAGCGGCTCCTCCTCGACACCGGCGGCGGGAGCCAGCCCCAGCGCCCGCCATACCCGACGCCGACCGGTCCCGGTCCCGGTGTCCTCCACCAGGCCGACCTCGGCCAGCTTGCGCAAGTGGTATGACGTTGCGCCGGTGTGGGTGCCCAGGGCCCGGGCCAGATCGCTCGCCGTCGCGCGACCGTGCACCCGCAGCTCGGCGAGCAGCCGACTGCGCAGCGGGTGGGCCAGGGCCCGGAGGGCGGAGCGGTCGGTCACCTCACGTCTCCTGGGCGAAGCTCTCGGTGGTCGTCCCTGCCCGGGCCGTCTCCGGCTTGGAGGCCAGGAAGGCGTTGACCCAGCGGGCCTGCGGGTCGGCGTCGATGAGCACCGCCTTGACCAGGAGCGTCGCCGGCAGGGCCAGGAGAGCGCCGACCGGGCCGAGCACCCAGGCCCAGACGATGAGGGAGATGAAGGTGACGGTCGGGGTGACCCCCACGGCGTCACCGGTGAACTTCGGCTGGATGAGGCTCTGCACGCAGAAGTTCAGGACGCTGTAGACCACGACGACGAGCAGGGCGTTGACGGGTCCGTTGGCCAGCAGCGCGACGACCGCCGGAGGGACGAGACCGATGACGAAGCCGATGTTGGGGATGTAGTTGGTGAGGAAGGACAGCACACCCCAGGCCAGCGCCAGCGGGACGCCCAGCCAGGCGAGGGCGATGACGTCCAGCACCGCGACGATGAGGCCGAACAGCGTGGTGACGACCCAGTAGCGACGGACGCCCTGGGCGAAGCTCACGAGGGCGTGGGCCACGTTGGGGTGCTGGTCCTTGACCAGCGCCATCCGCCGACCGGCGCTCATGGAGTCGATCATGAGGAAGAAGATGACGATGACCGTGGTCGTGAGCAGTCCGAGGATGCCGGTGAGGTTGCCGAGCACGCCGCCCAGGGCGGCGATGATCCGGCTGGGGTCAAGGGCCGACTCGAGCTGGGCGGTCAGGGTGTCCTGCTGCAGCCCGTAGCCCTCGAGGAAGGCCACCGACTGGTCGTAGAGCTCGGAGTAGCGCTGGCGGTACTCCCGTGAGCTCAGCTCCTCGACCATCGCGGCGGCCGCCCACCCCAGGGCCGTGAAGAAGCCGATGAGGAAGGCGAAGATCGCGGTCCCGGTCAGCAGCGCGGCAAGGGCGCCGGGGACACCGATCCGGACCAGCCACCGCTGCAGGGGTGCGGCGGCCAGGACGAGGTTGAGGGCCAGGAAGATCGGCGCGATGTAGTCCCGCAGCTGGTGCAGGCCGAGGAGCACGGCGAAAGCGAGGGCGATGCCGAGCAGCACGAGGACCGCGCGGGGCCAGGGCTCGGACGCCACCGGAGCCGGGGGCGTGCTCTCCGCCGGGACGCGGCGATCGACCGGGCGGCGACGCAGGGAGGGGAGGATGGGCACGGCGTGCTCCTTTCGACGTCAGCAAGGCTACGGCAGGCCCGGATCAGTGCACAATAGTTGTGCATACAACTCGCCGCAGCGGCCTCGTAGAGCCCCGAAAACCTGGTCTGACCTGCAGGTTCGAGGAGTTTGGGTGGGTCCAGGTCGGCCGGTAGACTTGAACAGTTGCCCATCACCAACTCTCGAAGAAGGTAGGCGAATGCGCACCTACTCCCCGAAGGCCAGCGAGGTCACCCGCGCCTGGCACGTCATCGACGCCAGGGACATCGTCCTGGGTCGCCTGGCGTCCCAGACCGCGATCCTGCTTCGCGGCAAGCACAAGACGATCTTCGCCCCCCACGTCGACACCGGCGACTTCGTCATCATCATCAACGCCGACAAGGTGGCCCTGACCGGCTCCAAGCTGGAGCAGAAGAAGGCCTACCGCCACTCCGGCTACCCGGGCGGCCTCCGCGCCGACAGCTACGAGCAGCTGCTCGAGAAGCACCCGACCCGCGCCGTGGAGAAGGCCGTCCGCGGCATGCTCCCCAAGAACTCGCTCGGGCGCCAGATGCTCTCCAAGCTCAAGGTCTACGCAGGTGAGACCCACCCGCACGCGGCCCAGCAGCCTGTCCCGTACGTCATCTCCCAGGTCGCCCAGTAAGGAAGCCGAAGCACCTATGACTGTCAACGACATCGACACCGCCGACGGCGCAGACTTCGACGAGAACGCCGTCTCCGAATACACCACGGAGTCCAGCGCGGCGCCCGAGGCTGCCGCGCAGCGGCCCTCGGCCTCCGCCCCGGGCGCCGGGACCGGTCGCCGCAAGCAGGCCGTCGCTCGCGTGCGCATCGTGCCCGGCACCGGCCAGTGGCGCGTCAACGGGCGCACCCTCGCCGAGTACTTCCCCAACAAGGTGCACCAGCAGATCGCGGCCGAGGCCCTGACCCTGCTGGAGCTGGACGGCGCCTACGACGTGCTCGTCCGCGTGCACGGTGGTGGCCCCTCCGGCCAGGCCGGTGCGGTCCGCCTCGGTGTGGCCCGCTCGCTCAACGGCGTGGACGCCGAGCTCAACCGTCCCGCGCTGAAGAAGGCCGGTCTGCTCACCCGTGACGCCCGTGTGCCCGAGCGCAAGAAGGCCGGCCTCAAGAAGGCCCGCAAGGCGCCGCAGTACAGCAAGCGCTGATCCGGTCCCGGCGGCCGCGTCTCCCTCGGGGGCGCGAGCACACCGGGCATCGAGAGCCCGACAGGGGCCCAACACCTCACGGTGTCGGGCCCCTGTCGCGTGTGTGGCAGGGTCAGCGCAGCGAGACGTCGTCCACGAGGAAGGACGTCGCGAGTGTGGAGTCCTCCGAGCCCACGAACCGCAGGGTGATGCTCTGGCCGGCGAAGGCCGAGAGGTTCACGCTGCGCAGCACGTAGCCGGACGAGGCGTTGAGGTTGGACCAGGTGCCGAGCGTGGTCGTGCTCCCACCGGCGACAGCCTGGACCTGCATGCGGTCGTAAGCGGTCGAGGTGGTCGTCTCCGCCGTCACCACCCGCAGGTAGAAGTCCAGCGTGGCGCCCGAGGACGGGACCGTCACCTGCTGGGTGATGGCCTCGGTCCGGGTCTGTCCGTAGCCGACCAGCCAGGCCTTGTTGGAGCCGCTGCGGGCGGGGTAGGTGCCAGACCCGATGACCCCGGTGTCACCGCTCCAGCCGGTGGCCCCGGACTCGAAGCCTCCGTTGGTGATGCCGGTGCCCGGCTCGGGCTCGGGGGTCGGCGTACTGCCGCCCTGCAGGCCCGGGGTGTAGAGCAACCGGTTGGGGGAGCCGGTGCCGATGCCGGTCAGCTGACCGGTGGTCGAGGCCGAGGTCACGGCGGTGGCGACCTGCGCCGGGCTCGCCGAGGGGTTGCTCTGGAGGTAGAGCGCGACGGCGCCGGCGACGTGCGGGCTGGCCATCGAGGTGCCGGAGATGGTGTTGGTCGCCGTGTCGGAGGTGGACCACGCCGAGATGATCGAGCTGCCGGGAGCGAAGAGGTCCACGCAGCTGCCGAAGTTGGAGAAGCTGGATCGGGCGTCGCTGCTCGTGGTCGAGCCCACCGTGATCGCGTTCGCGGCCCGCGCGGGCGAGACGTTGCAGGCGTTCTGGTTCTCGTTGCCCGCCGCCACGACGACCGGGATGCCCCGGGAGACGAGGCGGTCGACGGCGGCATCGGTGGTGGTGGAGGCCGGACCACCCAGGCTCATGTTGACCACCGAGGGGCGGGGCGCGTTGTTGGCGACCCAGTCCATACCGGCGATGACCCCGGAGTTGGAGCCGCTGCCGTTGCAGTCGAGCACGCGGACGGGCACCAGGGTGGTCCCCTTGGCGACGCCGTAGGTGCTGCCCCCGACAGTGCCGGCGACGTGGGTGCCGTGGCCGTTGCAGTCGGTGGTGCCGCGCCCGTCGTTGATGGCGGTGTAGCCGCTCGCGGTGCGGCCGGAGAACTGGCCGTGGGTGGTGCGGATGCCGGTGTCGATGACGTAGCTGCGCACGCCCTGGCCCGTGTTGGTGTAGGTGTAGGTGCCGTTGAGCGGGCGGGTGCGCTGGTCGATCCGGTCCAGCCCCCACGGCGCGTTGTTCTGGGTCGCCCCGATCGAGACGACCGAGTCCTCCTCGACCCAGGCGACGTCAGGGTCCTGACGCAGCTCGGCGAGCTGGCTGCCGGTCAGAGTCGCGGCATACCCGCCCACGGCGGAGTAGGTGTGCCTGACCTTCACCCCCTTGCTCTTGGCCTGCGCGACCTTCTTCTCGGTCGCCGCGGCGACCGCGGCGTGGGCGCGCTCGCTGGCCCGCTCACTGGGGCCCTTCTTGGCCGCCTCGCCGACGTCGAGCATGACGATGTAGTTGCCGTCGATGCTGCTGCCCGCCGCCTCGACCAACGGGGCGACCGTGTCGGGGCGGTCCGTCGCCGCAGCGGCGAGGGACACCCCCGCCCCGGTGGTCCCGGTCATCAGGGTGGCGGCGAGGACGGCCAGCGTCCGGCGTCGCAGGTGCTGCATGAGTTCTCCTTCAGGACATGGATGGTGGCCGCACCGTTGCGACCGCCGCGGCCCAGAGTGCCGCGTGGAGAGTCGCGGCAGCGCGCCGACCGTGCCCGCCAGACCAAACCTGTACCTGATCCTGACCAGTCCTTGACCGGTCCCAGACCACCTCTTGACCCTCGCCCCGGACGGACGGCGAGGCCACGCGGCGGGAGGAGGTGCGGCATACTGCCCTGTCAGCCCCGTTGGGGATCGCACGACGACAAGGACGAGCATGGGACGGCTCTTCGGCACCGACGGGGTGCGTGGCCTGGCCAACAAGGACATCACCGCAGAGCTGGCTCTGGACCTCTCGGTGGCGGTGGCGCACGAGCTGGGCGGGCACAGCGTCTTCGGTGGCAACCGCGCCACCGCGGTCGTGGGCCGCGACCCCCGGGCCTCGGGAGAGTTCCTGTCGGCCGCCGTCATGGCCGGGCTCGCGTCGGCCGGTGTGGACGTGCTCGACGCCGGGGTCCTGCCCACACCGGCGATCGCCTTCCTCACCCATCGGATGAACGCCGAGATGGGGGCGATGCTCTCGGCCTCGCACAACGCCATGCCGGACAACGGCCTGAAGTTCTTCGCCAGCGGCGGCCACAAGCTCGCCGACGAGATCGAGGACCGCATCTCCGAGCGGATGGGCGTGGAGTGGGAGCGGCCCACGGGCGCCGGTGTCGGCCGCATCCGGCCGTTCCAGCGGGGGGCGGAGTTCTACATCGAGCACCTGCTGGATGCCGCGCCCGGGCGGTTGGACGGCCTGCGGATCGTCATCGACGCGGCCAACGGTGCCGCCGCAGAGGTCGGGCCCGAGGTCTTCCGTCGGGCCGGGGCGACGGTGGACGTCATCGGCGCCGACCCCAACGGCCTCAACATCAACGACGGGGCCGGCTCGACCTACCTCGACCAGCTGCAGGAGGCCGTGCGGCTCCGTGGGGCCGACATGGGTGTGGCCTTCGACGGTGACGCGGACCGGTGCCTGGCGGTCGACGCCCGGGGGGAGCAGGTCGACGGCGACCAGATCATGGCCATCCTCGCCGTGAGCATGCACGAGCGGGGCGAGCTGCGCGACGGCACGCTCGTGGCGACCGTCATGAGCAACCTCGGTCTGCTGCAGGCCATGGAGCGCGAAGGGGTTCGGGTCGTCCAGACCTCGGTCGGGGACCGGTACGTCCTGGAGGAGATGCGCGCGCACTCCTACTCCCTGGGCGGGGAGCAGTCCGGCCACGTCATCATGCTCGAGCACGGGACCACCGGCGACGGCGTGCTCACCGCGCTGGCGCTGGCCCAGCGGGTGGTCTCCTCCGGTCGGCCCCTGCACGAGCTCGCCTCGGTCATGACCCGGATGCCGCAGGTGCTCGTCAATGTCAAGGGTGTCGACAAGGACCGCGTCGGGCAGGACGAGGGCGTGGCCCGTGAGGTCGCCGCCATCGAGGCCGAGCTCGGCGAGGCCGGCCGGGTGCTGCTGCGCAAGTCCGGCACCGAGCCCGTCGTGCGGGTGATGGTCGAGGCGGACACATCCGAGCGGGCGGCATCCTGCGCCGAGCGGCTGGCTCAGGTCGTCCGCGACCGGCTCTCGTTGTAGTCCAGCAGACCCTCGATCGCCTCGATGCCCGACACCGGGCCGGCGAGCAGACCGTCCGCGTCGAGCAGCACCCCGGTGGGCTGCCACCCGGCGCTCAGCGCCTCGTGCAGCTGGGCCCCGGGGTCCCACCAGAGGTCCGGTAGGTCGGCCGCGCGCGGCTCGGACCACGGCGGGTGCGTGTGGACGAGGTGCACGCCGAGATCGGGGTGCTGCGCGCGCCAGCGGGGGAGCCGCTCGAGGACCTCGAAGGTCGGCCCGCACCAGCAGTTCACGAGCACCACGACCTGGGGACGGATGATCCCGAGCGTGCGCAGGGTCAGCGTGTCGAGGTCCCGGTCGACCAGGGGCGCGTCCGGGAGGCTCACCGTGCCCTGGGGCGAGGGGCGCCGGCCCGAGCGCGCGAGGACGAGGACGAGTGCCGCGGCCGTCACGAGGGCGAGCGCCAGCCACCACCGGTCCCGGGCTGTGTAGTCGCCCACCAGCGTCCAGAGGCTTCCCCCGCCCAGCGCGACCAGACCTGCGCCGAGTGCCAGCGCGGCCAGCAGGAGGTTGCGGGCGAGGGTGCGGGCGCTGATGCGGTGGTCGCCGACCGCGCCGAAGCAGGCGCAGTCCGGGCGCGGGTCCAGCCGCAGCGCGTGGGCGACCACGGCCGTGAAGGCGAGGCAGAGCAGCAGCGCCGACCCGGCACCGACGGCATACGACCAGGGCCACGGTGACAGGAGGAGCACGGCGGTGGCGATCTCGACCCAGGGGAGGGCCCGGGCGACGGCTCGCGGCCCGAGCAGGCGGGGCAGCCGCAGGGCTCGCACCATGTCGGCGGTGGCGTCGGGGGCCGGCAGCTTCGCCAGGCCCGAGAGGCCGAGCACGACCGCCAGGGCGAGCGGGGCCAGGGAGAGCGCGGCGGGCACGGCGCGGCTAGACCAGTCGCGTGAGGCGCCCCGTGTCGACGTCGTAGCGGAAGCCACCGACCTCGGCACGGCCCTGGATGAGCGGGTGGCTGGTGACGCGGTGGACGTCCTCGGCCAGCGCAGCCTCCTGGTCGGTGACCACGTGGAAGCGCTGGAACCACGCGTCGATGCCGGAGAGCTCGGAGATGGTCTCGCGCAGCTCGTTCTCGGTCTTGAGGGTCATGGCGCAGCGGGTGTGGGGGATGACGAGGATCCGCTCGACGCCGAGGAGATGGACCCCGAGCACGAGGGCCTCCAGGGCGGCGTCGGTGACCCGGCCGCCCGGGTTGCGGAAGATCTTGGCGTCACCGTGGGTCAGCCCGAGCATCTGCAGCGGCTGGATGCGGGAGTCCATGCAGGTGACGATCGCGACCCCGGCCCGCGCGACGCCGTCGAAGCCCTCGAGCTCCGCCGCGTGCTCGGTGGCGAAGGACTCGTTGGCGTCCAGGAGGTCGTCGAAGGCGGTGGAGGTCGCGGTCGGGACGGGGGTGGAGGTGGTGCGGTCCATGGCTCTGCAGCCTAGTGGGTGAGGCCCGCGAGGACGGAAGGTCCGGCCGAGGCTCAGGCGATGCCGAGGTCCCGGCGGGTGGGTGCCGCTGCACCGGCGCGGGCCACCGTCCACCCGGCGCAGGCGACGGCGCGCTCGAGAGCCGGGGCGATGTCCTCCAGCTCGGCGCGGGCGAGCCGCAGCCGGGCCTCCGGCGACCCCAGGAGCTGGGCGTCGAGCAGGCCGCTGACCAGCCCGGACATGAAGGAGTCTCCGGCGCCGACGGTGTCGATGACCTGGACGGTGAGCGAGGGCAGCTCCAGCGTGGTGTCGTCGCGGGAGAGGTGCACGACGGCACCCTCGCCACCGCGGGTGACGACCACCAGGTGGGGGCCGAGCTGGCCCCACCGGTGGACGATCTCGACCACGTCGGCCTCCTCGCCGCCGCCGTAGAGCCACTCGACGTCCTCGAGGCTGGCCTTGACGACGTCGCTGCGGCCGATGCACTCCTCGATGCGCCCGCGGGCGTCCTCGGGACTGCCCATGATGGAGGGGCGTGCGTTGGGGTCGTAGGACACGGTGGCCTGGGAACGAGCGCGCTCGATGAGCTCGACGACGGCCGACCCGCCGGGCTCGAGGGTGGCGGCGATGGAGCCGGTGTGGACATGCCCGGTGCCCGTGAGGTCCTGGGGTCCGACCTCCCAGGAGAGGTCGAAGTCGTAGGTCGCGACGGCGTCGGCGTCGAGGTGCGCGGTCGCGGTGGAGGTGCGCGTTGCCGCGGTCGAACCCTCGGTGAGGGTCACGCCATACCTCTCGACGTGCTCGCGGACCCGGTCGCCGTGCTCGTCCTCGCCAAGGTATGCCGTGAGGCGGCTCTCGTGACCGAGCGCCGCGACGCCGATGGCGACGTTGGCGGGGGATCCGCCGACGTGCTCGCTGCGCTCGGCGTCGCCGTGCGGGACGACGATGTCGATGAGGGCCTCGCCGACCGTGAGCACGGCCGCCATCAGAGCGCGTCCGGAGACAGGGCGTCGGCGATGGAGGCCACCTTGTCGAGGCGGTGGTGGGAGGTGATCTCGCGGATGGTGCCCGAGCGCGAGCGCATGACCAGCGACTGGGTGACCGCGGTGCCGGAGCCGTAGCGCACGCCGCGCAGGAGCTCGCCGGTGGTGATGCCGGTGGCGACGAAGAAGCAGTTGTCGCCGGTGACGAGGTCGTCGGTGGACAGGACGCGGTCCAGGTCGTGGCCGGCGTCGATCGCCTTCTGCCGCTCGTCGTCGTCCTTGGGCCAGAGGCGGCCCTGGATGACACCGCCCATGGCCTTCATGGCGCACGCGGTGATGATGCCCTCGGGGGTCCCGCCGATGCCGATGAGCATGTCGACGGAGGAGTCCTCGCGGGCGGCGGCGATGGCGGCGGCGACGTCACCGTCGGTGATGAAGCGCAGCCGGGCGCCCGCCTCACGCACCTCCTGGGTGTAACGGTCGTGCCGCGGCCGGTCCAGCATGATGACGGTGAGGTCCTCGACATACCTCTTCTTGGCGCGCGCGATGCGGCGGAGGTTCTCGCCGACCGGCAGCCGGATGTCGACGCGGTCGGCCACGTCGGCACCGACGACGAGCTTGTCCATGTAGAACACCGCGGACGGGTCGTACATCGTGCCTCGCTCGGACACCGCCATCACGGCGATCGAGTTGTCCATGCCCTTGGCGGTGGGGGTGGTGCCGTCGATCGGGTCCACCGCGACGTCCACCGCGGGCCCGGTGCCGTCGCCGACCTGCTCGCCGTTGAAGAGCATCGGGGCCTCGTCCTTCTCCCCCTCCCCGATGACGACGACGCCATCCATGGCGACCTTGGAGATGACCTTGCGCATGGCCTCGACGGCGGCGTTGTCAGCAAGGATCTTGTCGCCGCGCCCCACCCAGCGACCGGCGGCCAGGGCTGCGGCCTCGGTGACCCGCACGAGCTCGAGCGCGAGGTTGCGATCCGGGAGGACCTGGTCGGTGGTCTTCGGTGAGCGGTCGGCCATGGGCCCTCCTGGGTCGAGACGGTGCTGTAGCCACCCTAGCGGGTGCGCTCCGCTCCGCGCCGGGGCGTCGAGGTGCGACCATAGAGGGGTGAGCACCACATCGCAGACCACCCCCGGGCAGGCGGCCGGCCCCGGCCCCGCCCCCGACCGTCGGCGGGCGCGGCTGGCGTCCTACACAGTGCGCAACATGGTCTACTCCACCCTGCTGGTGCTCGCGATCGTCCTCGTCTGGTGGTCGCTGACCTACAACCCGACCGAGCAGACGCCGCGCAGGGTCGAGGTCGGGACGACCGCCTCGTATGCCGCGGCGCAGGCGGAGTGGCCGGTGTGGGTGCCCGACCCGGGCGAGGGGTGGACACCTACCGTCGCGTGGTACGAGCCGCTGGAGCAGGCGCCGACCTGGCACGTCTCCTACGTCACGCCGCAGGGGGAGTACCTCGCCATCCACCAGGGCGCGGACGTCGGTACCGCCTGGCGGGACGCCGTGCTGACGGGGGCGCAGGAGACCGGCGCGACCCCGTTGTCCGGGCCCACGGGTGATCACTCCTGGACCGTGTGGGAGGCGGAGTCCGGCAACGCCGAGAACGCCTGGCTGCTCGGGCCCGAGGAGACCGACGGCACCACCGTGGTCGTCCACGGCACGGCGAGTGAGGCCGAGGCCGCCGAGCTCCTCGCCTCGATCGAGGTCCGCGACTAGCGGATCGCTCAATCCCTGAGCAGTCGCCGGGTGGCCGCCGTCGCCGAGGTCTGGTGGTGCGTCCAGGCTGAGCCGTGGCGGCGAGTGACCGGCCTTGCGATACGGGAGTACGGGTCTGGTGATGCGGTCACCCGTATGAAGACGACGATCGATATCCCCGACGCCTTGGCGCTCGAGGCGAAGGGAGTCGCCGCGCGCTCGGGAGCGACGCTCCGGGAACTCGTCGTGGCCGGCCTTCGGGCGGAGGTCGATCGGCGCGGTGCCGCCGTCGAGGTCGACTTCCACTTCCCCACGATGGATGGGCAGGGGCTGGTCGCCGCGCTGGCACCCGAGGACGTGGTGGACCGGTCCTACGGGTTCCCCTCGTGATCGCGGTCGACACCAACGTCCTCGTCTACGCGCACCGCACAGACAGCCCCCACCACGAGCGGGCGGCCCAGGCACTGCGGGGGCTCGCCACCGGGCGCGGCGCCTGGGCGATCCCCTGGCCGTGCCTGCACGAGTTCTTGGCGGTGGTGACGCACCCGCGCATCTACCGCCCCCCGACGTCACCTACCGCAGCGCTCGAGGCCGTCGAGTCCTTGCTCGCGCTGCCCGCCCTGCGGGTGCTGTCGGAGACGGCCGACCACGGGTCGATCCTGGCGGGGCTCCTGCGCGTGCCCGGGGTGGCCGGCCCCAAGGTGAACGACGCGCGGATCGCGGCGATCTGCCTTGGTCACGGCGTCGGTGCGTTGTGGTCGTCAGACCGAGACTTCTCCTGGTTCCCCCAGCTCCGGGTCCGCAATCCGCTGACCGGTTGACCCCTCCGGCCGCGGCAGTGCTGCGCGAGATCGGCGGCGCCGAACTCGCGAGCGGATCGCTCAGTCCTGCGCGGTCGGCTCGTCGTCGATCGTGGTGTCCTCGTCGGCGCCCGTGTCGTCCGTGCTGGGGGAGCCGGGGGTCTGACCCCGCTCGGTCGCGCGGTCCAGCGTCTCCTGCGCGACGTCCAGCTTGTGCTGGCAGTGGGCGGCCAGGTCCTCGCCTCGCTCCCACAGCGCCATGGCCTCCTCGAGCGGCACCTGGCCGGACTCGATCCTGGACACGAGCGCGACGAGCTCGTCCCGTGCCTGCTCATAGCTGAGGTCTGCGACCGGGGTGAGGTCGGCGCTGGTCGTGCTGGCATCAGGTGCTGAGGTCACCGCTCCACCGTACGCCGAAGCCGCTCGGGTGAGGGTGTCGGTTGACCCTCACCCTGGTCGAGGGTCGAGGGTGTGCACATGTCTGATGACCTCCTGTCGATCGGCGAGATCTCGCGACGTAGCGGCCTCACCGTCAGCGCGCTGCGCTTCTACGACCGTCAGGGCCTGCTGCCCGCCACGTCCGTGGACCCTTTCACGGGTTACCGCCGCTACCACGCGACCCAGGTGCGGCAGGCCAGGCTGCTCGCAGGGATGCGCCGCATCGAGCTGCCGCTGGCGGAGATGGCGGCGGTGCTGGACGCGGGCCCGGACGCCGAGACCGTCGACGACCTCCTTCAGTCCCACCTGCGCCGGCTGGAGACGGGCCTGCGACAGGCGCGGTCGGAGGTCGGACGCCTCATGGCGCTCGCCGTCGACGGGTGTGCCCGGGTGCGGGTGGACGGCGCCCGGCTGCTGCAGGCCCTGACCCGCGTCCGGTATGCCGTGGCGCGGGACCCCGAGCTCCCCGCGCTGGGGGCGGTCCTGCTCGAGGGCGACGAGGACGGTCTGCACGTCGTGGCGACGGACCGCTACCGGCTCGCCATGGCGAAGGTCGCCGTCGCCGGGAAGACCGTGACGGCCGGGAGCGCAGGGCCGGGTGGGGGCGGCCCCGGCGTGCTGCTGGAGGCTCCGGCGCTGGATGCGGTGGTGGCACACCTCGCCCAGGACGCGGGGGTCGTCGAGGTCGGCCTGGCGCATGCCGGGCTGGAGGTGCGCGGCGCGAGCAGTGACCTCGCGGTGGCCGGGATGGACGCCGCCTTCCCTGACTACCGCGTCGTCATCGAGCAGGCCGTCGGTCAGGACACGCTGTCGCAGGGCGTCGAGGAGATCGAGGACGTGGTGGCGCGCACGACCGGGGAGGGGGTGAGGCACGCGGAGGCCGACGACGTCGTCGAGCTGCCTGGAGGGCACCTCGTCTCCCGGCCCTTCCTGCTGGAGGCGCTCGAGGGTGTCGGCCCGGGTGGTCAGCTCCGGCTGCCCAGCGGGGTCGGCCCTCTCGTGCTCAGCGCCGACGACGGCGAGCGGCTCGCCCTGCTCATGCCGATCGCGCCGCGCGAGGCACCGTGAGTCTCCTGCTGCACCTGTGCCGGACCTGCGGCGGAGACGGCCTGGGCCCTACCGGGTGACCGGCCGCACCGCGAAGTCGCCGTGCGCGACGGTGACGCGCAGGAGCTCCTTGGCCTCGACCTCCTCTTGGTCGCGGACGATGGCGCCGTCGGCGTGTCGCACGACGGCATACCCCCGCTCGAGCGTGTGCTGGGGCGAGACGGCGCGCAGGTGACGCCGCAGCTGGTCGCTGCGGTCGCGCTCGCGGTCCAGGCGGGTGTCCAGGGCCGACCGGCCGCGGCCGTGCAGGTCGCCGATGTCTCGGCGGTGCTGGGCCACGATGGCGGCCCGGTCAGCCATGACCGGACGCGCCATGAGGTCCACGAGCCGCTCGCGCTCCCGGGCGATGCGGGTCGTGAGGGCGCGGCGCGAGCGCGCGGCCACCGTGCGCAGCCCCGCGAGCTCATCGGCCACGTCCGGGACCACCGCCGCGGCGGCGTGGGTGGGGGTTGAGGCCCGCAGGTCGGCGACGAAGTCCAGCAGGGGGGTGTCGCTCTCGTGCCCGATCGCCGACACCACCGGGGTGCCGGCCGAGGACACCGCCCGGACCAGGGCCTCGTTGGAGAAGGGGAGGAGGTCCTCGAAGGAGCCGCCGCCCCGGGCGATGACGATGACCTCGACCTCGGGATGCGCGTCGAGCTCGCGCAGCGCGGCGGTCACGGCGGTGACTGTCTCGGTGCCCTGCACCGGGACCTGGCGGACCTCGACGACGGCGGCGGGCCAGCGGCGCGCCACCCCGGCCAGCACGTCGCGTTCGGCGGCGGTGGCCCGGCCGGTGATGAGGCCGACCCGGCGGGGGAGGAAGGGCAACGGTCGCTTGCGGGCGGCGTCGAAGATCCCCTCGCTGCGCAGCAGCTGACGCAGGTGCTCGAGCCGGGCCAGCAGCTCACCGACGCCCACGTGGCGCATCTGGCGCGCCTCGAGCTGCAGGGTGCCGCGCTTGGTCCAGAAGGTCGGTTTGGCGTGGACGACGACCCGGGCGCCCGTCTCCGGCGGTGCCGGCATGGCGTCCAGCGCACCGGTGGGGATGGCGACCGAGAGGGACATGTCGACGTCGGTGTCGCGCAGGGTGAGGAAGGCGGTCGACATCCCGGGGCGCCGGTTGAGCTGGACGATCTGCCCCTCGACCCACAGCGGCGACATCTTGTCGACGTAGTCGCTGATCTTCATCGACAGGGTGCGCACCGGCCACGGGGAGGCGGCGGTGGTCTCCCGGGCGGTCGGTGGCAGCTGCGGTGACGGCACCCGCTCAGGGTATGCCGTGCGTCGGGGCCGGCCTCCCCCCGCCGCGCGGCGCCCTGGGAGACTGCGCAGATGGGCGCGGGCACGGGCAGCGACACCGGGACGGGGCGGGGGGCGACCCGGCCACGCCTCGTGCTCGTCCACGGGACCCGGATGAGCGCGGCGCAGTGGGGGCCGTACCGGGCACTTCTTCCGGACGTCGAGCTGGTCACGGTCGACCTGCCGGGTCACGGCGAGCGGGTGGGGGAGGAGTTCACCGCCGACGCGGCCCTCGACACGATCACCGAGGCGGTGCGTCGCGCCCGGGGTGAGGGAGGGCCTGCTCCGGTCCTGTGCGGGCACAGCCTCGGGGGCTACGTCGCCATGATGTGGGCCGCCGAGCACCCGGGGAGCCTCGCGCACCTGGTGCTCATCGGTGCGACGGCGGATCCCCGGACCCGCTTGTCCGGCGTCTACCGCGGGTTCGCCCGGCTGCTCCCCGTGGTCGGTCCCGACCGGATGGCCCGGGTGGCGAATGCCGTCATGCGGGGCCTGGGGGCGCGGGGCGAGCACGCCCTCGTCCTGCCGGGCGGTGCGGCATACGCTGCGCTCCCGGCCGCCTGGGAGCTCGTGATGACGCACGCGAGTCCGGACCTCCTGCGGTCGGTGGACGCCCCGGTGATCCTCGTCAACGGCCAGTTCGACCAGATGCGGCTCCACGTGCAGCGGTATGCCGCCGCGTGCCAGGAGGTGGAGGTGGTGACCATCCCTCGCGCCTCCCACCTCATGCCGGCCACCCACCCCGAGCAGGTGGCGGCGGTGCTGCGCGCCGCCGTGGGCGCGGGAGGGCCCGGGGAAGGCGGCGTTCGGGGAGTGTCCAGGGGCAGCGCCTAAACTGGGCAGCGTGACTTCTGCAACGCCGTCCACCCGACCGACCGAGGCGATCGACGTGCCGACCGGCGACCCCTCCGAGAGCGGCAAGCGGGTCCTGCTCGCGGCGCCGCGCGGCTACTGCGCGGGGGTGGACCGGGCCGTCGTCACCGTGGAGAAGGCCCTGGAGCTCTACGGCCCCCCGGTCTACGTGCGCAAGGAGATCGTCCACAACAAGCACGTCGTCCGGACCCTGGAGAAGCGGGGCGCGATCTTCGTGGAGGAGACCGACGAGGTGCCCGAGGGTGCCCGGGTGATCTTCTCGGCGCACGGGGTGAGCCCGGCGGTGCACGAGGAGGCGCGTCAGCTGTCGCTGAAGACCATCGACGCCACGTGCCCGCTCGTGACCAAGGTGCACCGGGAGGCGGTCCGCTTCGCCGACGACGACTTCGACATCCTGCTCGTCGGGCACGCCGGGCACGAGGAGGTCGAGGGCACCGCGGGGGAGGCGCCCGAGCACATCACCCTCGTGGAGAGCCCGGACCACGTGGACGCCATCGAGGTGCGCGACCCCGACAAGGTGGTCTGGCTGTCCCAGACGACGCTGAGCGTCGATGAGACGATGGAGACGGTCCGCCGGCTGCGCGAGAAGTTCCCCAAGCTGCAGGACCCGCCCAGCGACGACATCTGCTACGCCACCCAGAACCGTCAGGTCGCGGTCAAGCAGATGGCCACCGACTGCGACCTCATGATCGTCGTCGGCTCCCAGAACTCCTCCAACTCCAAGCGGCTCGTGGAGGTGGCGCTGGAGTACGGCTCCCGCGACGGCCACCTCGTCGACTACGCCGACGAGATCGACGAGGCCTGGCTGGAGGGCGTCCGCACGGTGGGGGTGACCAGCGGGGCGAGCGTGCCCGAGGTGCTCGTCCGCGACGTGCTGGACTGGCTCGCCGAGCGCGGCTTCGAGGACGTCCAGGCGGTCACCGCCGCAGAGGAGTCCCTGCTCTTCGCCCTGCCGACCGAGATCCGCCGCGACCTCAAGGCCGCAGGTCACGATGTCAAGAAGCTTCAGCACGACCCGGGCGCCATACCCAGCGGCCGCGACGGCTCGCTGCGCTGAGCCCCAGGGGGCGTGGCCGCCCGCTCCGCGACAACTGACCACGGCCTAGCACGACCCTCATCGGGGTATTTCTTCATGGAGGTCGTGCTAGGCCGTGGTCAGTCCGGGTGGGGATCGCAGGTCACGGTTCGATCACGGTATGCCGTGCCGCCCGCTGATGGTCGGGGTAGCCCAACGCGCGCGTGCGTAACAGCCCCCGGGCGGGAGGGCAACCCCTGCCCGCAGCGTCCCTCGGGTCCGCGGGCCGTGTCTATGGTGGTCGGGTGCCCAGGTCCCGTCGGGGGAGACGGAGGGCCTGGCGTCCCGAGGGAGCGCGCAGACCGGCGGCTCCCGCTGAATCGATGAGGAGTTCATCGTCATGACCGCATCCCGCACCACTCTCCTCGGCGCGCTCGCCGTCAGCGCCCTCGCCTTGTCCGCCTGCGGCAACGGCGGCGGGTCCGAGGCCGGAGGAGAGCCCCAGCTGGTCGAGGACGGCACCCTGGTCGTCGCGATGAGCGGGGAGTTCCAGCCGTTCAGCTACTTCGAGGGCAACGAGCTCACCGGCTTCGACTACGACATCGGCGCCGCGGTCGCCGAGGAGCTGGGCCTGGAGATGCAGTCGGAGACGGCCGCCTTCGCCTCGCTCATCGGTGGCGTCCAGGCCAACCGCTACGACGTGCTCATCGCCTCGATGACGCCTACCGAGGAGCGCGCCGAGGCGGTCGACTTCACCGATGGCTACTACAGCTCCGGCGCCCAGGCCTTCGTCCAGGCCGGCACCGAGTGCACCGACATCACCGAGCTGGACGCCCCCACGGTCGGGGTCGCGACCGGCACGACCTACCAGGACTACCTCGATGAGGAGGGCGGCGACTGGGTCGGGGAGGTGCGCACCTTCGACTCCGACGTGGTGGCGCTGCGCGACCTGGGCACCGGTCGGCTGGACGCGGTGATGACCGACCGGCTCGTCGGGCTGCACCAGATCGAGGAGGCCGGGCTGGACGTCGTGGAGTGCGGCGACCCGCTCTACACCGAGGAGCCTGCCTTCGCCGTCAAGAAGGGCAACGCCGCCCTGGTGGAGGACCTCGACGAGGCGCTGCAGGCGATCATCGAGGACGGCACCTACGCGGAGATCAGCGAGCGCTACTTCGGTCAGGACATCTCGGGCGACGTCGCCGGCTCGACCGACGACTGAGGCAGGACCGTGGACTTCGTCTCCCTCTTCGCGGAGTATGCGCCGCTGTTCCTGGAGGCCACCTGGGTCACCCTCAGCCTGACCGCGGTGTCCCTGGTGCTGGCGATGGTGGCCGGTGCGGTCGTCGCCTGGATGGCGATGAGTGCGGTGCGCCCGCTGCGATGGCTCGCGACCGCCTACATCGGGCTGGTCCGCGGGACCCCGCTCATCACGCAGATCTTCATCATCTACTTCGGTCTGGCCTACGTCGTGACCCTGCCCGCGTTCTGGGCCGGGGCGCTTGCGCTGGCGTTCCACAACTCGGCCTACATCGCGGAGATCATCCGCTCGGGCTTCCAGGCGGTGCCGAAGGGCCTCACCGAGGCGGCACGGTCGTTGGGGATGTCCCGGCTCAAGACCCTCAAGCGGGTGCAGGCGCCGTTGGCGCTGCGCACCACCCTCCCGGTGCTGGGCAACCAGTACATCATCGCGGTGAAGGACTCCTCGCTGGTCGCCTTCATCGGGATGACCGAGCTGTTCCGCACCTCGCAGAACATGGCCGCCTCCACCTATCAGCCGCTCACGTCCTACGTGGTGGTGGCGATCTACTACCTCGCCATCGTGCTGGTGCTGACGCTGCTGGTCAATAGGCTGGAGTCGCGCCTGAGCAAGCACCGGCGGCCCGAGGTGCAGGCGAAGGCCAAGGCCAAGAGCGAAGGAGTGTTCTGATGGCGATCGAGGACAGCACGGCGACGAGCGGTGAGCCGGTCGTCCGCCTCCGTGGCATCGTCAAGGCCTTCGGGTCCACGACGGTGCTGGACGGGATCGACCTGGACGTGGCGCGGGGCGAGGTGGTCTGTCTCATCGGGCCCTCCGGGGCCGGCAAGTCCACCCTGCTGCGCTGCATCAACGGGTTGGAGCGCATCACCGATGGTACGACGGACGTCGGTGGCGAGCGGCTCAACTACGACGAGAAGCACCTCAACGGCATCCGGTCGCGCATCGGGATGGTCTTCCAGTCGTTCAACCTGTTCCCCCACATGACCGTGCGGGAGAACATCTGCGTCGCGCAGCGTGAGGTCCTGGGCCGCAGTGCCGCCGAGGCCAAGGATCGGGCGCACACCCTGCTCGAGCGGGTGGGCCTGGACCACAAGGCCGACGCCTACCCGGACAACCTCTCCGGTGGCCAGCAGCAGCGGGTGGCGATCGCCCGGGCGCTGGCGATGGATCCGGCGTTGATGCTCTTCGACGAGCCCACCTCGGCGCTGGACCCCGAGCTGGTGGGGGAGGTCCTCAAGGTGATGAAGGACCTGGCCTCCGAGGGGATGACCATGGTCGTGGTGACCCACGAGATGCGCTTCGCGCGCGACGCGGCCGACCGGGTGGTCCTGCTCGCCGACGGCGGCATCGCTGAGCAAGGGCCCCCCGAGAACGTCCTGGGACGCCCGAGCAGCGAGCGCGGACGCGCCTTCCTGGCCGAGCTCGGCCAGCACTGAGGACAGGTCCGGGCGGGGTCGCACGCGACCCCGCCCGGACGTCTGCCCTGCTGTCCTGGAGCTGTCTCAGCCCACGAAGCTGCTGATCCAGGCCAGGTCGTCGACGGTGTCGATGCGGTAGACGCCACCGGTGCCGGTGCACGTCGTGTTGACGCCGAAGGAGGTGACCCCCACCACCGTGGTGGTGTCCTCGATGAAGGTCGGACCGCCGGAGTCCCCCGAGCAGGTGCCTCCGGTGTTGGCGTTGTTGGTGAGCACGACATAGGCGTCGTTGGTCTTGCCGCCGTCGAACTGGCGGTTGCCGAGCAGCTCACCGTGCGCCTTGAGCCGGACCCACAGGGCCTCGGTCAAGGTCGCGGCGCCCTGGTCGGGGAGGCTGCGCTGCAAGCCGTAACCGACCGTGGTGTAGCTGTCGCGGTCCCGCTTGCGGGTCGCCAGCTGCTCGTCCCAGTAGCCGAGCTCGGGCAGCTCGCCGTAGGCCTCGAAGGTCGTGCCGGGGTTGAGGACGACGTCGTCCACCACGCCGACGTAGGGCAGGTAGAACGCCGAGTCGTCGTAGTCGGGGTGGGACAGGGCCGTGGTGCTCCACGCGTCGGCGTTGACCTGGGCGTCGGAGAAGAAGCCGAAGTCGGCCCAGGTCAGCTGGTCGACGTCCTCGTCGAACCAGAGGCTGACGGCCTCCGCGCCGTAGGTGCAGTGGCCGGCGGTGAGGAAGGTGGACTCGTCGAGCATGGTGCCGGTGCAGCGCCACGCGGCCCGCAGGGCGGTGTTAACCCGTCCGGCGCCGTCCGTCACGGCCTGACGCCTCGTCCGGGGTGCTGTCGTCCCCCGACTCGAGCTCCCCGCCGAGGGTGCGCTGCGGCGTCCCGTCGGCCAGCTCGGCGGCCAGCCAGTCGGGGCCGGTGGGTCGGGGCGCCACCTCCAGCGGCGCCAGCACCGGGTGCTCGTCCTCGGCGAGACCGAGCTCGCTCATCCGCCGGGAGGTCACCATGACCCGCGACTCCAAGGTGCCGACCAGCTGGTTGTAGGCCTCGACCGAGCGGCGCAGTGCCGAGCCCATGGCCCGGGTGTGCCGCCCGACGGTGCCCAACCGCTGGTGCAGCTCGGTGCCGAGCGCGAGCAGCTCGCGGGCGTTGCCGGCCAGGGAGTCCTGCTGCCAGGCCAGGGCGGTCGCGCGCAGGACCGCGAGCAGCGTGGCCGGGGAGGCCAGCACGACCTTGCGGGACTGCGCGTGGTCGTAGAGGTCGGGGGCCGCGCGCAGGGCGGCGGCCAGCACCGCGTCGCTGGGCACGAAGCAGATGACCAGCTCGGGGGAGACCGTGAAGGCCGACCAGTAGTCCTTGGCCGCCAGCGCGTCGACGTGGCCACGGAGCGCCGCAGCGTGGTCGCGCAGCAGGTCGTCGACCTGAGCGGGGGAGCGCTCCGGCGCCTGGGCGCGCAGGAAAGCGGACAGCGGTGCCTTGCTGTCCACGACGAGCACCTTGTCGCCGGGCAGGCGCACCACGGCGTCGGGGCGCACCCGCGCGTCGTGCCGGCTGACCGCCCCGACCTGCTCGTCGAAGTCGCACCGGGCCAGCATGCCGGCGTGCTCCATGACCCGGCGCAGCTGCACCTCCCCCCACGTCCCACGCGTGCCCGAGGCGGAGAGCGCGCCCGAGAGGGCGGCCGTCTGCTCCTGCAGCGCGCGGGTCTGCGCCACCACCTGGTCGAGGTGCTCCCCGACCTGCCCGAACTGCTCGACGCGGTCCCGCTCCAGGGTGCGGACCTGGCGCTCGACACGCTCCAGGGACGCGCGCAGGGGGGCCAGCTCGGCCGCCGTGCGCCGGTCGCTCTCCTCCTCCTGGTCGGTCTCCTCGAGCACCTGCTGGAGCTCCTCGGCCCGCGACCGCTCACGATCGCGGTCGGCCCGCGCGAGGGCCACCTCGGTGTCGGCCCGGGCCAGCCGCGCGCGCAGGCCCGAACGCCCGATCGCCCACCCGAGGGCCACGCCCACGAGGAGGGCCAGGGCCAGGGGGAGGACGGCCTGTGCAGTGGTGCTCATGGGCGACACCGTGGCACGCGGCACCGACATACCTCGGGAGCCGGTCACGATCCGGTCACGACGCCCTGCCCTCGTTGACACCCTGCCCGGCCTGCCGTACGTTCTGACACGAAACGTGAATCACCTTTCATGTTCGACGCACGAAGGAGTGTCTCCAGGTGTCCGCACGCCCCATCCGCCTGATCGCCCTGATGTCCGCCACCGCAGCTCTCGCGGTGGCCGGATGCGCCCCCTCGACGTCGGGCGGAGGTGAGGGAGGTGGCTCTGCCGACGGTGGTGAGGAGTCGCAGGGCGGCACCGCCAAGGTCGGCATCATCTACTCCGAGACCGGGCCGCTGGCGGCCTACGGCGAGCAGTACAAGCAGGGCCTCGAGGCCGGGATCGACTATGCCACCGACGGCACCGGTGAGGTGGACGGCACGACGATCGAGGTGGAGTACCGCGACGACGCGGGCAACCCCGACACCGCCGTGGCCGCGGCCAAGGACCTCATCGGCCAGGACTACTCGATCCTCGGCGGCACCGTCGTCTCCGGCATCGCCACGGCGATGGCCGAGCAGGCGGCCCAGAACGAGGTCCTCTACATCTCCGGCCCGGCCGCGACCGACGCGGTCACCGGCGTCAACGAGTTCACCTTCCGCTCCGGCCGGCAGAGCTTCCAGGACGTCGCCACGGCCGGGGCCATGCTGGAGGACAAGTCCGGCAAGGTCGTCGTGCTGGCCCAGGACAACGCCTTCGGCCAGGGCAACCTCGCCGCGGTCGAGGCGGTCCTGGGCAGCGAGGGGGCCGAGGTGGCGAGCGTGCTCGTCCCCGAGGACGCCACCGAGTTCACCGGCTTCGCCCGTCAGGTCGTCGACGAGGACCCCGACCTCATCTTCGTGGCGTGGGCCGGTGCGACGGCGGGCAACATGTGGCAGTCCCTCAGCCAGCAGAACGTCTTCGACGCGGCACCGGTCGTCACCGGCCTCGCCGACTCCGCCACCTTCGCGGCCTACGGCGACGCGGGCGAGCAGATCTCCTTCCTGTCCCACTACTTCCCGACCGCACCGGACAACGAGGTCAACCAGGCGCTCGTCGACTCGGTCACCGAGGAGGGCGGCACCCCCGACCTGTTCACCGTCGACGGCTTCGTCGCGGGCCAGATGATCGCCCACGCCGTGGCCGAGGGTGGCGGCGACGACGTCCCGGCGATGATCGACGCGCTCGAGGGCTGGGAGTTCGAGGGGCCCAAGGGCACGACGACCATCCGCGAGGGCGACCACGCCCTCGTCCAGGACATGTTCACCGCCCAGCTCGTGCAGGACGGTGACGCCTGGGTCCCCGAGGTCATCGACACCGTCCCCGCCGACGAGGTCGCGCCGCCGGAGGCCGCGGGCGAGTGACGGCATACGCCCCACCGGACCAGGCACGAGGGGCGGGCGGCGCGCCGTCCGCCCCCGCCCTGGAGGTCCGGGATCTCGCGCTGCGCATCGGCGGGGCGCAGATCCTGGAGGACATCTCCTTCACCGTCCCCACCGGTCAGATCGTCGGGGTCATCGGCCCTAACGGCGCCGGCAAGACGACGTTGTTCAACCTCGTCTCCGGGGTGCACCAGCCGACGTCCGGGCAGGTGCTCCTGGCCGGGCGCGACGTCACCCGCGCCAGTATCACGCAGCGCGCGGTCGCCGGCCTGGGCCGCACCTTCCAGACGTCCTCGCTCTTCCCCGGTCTCACCGTGCACGAGAACGCCCGACTGGCCGCCCAGGTGACCCAGGGCCACGCCATCTCGCTGTTCACCCGGCCGCGCCGCACCGATGCCGCCTCGACGCGGGCCGGGGAGCTGCTCGAGGAGGTGGGACTGGCCCACCGCTCGCAGCACCGTGCCGGCGACCTGCCGCACGGTGACAAGCGCAAGCTCGAGATCGCCATGCTGCTGGCCACCGACCCGCAGGTGGTCCTCCTGGACGAGCCGATGGCCGGCGTCGCCTCGGGCGACGTCCCGAGCCTCACCGAGGTGATCCGCGGCCTGCACCGCGACCACGGCTGCACCGTGCTCATGGTCGAGCACCACATGGAGGTCCTGCTCGGACTCGTCGAGCGGGTGGCCGTCCTCCACTTCGGTCACCTCCTCGCCCTGGACACCCCGGAGGCCGTCATGGCCGACCCGACCGTGCAGAGCGCCTACCTGGGAGAGTCGGTATGACGCGCACACAGCCGGGCGGAACCGTCCGCCCCGAGCAGCCCCCGGTCGGCGACCCCGTGCTGCGGGTCCGCGGCCTGCAGGCCCACGTCGCCGGTCAGCAGGTCGTCGAGCACGTCGACCTCGACGTCGCCCCCGTGGGCGTGACGGCGCTGCTCGGCCGCAACGGTGTCGGCAAGACCTCGACCATCAAGGCGATCCTCGGCCTCATCGGACGTTCGGGCACGATCGAGCTCGAGGGCACGGACCTGGTGGGTCTGCAGACCCACGTCATCGTCCAGCGCGGCGTGGGCTACGTGCCGGAGGACCGGGAGGTCTTCGCGGGCCTCACCGTCACCGACAACCTCCGCCTCGCCGAGCGCCGCGGCAGCGAGCACCGCTACGACCTCGTCTACGACCTCTTCCCCGAGCTGAAGCAGCGCGGCGGTCAGGCGGCGGGCACCCTCTCCGGCGGCCAGCAGCAGATGGTCTCCCTCGCCCGCGCCCTCCTCAACGACAACACGGTCCTGCTCATCGACGAGCCGACCAAGGGCCTGGCGCCCCGGCTGGTGCAGGAGGTCAGCCGGGTCCTGGCCCGCGCCGCGCAGGTGGCGCCCGTCCTGCTCGTCGAGCAGAACCTCCAGGTCGTGCGCGACCTGGCGCAGCACGCCGTCGTGCTCACCGACGGGCGCAGCGTCCACCACGGGCCCGCGGCCGACTTCCTCGCCGACGACGCCCTCACCCAGCGGCTCCTCGGGGTGCACGGGGACACGGGCACCCCCGGCGCGGCGGCCACCACCACCGACCGGGAGGACCACGCATGAGCACCGTCATCCTGCTGCTCTTCACCGGGGTCGGGCTGGGGGCGATCTACTTCCTCGTCGCCTCGGGCCTGTCCCTCATCTACGGGCTCATGCACGTCCTCAACTTCGCCCATGGCGTCTTCCTCTCCCTCGGCGCCTTCCTCGGCTTCGAGGTGGCCTCGCGACTCGGCGCCACGACCTGGACCGGCTTCGCCGCGTCCCTGCTGGTCGGGGCGCTCGCAGGCGCGGTCTTCGCCGCGCTCACCGAGCGGCTCCTCGTCCAGCGGCTCTACGAGCGGCACATCGAGCAGGTGCTCGTCACCGTCGGTCTCGGGCTGGCCGCGGTCGCCCTCTTCGACGGCATCTGGGGCACCGACCCGAAGTTCATCTCCGGGCCGCCCTGGATGGGCCGCACGACGCACATCCTCGGCGCCAACGTGCCCAACGACCGCTTCGTCGCGATCCTCGTCGCCGGGCTGGTCCTGCTGGGTATGGTGCTCTTCCTGCAGCGCACGCGCTACGGCATGATCATCCGCGCCGGGGTGGAGAACCGCGCCATGGTCACCGCGCTCGGCATCGACGTCCGCACCGCCTTCACCCTCGTCTTCACCATCGGCGGGATCGCCGCGGGGCTGGGCGGGGTGCTGGCCAGCCACTACTTCGGCTACGTCTCGCCGTTGCTCGGGCAGACGCTGCTCATCTTCGCCTTCATCGTCACCGTCATCGGCGGACTGGGCAGCCTCACCGGGGCGGCCATCGCCTCGGTGCTCGTCGCCCTCCTGCAGCAGTTCGCCAACTACTACCTCTGGGGCACCGGGGACCTCGCGGTCGTGGTGCTGCTGGCCGTGGTGCTCCTCACCCGGCCCTCCGGCCTGATGGGGAGGCGCGCATGAGCACGTCCGCGACCGACACGGCATACCCGCAGGGCGCCCGCGCCTGGGTCGGCCGGCTGGTGCCGCTCGCCCTCGTGGTGCTGCTCGCCTGCCTGCCGCTGCTCAACCTGCACCTGCCCGGGGTGCTGCCGGGGCCGACCTACACCCCCGGCACCCTGCACCTGCTCGCGCTCGCCATGGTCATGGCCGCGCTGGCGCTCTCCTACCACCTGCTCCTCGGGGTCGCCGGCCTCCTGTCCTTCGGGCACGCGCTCTACTTCGGCTTCGGCGCCTACCTGCTCGGCATCGTCATGTCCGAGCTGGAGCTGGGGCTCGTGCCCTCGGTGCTGCTGGTGCTCCTCGCCGGTGTCGCCTTCTCCCTGGCCCTGGGCGCCGTCAGCCTGCGGGTGACCGGGATCCCGTTCGCCATGGTGACCCTGGCCTTCGCCCAGGCGGGCTCGGTGCTCGTGCGCCGCGACCCGGGCCGGGTGACCGGCGGGGAGGAGGGGCTGCGGCTCCCGACCGACTACGTCCCCGCCGCCCTCGTGGGCGTCGCCGACACGCGCAACCTCTACTGGCTGGCGCTCGCCGCGCTCGTCCTGACCTTCCTGCTCGTGTCGTGGGTGCAGGGCAGCCGGGCCGGCCACGTCGCCGAGGCGGTGCGCGAGAACGAGCTGCGGGTCCGCGTGCTCGGCATGCGCCCCTTCCTCGTCAAGCTGGCGATCTTCGTCGCGGCGTCGGTCATCGCGATCGGGATGGGGATGGTGCACCTGCTCCTCAACTCCGGCGCGGTGCCCCACATCGTCAGCGCGGAGCTGACCATCTCGCTGCTGCTCATGGTCGTCATCGGCGGTGTCGGGTCCCGGTGGGGTGCGGTGGCGGGGGCGGTGCTCTACGTCCTGCTCAACCAGCGGCTCACCGTCCTCGCCCAGGCGGAGTGGGTGCACGACCTGCCGGCCCCGTTGCGGATCCCGCTGTCGGAGCCGATGTTCATCCTCGGCACGTTGTTCGTGCTCGTGGTGATGTTCCTGCCCGGTGGTCTGGCGGGCACAGTGACCCGGCTGCGGGGCGCGCGGCACCGCGGCTCTGGCGACCAGCGGCCCGGTGCTGAGAGGCTGGAGGACGTGGACGACGACCAGCAGGCCGCTCCGGTGGGCGGCGCCCGACCATGAGCACGACGACGAGCGGCGGCGCGGTGGCCGACGGGCAGCACACCCTGGGCCGCTGGCCCGCCGACCGCGCCCGCATCGCCCCCTCCCACGCGGCGATCGTCGACCGCGGCGTCGTGCTGAGCTACGGCGAGGTGGAGCGGCGGGTCGAGGTGCTGGCGACGGTGCTGCGTGGCGCCGGCATCGGCTCCGGTATGCGGGTGGCCACGCTCGTGGGCAACAGCGCCGACCACGTCGTGCTCTTCTTCGCCTGCGCCCGGGTGGGTGCCGCCCTCGCACCGCTGTCGTGGCGGCTGGCCCCGGCCGAGCTCGCCCGGCAGGTGCGGCTGCTCGACCCGGTGCTGCTCGTCGTCGAGGAGGAGACGGGGTCCCTGACCCGCGAGCTGGGTGCGCTGCTCGTCCACCCGGTGCCGACGGCATACCTCACCGAGCTGGGGCGTCCCGGGGTGCTCGGGGGCATCACCCGACGCCCGCCCGCGCCGGTCGCCCCGGTGCACGACGAGGACCCGCTGCTCATCGTGCTCACCTCCGGGAGCTCGAGCGCGCCCAAGGCCGCGGTCCTGTCGCACCGCACCTGCTGGTGGACCAACCTCTCGCTGTCGCGCACCCTGGAGCTCACCGAGCGCGACGTCGTGCTCTCGGTGCTCCCGCAGTTCCACGCCGGCGGGTGGAACATCCAGCCGTTGCTGGCCTGGTGGACCGGAGCGACCGTCGTGCTGGAGCGCACCTTCGACCCCGGCCGCGTGCTGAGCCTCATCCCCGAGCACGGCGTGAGCACGATGATGGGGGTGCCGACGCACTACCTCCTGCTCGCCGAGCACCCGGCCTTCGCCGACGCCGACCTCACCAGCCTGCGCAGCGCGGTGGTGGGCGGTGCGCCGATGCCGCCGCCGCTGCTGCGCACCTTCCACGCCCGCGGCGTGGCCCTGACCCAGGGCTACGGCCTCACCGAGGCCGGCCCCAACGTGCTCTGCCTGCCTCCGCACGAGGCGACCCAGCGGGCCGGCTGGGCCGGCGTGCCCTACCCGCACGTCGAGGTGGCGCTCGCGGACCCGGCCACGGGTGAGCGGGTGGAGGGTGCCGGGACCGGCGAGCTGCTCGTCTCCGGGCCGGGGCTGTTCACCGGCTACCTGCACGACGAGGAGGCCACCGCCGCCGTGCTCCACGACGGGTGGCTGTGGACCGGCGACGTCGCCACCCGCGACGAGCAGGGCTACCTGCGCATCGTGGACCGGCTGCGCAACATCTTCATCAGCGGAGGGGAGAACGTCGCGCCCGCCGAGGTCGAGGCCACCCTGCGCCGGCACCCGGCGGTCGCGCAGGTCGCGGTCGTCGGCATACCGCACGAGCGGTGGGGAGAGGTGGGCGTGGCCGTGGTCGTCCTGCGACCGGGGGTGGCGACCGACGAGCGCGACCTGCTCGAGCACTGCCGGTCGCTCCTGGCGGCCTTCAAGGTGCCCGAGCGGATCATCACCGTCGCCGAGCTGCCGGTCGTCGGCATCGGCAAGATCGACCAGGGCGCCGTGCGGGAGCTCGTCGCGAGGGCCGTCCAGGGTCAGGAGCAGTGATGAGCGTGGAGGGGAGCACCGCCCGCCCGGCACCGCGCACCGCCCGGGGCGCCCGCACCAGGGCCCGGCTGCTGCAGGCGGCCGAGGACGTCTTCGCGACCGTCGGCTACCCCGACGCCTCGATCGTGCGCATCACCGAGCTCGCGGGGGTGGCGCTCGGCACGTTCTACGTCCACTTCACCGGCAAGAAGGAGATCTTCGACGAGGTCGTGCGCGACCTGTCGCGGCGGGTGCGGCAGGCCATGAGCGAGGCCTCCTCGACCGCACCGGACCGCCTTCAGGCCGAGCGGGAGGGCTTCCGCGCCTTCTTCGCCTTCACCGCCGAGCACCCCGCGCTCTACCGCATCATCCGCCAGGCCGAGTTCGTCTCGCCCGAGGTGATGCGCTCGCACTACGACGACATCTGCTCGGGGTATGCCGCCGGCCTGGACGCCGCCATGGGGCGCGGTGAGATCCGCACGCTGGACCCCATGGTGGCGGCCTGGGCCCTCATGGGCGCCGGTGAGCTCATCGGGATGCGCTGGGTCCTGTGGGAGCAGGAGGGCCAGATCCCCGAGCCGGTCTTCGAGCAGCTGATGGCCCTGATCGAGGGCGCCCTGGCGCCCACCACGACGACGGATGGAGAGCAGACATGACGCGCACGGCGATCGTGACGGGTGGGGCGAGCGGCATCGGCGCCGCCGTCAGCCGCAGGTTGGCGGCCGACGGGTTGACGGTCGTGGTGGCCGACCGCGACGAGCGGGCCGCCACCGACCTGGCTGAGGAGATCGACGGCCGACCCTGGGTGGTGGACCTGTCGGACACCCCGGCGCTGGAGACGGCGTCGGTGGACTGCGACGTGCTCGTCAACAACGCGGGGGTGCAGCGGGTCGCCCCGGTGCACGAGTTCGTGCCGGAGGACTTCCGGCTGATCCACCGGCTCATGCTCGAGGCGCCGTTCCTGCTGGCGCGGGCCGCGCTGCCGGGGATGTACGCCCGCGGGTGGGGGCGCATCGTCAACGTCTCCTCGGCGCACGGGCTGCGCGCCTCGGCCTTCAAGTCGGCCTACGTGTCGGCCAAGCACGGGCTGGAGGGGTTGTCCAAGGTCATCGCCCTGGAGGGCGCCCAGCAGGGCGTGACGAGCAACTGCGTCAACCCGGGGTACGTCCGGACTCCGCTCGTCGAGGCTCAGATCGCCGACCAGGCCGCGACGCACGGGATCGGAGAGGAGGAGGTCGTGGAGAAGGTCATGCTGACCCGCTCGGCGGTGAAGCGGCTCATCGAGCCCGACGAGGTCGCCGGGCTGGTGGCCTTCCTCGCCTCCGACGGCGCCGGGATGGTGACGGGCACGTCATACACGATGGACGGTGGGTGGACGGCCCAATGACCACCACCACGACCCTGCCCGAGTCCGTGCTCGCCGTCGTCGGCCCGCGCTACCGCGAGGTGGCCGTGCCGGTGGAGGGGGGCGAGCTCCACGTCGGCGTGTGGGAGCCGGATGTCGACGGGGCTCCCGCCGACGCCGAGGTCCACACGGCGGTCCTGGTCCACGGGATCACCGCCTCGCACGTCTCCTTCGCCGCGCTCGCCCGGGCCCTGCCCGGGGTGCGGCTCATCGCCCCCGACCTGCGGGGTCGCGGGCGCTCTCGCGACCTGCCCGGGCCCTACGGCATGCCCCGCCACGCCGACGACGTCGCCGCGGTCCTCGAGCACCTCGGGGTGCGCGAGGCCGTCGCCGTCGGTCACTCGATGGGGGCCTTCGTCTCGATCGTCCTCGCCGACCGGCACCCGCACCTGGTGCGCAGCCTGCACCTCGTCGACGGAGGTATGCCGTTGCTCCCGCCCCCGGGCGTCGCGCCGCAGGACGTCGCGGCCGCGGTGCTCGGGCCCGCCGCGGACCGGCTGCGCAGGACCTTCCCGAGCCGGGAGGCCTACCGCGACTTCTGGCGCGCCCACCCGGCCATCGGCAGGGAGTGGGACGACGTCGTGACCGCCTACGTCGACTACGACCTGGTGGGGGAGGAGCCGCAGCTCTGCCCGGCGACTCGGCCCGCGGCGCTCGAGGAGGACATCCGCGAGCTGGTCGACGGCGCGTCGGTGCAGCGTGCCCTGGAGAGCCTGCCGTCGCGACCGGCCACGTGGTTCCTCGCTCCCCGCGGGTTGCTCGACGAGGTGCCGCCGCTCTACGCTGACGCGGCCCGCGACCTGTGGACCCGGCGCCTGCCCCAGATGCGCGTGGTCCCGGTCGAGGACGTCAACCACTACACCATCGTGCTCGGTGAGCGCGGCGTGCAGCAGCTGCTGCCGCACCTGGAGGAGGACCTCGGACGATCGGGCTGATCGACAGCCAACCTCCGCAGGGTCGCGGTGGTCATCCCGGTCGCGGCGCTGGCGGTCGTGGTGGCGCTGGGGTCCGTCTTCGGCGCCTTCTGAGGTCGCTCCCTGCGGCAGACTGACGGGGTGGACGACCTCGACGTGCCCCCGGGGCCCGGTGCGCCGGGTGGTCTGCGGGTGCCCGCCGCCGAGCTGGTCGAGCAGTTCTCCCGCTCCTCGGGGCCGGGTGGGCAGGGGGTCAACACCGCCGACACGCGGGTCCAGCTCAGCCTGGACCTCGCCACGACCACGGCGCTGAGCGAGGGCCTGCGGGCTCGCGTGCTGGCGCGGCTGGCGCCCCGGCTGTCGGGCACGGTGCTCACGATCAGCGCGAGCGAGCACCGCACCCAGCTGCGCAACCGCGCCGCCGCCCGCCGCCGCCTGGCCGAGCTGCTGCGCGAGGCGGTTGTGCCGCATACCCCTCGCCGTCCCACGCGCCCGACGAGGGGATCCCAGCGTCGCCGCATCGAGGCCAAGTCGCGGCGCTCCCAGATCAAGGCGCAGCGCCGACGCCCTGGTGCGGAGTGAGGTGGACGGGCTCGGTCCGCGGTACCCGCCGGGCCGACTAGACTGCTGACCCCGTGGCACTCACCATCGGAATCGTCGGCCTGCCCAACGTGGGCAAGTCCACGCTCTTCAACGCGCTGACCAAGAACAACGTGCTCGCCGCGAACTACCCGTTCGCGACGATCGAGCCCAACATCGGGGTGGTGCCGCTCAAGGACGCCCGGCTGGGCCGGCTGGCCGAGATCCACGGGTCGGCGAAGATCCTGCCGGCGACCGTGAGCTTCGTCGACATCGCCGGGATCGTCCGCGGCGCCAGCGAGGGGGAGGGGCTGGGCAACAAGTTCCTCGCCAACATCCGCGAGGCCGACGCGATCTGCCAGGTGGTGCGCGCCTTCCGGGACGACGACGTCGTGCACGTCGACGGCAAGGTCAGCCCGCGCGACGACATCGAGACGATTAACACCGAGCTGGTGCTCGCCGACCTGCAGACCCTCGAGAACGCCGTGCCGCGGCTGGAGAAGGAGGTCAAGGGCAAGCGGGCCGACAAGGAGGTTCTCGACACCGCGCTGGCCGCCCAGAAGGTGCTCGAGGTCGGGGACACCCTGTACGCCGCAGGCCCGGCCGCGGGGGTGGATATGGCGATCGCGCGGTCGCTGGGCCTGCTCACCACCAAGCCGTTCCTCTACGTCTTCAACCTCGACGAGGACGGCCTGACCGACGACGCGCTGCACGACGAGCTGGCGGCCCTGGTCGCGCCCGCCGAGGCGATCTACCTCAATGCCAAGCTGGAGTCCGACCTGGCCGAGCTGGAGGACGAGGAGGCCCGCGAGCTGCTGGAGTCCGTCGGCGTGGAGGAGCCCGGCCTGGACCAGCTGGCCCGGGTCGGCTTCGCCACCCTCGGGCTGCAGACCTACCTCACCGCCGGCCCCAAGGAGTCTCGCGCCTGGACCATCCGTCAGGGCTGGACCGCGCCGCAGGCCGCCGGGGTCATCCACACCGACTTCGAGCGCGGCTTCATTAAGGCCGAGGTCGTCTCCTTCGCCGACCTGGACACCGCCGGCTCGATGGCCAAGGCCAAGGAGGCCGGCCGGGTGCGGATCGAGGGCAAGGACTACGTGATGGCGGACGGCGACGTGGTGGAGTTCCGACACTCGTAACCATGACGGTACGGTGGGGAACATGGGTACCCCTGCCCGCGCGCTGTCCGGCGGTGACATGGCCACGCCGGGCAAGGATGCCACCAGGGACGAACGTTCGCTCGATCGTGACGTGTGCTGATGAAGTCCGAGAGCATGGGCGAAACAGCCGCACGCTCGGTGGCGACCTAGCGACGTCGCTCGATCCGACCCGCGATTCGCCGACGCGATGCGTAGCCGTCCCGAACTCGCAGAGGGCATCCGCAACGGCGCCGTACGATGTCGGCCAGGCAAAACCGGAAGGCTCCGTCAGCGTTACCAAGCTCCGACTCGATCCGGGCAGGTTGGACCTGCCGACTGCGATGAAAGGACAATGATGAGCAACTGGAAGTCGATTCCGGTCGATGAAGCGCTCGACATGCTGCAGTTCTGGGTGGACGCGAACTGGCCGATGACCGAGCGGGAGGCCGCGGAGTTGTCCAGCGAGATCGGCTGGACCCAGGACCAGGACGGCTGGGTGTCCAACGACCGCTTTGGACTGAGCTTTCCCGACGTCGAGGGCATCGGACCGGCAGATGACCCCGTGAAGAGGATCTTGCTGACCCTCACCGATCACGAGAAGCACATCACCGACGACTTTGCTCGATTCATCGCCGGCCGCTTCGCGGAGTACGTCGACGGGGCCGAAAAGCGTTGGGGTAAAGGCGCATTGCGTCGCGGCGAGGTTGATCGCGCCTACTTCGATCTGGAGTCACGGGGCGGTGTCATGATCGTCCGCTCGAAAGTTGTGGAGGCGCTGTACCTCACTCAACCCGAGGTCGACCTGCGGAAGGCGAACAAGGAGTGGGCCGCGTGAGCGTGCAGCAGGCGAGACTGGGCTGGGAGGAGTTCGCGACACAACTGGCGCGTGCCATTCGTGAACTTCCGGATCGAGGATTCCTCGTCGTCCAGGACGGAGCGACTCCTGCCCATGTGCAGTTCGCCGCCGATGACGACGCAGTCGCAGCGGAGTGCACCAGTAACAGCAATCAACAACTCACTCACCCTGCCGACGACAACGGTGAGCAGCGGCTCGCAGAATCAGGTTGGACGCTTTACTCCCATGCCCGGCCGAACTGGACGTTTCGCCTCGACTTTTCGGCGATCACAGCACGGTTCGACCAGCTCGCGCACAGCTGTATCGTCGCCTTGCGCGATGTGTACGTGACCTCGGCCCCCGAGCAACTCAGCTACACCGCATGGCGTGAGCCGGAAGTCATGCACTCAGGCCGGACCTACACCGACGAGGAGATCTCTTCCCTCGATGCGGGGCAGAACCCCCTGCCGGTCGAGAGCCTCACCATTCCGATGACGCGTGGGTGACGAAGTCGTCCCGAAGTCGGTGTCGTTCAACACTGGAGGTCTGAGCAGATGAACACGACCACCACCGCGCCGGTCGGAGAGGTCAGCGTCCGCGTCGTCTGGGCGCGGCCGCAGGAAACCCCCGAGGAGATCGTCCGTCAGGTCGATCTGTTCATGCACGGAATGCGAGAACGTACCGGTATCTCGGTGTGGACCCTGGGGACAGAACGCACGCCGTGGCCCAAGGGCCAGGCAGAACAAGCGGAACTGGTCTCGCAGATGAAGTCGACCGAAGGGCTGGCGCGGCAGGGCGATTGGGACGGTTACGCGTTCTGGGTGCGAGGCTTCACCAGTGAGGCAATGGCAGTCGCGCATGTCAGCGCGGGTCAGGATCACACGGGGGGACGCATCCCGGCTCAACGCGCTCACATCGAGGTCACCGCGGTCGACGGTGAACATATCCTGGGGGCCTTCACCGATGCTGTCGTCAGTTCAGCGGTCGAGGGGTGGGATCCCCTGATGGTCCGGCTCGGAACGATCGAAGTGCAGCGTCTGGCGCGCCGTGGAAACTGGAAGATCACTCCCGGGTATCGGCTCTGGCTCGCTGACGCCGTCGGCAGAATCGATCACGTCGCCGACGGGGTTCAGGCAGAGCGAGTAGAGACCGGCACCCTGCTGACCCTGCCCGGCGACTGGTCTGCCCAACAGGTTGTCGATGCCACTCAGAAAACGCTCGAGCTGAACGGGCTGGACGAGCTACCTCATTGACGGTGCGGTCCATCTGGCAGTCGATTCCCGTCGATGAAGCGCTCGACATGCTGCAGTTCTGGGTGGACACGAACTGGCTGATGACCGAGCGGGAGGCCGCGGAGTTGGCCAGCGAGATCGGCTGGACCCAGGACCAGGACGGCTGGGTGTCCAACGACCGCTTTGGACTGAGCTTTCCCGACGTCGAGGGCATCGGACCGGCAGATGACCCCGTGAAGACGAAGTGGAGTCCTGCAGAGTGGATGCTCCTATTGCTGTCAAGCGTCCTGTGGTGGGCTGATCTTGTCCAGAGCGAGGGTGGCGAGGCGTTCGAGTTCGGGGTCGGCGCGGGTGCCGATCTCGAGTCGCCGTAGGCGCTGGTAGGGGACGCCAAGGCTTTGAGCCAGGACGCTGATCGGGGTGCCGATCGCCTGTCGCCGGGCTCGGAGCTCGTGTCCGGCCGGGTGGTCCTTGGCAGGGTTGAGCAGGGCGGCGTAGACCTCGTTCGCGACATGTCGTTTCAGGCACCGCATGATGTCGCGGTCCGTGAGTTGCTCTGCGCGACGCCGTTCGAAGTAGACCGTCGTGCGCGGCTCGCGGTGCCGCATGCGCAGCAGCACGATGCGGTGCAGGGCGGCGTTCGCGTGCCGGTTCCCGCCGCGACAGAGCCGGTGCCGTGTGCGTTGCCCGGACGAGGCGGGGATCGGGGCGACGCCGGCGAGAGCGGCGAAGCTCGCCCGGGTGCGCAGCCGCTCGGGGTTGTCGCCGGCGGCGACCAGGAGCGTCGCGGCGGTGACCGGGCCGACTCCGCTCAGTGACAGCAGCGTGGGGTTGACCTGCCGGGCGAGGAAGTCCAGCTGCTGTTCAATGAGGTCGATCTCAGCTTGCATCGTGAGGTAGCGAAGCGCGAACCGCCGCAGTGTCTGCCGGGCGACCACGTCCGGGTCAGGAGACGGGATCGTCCCGGGCCTGGTCTTTGCGAGCGTGTTCACCAGTCGCTGCCCGCTGAGGTGTCGGAACGCTTGTCGCACCAGCTCGGGCGCGGTGATCAGCAGTGCATGGATCTGGTTCATTACCTGTGCTCGCGCCTTCGCTGCGGAGCGTCGCTCTGCCAGCAGGATCCGCATCGACTCGACTGCTCCGTCACCAGACTTCGGGATCGCGGTGTCGGTACCGGCTAGGACCGCGACGGCTGCCTGGTGCGCGTCGAGCGGGTCGGACTTGCCTCGACGCCGTCGTGTTTGCCGGTCCTGGCGTGCGACTTCAATGACGGTCAGACCGGCGGCGTTCAGCGCTCGGACGAGACCGGCCCCGTAGGAACCAGTCCCCTCAACACCAACACGTGCGACATCGCCGTGCTCGTGGAGGAACGCGATGACCTGCGCGTAGCCGCGGCCGTCTGCGCGGAACTCTCGGTCGGCGACAGGTCTGCCAACGAGATCGAGGATTGCGACGTGATGCGTGTTCTTGTGCGTGTCGACGCCTGCGACCAGCCCGGCCGGTGGCGGTAGCGGGTTGGTGAGCGGCGCGTCGAGTGTCATGCTCGTCATTGACGGGAATCCCTTCCAACGGTGGGTGAACGTCACCGCGGGTCGGGTGAGTGCAGACAGCACAAAGGTGAGACGACTTCCCGGTCAGGCTCCTATCAAGTCATGTACCCGCCCGGCCCGCAGCGACCCCGGCGTCGACGGACAGATCCACAAAAAGACAGCCGCGAACGGCGTCCGTGTAATTTCGGGTCACGCCGGCGCCGGAGCCGAATCTATTATCTCTGTGTACGAGCACCGGGTGAGCGTGTCCTGCTGGGGTAGCCGCGGCCACCGGTGTGATCCTTCGAGTGATCTCTCGCAACCGACTCGAGAAGGATGCACCACGTTGGCCGCTGGCCCCATTATCGACCCTGAGCAGTTCCTGCACGAGCAGCTGGCCCAGGCCAGTCCTGACCTGATGCGTGAGCTGCTGGGCACGTTCATCAACAGCTTGGTCTCGGCGCAGGCCGACAGCGGTGTGCGGCGCCGAGTTCGGCGCCCGCACTACCGAGCGCACGAACCGGCGTAACGGGTACCGGCACCGGGACCTGGACACCCGCGTCGGCACCCTGGACGTGGCGATCCCCAAGTTGCGCGAAGGGAGCTTCTTCCCTGACTGGCTGCTGCAGCGGCGCCGTCGCGCCGAGGCGGCGCTGACCACGGTGGTGGCGACCTGCTACCTGCTCGGGGTGTCCACGCGGCGGATGGACAAGCTTGTCACGGCCCTGGACATCACCGGCCTGTCCAAGTCCCAGGTGTCGACGATGGCGGCCGACCTGGACGAGCACGTGGAGTCCTTCCGCACCCGCCCCTGGACGGCGGCCCCTACACCTTCGTGGCTGCCGACGCCCTGGTGTTGAAGGTCCGCGAGGGCGGCCGCGTGGTCAAGGTCTCCGCCCTGGTCGCGACCGGGATCAACGCCGAGGGCTACCGGGAGATCCTGGGCATCCAGGTCGCCACCGGCGAGAGCACCGCGTCCTGGCTCGCCTTCTTCCGCGACCTCGTGGCCCGCGGCCTGACCGGCGCGGGCAGGGTGGGCCTGGTGACCTCTGATGCGCACGCCGGCCTGGTCGAGGCCATCGGTGCCACGTTGTCGGGGACGGCGTGGCAGCTGTGCCGCACCCACTACGCCGCCAACGTGATGGCCGCCACGCCCAAGTCCTCCTGGCCGTGGGTCAAGGCGCTGCTGCACTCGGTGTACGACTAGCCCGACGCCCCGGGGGTGCACGCCCAGTTCGACCGGGTCATCGACGCGCTCACCGAGAAGCTGCCCGCGGTCGCGGGCCACCTGGAGGACGCCCGGGCCGACATCCTGGCGTTCACCGCCTTCCCCAAGGAGGTGTGGCGCCAGATCTGGTCGAACAACCCCAACGAGCGGCTCAACCGCGAGATCCGCCGGCGCACCGACGTCGTCGGCATCTTCCCTAACCGCGAGTCCATCATCCGCCTCGTCGGTGCCGTCCTGGCCGAGCAGTACGACGCCTGGGCCGAGCAACGCCGCTACATCGGCCTCGACGCCCTCACCCGCTGCCGCACCGCCCTCATCGAGCCGACGGAGCCCGTCAAGGAGATGAGCACCACCCTCGTCCCCGCCCTAACCGCCTAACCCCTCAACGAGGGATCACCTCGTACACCACTCCACCAGACTTGACCGTCCAAAACGTGGTGGAGTTCCGCTTCAACGTCTGACCGAGCATCGCAGCTGGTCACGATGGGAGGTGGGGTTGTTGGGAGGGCGCTGGTATGTCGATCAGCACGGCGGACGCGCAGACCGCCGCCAGCTGTCGGGTCCACCAGGGCGCTGCGCGACGCGGAACGTCAAAGACTTCGCTGAGACCGGCATCGACCTCATCGATCCGTCGACGGCGGGTGCCTCCTAGGCTGAGCGGGTGACCGGGCGACGACGTGACCACTGAGACCAGCGGTCGGACCGCACCCGCTCCCGACCCCGCCCGCTGGCGGATCCTCGCGGTCACCCTGGCCGTCGGCTTTATGTCGCTGCTCGACGTGACGATCGTCAATGTCGCGATCCCCTCGATGCGCAACGGTCTGGACACCTCCGCGGCCACCATCCAGTGGGTCGTCTCCGGGTATGCCCTGGCGTTCGGCCTCGTCCTCGTCACCGGTGGACGGCTGGGCGATGCCTTCGGCCGGCGCCGGCTCATGCTCATCGGGCTGTCCGGCTTCGTCCTGTCCAGCGCCGCCTGCGGGCTGGCGCCGAGTGCCGAGGTCCTCATCCTGGCCCGGCTGGCCCAAGGCGTCTCGGCCGGGCTGCTCTCCCCGCAGAACACCGGCCTCATCCAGGAGCTCTTCACCGGACCCGAGCGCGGCCGAGCCTTCGGCATCTTCGGGCTCGTCGTGTCGGTGGCCTCCGCCATCGGCCCGGTGCTCGGCGGCCTCATCATCGCGCTCGCGGGGGAGGACGGCGGGTGGCGGTGGATCTTCCTCGTCAACGTGCCCATCGGGCTCGTCCTGCTCGTGGCCATCGCGAAGATGGTGCCGGGAGCAAGACCAGAGCAACGGCATACCCCTCGGCGCAGCGCCGACCCGCGACCCACGCGCCCGAGCCTGGACCTGGTCGGCGCAGCCCTCCTGGGGGTGGCCGTGCTGTGTCTGCTGCTGCCCGTTGTCGCGCTGGAGTCCGGCCGGACCAGCACCCTGCTGCTCCTGGCCCTGGTGCCCGTCCTCGGCTGGGCCTTCGTCGCGTGGGAGCGCCGTCTGGGCCGCACCGGCGGCGCCCCGCTGCTCGAGGTCGACCTGCTGCGGCGCACGCCGGGGTATGCCAACGGCATCGTCGTCGGCTCCCTCTACTTCACTGGGTTCACCGGCGTCTTCCTCGTGCTGTCCGTCTACCTCCAGGACGGCCTCGGTTACTCCACCCTGGCGACCGGGCTGCTGCTCACGCCATTCGCGGTCGGCTCCGCACTGTCCTCGCCGTGGGCGGGCAAGGCGGTCAGCAGCTGCGGTCCCCGACTGGTCGCCTCGGCGCTGGTCTTCATGATGAGCGGACTGGTGCTGCTCGGGCTGATGGCGTGGGTCGCCGAGGAGAAGTCCTGGCTGTGGGCGGCGCTCGCGATCCCCCTCTTCCTCGCCGGGCTCGGTGGCGGGGCGGTCATCTCGCCCAACTACACCCTCACCCTGGCTGACGTGCCTCCCCGCATGGGCGGCGCGGCCAGCGGTGCCCTGCAGACGGGGCAGCGCGTCGGCACGGCGATCGGCGCGGCGGTCATGGTGACGGCCTACCAGCTCGGCGTCGCGGCCGGTGGCGCCTCCGGAGGTCTGCGCGCCGCGATCGTGACTGCCCTGCTCATCCTCGGTATGGCGCTCGCCGCCGCGGTCCACGGCGCCCGGCGACGCGCCCCGACTTCCTAGCCACTCGACCCCCCGACTCGGGTTAGCGTCGCGTTCATGCCCACCCTGAACGGAACCTGGCTCATCACCGGACTGCGCGGCACCCTCGCGCCGAAGGTCGCGGCGCGGATCCTCGGCCTTGGCGGTGAGGTCGTCGGCTGGGACCGGGAGGCCGTGCCGCCCGACGACGTCGCGGCGGGCGCGGCATACCTCGCGGACCTGCGACCGAGCGGCATCCTCCACCTCGGCATGGGTGCCGAGGCGTGGGCGGGGAGACTCGCCGCCCACGCCCGCGCGCACGAACTGCCGTTCGTCGTCGCGAGCTCGGTCTCCGTCTTCGGTGACGCGCCGGGTGACCCGGACGGACCGTTCCGCCCCGCGGACACCCCAACCGCCCAGGACGACTACGGCAGCTACAAGGCCCGGTGCGAGGACGCCGTCCGCGCCGCCCACCCCGACGCCGTCATCGCACGCATCGGGTGGCAGGCCCACCCCGACGGCCGCGGCAACAACATGGTCGCCCAGCTCGCCGCCCAGGCGCAGGCCGCAGGGGGAGTGGTCCGCGCGAGCCGGCTCTGGCGCCCCGCCACCTCCTGGATGGACGACACCGCGGCGGCGCTCGTGGACCTCGCGACGTCCGGGCGCGCGGGCACCGTCCACCTCGACAGCAATGCCGTCGACGCGTGGACCTTCCCCGAGATCGTCCGGTATGTCGCGCGGCTCACCGGCCACTCCTGGACCGTCGAGGAGCACGACGAGCTCGACCACGACTCCCGGCTGGTCGGCGACGAGGACCTCGTGCCGGCGCTGTCAGACCGTGTGAGGATCGAGGCATGACTCACCAGCACCGAAGGCACCTCGTCGTGGGCGCGATCGCCGCCCTGGCTCTCACCGGCTGCACCGGCGACGACCCCGCAGGAGAGGCCGACGCGGCCGACCCCGACACCTCCCCGGAGACCTCCACGACGACGCAGGACGCAGCCGACGCCTCGTCCGCGGCGGCCGAGGGCGCCGCGGGGTCCACCCTCGACACGATCCTGGCCGAGGGCGCGATGCAGGTGTGCACCACCGGGGACTAACGGCCCTTCACCGAGCTCGACGAGGACAGCGGGGAGTTCAGCGGCATCGACGTCGACATGGCGCGCGACCTCGGCGACACGCTGGGCGTCGAGGTCGAGTTCGTCCAGACGAGCTGGGAGACGCTCATGGAGGACTTCCTCGCCGACTGCGACATCGCCGTGGGCGGCATCTCCATCAACACCGCACGTGCCGAGCAGGCCTTCTTCTCGGCCGCGGTCATGGCCGACGGCAAGACCCCGATCGCGCGCTGCGAGGACGTCGACAAGTACCGCACCGTCGACCAGATCAACGACCCGGACGTCACCTCGATCATGCCCAAGGGCGGCACCAACGAGGTCTTCGCCCAGGAGAACTACCCGGAGGGCGACCTCGTCACCCACGACAACCTCACGATCTTCGACGAGATCGTCGAGGGGCGGGCCGATGTCATGACGACCGACCGCTCGGAGGTGCTCTACATCGCCCAGGAGTACGACGAACTGTGCGCGACCAACCCCGACGAGCCGTTCGACTACTTCGAGAAGGCCTTCCTGCTGCCCCGGGGCGACGTCGTGCTCAAGCATTACGTCGACCAGTGGCTGACGATGGCGCTCAACGACGGCACCTACGAGGAGATCACCGAGCCGTGGCTGGGTGACGTCGACCTGGCGCTGCCCGACCGAGGCTGAGCGACGCCGGCCACGGCCGGGGTATGCCCGTCGTGAGCGACGGGCCGGTCACCCGCCCCGCGGGTCGTCCGGCGAGGCGAGGAAGTCGAGGCGCACCGTGCGGTCGGCGTTGTCGACGTTGAGGTCGACCAGGCAGATGCTCTGCCAGGTGCCCAGCGCCAACCGTCCCGCGTCCACCGGGACGGTCGCGTAGGGCGGGACGACGGCGGGCATGACGTGCGAGCGACCGTGACCGCGGCTGCCGTGCGCATGCCGCCACCGGTCGTCGGCCGGCAGCAGGTCGCCCAGCGCGGCGAGCAGGTCGTCGTCCGAGCCGGCGCCGGTCTCGATGATCGCCAGCCCGGCCGTGGCGTGGGGGACGAAGACGTGCAGCAGTCCGTCTCCCCGCCCCTCGACGAAGCTCGCGCACTCCCGGGTCAGGTCCAGGACGACCTCGTCCCCTCCCGTGCGCACGTCCAGCGTGAGTGTCTGCATACCTCCCAGCATGACCGACCCGGCCGCCACCTGTCAGCGCGGGCGGGCCGCTCGACGGGTCGTCGACCGACCCTCAGCTGCTGAGCTGCCCGCCACCCGCGCGGCGTGCACGGCGCACGGCGATGAAGGAGCGGACCCCCAGCACGACATACCCCACCAGCAGGACGAAGGTGATGGTCCCCGAGATCACGGCCAGCGGCCGATCGGCCTCACCGGCGATGAGGTCGCCGAGCCCGAGGACGTTGCGCAGCGTGCCGAGGGCGCCGACGAGCGCGACGACGAGGGCCGCGTGGATCCAGACCTTGGGGTTGCTCCGGCCGAGCACGCCGCACACCGCGAGCACCGCACCGAGGATGGCGGGGATGAGGGCCGTCCAGCTGGACGTGTCGCTCGCGAGGTAGCCGATCACCCCCACGGCGATGAGCAGCGAGCCGAGGATGACGGTGGTGCGGGGCATGGACGAGTTCTGCATCGTGTCCTTCTCGAGATGGGGGGCGGTTGACGGTAGGCGCGCCGGTCGCGGTACCCACCGCGTGGTGGGTCAGATCATCATCCCGCGCAGGGCGAAGTAGAACAGCGCGGAGAGGAGCGCCGAGGCGGGTACGGTGATGATCCACGCCGAGACGATCCGGAACAGGTGCTCGCGACGGACCTGCTGGCGCTTGAGCGCCTTCTTGAGCTTGCGCCGCTGGGCGGCGGTGATGACGGCCTCGTGGCCCATGTCGCTGAGCTGGTGCAGCATGTCGCGCTTGGTCTCGGCATCGGCGTTGACGAAGGTGTAGAGCATCCGCTCGACCTCCGCGATGTGCTCATCGCCCTGGTGGCTGTGCAGCACGTCCTCGACGGCCTTGGCCATCCGCTGGTCGAAGTACTCCCGCAGGAAACCCACCCCGAAGATCCCGCCGAGCGCGACGTGCGTGGAGCTCACGGGCAGCCCGAGCTGACTGGCGACGATGACCGTCATGGCCGCGCTGAGGCCGACGCAGAAGGCGCGGGAGCGGTCGAGCTGGGTGATCTCCGAGCCCACCGTCCGGATGAGACGTGGCCCGAAGAGCGCGAGGCCGAGGGAGATGCCGACGGCGCCGATCACCAGCACCCAGAGAGGTATGCCGGCGGTGCCGTCGTCGTCGAGCCCGGTGCTGGTCAGGGCCTCGACCACCCCGGCGAGCGGGCCGACGGCATTCGCGACGTCGTTGGCGCCGTGCGCGAAGGACAGCAGCGCGGCCGCCGCCACCAGCGGGATGGTGAAGAGGGAGTTGACGCCTTCCCGCGACTGCCGCAGCGACGGGGACCGGCGGGCGATCCGGGGCCGGCTCAGCGTGAAGGTGAGGACTCCCGCCACCAGGCCGAGGGCGAACGCCAGGGGTGTGCTCACCTCGACGACGTTCTGGACCCCCTTGAGGGCGAGGTAGGTCGTGAACGTCCAGGCCATGAGGCCGAGGAGGTAGGGCACGTAGCGGATGGCTGCCTGCACGGGGTCGGCCTGCCACAGGACCTTGCGTTCCAGGACGTAGAGCAGCCCGGCGGCGAGCAGACCGCCGGCCACGGGCGAGATGACCCAGCTGGCCACGATCGCACCCATGACCGGCCAGTTGACGATCGCGAAGCCGGCGGCGGCGATGCCGCTGCCCATGACGCCCCCCACGATCGAGTGCGTGGTCGACACCGGGGCGCCGAGCCAGGTGGCGATGTTGAGCCAGATCGCGGCACCGAGCAGCGCCCCGATCATCACCCACACGAAGACCATCGGGTCGCCGATGTCCGCAGGGTCGATGATGCCGTTCTTCACGGTGCTGACGACGTCACCACCGGCGATGATCGCCCCGGCCGCCTCGAAGACGGCCGCGATGAGGATCGCCGTGCCCAGCGTCATGGCCTTGGAGCCCACCGCAGGACCGACATTGTTGGCGACGTCGTTGGCGCCGATGTTCATCGCCATGTAGCCACCGATGAGCGCTGCGGCCACGAGCAGCCAGGCATGCTCGAGGTGCCCGAACGCCGAGCGGGTCGCGATGAGGATGACGGCGAGGAAGACCGCTGCCAGGGCCAACCGTCTGAACTGCGCGGGACCTCGGGTGGAGATCTGCTCGACCTGGCGGTACTCCGTCAACTTCACCGGGGCCATACCTTTCACCCGCGGTGCGGGGATGGGGCCCTGGGGCCACTCACGAGACACCTGACCGTAACCGTCACGATGCCGAGGATCAATCTGTGTCCGACGAGGACCCACCAGGTCATCACCACCGCCACGACGCCGGCCGCGGAGGCCCCGATGAGGAAGCCGAGGCTCGCTCCCAGGAGGAGCATCAGCACCGAGAGCACGTGCTCCTCCTGGGGGCGGGGTGGGGTGTCAGCCGCGCAGGGCGTCGATCACCGCGTTGAAGCTCTCCGAGGGGCGCATCGCCGCGCAGGCCAGCTCGTCGTCCGGCTGGTAGTAACCGCCCAGCTCGACCGGGCTGCCCTGCACCGCGAGGAGCTCGCCGGCGATCTGCTGCTCCTTCTGCGCCAGCTCGGCCGCGACCGGGGCGAAGCGCTCGGCGAGCTCGGCGTCCTCGGACTGCTCGGCCAGCGCCTGCGCCCAGTAGAGGGCGAGGTAGAAGTGGCTTCCCCGGTTGTCGATCTGCCCGAGCCTGCGGGCGGGGGACTTCTCCTCGGTGAGCACCCGGCCGGTCGCGGCGTCGAGTGCATCGCCCAGCACCCGTGCCTTGGCGTTGTCGTCGCGGTCGGCCAGGTGGCGCAGCGACTCGGCGATCGCGAGGAACTCCCCGAGGCTGTCCCACCGGAGGTAGTTCTCCTCGGCGAGCTGCTGCACGTGCTTGGGCGCCGACCCGCCGGCGCCGGTCTCGAAGAGGCCACCGCCATTCATGAGTGGCACCACCGAGAGCATCTTGGCGCTGGTGCCGACCTCGAGGATGGGGAAGAGGTCGGTGTTGTAGTCGCGCAGGACGTTGCCCGTGACCGAGATGGTGTCCTGACCGGCGCGGATCCGCTCCACCGACAGCTGGGTCGCCTCGACGGGGGAGAGGATGCGCAGGTCGAGCCCGTCGGTGTCCTCCTCGGCGAGGTAGGCCTCGACCTTGGCGATGAGGTTGCGGTCGTGGGCCCGCTCCCGGTCGAGCCAGAAGACGGCCGGGTCGCCGGTCGCGCGGGCCCGGCTCACGGCCAGCGTGACCCAGTCGCGGATGGGCTCGTCCTTGGTCTGGCAGGCGCGCCAGATGTCGCCGGCGGCGACCTCGTGCCGCAGGAGCACCTCACCGGCCGCGTTGACGACCTCGATCGCGCCGTCGGCGGCGACCTCAAAGGTCTTGTCGTGCGAGCCGTACTCCTCGGCCTTCTTGGCCATGAGGCCGACGTTGGGCACCGAGCCCATCGTCGTCGGGTCGTAGGCGCCGTGGGCGAGGCAGTCCTCGATGACCGCCTGGTAGACGCCGGCGTAAGAAGAGTCCGGGATGACCGCGAGGGTGTCGGCGGTCTCGTCGGAGGGGCCCCACAGCTGGCCGCCGTTGCGGATCATCGCCGGCATCGAGGCATCGATGATGACGTCGCTCGGCACGTGCAGGTTGGTGATGCCCTTGCTCGAGTTGACCATGGAGAGGCGCGGCAGCTGCGCGAGACGCTCCTCGATGGCCGCCTTGACCTCCGGGGCCTGCTCGCCGAGCGCGTCCAGCCCCGAGAGGATCCCGCCCAGGCCGTCGTTGGGCGACAGGCCCGCGGCGGCCAGCTCCGCGCCATACCGCTCGAAGACGTCGGCGAAGAAGACGCGCACCGCGTGCCCGAAGACGATGGGGTCCGAGACCTTCATCATCGTCGCCTTGAGGTGCAGCGACCAGAGCACGTCGTCGGTCGCCGCGGCCTCGACCGTGCCGGCGAGGAAGTCCTCGAGGGCCTGGACCGACATGAAGGTCGCGTCGACGACCTCGCCGGCCAGCACCGGTACGGAGTCCTTGAGCACCGTCGTCGAGCCGTCGGCGGAGACGTGGCGGATGCTCAGGGTGTCGTCCGCCTCGACGACGACCGACTCCTCGTTGTGACGGAAGTCGCCGGTCTCCATCGTGGCGACCCGGGTCCGGGAGTCCGAGCTCCACTCAGCCATCGAGTGGGGGTAGGCGCGGGCGTAGTTCTTCACCGCCTCGGGGGCACGGCGGTCGGAGTTGCCCTCGCGCAGGACCGGGTTGACGGCCGAGCCTTTGACCCGGTCGTAGCGGGCGCGCGCGTCGCGCTCCTCGTCGGTCTCCGGGCTCTCCGGATAGTCGGGCAGGTCGTAGCCGTGCGCCTGCAGCTCGGCGATCGCCGCCTTGAGCTGGGGGACCGAGGCCGAGATGTTGGGCAGCTTGATGATGTTGGCCTCGGGCGTCGTCGCCAGCTCGCCGAGCTCGGCGAGGGCGTCGCCGACCTGCTGGTCCGCACCGAGCCGGTCGGGGAACTGCGCGAGGATCCGGCCGGCGAGGGAGATGTCGCGGGTCTCCACCTCGATCCCCGCGGCGCCGGCGAAGGCCTCGATGATCGGCTTGAGCGAGTAGGTCGCCAGCAGCGGTGCCTCGTCGGTGCGGGTGTAGATGATCGTGGACATGCCTCTCCCTGGTCAGTCGCGGTCGGGACGTTTCGAGGCCGAGTCTACGGGCGGATCAGCGGTACGCTTGAGGCACTCTTCACGAGGCGCTGGAGGTGGTGGCGATGACGGCACGGCTGGAGCACCCGATCGTGGTCGGGACGGCAGGCCCGGGGGAGCACGACGTCGCCCTGGAGTGGGCGGCCCGGACCGCTGCCCGCACCGGGGCCGACCTCGTCGTCGTCCACGCGAGCGAGCCCGAGGCGTTGGCGGCCCGGATGGCCGGTGGGGAGGCGATCGCGATCACCTCGGTGCTGGAGGCCGAGGAGGAGGTCGTCGCCGAGCTGGAGGAGTATGTCGCGGCGCTGGGCGAGCGGCTCGACGCCACGGCCCGCCTCGACACCTCACGCGGATCCCCCGTCAGCGCCCTGCTCGCCCACCAGGACGACGCCGCCCTGCTCGTCGTCGGCACGGGGCGCCGCAGCGCGGTCGAGGAGTTCCTGCTCGGCAGCACCTCCCTCGGCGTGGCCGCGCACGCCCGCCGACCGGTCGCGGTCGTCAACGCCGGCGTCGACGTCGACGCGCTCGTCCACGGCCGGGTCGGCCTCGGGGTGGACGGCAGCGGCGACAGCGCCCGCGCCGCCCGGGCCGCCCTCGCGCTCGCCGACCTCACCGGCGCCTCGGTGACCGCGCTCAGCACGTGGTTCCTCGAGGTCGTGGACGGGTATGTCGTGACCGAGCCCGACAGCCCGGAGTGGGCCGCCGTGGAGCGCCGTCACGCCGAGACTCTCGTGCGGGTGCTGGAGCCGGCGATCGAGGCATACCCCCACGTGCCGGTCGACTGGGAGGTGCGCCGTGGTCCGGTCGTGCCCACCCTGCTCGAGGCGGCACAGGAGTGGGACGCCCTCGTCGTCGGCAGCCGCGGCCGTGGCGCCGTCCGGGGCCGGCTCCTCGGCTCGGTGAGCCAGCGGCTCATGCGCGCGGCGCCCTGCCCGGTCATCGTCTCCCGAGCGCCCTGAGCTGCGCGGACCTGGACCGCAGCGGGACTACAGGCCCCCGCTGGTGGCCTCGGCGGCCCGCTCGGCGATCGTGGCACCCGCACCCTCGTAGAGGTTGACCACGACGTCGGCGCCGCGCGCCTCGAGGTCGCCGACCTCGTCGTCGTACTGCGCGACGACCGCGATGACGCCGTCGTAGTCGCTGGCCGTCAGCTGGTCCAGGGCGACCCGGTTGGCGCCGTGGAAGGGCATGGCGAGCACGACGATCTCGACCTGCCGGGTCGACTCCAGCCGGTTCCAGAAGTCGCCGTCCGCCGCGTCTGCCTCCACGACGGTGAGGCCCTGCTCGCGCAGCCGGATGACGCGGTTGGGGAGGTTCTCCACCCCGAGGACCGCCAGGCCGTAGACGTCGGAGAGCTCGGCATAGGCGCTGCGACCGATCCGGCCCATCCCCATGATGACCGCCCGGGCGTCGCCGAAGGAGATCGGCAGCTCGTGCGGGTGGACGTCGGTCGGGGGGTGCATCGGCATGATCTGGCGGGCCCAGCGCAGGATCGCGTCCGACTTCTCGTTGATGAGGGTCGCGGCGACGAAGCTCGTGGCCACCGCGACCGACATGACGACCAGCCATTCCTCGTCGAGCATGGCGCTCGCCACCGCGACCGAGGTGACGATGAGGCCGAACTCGGAGTAGTTGCCGAGGAGCACGCCGGCCTTGACGGAGGTGCGGCGGCGCAGCTTCTGCCGGTCGAGGAGGAAGATGTAGAGGGCGATCTGGGCCGGCAGCAGGAGCAGGAGGAGCAGGCCGAGCACGGCCGAGGAGGTGGTCGGGGTCCCGATGAAACCGATCGAGATGAAGAACCCGATGAGCAGCAGGTCCTTGAGGAGGAAGAGCGTGTGCGACAGGTCGCCGGCCGCCTTGTGCCCGGCCAGCAGCATGCCGACGACCAGCGCCCCGAGGTCGCCCTTGAGCCCGACGGCGTCGAACGCGGCATACCCCGGCCCGAGCGCCATCGCGAGCCCGAAGAGCGCCTGCATCTCCCCGTGCGGGATGCGGTCCCACAGCCACCGGCCGAGCCAGGCCACCGGGACGAGGCCGAGCACGACGGGGATGGCCCAGATGCTCGGGATGCGTCCGCCGGAGACGGTCATGAAGATCACGGCCGCGAGGTCCTGCATGACGAGGATGCCGATGGCGACCCGGCCGTAGAAGGACTGGAGCTCGGAGTGCTCCTCGAGCACCTTGACGACGAAGACGGTGGAGGAGAAGGACAGCGCGAACCCGACGAGCGCCAGGGTCTGGAGGTCCAGGCCCTGCAGCAGGGGGTAGCCGAGCAGCGCCACCACCCAGAGGAAGCCGGTGCCCACCGCCACCGACAGGGCCATGTGGCCCACCGTGGTCGCCCACACCTCGCGGGAGAGCAGGCTGCGGACGTTGAGCTTGAGGCCGATGCCGAAGAGCAGCAGGGTCACGCCCAGGTCGGCGACGAAGTCGAGATAGGGCAGCTCCTCGACGCCCAGCCAGTTGAGCGCGAAGCCGACCAGCAGGAAGCCCAGCAGCGCCGGCAGTCGCAGGGTGGTGGCGAGCAGGCCCGCGGCGAAGGTCGCGGCGATGAAGATCGCTGCGTCGCTCATGGCTGGCTCCTCGAGGCGCGCCCCACGGGTGGTGGGCTCATCCTCGCACGGGCGGTCCCGGGGGCCGCCCCGCATCGATGGGGTATGCCGGGCCGCTCGTGCTGCGGCAGGTCAGCCGGGGTGGGCGGCCGCGAGGGCCACGAACCGCCGCACCAGCTGCTCCCAGGCGGGGTGCAGCTCGTGCTGGCGCTCCCGCAGGGCCTGCAGCGCACCCACCTCCGCGTCGGTCGGGCGGCCCGTCGTCCATCCCGCGACGAGGCCGGCATCCACCTCCGGGTGGAACTGCACCCCCCACGCCAGCGGGCCGAGGCGGGCCGCCTGGACGCTGCCGTCGCCGGCGCTCGCGAGCAGTGTCGCGCCCGGCGGCAGCGCGGTGACGGTGTCGGAGTTCCAGTGCAGCACCTCCGTGCCCGGACTGAGCGCGCGCGTGAGCGGGTCGGCGAGTCCCTCGGACGTCGGCACCCACGCCCGCAGACCGACCGTCTGCCCCTGCGGCAGCCGTCCCACCTCGCCCCCGAGCGCCAGGGCGGCCAGCTGGTGGCCGAGGCACACCCCGAGGAAGGGGCGGCCGGCGGCGACCGTCCCGGCGATGAGCGCCCGGGTCGGCAGCAGCCAGCGGTATGCCGCGTCGTCCCAGGCGTCCATCGAGCCCCCGAGCACCACGAGAGCGGCGTGGTCGCCGAGGTCGGCGGGCACGGCATACCCCTCGTGGGCGGGGAGGAGGTCGCAGGTCAGGCCGGCGCGTTCCACCCAGGGCAGCAGCAGTCCGGGGGGTGCCTTGTCCTCGTGCTGGATCACCAGCACCCTCGGGGTCATGGCCCCAGGCTAGACCCGGTCGGACCAGGGCGGACACCGACCGCGCCGCTGGTCAGCCGCCGGTGTCCGGCAGGTCGCGCGCCTCGAAGGCCGCGCTGTTGACGTCCTCGTCCTGGTCAGGGCCGGCCCAGTAGGGCTCGTCGTCGGCCGCCTCCACGGCGTGCGGCTGCAGCTCGCCGCTGGCGATCTGCTCTGCCCAGTGGCAGGCCACCCGGTGGCCGGGGTCGACGCCGTCGATCTCCACGACCCGCAACTGGGGCCGCTCCTCGTCGCAGCGGGTCTCCTGGCGCCACGGGCACCGGGTGTGGAACCGGCAGCCGGTGGGAGGGTTCGCGGGGGAGGGGAGGTCGCCGGTGAGCAGGATCTGCTCGCGGGAGTCCTCGATCGTCGGGTCCGGGACGGGGACGGCCGAGAGCAGCGCGCGGGTGTAGGGGTGGAGGGGGGTGTCGTAGAGGTCCTGGGCGTCGGCCTCCTCCACGAGGGAGCCGAGGTACATCACCCCGATCCGGTCGCTGATGTGGCGCACGACCGCGAGGTCGTGCGCGATGACGAGATAGGTGAGCCCGAACTCTTCCTGCAGGTCTCCAAGCAGGTTGATGACCTGGGCCTGCACCGAGACGTCGAGGGCGCTGACCGGCTCGTCGGCGATGATGAGCTGGGGGTCGACGGAGAGGGCGCGCGCGATGCCGACACGCTGGCGCTGCCCGCCGGAGAACTCGTGCGGGTACTTCGACAGCGCTGCCGGCGGCAGTCCGACCGCGGTCAGCAGCTCGGTGAGCCGGCCGCGGGCGGCCTTGCCGTCCTTGGTCATGCCGTGGGCGCGCATCCCCTCGAGCAGCAGCTGCTCCACAGTCTGACGGGGGTCGAGGCTGCCCAGGGGATCCTGGAAGACCATCTGCATGTGGCGCCGGTGGGTGCGCAGCTTCTCGCCCTTGAGGGTGGCCAGGTCGACACCGTCGAAGCGGACCTCCCCCTCGGTGACCGGCTCGAGCTGGAGAACCGCGCGCCCGAAGGTGGACTTGCCGCATCCCGACTCCCCGACGAGACCGTAGGTCTCGCCACGCCGGATCTGCACGTCCATGCCGTCGACGGCGTAGACGTGGCCGACCGTGCGGTCGAAGATCACGCCCTTCTTGATGGGGAAGTGCACCTTGAGCCCGCGCACGTCGAGCAGGAGGTCCTCCTGCGTCTCCTCGGTCCGGGGCGCGGGCGACTCGGCGGTCGTGCTCATGCCTGCTCCTCCTCGGCGTGCTCCTGCGGGCGGATGTCGTCCAACGGGTTCTCCTCCAGCGGGTGGTGGCAGCGCAGCAGTCGGCCGGTCCCCAGGCCGCGGTCGTCGGGGACCAGCTGCGGGGTCGTGGTGCGGCACTCGGCGATCTCGGAGGCGCAGCGGGGAGCGAAGGCGCACCCGCCCTCCCACGGGATGTTGTCGGCCACGGAGCCGGGGACCGGGTTGAGGCGTCGTCCCCGCTCCTCGGTGAGGCGCGGGATGGAGGCGAGCAGGCCGCCGGTATACGGGTGGCGGGGGCGGGCGAAGAGGTCGTGCCGCTCGGCGCGCTCGACGATCTTGCCGCCGTAGAGGACGTTGACCTCGTCGCACAGGCCGGCGACGACGCCCAGGTCGTGGGTGATCATGATGAGCGCGGTGCCGGACTCGGTCACCAGCTCGCGCAGCAGCGCCAGGATCTGTGCCTGGATCGTGACGTCGAGGGCGGTCGTGGGCTCGTCGGCGATGAGCAGGCGGGGCTCGCAGGCCAGGGCCATCGAGATGAGCGCGCGCTGGCGCATCCCGCCGGAGAGCTGGTGCGGGTACTCCTTGAGGCGACGGGTCGGGTCGGGTATGCCGACCTTCTCCAGCAGCTCCGCAGCGCGCCGGTGGGCGGCGGGGCGGCGCATCCCGCGGTGCCGTTCCAGCACCTCGGCCACCTGCACCCCGAGGGGGACCACGGGGTTGAGGGAGGACAGGGGGTCCTGGAAGATCATGGCGAGGTCCCGGCCACGGCGGTCGCGCAGCTCGTCCTGGCGCAGGGTGAGCAGGTCCTCCCCGTCGTAGCGGACCTCCCCGGAGACGGTGTTGCCCCGGGAGGGGAGCAGGCCCATGATGGCGAGCGAGGTCACCGACTTGCCACAGCCGGACTCCCCGACCAGACCCACGGTCTGGCCCGGACGGACCTCGAAGCTGACCCGGTCGACCGCAGTGAAGGCCTTAGCGCCCCGACCGAAGGTGACGGTGAGGTCCTTCACGGACAGGAGCGGGGCGTCCCCGCGAGCAGCGGCGGAGGGGCGGGACACAGAGTGCTCGGTCATCGCAACGGTCTCCTCAGCGACGGGACTTGGGGTCGAGGGCTTCGCGCAGTGACTCACCCATGAGGGTGAACCCCAGGGCGACGGTCACGATGCAGATCGCCGGGTAGAAGGCGAGGTGCGGGAAGCTGTTGAAATAGGGCTGGGCGGCGCCGAGCATCTGACCCCACTCGGGGCGGGTGTCATCGGGGTTGCCCAGGCCGAGGAAGGACAGGGCGGCCGCGTCGATGATGGACACCGCCAGCACGAGGGTGGCCTGGACGATGACCGGGCCGATGGCGTTCGGCAGCATGTGCCGGAAGACGATCGGGATCGGCTTGACGCCGAGGGCCCGTGCCGCCAGCACGTGGTCGCTGTGACGCTGGCTGAGCATGGAGCCGCGCAGGAGCCGGGCGAAGATCGGGACCTGGATGATCGCGATCGCCGCGATGACGCTCCACTGCGACGGCTCCAGGATCGCGGCGATCGAGAAGGCCATGAGCAGGGACGGGATCGAGAGCATGACGTCGACGACGCGCATGACGGCGGCGTCCACCCAGCCGCCGATCCCGCCCGCGAGGGTCCCGAGGGTCAGGCCGCCGAGGAGGCCCCCGAGCGTGGCCAGCACGCCGACGATGAGCGTCTGCTGGGAGCCGACGATGAGCCGGGAGAGCAGGTCGCGACCGCGGTCGTCGGCACCCAGCGGGAAGCCGGGCCGTGGCTCGGGGACGGGGTTGGACTGCCGGCTCACCTCGCCGATGAGCAGTCGCTCGGCCGGGTCGTGGGGGGCGAGCCACGGCGCGATGATCGCGAGGATGACGAAGAGGGTGATGATCCCGGCCCCGACGAGGAAGACCGGGTTGGTGCGCAGCCGCAACCAGGCCGAGCGCCACAAGCTGACTCCCTGCTCGTCGCTGAGGGAGCCGGCCTCGGCCAAGGAGTCGATGCGCTTCTTCTTGGTGTCTCCGTAGGAGGTCATGTCCACGTCCTCACTTGGTCCGCACGCGCGGGTCGATCAGGGCATAGGCGATGTCGACCATGAGGTTGACGACGATGTAGATGAGCGCGGCCATCATGATGAGGACCTGCAGGACGGGGTAGTCGCGGGTCTCGAAGCCCAGCGCCAGCGCCTGGCCGATCCCGGGGAAGGCGAAGACCTTCTCGGTGAGCACCGCTCCGGCGAGGAGGGCGCCCACCTGCAGACCGATGATCGTGATGACCGGGATCAGCGCGTTACGCATGATGTGCCGCACGCGGATCGTCGGGGACCGCAGCCCCTTGGCGCGAGCCGTGCGGACGTAGTCCTCGTCCATGACGTCGAGGACCGAGGCGCGGGTGATCCGGAAGATGACCGCGAAGGGGATGGAGGACAACGCGATCGCCGGCAGCAGCAGGTGCCGGAAGGCGTCCCAGGAGGCGTCCCACTCGCGCGTGAGGATCCCGTCGAGCAGGGCGAAGCCGGTCACGCTGGTGGCGTTGATCCCGGCGGTCTGGTAGCCGGAGGGGGGCAGCAGCCCCCAGCGCACGGCGAAGAGGTACTTCAGCACGAAGGCCAGGAAGAACACCGGGACGGCGACCCCGACGAGCGAGCTGATGACGAGCCCGGTGTCCAGGAAGCCGCCGCGGCGGCGGGCGGCGATGTAGCCCAGGGGGACCGCCAGCGTGAGGGCGATGATGAGGGCGAAGACGCTCAGCTCGATCGTCGCGGGGAGCCGGGCCAGGAAGATGTCCATCGCCGGCTGGCCCCGGAACACCCCGGTGGAGATGCCGAAGTCGCCTTCCAGGGCGCGCTGGACGAACTTGACGTACTGCACGGGCAGCGGCTGGTCGAGACCCAGCTGGGCCCGTAGGTCCGCGGCGGCCTCGGGCGAGCCGCGCTCCCCGAGCAGCGCGCTGACCGGTCCACCGGGCAGCGCGCGCAGCCAGGCGAAGAGCAGGACACTCAGCATGAACAGCGCCAGCCCCATCTGGAGGATGCGGCGGATGATGAACTTCAGCACGGGGGTACTCCTCGGCCCAGGGAACGGGATGGGTCAGGACCATGATGACGACGGGCCGACCGGGGAGGCCGACCCGTCGTCACTCACGGCGACGGGGCCGGGACGGATCGTCCCGGCCCCGGTGCGCTCACTCGGTGAGGGTGATGGTGGAGAAGTCCTCGGCCGTGAGCGGGCTGGGCACGAGGCCCTCGACGTTGGGGCCGACCACGATCGCGGGCGGGGAGTGGCTCAGCGGCAGGCCGGGCAGCCACTCCTCGGACATGATCTGGGCGTTGAGCTCCTCGTAGAGCGCCGTGCGGGCGGCCTCGTCGGGCTCGGCGTCACCCTCGCGCAGGGCCTCCTGGAGGTCCTCCTGGAAGGGCAGGGCGCTGGTGCCGAACTGGTTGTCCTCGCCGCAGAAGAACGCGCAGAGGAAGTTGTCCGCGGAGTTCAGGTCGCCGGTCCAGCCCAGGAAGAAGGCGGGCGCCTGGCTCTGCTGCGTGCCGTCGATGTAGCCACCGGCCCACGGGCGGGCGACGGGGTTGATCGTGACCCCGACGGCCTCCCAGTCGGCGGCGACCGCGTCGTAGATGGCCTGCGGGTTCGGCATGTAGGGACGCGTCACCTCGGTGGGGTACCAGAGGTCGATGGTGAGGTCGGACGCGCCGGCCTCCTCGAGCAGCTGCTCGGCCATCTCCGGGTCGTAGGCGTACGGCTCGATGGACTCGTTGTAGCCCGCGACCGTCGGCGGGATGAACTGCGTCGCCACCTCGGCGCCGTCGGGCAGCTGGCTGGCGACGAGCTCGTCACGGTTGATCGCGTGGTAGAGCGCCTGGCGGATCAGCGGGTCCTCCAGCTGGGGGTCCGCGACCGGGTTGAGCGCGAGGTAGAGGACGTTGAACGGGTCACGGATGAGGACCTGGTTGCCGGCCTCCTCGAGCCCGGCCCAGTCGACCGGGTTCGGCAGGTCGTAGCCGTTGATCGTCCCGGACTCCAGCTCCTGGCGGCGGGCGGTCTCATCGCTGATGATCCGGAAGATGATCTCCTGGACCCCGGCGGTCTCGCCCCAGAAGTCGTCGTTGCGCGTCAGCGTGACGTTGCTGGTGCCGTCGAAGGAGTCGAACATGAACGGGCCGGTCCCGGTGGGGTGGTCCGTGGCGTACTCGGGGAAGGTGAAGCCCTCGCCCTGCACCTCGATGCCGTTCGCGTCGTACTCCTCAAGGGCAGCGGGGGAGGAGATGCCGTAGGAGCTCTGCGAGAGCACGCCGGGGAACTTGCCGGTCGCGCGCGTCAGCACGACCTCGGCGGTCATCTCGTCGGTGGCGGTGCAGCTGTCGTAGAGCGAGTCCTCGCCGAAGCCGAAGTCGTTGCCGTAGTAGTAGGCGGCCGACGGGTTCTGGCCGGCCTCGTTCTGGTCGGCCCAGCGCTCGAAGTTGTAGCAGACCGCCTCCGCGTCGAAGGGCTCGCCGTCGTGGAAGGTCACGCCGTCCTGGAGCTGGAAGGTCCAGATCAGGCCGTCCTCGGAGGACTCCCACTCCGTGGCGAGCTCGGGCACGAACTCCGTGCCGCCGGGCTCGATGCCGACGAGGTTCTGGAAGATCTGCCGGGTCACGCGGAAGGTCTCGCCGTCGCTGGCGTAGAACGGGTCGAAGGTCGTCGGGGCGCCCGCGGCGCCGAAGACGAAGGTGGCGTCCGAGGCTTCGCCACCGGCGCCGCCGGACTCGGAGGCGTCGTCGCCCCCACCGGCATCGGGCTCTCGCTCGGACTCGGCACACGAGCTCAGCACCAGGGCGAGAGCTGCACCGGTCGCGGCTATCGCGACCCTGCGGTTCTTCATCGTTCCTCCTACAGCGTCATGGCCGGGACGGCGGATCGACCCGGTATAGGGGGTGACCTCACCACACCGGTGGGCTGTTGGGAAGGGCGACAGACGCTTCGTGACGTGTTCGTGACCTGCCCCTACGGCAGCCTCGGCGGCGCTGCGAGGATGGTGTCATGCGACTCATCGCCGCCGTCGCGCTCTGCGACGACCTGCAGCACCCGACCCGCGTGCTCGCGGGCCGTCGGAGCTCGCCCGCCCACCTCGCGGGCCGGTGGGAGTTCCCGGGCGGCAAGGTCGAGCCCGGCGAGGAGCCGGCGGACGCCGCCGTGCGTGAGGCCCGGGAGGAGCTGGGCGTCCTCGTGCGGCTTGGCCCGCGGATCGGGGACGACTGGCCGCTCCAGCACCCGTGGGCCATGCGGCTGTGGTGGGCGGTGCCGGTGGCCGACCAGCCCGGACCTCGGCCCCTGGAGGACCACAGCGAGCTGCGGTGGCTGGGCGTCGGGGAGCTGGCCGACCTGGCCTGGTTGGAGCACGACGTGCCCATCGCCCGCCTCGTCGCCGGCCTCCTCCACCGCTGAGGGTGCCCGCCCCCGCGGGCCGTGAGATGCGGTCCGGGGCCCGGAGGGTGAGACACTGGGGGCATGCCCCTTGGTGACACCCCCTCCGGCCTGCCCGCAGGCGTCCGCGCCGACATCCGCAACGTCGCCATCGTGGCGCACGTCGACCACGGCAAGACCACCCTCGTCGACGCCATGCTCACGCAGGGCGGTGCCTTCGCCGAGCACCGCAGCGACGGCGAGGTCGACCGGGTCATGGACTCCGGCGACCTGGAGCGGGAGAAGGGCATCACGATCCTGGCCAAGAACACGGCCATCCGCTACACCGGGTCCTCCGCCCCCGAGGGCGGCATGACGATCAACATCATCGACACCCCCGGGCACGCCGACTTCGGCGGCGAGGTCGAGCGCGGCCTGTCGATGGTCGACGGGGTCGTGCTGCTCGTCGACGCCTCCGAGGGGCCGCTTCCCCAGACGCGCTTCGTCCTGCGCAAGGCGCTCGCCGCCCACCTGCCGGTCGTGCTGTGCATCAACAAGGTCGACCGTCCGGACAGCCGGATCAGCGAGGTCGTCGACGAGGTCTACGCGCTGTTCATGGACCTGCTCGACGACCACGACTCCGCCCAGGCGGAGCAGGCCCTGGACTTCCCGGTGGTGTATGCCTCGGCCAAGGCCGGCCGCGCCAGCCTGGAGGCGCCGGTGGACGGCGAGCTGCCGGAGAGCCCCGACCTGGAGCCGCTGTTCGCCACGATCCTCGACACCGTGCCGGCCCCGACCTTCACCCCGGGCGCGCCTCTGCAGGCGCACGTCACCAACCTCGACTCCAGCCCCTTCCTCGGCCGGCTCGCCCTGTGCCGCGTCCACGAGGGGGAGATCCGCAAGGGTCAGCAGGTGGCGTGGTGCCGCCGCGACGGCTCGATCTCCACGGTGAAGATCACCGAGCTCATGCTCACCCAGGCGCTGGAGCGCAAGCCGGCCGAGCAGGCGGGTCCGGGCGACATCATCGCGATCGCGGGCATACCCGAGATCACCATTGGCGAGACCCTCGCCGACGCCGCGAACCCGGTGCCGCTGCCGCTCATCACCGTGGACGAGCCGGCGATCTCGATGACGATCGGCACCAACACCAGCCCGTTGGCCGGCCGGGTCAAGGGCGCCAAGGTGACCGCCCGCCTCGTCAAGGACCGCCTCGACAAGGAGCTCGTCGGCAATGTCTCGCTGCGGGTGCTGCCCACCGAGCGCCCGGATGCCTGGGAGGTCCAGGGCCGCGGCGAGCTGGCGCTGGCCATCCTCGTGGAGCAGATGCGCCGCGAGGGCTATGAGCTCACCGTCGGCAAGCCGCAGGTCGTGACCCGCGAGGTCGACGGCAAGCTGCACGAGCCCGTGGAGCGGCTCACCATCGACACCCCCGAGGAGCACCTCGGCACCATCACCCAGCTCATGGCGGCCCGCAAGGGGCGCATGGAGCAGATGACCAACCACGGCACCGGCTGGATCCGGATGGAGTATGTCGTGCCCTCTCGCGGGCTCATCGGCTTCCGCACCGAGTTCCTCACCGAGACCCGCGGCACCGGCATCGCCCACCACGTCTTCGACGGCTATGCCCCGTGGTTCGGGGAGATCCGCACCCGGCAGTCCGGCTCGCTGGTCTCCGACCGGACCGGCGTCGCCACGACCTACGCGATGTTCAACCTCCAGGAGCGGGGCACGATGTTCCTCGAGCCCACCACGGAGGTCTACGAGGGCATGATCGTCGGCGAGAACTCCCGGGTCGACGACATGGACGTCAACATCACCAAGGAGCGCAAGCTCACCAACGTGCGTTCGGCCGGCGCCGACGTGCTCGAGCGGCTCATCCCGCCGCGCGTGCTCTCCCTCGAGCAGTCGCTGGAGTTCTGCCGTGAGGACGAGTGCGTCGAGGTGACGCCGGAGGCGGTCCGGGTGCGCAAGGTCATCCTCGACGCCAACCAGCGGGCGAAGGCCGCCCGGTCCAAGGGCTGAGCGGTGTCGGCGCGACCCGACCTGCGTGACGGGCTGGCCGGTGGCCGGCCGGTGCGCCTGGTCGCGGTGCACGCGCACCCCGACGACGAGACCCTCGCGACCGGCCTGACCCTGGCCCACCACGTCGAGGCAGGTGACGTCGTGCACGTCGTCACCTGCACCCTCGGTGAGGAGGGCGAGGTCATCACCCCGGCGCACGCCGACCTGGAGGGTCGCGGCGAGGAGCTGGCCGAGCACCGGCGGGGCGAGCTGGCGGCGGCCATGCGCCGGCTGGGGGTTCAGCACCACTTCCTCGGTGGCGCGTCGCCCCGGTGGCGCGACAGCGGGATGGCCGGGTCGCAGGCCGCGGGGCACCCGCGGGCCTTCGCGGGGGCCGACGTCGAGGAGGCTGCCGGGCTCCTGGCGACGCAGCTGGCCGCCCTCGAGCCCGACGTCGTCCTCACCTACGACCCGTGGGGCGGCTACGGCCACCCCGACCACGTCCAGACGCACCGGGTGACCGTGCGCGCCATGGAGCTGCTCGCCGAGGCCGCGGGCGGGACGGGTGCGCCCCCACCGCGCCTCTACGTCGTCCTCACCCCGACGTCCTGGGCGCAGGAGGACCGTCGGTGGCTGGCCGAGCACGTCCCGGACGATGTGCGCAGCCCGGCCGGTGGCCCGGCGCGGGTGCCCACCGCCGACGAGCCCTACCCACCGGGCGTCGTGGACGACGCCGTCGTCACGCATACCGTCGAGGACCCTGCCGCGCTGCCCCGGCAGCGGGCGGCGCTGAGCGAGCACCCCACCCAGGTGACGCTGCACGACGGGTGGTTCACGCTCTCCAACGACGTGGCGGCCCGCCTCCCCGGACGCGAGGGGTATGCCGCCTGGCCGGCCGCCCAGGACACGCTCGCCCGGCTGCAGGGGGTGCCGCCGGCATGACCGAGGAGCACCCTGACCAGGTCGCCCCCGAGCCCGTGGATCCTGCCGTCTACCGCCTGGCGATGGGGCGTTTCGCGAGCGGTGTGGCGGTCGTCACGGCGCGGCTGCGCGGGCACGACGTCGCACTCACCGTCGACTCGCTGACCAGCGTCTCCCTGGACCCGGTGCTGCTCCTGGTGAGCCTGCACCCGGAGGCGCGGGTGCTGGAAGGGCTGCAGGAGGGGTCCGACCTCGGGGTGAGCGTGCTCACCTCGACCCAGCGGGGGGTCGCCGAGTGGCTCGGCGAGACCGGCCGCCCCCTGCACGACCAGCTGGGGCGGGTGGCCCATCACCGGGGTCCCGCGACGGGGACGGCCCTGGTGGACCAGGCGCTGGCGACCTTCGAGTGCCGGCCCGTGGACATCCGGGAGGCGGGGGACCACCACCTGGTGCTGGCCGAGGTGCTGGCCCTGGAGGCGCGCCCGACCGACGTCCACGCCCTCGTGCACTACCGTGGACGGCTGGGTGAGCTGCGGTGACCGGGTGGTCGGCGGCACCACCGTGACAGGGACCGCACCACAGGGACGGAGCGCAGATGGCTGACGCCACCGATCGACCAGGAACCCTCCGTGAGGAGGGCGACGGCCGCGGCTGGTGGGCCGTCGTGGGCCGGTTGGCCGCTGCGCTGCTCGTGCTCGGGGTCATCTACGTCGGTGCCGCCTTCTACTTCCAGGACCGCCCACCAGCGGGGGTCAGCGTGGCCGGGGTGGAGATCGGGTCGCTCACCGAGGACGAGGCCCGCGCCGAGCTGACGCGCGAGTTCGCCGACCGCACGACGGAGCCGATCACGCTCACCCTGCGCCCCGACGGAGTCCCGGCGGAGGACGCCGAGCAGCTCGAGGTCGTCCCGGAGGACGCTGGGCTCTCGCTCGACCTCGACCGCACGCTGCGCGGGGTCACCGGGCTGTCCTTCCACCCCGCCCGGCTGTGGGACCACGTCGCGGGCGCCGACCGTGACCTGCCGCTCTACGGCGCCGTCGACCGTGCGGCACTGAAGGCCCAGGTCACCCGGCTCGCCGAGGACTACGACACCGAGCCGGTGGACGGCGAGCTCGCCCTCACGGCGGACGGCGTCGAGGTCGCACAGGCCCGCGACGGGCGGACGCTGGAGGTCGCCCCGACCGTCGAAGAGCTCGAGCAGGCCTGGGTCGAGCAGGTCTGGGACGACGAGGACCTCGAGAGCCGCACCCTGCCCGCGGTCGCCACCGGGCAGCGCCCCGACCTGACCTCCGAGGAGATCGACCGGTTCACCGCCGAGGTCCTCGACCCGGCCCTCGACGCCCCGGTGGTCGTCGAGGCCACCCGTGGCGATGGCGACGGGGAGCGGGAGGCGACCGCCGAGCTGGCCCGTCGCGACCTGCTCGGGCTCCTGAGCGTCGAGCAGAGCGAGGGCGCCCTCTCCCTCGTCATCGACGAGGAGGCCACCCTGGCGCGGATCCGCCAGGACCTGGGTCGGCTGGAGCGTGGCCCGCGGGACGCCAGCGTGCGCCTCGCCGGCTCCTCGGTCGAGGTGGTCCGGGGCCAGGTCGGCTACGCCCTGGCCGAGGACGGCCTGGTCGACGCTGTCGAGGCGGCGCTGCAGGAGACCGGGGAGGGGCGGACCGTGGCGGCGACGATCGACACCGTCCGACCCCAGATCTCCAACGAGACCGCCCGCGGGTGGAGCTTCTCGGAGATGTCCTCCTTCGTCTCCCAGTTCCCCAGCGGCCCGGACTACGAGGCGCGCACGGCCAACCTGCGGGCCGGCGTCACCAACGTCAACGGCACGGTCGTCATGCCGGGGGAGCAGTTCAGCCTCGGCGCCGCGCTCGGGGAGATCAGCGAGGAGGCGGGGTATGCCGAGGCTCCCGTCATCGTCGACGGGCAGCTGGTCATGGGCCTGGGCGGGGGGCTGTCGCAGATCTCCACGGTCGTCTTCAACGCCTCGTGGTTCGCCGGCGTCCAGCTGGACGCGCACACCACCCACACGTTCTACATCCCGCGCTACCCGGCCGGGCGCGAGGCGACCCTCGCCATCCCCTACATCGACAACCTCTGGACCAACGACACGGACACCCCGGTGGTCGTGCGCACGTGGATCAGCGGCGACGAGATCCACATGGTCTTCCTCGGGGACCGGCGCTACACCGTGCGCACCATCGACGGGGAGCGGCAGAACATCACCGAGGGGGAGCGCCGCGAGGACGACGGCGAGGAGTGCGTCACCCAGGCCCCCGAGGACGGATTCACGATCCGCAACATCCGGGTCCTGCTCCAGGGCGGTGAGGAGGTCCGCCGCGACGACTTCACCACGACCTACGAGCCGGCCGACGAGATCGTGTGCACCAACCCCTCGGCGCCGGGTCGCTGAGCCCTCGACGGCCGGGCTGCGGCGCCGGGCAACCCCGTGAGGTGACCGGGCGCCGGGACGCCGTAGTCTGTGCCCATGACCTACGTGATCGCCCAGCCCTGCGTAGACCTGAAGGACAAGGCCTGCATCGAGGAGTGCCCGGTCGACTGCATCTACGAGGGTGAACGCTCCCTCTACATCCACCCGGACGAGTGCGTGGACTGTGGTGCCTGCGAGCCGGTCTGCCCGGTCGAGGCGATCTACTACGAGGACGACGTCCCGGAGGAGTGGGCGGACTACTACAAGGCCAACGTCGAGTTCTTTGACGACCTGGGCAGCCCGGGTGGTGCCGCCAAGATGGGCGTCATCGCCAAGGACCACCCGATCGTCGCCGCGCTGCCGCCGCAGTCGCACGACGAGTGACCCGCACCCTCGCCCGGCCCACCCCGACCAGGAGGACCTCATGACCGACACCACCAGCACCACCCCGGCCAGCCTGACCCATGCCGGCCACGAGCTGTCCCTGCCCGTCGTGCCGGCCGCCGAGGGCAACAACGGGCTGGACATCAGCGCCCTGCTCAAGACCACGGGTGACGTCACGCTCGACGTGGGCTTCGTCAACACCGCCTCCTGCCAGTCCGAGATCACCTACATCGACGGTGGCGAGGGGATCCTGCGCTACCGCGGCTACCCGATCGACCAGCTGGCCGAGAAGTCCACCTTCCTCGAGACGAGCTACCTGCTCATCTACGGTCACCTGCCCTCGGCCTCCGAGCTGGAGGAGTTCGACCACCGGCTGCGGCGGCACACCCTCCTCGTGGAGGACATGAAGAACTTCTTCGACGGCTTCCCGCGGGACGCCCACCCGATGTCGGTGCTCTCCTCCGGCGTCTCGGCGATGGGCACCTTCTACCAGGACAGCCTCGACCCGCACGACCCCGAGGCCATCGAGATCTCCACGATCCGGCTCATGGCCAAGCTGCCGACGATCGCGGCCTACGCCTTCCGCAAGAGCCAGGGCCAGTCGATCCTCTACCCCAACAACGACTACAACCTCGTCGAGAACTTCCTGTGGATGACCTTCGGGCAGCCCACCGAGAAGTACGAGCTGGACCCGGTCGTGGCCAAGGCTCTCGACCAGCTGTTCATCCTGCACGCCGACCACGAGCAGAACTGCTCGACCTCCACGGTCCGCCTCGTCGGCTCCTCCGAGGCCAACCTCTTCAACGCCATCTCGGCCGGCATCCACGCCCTGTCCGGGCCGTTGCACGGTGGGGCCAACAGCGCGGTCCTGGCCATGCTCGACCAGATCAAGGCCGATGGCGGTGACGTGGGCGAGTTCGTCCGCAAGGTCAAGGACAAGGAGGACGGCGTCAAGCTCATGGGCTTCGGCCACCGGGTCTACAAGAACTACGACCCGCGGGCCGCGATCGTCAAGGAGACGGCCCACGAGATGCTCGCCAAGGCCGGCGACAACCCGCTGCTGGAGCTCGCCATGGAGCTGGAGCAGAAGGCGCTGGAGGACGACTACTTCGTCGAGCGCAAGCTCTACCCCAACGTCGACTTCTACACCGGCCTCATCTACGAGTCGATGGGCTTCCCGACCGACATGTTCACCGTGCTCTTCGCGATCGGGCGCCTGCCGGGCTGGATCGCGCAGTACCGCGAGATGATCAACGACCCCGCCACCAAGATCGGCCGTCCCCGGCAGGTCTACGTCGGCGAGGGGCAGCGCGACTACACCGCGGTGGACCAGCGCGGCTGAGCCCGCTCAGCCCATCTCGATGACGACGGTGGTCGGCGACGTGCTCGCCGCCCCGTCGTCATCGGCGTTCTGCGACCACTCCCCGGACGAGCGTTCCCAGGTGCGATCCTGCACCTGCACGCTGATGACGTCCTCGGCCTGCGCGTGGCTCACCGCCCAGGTCGCGGCGGCCCAGGCGCGTGCGGGGTCGCCGGCCTCCAGGCGCACCAGCGCACCCTCGATCGTGCCCGTGATCCCGAGCTGCGTGGCCGCCTTGTCGGCCACCTGGCCCGCTGATCCCCCTCCCGCGGTGTCGCCGAGGCGGCAGCGTAGGTCGGTCGCCGTGCCCTCCTGCCCGGTGAGGACGGAGGCGAGCACGCGGCCCTCCCACTCGTGGTCGGCATACGCGTCGGGGAAGGCGCTGCGCTGCACCTCCTGCGCCACCTCGGTGACCACGCCCTCGTCCCACCCCTGCACCTCGATGAGCTCGTCGTAGAAGGCGTTGCTGGCGTAGACCGGGTCGGTGATCTGCTCGACCGTGCCCCATCCCTGGCTCGGGCGCTGCTGGAACAGGCCCTGGCTGTCGGCATCGCCGTAGCGCAGGTTGCGCAGCTTGCTCTCCTGGATCGCGGTGGCCAGGGCGATGGTGGCGGCGCGTGGGGGCAGGCCCCTCTGCACCGACACGGCGGCGATGGTGGCGGCGTTGGCCGCCTGCTCCGGCGTGAGCCGGACCTCCTGGTCGGCCGCGACGAAGGTGCAGTGCTGCGGCGCGAGCTCGCTGGCGACCCAGCGCGTGCCGAGCACCGCAGCGGTCGCGCTGCCCCCGATGACGAGCGCGGGGATCAGCAGACGGGCGGTCGTCGAACGAGGCACCGCACCAGTCTAGGAGGGCACCTGCCCGCCTCCCGGCACTGGCGTAGGGTCGGTGGGGTGACCCGCCGTGACTACCACAAGGGACCGGTGACCCTCCGGGGCACGCAGGTCCCGCAGACCACGACCGACCAACGGCTCCTGGACGACGCCGGCCCCGCCGACTGGGTGCACTCCGACCCGTGGCGGGTCATGCGGATCCAGGCGGAGTTCGTCGAGGGGTTCGGCGCCCTGGCCGAGATCGGCCCGGCGGTCGCGGTCTTCGGTTCGGCGCGGACCCCGGTCGACCACCCCTACTACGCGCTCGGCGAGCGGGTCGGCCGGGCGCTCGTGGAGGCGGGGTATGCCGTCATCACCGGCGGTGGCCCGGGCGCCATGGAGGCGGCCAACAAGGGTGCGTCCGCGGCGGGCGGGACCTCGGTCGGGCTGGGCATCGAGCTTCCCTTCGAGACGGGCCTCAACGACTTCGTCGACCTGGGCGTCAACTTCCGCTACTTCTTCGTCCGCAAGACGATGTTCGTCAAGTATTCCGAGGGCTTCGTCGTGCTGCCCGGCGGGGTCGGCACGCTCGACGAGCTCTTCGAGGCCGTCACCCTCATCCAGACCGGCAAGGTGACCAACTTCCCGATCGTGCTCGTGGGGCGCGACTACTGGGCGCCGCTGCTCGACTGGTTGGAGGCGACGCTGCTCGCCGAGGGCATGATCTCCCCGGGTGACCTGGACCTTCTGCAGGTCACCGATGACGTCGACGAGGTGGTGCGCTGGGTCACGACCCGTCGCCAGCGACGCCCGGCGCCGGAGCGACGCGACGTCTGAGGGCGCCGACCGGGGGCGGTGTCCGTCACCACCCTCCTGACGTGCCATGATCTGTGCCGTGATCATCCTCGGGGTCGTCTCCGCGGTGGTCGTCCTCGGCGCGCTGCTGGCGTGGGCGGTCACCCGCCGTGAGGTGCCCGGCGTGCCTGCCGGGGTCGACACGCAGTCCGCACGAGGGCTGGGGGCCGGGCCGGTGGGACCGCACGACGTCCGCGCGCTGCGCTTCGACCAGGCACTGCGGGGATATCGCATGCACCAGGTGGACGCCGCCCTGGAGCGGCTCGTGGAGGAACTGGCAGAACGGGACGCCGAGATCGACCGGCTCCGGGGGGCACGGCCCGCCGCGGAGCACCGCGCGACGACGGCCGAGGGGGAGCGATGAACGACGTGCGACAGCCGGATCTCACGGTCGGTCCGGACGGGGTGACCCGGTGCGGGTGGCCCGGGATCCACCATGCGGACTACCGCGACTACCACGACCGTGAGTGGGGCAAGCCCGTGCACGGCGAGGCGGCGTTGCTGGAGCGGCTGTGCCTGGAGGGCTTCCAGACCGGGCTGTCCTGGCTGGTGATCCTGCGCAAGCGACCGGGCTTCCGCCGCGCTTTCGCCGACTTCGACGCCGAGGTCGTGGCCCGGTATACCGAGGCCGACGTGCAGCGGCTGCTCACCGACGAGTCCATCGTCCGCAACCGGCGCAAGATCGAGGCCACCGTCGCCAACGCCCGGGCGACCCTGGAGCTGCGCGAGCACGGCGGGCTCGAGGAGCTCCTGTGGACCCACGCTCCTGAGCCGACGCCGCGCCCCCGCGTCTTCGCCGACGTCCCCACCCAGACGACGGAGTCCGAGCTGCTCGCCAAGCGGCTGCGCAAGGTCGGCTTCGAGCAGGTGGGCCCCACGACGCTGTATGCCGCCATGCAGGCCTGCGGACTCGTCGATGACCATCTCGTCGGATGCTTCCGGGCGGGTTCCTCCCGGTCCGGGGCCCGGCTGCCGGAGATGCGCGCGACCTCATGACCCTGGCCGCCCCCGGGCGGGCACCGGGGAGGGTCGCCCGCCACCGCGGGACCCTGCGCTTCGCCGGGGCCGTCCTGCTCCTGTGGACGGTGCTGCGGGGCATCAGCACGGTGATCCTCGTGCGGTTGGCCCACGACCACCAGGACCCGTCCGTCTACGACGACCCGGGGGTGGGGCTCTACTTCCAGTTCGCGACCCTGTGGGACGGGCAGTGGTACGAGCGGATCGCCACCGAGGGCTATCCCGACGACCTGCCGGTGGGCGCCGACGGGGAGGTCCGGCAGAACCCGTGGGCCTTCTACCCGACCTTCCCGCTCCTGGCCCGCGGTCTCATGGCGCTCACCGGGTGGCCGTTCGCGGTCGCCGGCCCGGTCGTCGCCACGCTCCTGGGGTATGCCGCCGCTCTCGTCGTCGCCGGCCTGCTCCGCGAGCGGGTCGGCGCCGCTGGTGCCCTGGCCGGGGTGGCGCTCCTCGGCGCCTACCCGAGCTCCCCGACCTTCCAGGTCGCCTACACCGAGTCGCTCGCGCTGCTCGTGCTCGCGGCCGCCCTGTGGCTGCTCGTGCGGGAGCGCTGGTGGGCGGCCGGGGTGGTGGCCCTGCTCACCGGTCTGGCGCGGCCGGTCGCCCTGCCGCTGGGGCTCGTGGCCCTCGTGGTCGTGGTCGCCCGGTGGAGGCGGCGGGGGAGTCGACCCGTGTCGCCCCGGGAGTATGCCGGGATGGCGGCCGCCCTGGTGGGGTGCGGGCTCGCGGGCCTGGTGTGGCCGGGCATCGCCTGGCTGCGGACGGGCCGCGCGGACGCCTACACCTCGACCATGTCCGCCTGGCGCGGCGGCGAGGATGTGCAGCCCTTCCTGCCGAGCATCGAGCGTGCGCAGTGGCTCTGGGGCGACCTCCTGGGCCTCGTGGTCCTCGCGGCGGGCCTCGGGCTGCTCGTGCTCGCCGTGCTGGGGCCGTGGGCCGCCGGGCTCGGCCTGGCCCCTGCGCACGTGGTGCCTGGGCTACGCGTTCTACCTCTTCGCGGCCCTCGACCCGTGGACGAGCCTCTACCGCTACCTCATGCTGCTCTTCCCGCTCTTCGTCGTGCTCGCGGGGGCGGGGTGGGCGCCGGGCACCGGGCGGGACACCCCCAGGTGGCTGCTCGTCGTCCGCACCGTCGTGCTGGCGGGGCTCATGATCGGCTGGCAGGTGTGGTGGGGGTGGTACCTCTTCAGGTTCGAGCCACCCAGCGACTACCCGCCATGACCGGGGAGGGGGTCAGCGGCCCGAGAAGACCGGCTTCTCCTTGGCCAGGAAGGGCCGCGACGGCGGCGCGATGGTCGGCGCTCGTGCCCGTCCTGGTCATGAGCGACTCCTCGACCTCGAGCGACTCGGCGAGGCCGTGCCCGGCGGAGAAGGCGACCGCCCGCCGCACGGCGCCGTAGGCGAGCGTCGGACCGGCCGCCAGCCGGCGCGCGACCTCCATCACCCGGCCCATGAGGTCCTCGTCCGGGACGACCTCGGTGGCGAGCCCGAGGGTGAGCGCCTCCTGCGAGGGGACCGTCCGGGGGAAGAGCAGGAGCTCCTTGGCGCGGGCGGTGCCGATGAGCCGCGGGAGGGACCAGGAGGTGCCGGAGTCGCAGGAGAGGGCGATGCCGGTGAAGGCGAGGTTGAACCCGGCGGAGTCCGCGACGTAGCGCAGGTCGCAGGCGAAGGCGAAGGCCGCGCCCGCGCCGGCGGCCACGCCGTTGACCGCCGCGAGGACCGGCTTGTCCATGGTCGCCAGCAGCTCCACCACAGGGTTGTAGTGCTCGGCGACCGTGCGCCACAACGCCTCGGCGTCCTCGGCCAGCAGGGTGACGTGCTCCTTGAGGTCCTGCCCGACGCAGAAGGCCCGGCCGGTCCCGGTGAGGACCACGCAGCGGACGTCGGCGTCCTCGGCAACCGCGTGCAGTGCCGCGAGGAGGGCTTCCTTGGTCGCCACGTCGAGGGAGTTCATCGCGTCGGGGCGGTCGAGCCGGACGACCGCGACACCGGTGTCGGCGTCGCGCTCGACCTGGACGGGTGAGGCAGCGGTGCTCATCCGGTCAACCTATCGGCTCGCCGCGTCGAGCACGTCATCGACGTGGCGGTCGGCGGCCGGGGCCAGCGCGGCCGCCAGGGCCAGGAAGTGGCGACGGGCCTGGTGGCCGGGCCAGTCGTGGGGGAGCACCTCTGGCGGCAGGTCGGGGTCCCGGAAGAGGAAGCGTCGCCACTCGTGGACGAGGATCGTGCGCTCGCGGTAGGCGCGCTCGGGGCCGAGGCCAGTCACCCCTGAGGGGGGAGCGAGACCTGCGGCGAAACGCCGGTGCTCCTGCGCGAGGCCGCCCAGGTCCCACACGCGGTCGGCCAGCCCGGCCGCGTGCTGCGCGGGGGTCAGGGCGCCGTGCACCGCCACCCAGCCCACCCCGAGGGGGGCGAGCGAGGGCTCGAGCTCTGGGCTGGGGCGGGGACTGACCCAGCCGCCGGACCCCAGCCGGCCGTACCCGAGGTAGGTCAGGGTCCGGGTCACCTGTTCGCGACGGCGACGGTCGCCCCCGGAGTCGACGTGCACCATGTGCCACTGTCCGTCCCAGGCGGGCGGTGCGGTGGCGTAGACACGGTCGTGCGCCCGCTCCCAGCGCTGGCGCGCCCGCGCGCTCGCGGCATACCCCCGCACCCCCGACTCAGAGCGCGCCTCGAGCCACCCCTGGGCCACGAGCCGGGAGATCGCGGTGCGGGTCGCCGGGCCCGCCACGTCGACCGTCGCGGTGAGGGCGAGCAGCGCCGACACCGGGGCCCACCAGCCACGTCGCCGCAGGTGGTCGCCGAAAAGATCGACGACGGCGGAGCGGGCGTGCACGGTGACAGTGTGCCCCACACCGGGCCACCCCGATTAGGCACGGCGCGAGCGAGGGGGGATAATCGTGGGGGAATGGCTCCGTCGACACCGCGGCGGACGAGCGGCTCAGGCCGCGCCACGAGGAAGGGCAACCATGGCAGCAATGAAGCCTCGCACCGGGGACGGTCCGCTGGAAGTGACCAAGGAGGGCCGCGGCATCGTCCTGCGGATGCCTCTAGAAGGCGGTGGCCGGCTCGTCGTCGAGATGAACGCCGAGGAAGCCAGTGCCCTCGGTGATGCCATCAAGGACTGCGTCGGCTGAGACCGACGTCGCCGCAGCACTGTCGGCACAGCAGAGCCCCTGGACGCGGGTGTCGTCCGGGGGCTCTTGCGTTGCTCATCGCTTGACGGCGACGAAGAGCCCGTCCCCCACGGGCAGCAGGGCCGGCACGAGGCCGTCCTCGTCGCGCAGGCTCTTGCCGAGGTCGCGCAGGATGGTCGTGGTTTCGTCGCGGGCGGCCGGGTCGGCCACCTTGTCGTGCCACAGCATGTTGTCGAGGATGAGCAGCCCGCCCGGCCGCAGCAGCCGCAGGGCGGCTTCCACGTAGACCGGGTAGCCGTCCTTGTCGGCGTCCACGAGGACGAGGTCGTAGGCGCCGTCGGTGAGGCGACCGAGGACCGCGGCCGCGTCGCCGCTGATGACGCGGGTGCGCTGCGGGGGGATGCCGGCCGCGGCATACGCCTCACGGGCCGCGCGCTGGTGCTCCGGGTCGCTGTCGATCGTCGTGAGGATGCCGTCGCGCGGCATGCCCTGCAGCAGCCACAGGCCTGAGCTCCCCGCGCCGGTGCCGACCTCCACGACGTGCGCCGCCTGCACGGCCGCGGCCAGCAGCCGCAGCGTGGCGCCGGCCCCGTTGCCGAGCGGGGTCGCGCCGAGCTCCTCGCCGCGGCGCTGGGCCGACTCGATGACGGGATGGGGGGCGATGAAGTCCTCGGCGTAGGCGACCGAGGATGCCTTGGGTGCTGCCATGGGCCGTAGCCTATCCCGCCCGCATCGTCCAGCCTCCTCCCAGCCGCTCCTGGCAGCCTTGACCCATGTCGACGTCGGACTGGGTCCCTCCCAGCTGGGAGGACATCGTGCGCGAGCACTCGCCCCGGGTCTATCGGCTGGCCTACCGGCTGACCGGCGACCCGCACGAGGCGGAGGACCTCACGCAGGATGTCTTCGTTCGCGTGTTCCGCTCCCTCGACTCCTTCCGCCCCGGCACCTTCGAGGGGTGGCTGCACCGCATCACCACCAACCTCTTCCTGGACAAGGTGCGGCGGCGTCAGCGCATCCGCTTCGACGCCCTCACCGATGAGCTGTCGGCCCGGTTGCCGCTGCGTGCGACGGGCACGGATCCCGAGCAGGTCTACGCCATGACCCACCTCGACGGGGAGATCCAGGACGCCCTCAACGCGCTGCCGCCGCAGTTCCGGGCTGCCGTGGTGCTCTCCGACATCGAGGGCTACTCCTATGAGGAGGTCGCCCAGACCCTGGGCATCAAGATGGGCACCGTGCGCTCCCGCATCCACCGCGGTCGCGCCCTGCTGCGGCAGTCGCTGGCCCACCGTCGGCCGACCCCGGGTGCTCGCGCGAGCGGCGCCGGCCTCGGCCGACCGGCCGCTGCGATGGGCTGAGGGCGACGCTGGCAGAATCGGCAGGCATGACCGACCCCACCGCGCCACAGGCTGTCGAGAGCGCCCCCCGCCCGCCCGGGCCGGGACCGAGCCGACCGGTCGCGCGGCGGTCTCCCCGCCGCTCCCTCCTCCCGGTGGTCCTGGTCGCGGTCATCAGCGGGCTCATCGGGGGGCTGGGTGGTGCCGTCCTGGCCGACCGGCTCGACCCGGAGCAGTCGCAGGCCAGCCCAGCGGAGCCTGTGGACGACGCCTCGTCGGCGGACGCCGCGCCCAGCGCCCCCGTCGTCGAGCCCGTGGAGTCCGACGGCACGATCAGCGGGCTGTCCCGGGCCGTGCTGCCCAGCGTCGCCCTCATCTCGATCGGTCAGGACGGTGAGCTCGGGCTGGGGTCGGGCTTCGTCGTCCGGGCCGATGGCTACCTCGTCACCAACCACCACGTCATCGAGGCCGCCGGGGAGGACGACCCCATCGTCGTGGAGTTCCCCGGCGAGGAGCCGCTCGAGGCGGAGGTGGTCGGATCGGATCAGGCCTACGACATCGCCGTCCTGCAGGTGGAGCGCGACGACCTTACCCCCCTGGCCTTCGCGGACTCCGACGAGGTCGAGGTGGGGCAGACCGTGGTCGCGGTGGGCGCCCCGCTCGGGCTCGACAGCACGGTCACCAGCGGCATCGTCTCGGCGCTGGACCGACCGGTCGTGGCCGGGGACACCCAGGAGAGCACGAGCTACATCAGCGCCATCCAGACCGACGCGGCGATCAACCCCGGCAACTCCGGCGGGCCGCTGCTCGACCTGTCCCGCCAGGTCGTCGGGGTCAACTCGGCCATCGCGCAGGTGCCGCAGGCGGCCGGGTTCGGGGGGCCCTCGGGCAGCATCGGACTGGGCTTCGCCATCCCGGCCGAGCAGGCCGACCGCACGGCCACCCAGCTCATCGAGACCGGCACCAGCGAGTACCCCGTCATGGGGGTCCTCGTCGACCTCACCTACACCGGGGACGGCGCACGGGTCCAGTCGGGGAGCGCCGGGGAGGCCCCGCCGGTCGTCCCTGGCGGGCCCGCCGACCTCGCCGGTGTCCGACCCGGTGACGTCATCGTGTCCGTGGACGGGACGACCATCCGCGACTCCCAGCACCTCATCGTCGTGCTGCGCTCCTACGCTGTCGGCGACACCGTGGAGATGGAACTGCGCACCGCCGACGACCGAGAGCGCACGGTGAGCATCGCGCTGGTCGGCTCGGGGGACTAGGTAGGGTGGGCGCGACAGCGCGTCGGGCCGGACGACGCGGCCCGGCGAGCGGAGGAGCGGCGTGATCGGCAACTTCGCGGGTGGCGAGATCCTGCTGCTCATCCTGGCCGCGCTCATCATCCTCGGCCCGACCCGGCTGCCCGGGTATGCCGCCAAGCTCGGCCAGGGCGTGCGCTACCTGCGGGACCTCGCCGAGGGGGCCAAGGGGCAGCTGCGTGACGAGCTCGGGCCCGGTTTCGACGACATCGACTGGCAGCAGCTGGACCCTCGGCAGTATGACCCGCGGCGGATCGTCCGGGAGGCCCTGACCGAGCCGAGGAGCTCGTCCGCGAGCTCCTCGACCACGGCCTCGACGAGCGCGAAGGCGCAACCGTCGGTCAAACCGGTCTCGGCCCGCATGGCCCCGGCCTCCGGCACGCGCTTCGACCCGACGAGGCCCACGCCCTACGACACCGACGCGACCTGACCGGGTGTGTGGGCGCGGTAGTTCCTGAGCTCGAGGACTGGGAGGTCGAGCTGCACTAGCCCGGCCGCAGGCGGGCGCGCTCGTGCACGGGGCAGGCCCGCCGCCCCGGTATGGATCAGGCCCGGACGGTGGGGGTGATGCCGAGCTTGCGGCCGGCGAGCCCACGGCCGCGGCGGGCCAGCTGACGGGCGACGCCGCGCAACGCGGTGGCGGCGGGGGAGTCGGGGCCGTCCGTCGCGACGACGGGCGCGCCGTGGTCACCGCCCTCGCGAAGGGCCACGTCCAGGGGGATCTGACCCAGCAGGGGCACCTGCGCACCGATCGAGCGGGAGAGGGAGTTGGCGACGGCCTGGCCCCCACCGCTGCCGAAGAGCTCGGTCCGCGTGCCGTCGGGCAGCTCGAGCCAGGACATGTTCTCGATGACCCCGGCCAGCCGCTGGTGGGTCTGCAGCGCGATGGCGCCCGCGCGCTCGGCGACCTCGGCGGCAGCCTGCTGCGGGGTCGTGACCACGAGCAGCTCGCTGCTCGGCAGCAGCTGGGCCACCGTGATCGCGATGTCGCCGGTGCCCGGCGGGAGGTCGAGCAGGAGCACGTCGAGGTCGCCCCAGTAGACGTCGCCGAGGAACTGCTGCATGGCGCGGTGCAGCATGGGACCACGCCACACGACGGGCTGGTTGCCGGGGACGAACATCCCGATGGAGATGACCTTGACCCCGCTCGGCTCGGCGACCGGCGGCAGGATCATGTCGTCGACCTGGGTCGGGGGCTGGGTGATGCCCATCATGCGCGGCACGGAGAAGCCGTAGATGTCGGCGTCCACGACGCCGACCCGCAGCCCTTCGTCGGCGAGGGCCACCGCCAGGTTGACCGTCACCGACGACTTCCCGACGCCACCCTTGCCGGAGGCGACGGCATACACCGTGGTGAGGGAGTCGGGCCGGGCGAAGGGGATCTCCCGCTCGGCCTGGCCGCCCCGCAGCTGGTCGCGCAGGGCGCCGCGCTGCTCATCGCTCATGACCCCGAGCCGGACGTCGACGCCGGTCACGTGCTCGACCTCGCTCACCGCAGCCGTGACGTCACGGGTGATGGTGTCCTTGAGCGGGCAGCCCGGGACGGTGAGCAGCACGGTGACCTGGACGTGCCCGTCCTCGGTGGCGTCCACGGCCTCGAGCATCCCGAGCTCGGTGATCGGCTTCTTGATCTCGGGGTCGTTGACACGGGCGAGGGCAGCGTGCAGGGCGTCGGTGCTGGGGACGGGCATACCCACCATGGTAGGCGCCGGTCCGGGCCGGCCCGACGCCCGGTCGGTGCCGTGCGGCCTCAGCCGGAGCGACCCCGACGGCCGCCGGGGTCGCGATCACCGGCGTCCTGCCCGCGGGGGTCCTCGGCCTCGGCGCGGTCCTGCTCCCGCAGCTCCTCGAGCAGGTCGCGCAGCTCGGAGCGGACGAAGTCACGGGTGGCGACGTCCCGCATCGCGAGTCGCAGCGCGGCGACCTCGCGGGTGAGGAACTCGGTGTCGGCCTGGGTGCGCTCGTCGCGGGCGCGGTCCTGACCCATCTGCACCTTGTCCCGGTCGTCCTGACGGTTCTGCGCCAGCAGGATCAGCGGCGCGGCGTAGGAGGCCTGGAGGCTCAGCATGAGGGTGAGGAAGATGAAGGCGTAGGGGTCGAAGCGCGCGCCGGCGGGCAGCACGGTGTTCCAGGCGATCCAGACGAGGACGAACAACGTCATCCAGACCAGGAAGCGCGCGGTGCCCATGAACCGGGCGAAGCGCTCGGCGAAGGCGCCGAAGACCTCGGGGTCCATCCGCGCCTGCGGCATCCATCGGGACTGCTTGACCAGCGGCTGGTCCAGCCGGGGGCCGCTGGTCTTGGCCTCGGCCGCGCTGCGGCTGCCCCCGCGCGAGCGCGCGGTGTGACGGGTGGGCTCAGACATCCTCGGCCTCCGTCAGGTCGGCCTCGCGCCAGTCGTCGGGGAGGATGTGGTCCAGCACGTCATCGACCGTGACCGCGCCCAGCAGCCGACCCTCGGGGTCGGCCACCGGGAGTGCCACGAGGTTGTAGGTCGCCAGGGCGCGGGTGACCATACCCAGGCTCGCGCCGGGGGAGACGGGGTCGATGTCGGTGTCGAGGATCGAGCCGACCGGCTGGTGCGGAGCCTCGCGCAGCAGCCGCTGGATGTGGATGCTGCCGAGGAGACGCCCGGTGGGGGTCTCGTGGGGCGGACGGGTGACGTAAACGAGCGAGGCGGTCGCGGGGTGCAGCTCCTCGCGCCGGACCAGGGCCAGCGCCTCGGCGATGCTGGCCTCCGGCCCGAGGATGACCGGCTCGGTGGTCATGAGACCGCCCGCGGTGTTCTCGTCGTAGGTCAGCAGGCGGCGCAGGTCGGCGGCCTCGTCGGGCTCCATGAGGGCGAGCAGCTCCTCCTGGACCGCCTCGGGGAGGTCGGAGAGCAGGTCGGTCGCGTCGTCGGGCTGCATCACCTCGAGGATGTCCGCGGCGCGCTCGGTCGGCAGGTGGGTGAGGATCTCCATCCGGTCGTCGTCGGGCAGCTCCTCCAGCACGTCGGCGAGGGTCTCGTCGTCCAGCGCGTCGGCCACCTCCGCCCGGCGCTTCGCGGACAGGTCGTGGATCGCCTCGGCGAGGTCCTGCGGCTTGAGGTCCTCGTAGGCCTCGAGCAGGGCGGTCGCCGCCTGGGGCGGCCCCTGCTCCTGCAGCCCGTCCACGGCCTCGATGTCAGCCAGCAGCGTCTCGCCACGTCGACGCCGCAGCAGGCCGCGGCGGGGTGCCTCGTCCCGGCCCTTGCGGACGAAGATCTTGGTGATCCGCCAGTCGCCGCCCCGCTGCTGGTCCATCGCCATGTCCTCGACCACGGCCGGGTGGCGGTCCTCGCCGTCGCTCACGGTGACCTGGCGGTCGAAGAGCTCACCGACGACCAGGGTCTCACCGGCCCGCTGCTCGAAACGTCGCATGTTGACCAGCCCGGTCGTGATCACCTGTCCGGCGTCGATGGAGGTCACCCGGGTGATGGGCACGAACACGCGGCGGCGGCCCGGCACCTCGACGACCAGGCCGATGACCCGGGGGCCCTGCGAGGCCGACCGCGTGGTGAGCGTCACGACGATGTCGCGCACGCGTCCGACCTCGTCGCCCAGCGGGTCGAAGACGCTCAAGCCGTTCAGTCGGGCGACGAAGACGCGGTGGGTGCTCACCCCAGGAAGGATACGTCGCGGGCCTGCTCCGGGAGTTCAGCCGAGGCGACCGGGATGGCGCAGGGGGCCCAGGCGTAGGCACAATGAGCAGGTGACTACTCCCACCGGCGCCCGTCGTCCGCTGCCCCGGCCGACCCTCGACCTCGACTACCCCAAGAGCATCGGGGTCTTCGAGCGCTACGACCAGGCCCAGGAGGCCGTCGACTACCTCTCCGACCAGGAGTTCCCGGTCGACCAGGTGCTCATCGTCGGGACCGACCTCAAGCAGGTCGAGCGCGTGACCGGCCGCCTCACCACCGGGCGGGTGGCGCTGGGCGGTGCGCTGTCCGGAGTCTGGCTCGGGCTCTTCGTCGGTCTCATCTTCGCCCTCTTCGCGGCACCGCAGGACGCCCTCATGACCGTCCTCTGGACCGCCGTGTTCGGTGCCGTCTTCGGGCTGGTCTGGGGCCTCATCGGCTATGCCTTCACCCGCGGTCGCCGCGACTTCACCTCGGTGACGCAGGTCGTCGCCACCCGCTACGAGGTGCTCACCGAGCACAAGCTCCTGGAGCAGGCGCGTGACCTGCTCGACCGCCGCGGGCTGGCCTGAGCCGCCCTCAGTCCCGTCGGCCGCCGGCCTGGACCCAGGCCTCGACCTCGGGCA